>JAMLID010000009.1 GCA_023954355.1 Oligoflexia bacterium | reverse complement strand
AAGACCCCCAGAGAACCCATAGCCCCAATTGTTAGTCCCCCAAAGTCCTGATCCCCCATATACCCCCTTGAGGCTCGATTCAAACATCCATGAATCGGGCCTCTGCTTTTTTTAAACTGGCCCACTTAATTGTGCTCAAAGAGTAAATTTTCTCTTTTTAATTAAGTGCTTATATTGAATATCGACGGCAGTCTGAACACATCAGCACATCCACGGATTAAAGTTTCGCAAAAAAGCACAATTAAGTGGGCCAGCTCATACCGTGTACTAACTTGTGCGTAAGAAACAAAAGCAAGTACGCCAGCTAGAGCTTTTCATCGCACAATTATCCTCGTATCCTAAAGCTCTATGAAAGAAGAATCCCTCAATTACTGGCTGCGCCCCGCTGGTGCTCTACTTATTACTCTGGTTGGTTTTTTGCTCATCGCACTGAGTGTGTCCGTTCGAGAAAGTCGCAGTAATACAGACCATAAATCTCGATCCTTTAAAGATGCTCTACTCTTTTCTTCTTCTTTTACTGAAAACTGGTTTTACGATCTACGAACAGCTCGTTTTTATGATCATAAAGAAAAGTCTCCAAATCTAGTTGTTTTAGAAATTTCTGATGCCTCTTTAAATGAAATAGGGCGATGGCCGTGGACACGATCTATTCATGGAAAAATTCTCGATAACTTAAAAACCTATGGTGCAAAGGTCGTAATGTTTGACGCCCTTTTTCCTGAACCTGAATCTCCACAAGCAGATCAAGCCTTTGCCGATGCAATTATAAATTTTTCTTCTGACAATCAAGGAGTCGTCGTTCTTGGCTATGGATTAACTCAAGACCCTTCTCAATCTTTAGAAAATGCTCCAGATGAATTACAACTTTCTGCGATTTCAGGTCGTCCGGGCAGCACTCCAATGAGAGGACGCTACGCAATTGATCGTTTAAATTTTGCAGCCCCCGGGCTCATTCTATTTGAAAGCAATTACGGATTCATTTCTGCAGAAGCAGATATAGACGGAGTTTTTCGTCATATGCAGCTAGTTAACGAAATTGATTCTACTTTTTTTCCTTCTCTTGGTTTTTCTGGTTTTAATTCTTTTTACTCAAACGGAAAAGATCGAAAACTCTTAGTCGAAGGAATTCCTAATAGTGCCGACTACAATCTAAAAATCAGCTCAGAAAAAGAAGAGCGCACGATAAGATTGAACCCTCATGGAGAACTTAAAGTTCGCTTCTTTGGCGGCCCAGAAAGCTTTCATAAAGTAGCTATTGAAGATGTATATTTGGATAAGAATCCTTCAGAAAATGAGAATCTAAAGGGCATCTTTGGTGGACGCGCAGTATTGATTGGATCCTCAGCTTTTGGCGCCCACGATTTAAGACATACGCCTGTGAGTCCACAAACTCCAGGAATGTATATGCACGCCAACTTATTTCACGCTCTCGATACGAATACCTTTTTTCGCTCTGAAGATGAAAACATGCTCTATTCATTCTTGCTCTATTTTTTAGGCATTATAAGTGTGATGATTTTTGCTCGCTTAAAAGACCCTATGATTGAAAGCTTAGGCGCCCTCTTTTTAGTTAGTATTATATTTGCTGTAGATTATTTTTATTTTGCCCCTGAAGGCTATTTTATTCGTCTGTTCTTTTGTCTCAACGGCGTGATTGCTCTCTATGCATGGTTTACTCTTTTAAATGTTTTTAAAGAAGCTAAAGAAAAGAAAAAAATTCGCGATGCTTTTTCTCGCTATGTGGCCCCAGAGATTGTGAAAGAAATGCTTTCGAATCCGGATAAATTAAAAGTGGGCGGCGAGAAAAAAGAAATCACTATGATTTTCTCAGACGTAAGAGATTTTACTACCATTAGCGAACGCCTAACCCCTCAAGAACTCTCTACTCTATTGAATATTTATATGGGAAAAATGACCGACATTTTATTCGAGACTGGCGGAACCCTTGATAAATATATTGGCGATGCTCTTGTTGGATTTTGGGGTGCACCGCTAGACATAAAAGACCATGCTTATCAAGCCGTACGAGGTGCTAAATTAATGTTAGAAGCACTTCCCGATATCAATAAAGAGTTTCAAAAAAGAAAGTTCCCTCAAGTAAATGTCGGTATCGGACTCAATACCGGAGAAGTCAGCGTTGGCAATATGGGATCAGATTCTATTTTTCAATACACGGCTCTTGGCGATCATATGAACCTTGCTTCTCGCCTAGAGGGTTTAACAAAGTATTATGGCGTTAATTTAATGATCTCGCAGTTCACTCACGAAAAAATGGGCAATCGAGTAAATGAATTTCTTCTTCGCCCTCTTGATCAAGTGCAAGTGAAGGGAAAATCCGAAGCAGTAAAGATTTATGAAGTGATTCCTAATTGGAGTCCCTGGGCAAAACAAGATGCTCTACTAGAAGGCTTTCGCGATGCCTATGAAACAAAATTTTTAAAGAGAAAATTTACGGAAGCAATTAAAGAGTTTGAAAAAATCTTAACCACTTTGCCCGAAGATAAGACGACAAAAAAACTTTTAGACGAAGCTAAAGGATATTTAACGAATCCACCACCAGAAGACTGGACTGGAGTGACCATCTACACCACAAAATAGCTATATTTGACGCAAGTAATAGGTATTCTAATGCACTTAGTCGGTTATTAAAAATCCTCAAGAAAAAAACCGCCTTTCTGCTTGCTGCTATACTGCCCTAATCATAAACTATTAGGAGCAAAGGGGGATTGCGCTAATGCTATATTTCGTTTGGGTTTCATTGGTTCTACAAATCGCAAGTTTTGCCAACTCGGGTGATGCAACAGTTGTTCTTTTAAGAGGAACCGCAAAAGACCAAAGTGGAAAAGCACTACAGCTAAAAGATAAAGTTCGCCAAGGCAGCCAAATTCAAACTAGCGCTCGCTCATTTGTGAAATTACTTTTTTCCGATAATACCCAGCTAAGCGTTGGACCCGATACAACCTTAAAGATTGAGCCTGCAAAAGCTGGCGACCCTAGCTTAGTGAATTTAGTTGGCGGACAAATTCGTGCAAAAGTAACTAAAGATTTTATTGGTAATAAAGAAAACGCAGCTAACCCAGGAAAAGAAAAAATGGTTATCAAAACTAAAACTGCGGCCATGGGAATCAGAGGCACTGATTTTAGTGTGAGCTATAACCAATTAAACCAGATGACTGCACTAGTAACATTCGAAGGCAATGTGGCTATGGCGAAATTAGATAATCCAAATATTGATCCCATGAGAGCGCTTAACTTACCAAATGTACAAAGCGTGCGTGATGGACAATTTTCAGGAGCACAACCAGACTTACCGAATGCTTCGATTCCTGTAAAAATTTCTCCTGCACAGTTAGAGTCTATGAAAACAAACGAAAGTTTTTCTACAGCACCTCAAACGGCAAAATCTGCGGCAATGGCTTCACCCATCCCTCCAGGGGTAGACCCAAAAGCTTTCGTATCAAGCGCTGATCGAAGCATTAAGGCAAGCATGAATAATATGGTTGGTGAAGCAAGAGTGAATGCCATGAATGCGCCTCAAACAAATGCTGCGAGACAGCCGCCCCCAGAAGGTTTTTTTGATCCCAATACAAAAACCTATGCTCCAAGAGCTGGTGGATTCGTCGACTTAGCTTCGGGACGATATGTGCCTCCCCCTCCGGGTTCTAGCTTTGATCCAAATACGGGAGTGTTTGTTCCCCCAAAAGCGGTTGGTCAGTTTGATCCAGCAACGGGCACTTATGTTCCCCCTAAAGGTGTGGTTTTAGATCCGGTAAAAGGGTTCATTGCAGAACCTGTTTCTCAAAGCGGACCAAGACCAGCTAGTGGAGCAAACTCTGCGGCTCAAGGGCAAGCCATAGCTGCTGTTCTAAACGCCAATATGAATCCAGCAAATGCTGGGCAGAGTGTGACTTTTGAAAAAACATTTTCTCCCAACGCAAATCAGGGTGCTGGATTTTTACCTCCACCACCGCCTCCTCCTCCGGGCTCGTTACCGCCCCCTAACGGAAATCAATTACCACCACCGCCAGATCAACCGGTGGATAATCCATTTTGCCCAACTTGTATTAACGATAACGTAAACCAAAATCCTGTAGATACACGAGTTCGTTTTCAAATTAACTTGCAGTAAATACTAGGATTCGCTTTTTGTTCTTGTGGAGGATGTTGCTGTGGGAAAGCTTGCGCTATTTTTCTGTATATTTTTCTGTTTTAAGGCCGTTGCTGCCCCTACAGCTAATGAAAAAGATCGTATGGCAAGCGCCTACGAAGCCTTTTCTAAAGGAGCCTATACTCAAGCGATCGACATAGCTGACGGTATACAATCTGCGGATAAAGAAATGCAATCTACCGTTGCTCTGTTTGTAGCTTCTGCCTATGCTAAACTTCAGACCTTCGATAAAGCCGAACCCTACTATGAGCGCGCAATTAAACTTGGAAACAAATCACCAAACATATTTTATGATTATGGACAAGCGCTCTTTGCTACGCAAAAAATCAGAGAAGCTGAAGAACAATTTAAAAAATCTATCGTACAGAAATATAAAATGGGGGCTTCAGCATACTATATTGGATACTGTAGACAACTTTTAGAAGATTTCGCCGGAGCAAGAGATTATTACAATCGCATACAAAAGCTTTCTACTGATCCTGATTCAGTTAAGCAGCCCGCACTTATGCAAATGGCAGAAATAGAATACGAAATCGCCGGTGAACTTAAAAATAAAGACGAAAAAAGAACCTATTTAAAAGAAAAAGTTCTACCTCTATATAAAAAAGTTAGAGATTTTGCCTCAGGTACTCCTGCGCACGAACAAGCCGTCACTAAAATCACACAGGTTGAGGGAGAAATCTCACAGCATGCTGAACGGATGCGAAATGGTGTGCCTATCCCATTACAGCCTTACACCTTAAAGATTAGTAACGAATTTGGTTATGACTCTAACGTTATTACCCAAGCCGATGAAGCTCTAGTTCAGGTTTCTAACAAAAACTCTTTTTATCTAAAACCTATGCTTTTAGCTAAATACCAATTTAATTTTGCAAAAGCTGTCAGCTTAACACCTGAACTCACAACCTTTATGCAATATTATGTTCGAAGAGATGCTCCAAGGGTTTATCAAAACGATAATATTTCATTCACTGCCGCATTACGCTCTAAATTTGAACACTGGAGCAAAAAGCAACCCGCTACTGCTCTAGTAGAGCTAGAGTGGAACCTTATGCTTAGAGACTATGAGCAACAACATAAGTTTCCCTACTATTCTCGCTACTGGAATCTTGTAATTGGTGAGCGCGTGAAGTGGTTTAATACAGGAACAACAACTCTTAAACTTAGTTTAAAATTATTAGAAAACTATAATCCAGATCGAAACTCTTACTCACCTACTATTTCTTTTCAGCAAAATATCAAGGTTGCAGATAAATGGGATTG
This sequence comes from Oligoflexia bacterium, assembly GCA_023954355.1. GTDB lineage: Bacteria > Bdellovibrionota > UBA1018 > CAIPTA01 > CAIPTA01 > JAMLID01. The sequence continues at coordinate 103,878 of JAMLID010000009.1, read as the reverse complement.
GTCGAACACCTTAAGCTTTGACTATCTTCACGCTAGAAATGATGTGAATGATGAAAAAAACTATAAATATAAGCAATCCATGGCAATGACTGATTTATGGAAAAAAATAACCTTTACTCCATCACTTACATTAAACCTAAAAGATACGATGAAGCAGAAAGGATCTAGAGGAAACGAATTTTTGGTAAACCCTAGTCTGAATTTTTCTAAAGATCTTTTTAAAAATTTTAGTGGAGACTTAGAGTATGCGTTTTCGAAAAACTACTCTAAAGCTAAAGACACATATAAATACACGAAACACGAATTGAAATTTACAACAGCGTATAGCTTTTAATTTTGTAGCTTAATAACTAGGAGAAAACCTTGCGACAACTCATTAAACATATTGCAGCGATTTTGTTTCTAGTTTTTGTATTTAGATTGGCCATGCAAGCAACTGATGATCGACAAGTACTAGATGTACCTAAATCTGTACTGTTAAGCAGAATGGCTCCTACGTCTGCAATGCCGACACAGAATGAAGAGATTAAGTCGGTAACCTCAGGACTAAAAAAGTAAAAACTGGCCCCTAAGAATGTGCTTAAATTGTCGTTATTGTCTTAGAAAAATGTGCGAACATATTTTTTAGAAATGATTAAGATAGTAAATCTAGAGGACAAGGCCTTAAATCGGTAAAATGAACAAGTTCAATTACGTTATGTGTATGTCTTTATATTGCAGAAATATTTTAGTGGTTTTTTAAAAGCACTTGGTTGTGAAAGTTTACGTAGATAGCAATATGATCACTAAGAGCTTCTAGTTTTTTTGTCGTACACCATGTTTTTCGAATTAAACGACAGATATTAGCCCTCAGCATGGCAAATGTATGGTTAATGCTAAATAAAGGATCAAATCCCACTTTCTTTAACTCTCCTTGCCCCGTTACTGCACCTCGTTTTCCCTCAATCTTAATATGCGAAGAGTTTGGAAAATACCTCTTCACGTATTGAGTATAATGAGGATTTGAATCAGATCTAAACTCGGCATTAGGAACCACGAGAGATTGCAGACTAGAAAAAAGCAGTTCCCAACCCATAGGCCGCTGATCTATTCGAAAACCATATTTTTCACGGGAGCTTTTAGCCAAAAGTCCTTTCGAAGGCATGGAAGATACAGAAAATCCGAGAATTTTTCGACTCTTATGCTCTACAGCTAAAGCTACGGAGATCGGTTTACACTTTGTATGTTCTAGAGTTTCTAAATCATCAAACTCCACTGTATGTATTAGTTGCTGATGGTCTTTTAAGAACTTCATTTGTGAACGTCTTGCTAGGTCCGCAAGAAAGGGAAGTCTTCTGGCAACTGTTTTACGATCTACATTTAATAGTAAAGCAGAGCGGCGCATAGAGTTATTAGAAGAGAGTAGTTTTACCAACTGTGGATTAATTCGTCTTTTCTTTTGCCAGCGCGCCGGGTTTTCTGTAGCCGTAGAAAAGTTCTTACCACAAGCCTTGCAGCACCAACGTTTTACCCAATGACTATCAGAGGATCGAAAATAGAATCCTTTATTTATGATTTCCAACCAAGAATTATAGCTAGAACACGCTTTATTATGACATAGGAGCTTCATGAAAGAGCTCATGGCAAGAATTGAACCTAACTAATTCAATACCAAGAAGCCTCAAAGCACATTCTTAGGGGCCAGTTTTAAAACGGCACCATTAATTGTTGTTAGGACTAAGATACCAACCGGAACCGCTTTAATTAAAACGGTTTGTAGATTGCGAGTGTTGCGGCCGCAATCGCGAACCCCATCACCACCCAATATGCTAACACTCCTTGTTTTGCGAAACGCTTAGCCGCTATATGGCCACCGCCTGTGACAAGAAACCAAATTACTAACTTAGCCACAATCCAGGGTTGAAAACCAGCCTGTAAGCGAGCCATAAGACCCATACCCCCTAAGAGAATGAAAAAGCTCGAAATTCCGGTAATGATTTTCCAAATTTTTCCTGTTTTACCAGCTACAAGCATTACTGCTACTGAAGTTAAAAAGAAGAAGATAGATGTTAAGTGAATTAATTTATATACTTGGTATGAAATCATAAGAATCCACTACCAAATTGAGGGAAATAGCACAAGTGAAGGATTTAAGTGCCGCAGCCTGGAACGATCATTATCTAGAAGGAATCACCCCCTGGGATTTACAAGGGCCTTGCCCCCAAATTTTAGAGTTCACGAAAGAGCCCTGGTTCTCTTCAACTGCGTCGATTTTGCTTCCCGGAGCTGGTCGTGGCCACGACGCAATTGCTCTAGCCAGTATGGGTCATAATGTAAGTGCGGTTGACTTTGCTCCGGGAGCAATTAAAGCTCTACTGCAACAAGCAAAAGAAAAGAAACAAAACGTTCATGTGTTTCAGAGGGATTTTTTTAGCCTTTCAAATGACCCCTTCCATAAAGAACGTTATGACATAATTATTGAATATACCTTTTTTTGTGCAATTGACCCTAAGCTACGAGCTAACTACATAAAATTAGCGCATCAGCTATTGCGTCCTAACGGATATTTTGCTGGGATTTTTTTTCCTACTACTAACGATAAAGAGCCGCCTCCCTTTGTTGTTGATCGTGAAGAAGTCTTGTCGTTATTCAAAGAAGGCTTTACTGGCGAAATATGTGAACCAAATATTTCTATAAAACCAAGAAAAGGTCGGGAGTTTTTAGGGATTTTTAAAAAAACTAAGCCGCAATAGCTTTAATTTTTTCAACCAATTCATCGACAGTAAATGGCTTCACTAGAGCGCCTTGAATTTTACCCTTTAATCGCGCTACAGCTTCGTTGTCTATGTTTCCACTAATTACGAAAATTGGTGTACTATGGTTCTCATCTTTTATTTGGCTTCGAATATACTCTACCAAACTAGCACCACTCTCAGCTTCACTTGACGAGCCAGCCGTGAGTTTTAAATCAGTGACTATGCAATTAAATTTTTGTTTTTTTAACTTTAGAGTGGCCTCTTTATAATTATTAGCAGTTACTGGGGTAAAGTTTTTACGCTTTAAAATCTCAGCTATCCCTTTTAATAAATCTAAATCGTCTTCTATAACGAGTATCCATTTTTTATCCAAAACTAATCCTCATCTTTCTTGAATGCGAATCAAATTCAATAAATGAAATAATTCTTTTTTTTGCTGTAATGGCATCGAACGAAAATTAATACCACACTCGTACTTTTCTTCGTCTCCTTCTTTAACTTTACACCATTGCACTATACCACTACCTTGAATAGAATGAATTTCATCTTTACCTGTCTCAATAGAAAAAAGACATGAGCCATCTTCATTTGGTCTGTCATCAATTTCAACACTAAACCCACCCTTACCGAGGTCTTTTATTTTAGTACTTATTTTTTTCTTTTCAGTTTTACTTGAATACTCAACTTCAACAGGCAGGTCAACTCTTGTTCTGTAACCATCTCTTCTCCACTCTTGTGTCATATTTTCTGCTAATTCATTTATGAGTGCATAAAAACGATTTCGATTAAATGGCTTTGTAAATACGGCTTCTGCTCCGGTGATAAAAGCATCAGATAGAGAGATCTCTGAGTAACCTGTCATAAAAATTACAGCTGGCAGATACTGATTTGCTTCTTTAATATTTTTTAATAACCAAAATCCATCGCCTTCAGGTAAACGAAAATCAGATACTACAACTGCATACTGATTTTCTTTAACTAAACGTAATGCCTCTACTCCAGAGCCTGCCTCGCTAACATCGAACCCTCTTTTTTTTAGGTCATATACAATAGCCTCTCGAAGATCGATTTCGTCTTCAACTACAAGTAACTTACATTTATTATTCATCTGCCATCTCCGAGATATATTTCTTTCGCTCATCTAGAAGTGATTTAATTTTACGACTAGCAATAATTAGTTTATCAAGCTTTTCTTTATGAGCAACCCCTGAAACATTTGTTTTATCGTCTAACATCATTTCTAAATTTAATATTATAGTCGTAATCGGAGAACTAAGTGAATGGATAAATTCTTTTTCACTCTGCTGCATTTTGTACACCTTTTCTCTCTAATTTTACTAAAACAATGAACGTTGTATTTTTAAACTTATTACTATAAGTCAAATCACCCTTTTGTTGTTGCATCAGCTTCTTAGAAATACTGAGCCCAATACCCAGCCCCTTACCCACATCTTTAGTTGTAAAAAATGGCTGAAATAGTTTTTTCTCTACGCTCTCATGAATACCTGATCCGGAATCGCTTACATATAGCTTACAATAGTCATTTTCGATTTCTGCTCGAAACTTTATCCATCTTTGAGTTTTACCTTCAAGAGATGCATCAATAGCGTTATGGATTAAATTCGAAATAACCTGTAAAAAATGTGTTTCATTTACCATGATGTGCAAACTCTTGCAGCTATCATCAATTTCAACACTAAAGCCTAACGACCGAAATTTTTCTTGAAAAATCACCAAAGCTTCTTCTATTAAGTGAAAAAGCCCCACAGATGTTAGGGGATCTTTAGCGCTATCTCTACCAATAACACGCATAGATTGAATTATTTTTGCTATTCTATCAACCAAGCGAGTAACGGCTTCTAACCTCTTGTGTACTTCTGTTTTATCAACTTGAGAAGAAGCACACATCTCTACTAATTGCTCAATTTTTATTTGAATCGTTGCTAAGGGATTATTTATTTCATGAGCAATTCCACCAGCCATTTCTCCCATTGCTGCCATTTTAGAAGAATTCACTAAAAATGCTTGTGACTCTTCTAATTCTCTAGTTTTTTCTTTCACCTTTACATCTAACTCACGACTAAACATTGTTAACTCATCATTGAGACGAATAATTAGACGAAAAAGAAAAATCCATATTGTGCCTACGAGTATAAGAACCAAGGCTATAATTAAAATAATTTTTGCGATCTCTCCGGACTTCTCTAGTCGAGCTTCTAAAGAGGCTTTTTGCAGAAAATTTTCACTATTTTGTAATTTTTTCCATAGCTGATACTGCATTCTTTCACGAGCCAAACTAGATAATTTTTCTTTAGCCTGCTCTTTTTTATTTTGATGCATAAGCTCGATAATTTTTGTATCGAAATTTACCAATGCCTCTACATTATAAGACAAATCTAATGCATATTTTTTCTGCATCAATGATTCTTCTGTTCTTATGTGTTCTAGCGATTTTCTTAATTCGTTACTAGCTTGAAAAAAAGAATTTTCCCACTCTTGATTACCTGTGAAGACAAGCATTTTAAGAGACATATCCATAACTCGAATGCTTGAAGAAAAAACATGGAGCTCTTTCGACTCTCTTTCATATCGCAAAGAATCTTCATGAATGCGATCAACATATATGTACTCAACCCAAAGTGCTAATAAACACATTGCCAGCGAGAGTAGGCCGAAAAATAAAATTAGTCTTCTCTGCTCAATGAGTGCTTTCAATCGTATCCTCTAAGCGAACTATCGATAATCCAAACGTAGCTACTCCGATAATCTTGTTTTTGTCTCGAACTGGAAGTCCCACTTGTACTTGATGAATTCCAGAAGACTCGTCTCTCTCCATTTTACCCTTCCATATGGATCCTTTTTTGGGCACTAAATATTTTTCTAATTTTGAATGATCAAACCATGTTGTTTTTTCGAAAAATAATACTTTTTTTCCATTCATATCTGATACAAAAAACTCTGATACATAAAAAGGCATTAGCTCTCTTAGTTCTTTGGCTAATTCGTTTTTTTCCAGAAACTTTATCACATCGCTACTACCATTATAGTTCTTCCAGTTTTTATTACTCACAATATGTAAAATCTTAGGTAGCGATTCGTTTTGAGATTTAATTTTCTCTATCAATTTCGGGTTTTCTAAAATTTTCATTAGAACTGGAACTTCTTTATCAATCCGATCTGAAATTTTCTGCTCATCGTAATTATCATCTATTTTAGCTGATGCTAATAAAAGCAATAGGCAAACAAGGCTTAACTTTCGCAGGTATTTCATCTGAATATTGTAATGCAAAGAAGAAAAAAAATACCCAAAGAAACTTAGCTATTCTGAGCTAAAAACTTACCTACAAATGAAAGAGAAGTTTAACTTAGTGAGTACCTGTAAAAGCCTAGACCTTATAAATTTTTACACAAAAAAACGAAATTATTTTATGGCTTGCTTAGCTGTGCAGGTTGACGATCTAGCGTAGGATTAGAAATCACTTGGTTTGCACAAAGAATACATGCAGCCAAAAAAAGGCCTACGGCAAGTGAGTTCAAAAAATAAATTGCTTTAAGCTTCACAAATTCTTATCGACAACGGCAAGAAACAACTTGAGCTTTTTACTTTAAATTATTGATTTTATTAACTATTTAGGAGGCAAGACCTCATCTGGATCTTTGGGCTTTTTTAGCTCTTTATGCCCCTCAGAAGCTTCTAATTCTTCTTCACCAGAAAGGCCTTTTTTAAAGGCACGCATTCCTTTACCAAGAGCAGATCCCAACTCAGGCAGTCTTCTAGAACCAAATAACAGCACTACTACTAGCACGATAACGAGATGTCCTATACTGAGTCCAAACATAAAATTCTCCTCTTAGCTTACGTTAGAGATCTACCAGCGTATGCCTACTTACGCAAGTCCCAACTGAAAAGACGAAGAAAGCAGATTTTCGTACTATCAACTAGGTCGGTTATAGGCCTGAATCTAATAGATTCGTATAGATGCCCTTATACATAGCCAAAGACTCTTTCTCGAAGTTTTTGCCGCGCCACTCGTGATGATTCATCTGCGCTAAATGGTCTAATTCCATATTTAGTAATATTTTTCCCCACCCCTGAGACTCAAAGGGAACCAATCCGTCATGTTCACCGTTTTTTATACTTCCATCGCTTTCTACCCAGCGAGAAGTAAACCAAAGCAATCGACTCATCGATTTTTTCTTGAAAGAAGCCTTTGTGCGAACAGAAAAATATTGAATATCTGCGCGATTAGGAACCTTAGGATTAAACGTTTTTTGCATATATTCAGTAGCAAGCTCAGGTAAAAATCTTCTGCCCTTTAAGTCATAACCCAAGAGAAGAAAAAAATAATACCACAACCCTTCATTCTTCATTTGATTTACCCCCCAATCGGCTAAGGGAGTTCCCCTATGAGGGGTGCCTATTGTGGTAATAGATAAAATATTTGGTGAACGCAAAACTGTAGCAGCATAGCGCGCATCTAATCCTCCAAGAGAATGGGCTATAATATTTACTTTTGTATTTTTGAATTCTGACTTTAGAAATGATTGTAAAACCGCTGCTCTCTCACCTATTCCTACATCAGTTGGTAGGTCTGCAATTTTTACAGTTGTTCCCGCTTGAGATAAAAACGCTGGAATTTTTTCAAAATAATCTCCAAAATTTAAAAATCCAATTTTCAAACTTGCACCGCCATAAGTGGCTCCATGTACAAGCACTATGGGATGCTTAAGTGGGGTCGTAAGTTCTCCTTGAGCAAATACTAGGATCGAAAAAAACAACTGAATCAAAAAAATCATATATTACGAATCCCTTCTAGTGGCGGCACTTTTGCTGCCGCTCTCGCAGGAAAAAACGCAGCTACCACTACTATTATAACAGCAGTCAGCGCGACACCCAAAATAAAGAATGGAGAGATTTTAACTGGCAATGTTCTATCGAAGAAAATATCCGGTAACTGCACCACTGGGTAAAAAGCTAATAATCCCACCACGGCAAGGCCTAAAATTAATCCTATAAAAGCCCCCACGTTACCAATGACGAGGCCTTGATAGAGAAAAATATTTCCGATTTGTCTTGAGCTTGCTCCCATGGCTTGCAAAATAGCAATTTCTTTTCGTTTTTCTATTACTGTCATTCTTAAAGAAGTCACAATATTAAAACTTGCCACTAAAATAATCATGGTGAGAATCACAAACATAGTAATTCTCTCTAGTTTTAAAGAAGCAAATAGATGCGCATTTAGTTGGTTCCAGTCTTTAGTTAAGAATTGCGTACCAAGTTCTTCGCGAATAAGGTTACCTGAGTTTTCGCTTCTCGTATAATCACGAACACTAATTTCTATTCGATTTACTTGATTTGGTTTTCCTAAAAACTCTCTAACCGCCTCTATAGAACCATAGATTGTATGCAAATCTTTTTCTGGAAGCCCAGATTCAAAGATTCCATCCACTTGAAAAACACGAACCTTAGGGACGCTTTCAAATGGCCCTTCTGTTTCAATGGGAGAAATAATTTGGACCTTATCTCCCGGCAAAATATTTAAATTAATCGCAAGCTCTTGCCCAAGCCATACTCCGCTTTTTGTTAAAGCTCTACCACCTTCACGCGCCTCTACAAGTGTATTTACTAAACTCTGTGCATGGCTTTCATTAATACCTCTGAAGCTTATGCCCGCTACTTTTTTATCGCTTCGTAAAATTGCCTCTGTGGTAAGCACGGGGTTCACAGATAAAATATCAGAAGATAGTGAATAGAGACGGCTAACCTGCTGTGACTCAAAAGTAAAATATGGGTCGACTTCTTCTGCCGAGCGATTGACTAAAATATGAAAATCTCCTAACGCCAGTCTCCCCTTTAGAGCGCCTTCGAATCCATCCATTACCGATAAAGTTACGATTAAAGTTGAAACTCCAAGCGCTACTCCAGCGACTGATAAAAAAGTAATAAGAGATAAAAAAGCATTGGCCTTCTTTGCACGTAAATAGCGAAGGCCAATGAAAGAAGCTAAGCTCAAATGGGTCTCCTTATCTACTTAGATCAACGACCAGAGTAGAAAAATCCTTTTCTGGCAATTTCTCGTAGCGCTTGGTTTGGCGCTAATCGTTCTCCACCACCTGCTTGAGAAAATTTTTCTAGAGCCTCTGCCACCTGTTGAGGGACTTCACTATCTGCATAGCGAAGTAGCCCTCCTCGAAACGGGGCAAAGCCTGTGCCGAAAATCATTCCTAAGTCTACTTCTCCCGGTGTTGCCACCACTCCCTCAGCTAAAGCCAAGGCGGCTTCGTTGATCATGGGATAAGTCATTCTTTTTACAAGATCTAGATCAGACAATCTTGCACTTTTTGTAGTACGACTTTTTACAAGTGCATCTATTGATTCATCAACTGCTGTAGGTTTTCCGTTTTCGTATTTATAAAAACCTTTTCCATTTTTCTTACCTAAACGACCGCTCTTTACTATTTCTTCTGAAACAGGAGAAGCTTCAGCTCTTGCACCAAAGGCTTGGTTTAAAATTTTAGCTACCTTTGCAGCGACATCTATACCCACTTCGTCCACTAAGCGCATTGGACCCATAGGCATACCAAAATCAAGCATCACTTGGTCGATTCTTTCTATAGAGACCCCTTCTTCATATAGAAAGAGCGCTTCGTTCATATACGGTAATAGCAACCGATTCACTAAAAAGCCTGGTCCATCTTTTACTACGATAGGAGTTTTTCCTAGTTTTTTCGATAATTCGAAGAGCGTTGCTACGGTTTCTTTAGATGTTTTTTCGCCCGCGATTACCTCTACTAACGGCATTCGAGATACGGGATTGAAAAAATGTAGTCCTCCAACATTCTGTGGGCGACTCACTGCCGACTGCATTTCTGTAATAGAAAGAGAACTTGTGTTTGAAGCTAAAATACAATTCTCTGAAATATACTTTTCTGTCTCAGCCATGACTTTCTTTTTTACATCCATATTTTCTACAACAGCTTCAACAACAACGTCTACATTGCGAAAACCTGAATAATCTAAAGAACCGCTGATCATTCCCATTTTTCCTAAAAACTGTGGCTTCGTAAGCTTTCTCTTTTTAAGTGCAAAACCAAAATTTTCTCCTGCCTGCTCATAACCTAAACGAATGCCATCCCAATTAAGATCTTTCATTCGAACGGGAATATCTTTATTCGCAAATGCCCAAGCGATTCCACCACCCATGACTCCAGCGCCAAGTAATCCTGCTCGCTCAACCTTAGTGGCTTTTACCTCATCAGAAACACCATTGGTTTTTTTAACTCCTTCAGTTAATTGAAAAATTTCTATCAAGCGTTTTGAAATAGGAGTAACCGCTAACTGAGAAAATGCTTTTGCCTCTCTTTTCAGAGCTTCATCCATTTGAAGGCCATGAATTTCAGCTAAAAGATCTAATATTTTTAAAGGCGCAGGATACTTCCCCTTGGTTGTTTTCATCACTTGCTTTCTTGCTTGTGAAAATACCACTCCTCTAAGAGGCACCATTTCCATTAAACGAGTCATAAATGTATGCACATTTCGACCAGAGCGATTGATATTTTGTTTAGCCCAAGCAATCGCTCTTTCATTAAAATCTTGCTCTGGAAGAAACGCATCAACTATTCCCATTTTAAAGGCGCGCTTACCGTCTACTTGCTTTCCAGAAAGAATTAAATCTAGTGCTGTCGGCAGAGGTACTAAGCGAGGGAGTCTAGTAGAACCACCGAACCCCGGTAAAATACCAAGCATCACTTCGGGCAATCCAATTTTTACAGCTCTTGCATCACTTGCCACTCTTTTTTTACAGGCTAAGGCGAGTTCGAATCCCCCTCCTAGACAAGCACCACTTATGGCAGCCACGGTTTCAAAAGGTAGTTTTGAAAACCGATGAATCATTTGTTGACCTGCAGAACAAGCTGTCAAAGCTTTATCAATTGTATCTAAGTCTTTGATCAAATTAATATCAGCACCAGCAATATAGATATCTTTCTTGGCACTCGTAACCACTAGACCAATAATATCTTTACGTTTACTTAGTTCTTCAGTAACGCTATCGAGCTCCCGTAGAGCTTCCTCAGTAAAAACATTTGCTTTTGAGTCTGGTTGATCAAAACACAGCTCATACCAAGAGTCTCCACGATCAAATAATTTAAAATTCTTTGTATTCATTTACGCCTCCCGCTCAACTACTACAGCCCCACCTTGACCACCACCAATACAAAGGGTTGCTAATCCAAACTGTTTTCCGCTTCTATTCAATTCTTTTAATGCCGTTAGAACAATTCTTGCTCCACTTGACCCCACAGGATGCCCTATGGCAATTGCGCCTCCATTAGGATTCAATTTTGCGGGATCAATTTCTCCTAAGGCATCACTTATTCCTAGCTTCTCCTGGCACCATTCTTTCGATGCGGCGGCTTTCATTACGGATAAAACCTGAGCAGCAAATGCTTCGTTTACTTCAATCACATCCATCTGCTTTAGTGATAGGCCTGCTTTTTTCAGAGCCAAGTGACTAGCGTAAACAGGACCAAGTCCCATTCTCTCTGGCTCATGCCCAGAAAAAGACACAGATCTGATTTTACCTAAAATTTTATAGCCTGCATTTCTTGCTTGCTCTCTAGTCATCAACGCTAAAAAGGCTGCACCGTCGGTGATTCCACAGGCGTTGCCTACAGTCACAGTGCCATTTACTCGATCAAAATATGGCTTTAATTTTTTTAGTTGTTCCATAGACTGTTCTTTTCTTGGACCAATATCTTCACGAACAACTTCTTTATATTTCATTGGCACTGGCACAGGAACAATCTCTTCTGCTAATTTTCCATTCTCTTGTGCAGCCACAGCCTTGCGGTGTGAATCAAGGGCAAATTGGTCTTGTTCTTCTCGTGTGATCCGAAACTCTTTTGCCAAAAGATCTGCGGTTTGTCCCATATTCATTCCGCAAAAAGGATCTGTTAGCCCCTCTTGAATAGCAACAATCGGATTAAGAAGTGTTCCAAGTGGTAACTTTAAAAGTGCCATAATTTTTTGCACTGGACTTTTAATCCGCATCATACGAGCAAAAAAGTCTACAGCTTCGGGGCGATAAATTAATGGCATTCCACTCATGCTCTCTACACCACCAACCATCATTACCTCGGCTTGGCCAGAAGCAATTTTCAGCCAACCCTGGGCTACAGCCTCCATACCAGACGCGCAGTTTCTGTGAACCGTATAACCGGGAATCGATTTATCTAATCCAGCCTGCATAGCAATCACGCGAGAAATATTTGCCGCATCTTCAGGTGATCCTACGTTACCGATACAAACTTCATCTACCTTTACTCTTGCCTTTGCTCCCTTACCGTCGGCAATCTCTAAGCGCTCCAATAGTTCGCGCATCGCTACTCGTCCAAGCTCATGCGCTCGTACTTTGGCAAAATTTGTTCCTGCTTTGGCAAACGGAGTTCTTACCCCATCCACGATCACCACATCTCTAAGTTCTGACATAGATGCCCCTTCCCTTCTCGCCATAGTGTACACCCGAGAGCAAAAAAAAACAGGATTTCCAGAGCTTACGCGTTGCGCGATGAGCAATGGTATGCCGCTTCGCACTCGCCTTATTTGAGATTTCTGTTAGTAAAATGAGCGATTTTCGTAAAAATAATTTTCTAACATTCGCTCACGCTCGTCATTACAATCACCTTTTCCGACATAGGGGCGATACGGTAAGTTTGCTGCTGTAGGATCAATCTGATTTTCTAGATAGTTAGAATTAAAGTCATCTCCACGAAATTTATTATCTTTCAATAAAGCTCTAGTAAAATAAAAAAGATCCCACGAATATCCACCCGATCTATTCCCTGAACGTGATCGAACAAGTTCACTTGCTATCGTTTCTGCAATTTCATTCCCGTAAGCAGTTCGTTCTACAGCATCAACTTCATTAATAGCAGAACGAACGGTTTCAAAAAAATCACCGTAAATCTTATTATCCACGATGCTAAGCATATTATTTACCACAACTAGATGCTTTGGACTCATCCAAGAAATCTGGTGAATACTTTTTAGAATATCGTTAGCACTCTGCGACCAACCAGACTTTCTAGATGCCTCGCGAACAGACTCAAGTATTTTTTTAGTCTCTAATCCCATTTTCTTTTCTGCATATATAACTGCCATTGCATATAAAAGGCTTCCTGAATTTTCTTCTGATAATTTTTTAAAAATTTTGTGAGCCTCTTCTTTATTCCTTGAACTTTCAGCTAGGCTCGAGTCATTCATCATTCGTAGAGCAAAAATGAATTGAAAGTCTTTATTTTTCCAATCACTGATTTTTTTTGAAGACTTTCTCCTTAAAGGACCCACTTCAGAAAAAAACTCACGAACTTCTGAGTCAGGGTTATGATAAAGAATAAAATCTCCCACAGTATCCATGTTTAAATAATTTTCATAATCAGTAAATTGAGCAGCAGCGCATACCGAATTTGCTTCTACTCCCTGAATCAATGGATTCGGCTTAAGTAGAGCTTGCTTCACAGGTATTGGAGCAGAGGCTACTTGTGAGCTTTGCTTTCTTCTTTCTGGTGTTTTATCTACTTTTGGCGGCGTACGCTTAATCGGTTGCTCTATAAAGACAGCCTCTTTTGCTTTAGAAGGAAAAATAGCGCTAATGTAAAGGCCCAAAGTTGTACAAAGAAGTGCAAGAAAGAGAATTAATTTTGTTTTCATAACTCTAGAGTTATCAAAAAAAAATTCTAAAAAAACCTAAGTTCCACCGTGTAGATAATTAAGATTGCGTTTCTCAGCACTCTTTGTGCGCATCTGTTTATAGGATGGTTCACATTCTTACAAACGTCTTGTAATTAATATGCTTGAGCTAAAAAAGGCTTAGTACTCTTATTGTCGTATACAATTAGCTTCGGCATCTCGCAAATAAGTCCATTGGATATATTGAACTTCATTCTTATAGCCGAAAATGATCCAATCTGTTTCTGCTTGACGAAGCTCATACGCAAGCGCATTCATTTTTGGGCTTCCTACTGGAACCTCTCTAAGCTTAGCCATAATTTCATTATATTTTGCTTCCGCAGCTAAGTATTTTTTAAACATTTCAGATGGTGCAGATCGTTTCTTATTACAAAGCTCTTTCGTTGCATGTAAAAAATTTTCATCATTCAGTAGGCATTCTACCTGACTTTGAGAAGCCTGTTCCCATTGATTAAATTTTAGGATTTTCTCAATACATACGCTCGCCTTCGCATGAGTTTGTAAACCAAATGTAAGAACTAGTGCAGTTAAAATAGCTTTCATATTTTCTCCTATTCACAAAGCCTTCTTCGAAGATTTAATATGCTGCATTATAAACAAGCTTTAAGGACATTTCACCTGTTATCTTTTAGACACACATTAGATGCATGGTGTTTCAACTACTACAAAACGAAAAAGAACCCTAAAGCGAGAGGACATTCGCATTAGGGTTCCCGAGAACGCGATCAGTGAAATTTGTTTTTCAATTAACTAGAAAGCGATTTTTACTGTTCCTAAGATCGAGTAAAAACTGTCTTCAGAAATTGATCCACCAACGATTTGTTGATCGTTGAGGTATTGGTTTCCGTATCCGTTTTGGATGAATCCGTAGTTGATTAGAGGTTGATTCTCTTTAGAGCTTAATACATTGCTGTATTTAAACTCTGCACCGAAAGATACTGTTTTTGAAGCTTGAAGCTCAGCACCAGTGCTTACGATACCTAAGTAAGAGGTAACTTCATAATCCTCTACGTTTCTATACGGATTAACTCCCATATAGTTAGAGAATCTTTGTTTTTGGTAGTTCAAATAACCTTTATTGTATCCGAATCCACCACCAACGAACATTCTGAACTTAGAGGTAGAAGGGAATAAATAATAACGAAGACCAACATCAAATACGTTCTGATTGTATTGAAGTGTGGTTGTGTTGTTATTTAAGAATCCATTATTATTGTTATAATAGTAGTTATAGAAAGGGTTAGCTGTGCCACCTAGTCCAATAGAAAACTCACTATAAGAGTATCCTAAAGTAGCAGCTAAGTTTTCATCGATAGCTACTTCAAAGTTCACTCCTAAAGTGTATTTAGAATCTACTTTATAGGTATCAGAGTTTAAAGTTGTCCAACCAATTACAGGAGAAACCTTAACTGTTGACTTCTTTGGAGCTTCTTCTTCTTGAGCAACCGAAACGATATCTGCTTCTTCGCTATCATCATAGTTTTCTACTTTAGGAGCATTTTCTAAAGAGATATAAGTTTCTTTATTTTCAACAGCAACTGGAGCCGCTTGGTTTACAACCACAGAATCAGTTACTTCTGTTGTAGTCATAGGAGCAGGAGCCTGAGAGCCATCGTCTACAGAAATTTTAATTCTATCCAAAGACTTGATTAGTGCATCTTCAAATTGCTGACGAACACCATCCATTTTATCTTGGATACCTTTATCAATAGTATTACCTGCTGAAGGTCTAGCAGTTGCTACGTTTTCGTTAGCATTAATATTTGTATTATTTACTGCCACTGAAGTTACTTGCGCTGACTCTTGTTCAAAAGCTAAGTCATCCTCTTCTTCAACTTGAGGTTGAATGATAACTTTTTTAACAACTTTTTTTGGCGCAGGTTTTACGTATACTATCTTTTTTTGAACAGGAAGATTGTTTTCTGGAACAATTACATCCTCTTCTACTTCTTCTACTAATTCAGCATTTGCTGAATAAACTGGTGCCATAGCAAAAGCCACTATCAGTAGCCATGCTATAGAATTGGTATATTTCGTGTTTCTCATAAAATTTTGTCCTCATCATTTTCCCTTGACGGGAAATCGTGTTTTTTATATAGCGCTGTGCATTATATCGATTTATTGCTTTGTGTCAAATTAAAAAGCCAAAAAATAACGCTATAAATCATTTTTCCCAACCAGAAAATCTCTCGAAACAATAGATAACCACCTGATATTACTTAATTATTTTATTTCACTAACAAAATCAGTAGCTTATAACCAAAGCAAGGCATATTCGCTAAATACTCGATTTTTCAGGGATTTTCGTCTTGCCTTTTTTCGCTCTACTCGATAAAAAAAATCTTCGTTGAGTAAACTTTTAGGAGCAATTTTCTATGAACGAAGCCTTTTATTCTGTACCGAAGCCGCAAAATGAGCCCGTTTTAAACTATTCACCAGGCTCTACTGAACGCAAAGAGCTTGAGTCTCAATTAAAAAGCTTCCGAAATCAAACCGTAGAAATTCCCTTAATCATAGGTGGCAAAGAGATATTCACCGGTAATATGTCGAGCACAGAAGAGCCTCACTATCATAAACATACGATTGCCAACTCTCATCAAGCAACTGAGGCCGATATTGGCCAAGCTATTCTAGAAGCTCAAAAAGCCAAAAAAGACTGGGAACACTTTAGTTGGCAAGACCGTGCTGCTATTTTTTTAAAAGCTGCAGAATTATTAGCCACTCGTTATCGGCCAATTCTAAATGCTGCGACAATGCTCAACCAATCAAAAACTTGCCATCAAGCTGAAATCGATTCGGCTTGCGAGCTGATCGATTTTTTTCGCTTCAATGCATATTTTATGGAGCAAATTTATAAAGACCAACCAAGTAGCAGCCAGGGTGTATGGAACCGCTCTGAATATCGTCCACTCGAAGGTCATATCGTGGCTATTTCTCCCTTTAACTTTACTTCCATTTCAGGAAACCTTCCTACAGCGCCAGCCATGATGGGAAATACTGTTCTTTGGAAACCTTCAGGCAACTCTCTTTTTTCTAGTTATTGGATTATGAAACTTTTAGAGGAAGCGGGACTTCCTCCAGGAGTGATCAATTTTGTTCCTGGCCCGAGCAGCAAAATCTCGAATGCATTACTCAATCATCAAGACATGAGTGGAATTCACTTTACGGGATCAACCTCTGTATTTCGAAAAATGTGGCAAGGTGTAGGAGAAAATATTGCGAACTATAAATCATACCCTCGCATCGTTGGCGAAACAGGGGGTAAAGATTTCGTATTTGTGCACTCTGATGCCGACCATAGGGCAGTAGCCACGGCTCTACTAAGAGGAGCTTTTGAGTATCAAGGGCAAAAATGTTCGGCTGCAAGTCGTGCTTATATTTCAGAAACGATTTGGCCAAAAATTGAAACTGATTTTTTATCGCAATTATCCGAAGTGAAAATGGGTGATCCTACGGACTTTAGCGTGTTCGTAGGTGCTGTTATCGATGAAAAAAGTTTTGATAAGATTTCTGGCTATATAGAGAGAGCCAAGAAAAGTGACTCTTGTAAAATTATTGCAGGCGGTAAATGTAATAAATCTGAAGGTTACTTTATAGAGCCTACTGTTATCGTAACGACTGACCCTAACTATGAAACCATGAAGGATGAACTCTTTGGACCAGTATTAACAATCTATATATATAAAGATACTGCCTTTGAAGAGACTTTAGCTATCTGCGATAGTACCAGTGAGTACGCCCTAACAGGAGCCTTCTTTTCTAGAGATAGAAAGGCCATAGTTACCGCTACCGAGAAATTAAGAAATGCTGCTGGTAATTTTTATATCAACGATAAACCAACCGGAGCAGTTGTTGGTCAACAGCCATTTGGTGGAGCCCGCGGATCAGGAACAAATGATAAAGCTGGATCATTACTCAATTTAATTCGCTGGACTTCACCTAGAACGATTAAAGAAACTTTTGTTCCACCTAGAAACTATCGATATCCGTATTTATCTTAGTAGATTATGCGATAAATAGTGTTTATGTCTTAGGGGTTCCCATAGCCTCTAAATAAGCTTCTTTCATATGCTCATAGAAAGAGATTCGGTCCACTAGTACGGCACCAGCAGTGGCAAAAACTGCTGTAAGCATCATAGGAAAAATAGAGCTATGTCGATCTGTCATCTCTAAAACTAAAACAAAAGCCGTAAAAGGTGATCTTGTAAAGCCCGTGAGAAAACCAATCATTCCTAAAACTATAAATAAAGAATGAAGATCAGGTGCCATAATTGTGCTCATCCAAGAACCAATGGATGCTCCAGCAGCTAGCGCCGGAGCAAAAACACCGCTGGCACCTCCTACGAGATACGAGACTATAGGAGCAAAAAAACGCACAATCACAAGAGAGACTCCCGCATCTTCGCTGATTTGACCACCAAACAAGAGTTGAGCGATTTCGTGCGTTCCAGAACCCAGGGCACGTCGATCAATAAAAGTAATAATGGCTGCAATTGATAATCCTAAAAAAATGGGTAAAGCATGAAGCCATGCCTTACTTAGTTTTGCTCTCCAGAGAACAAGTCGAAACAAGAGTTTTCCAAAAATAGCACCAGCAAGCCCTAAAACAATCCCAAAGGGAACAGCCCATAGTACCTTAACTCCAGCTAACTCTGTAAGCTTTGGGTACCCAAATAATAAGTAAGTTCCCCCAGCCACCCACTGAGCCGAGACTCCAGCTAAAATTACTGCTGAAAAAATCGATGATTTAACTCTAGTGAATGTTGAATGCGATAACTCTTCTAGCGCAAATACTAATCCACCAAGCGGTGTATTAAATGCTGCCGCAAGGCCCGATGCACCTCCAGCAATCAACATAATTTCATTACTAATTCGTTTTTCCCACCTTCTAGCAAAGAAACCGAATCGATAAAAAATTCCTGCCGCTATTTGAATAGAAGGCCCTTCTCTACCGACAGCACCACCACCAATTAAAACTAAAAATGAACTGAGTATTTTAATAAGTATCGCCCGCACACCAAAGGCATCTCGATAAAATTTTTCGGCTTTCATTCGATTCAATCCCTCGATAGCAGCCATGACTTGCGGTATCCCACTGCCTTTAGCTAGAGGACTTACTTTTTCTACGACAAAAAAAGCTAGCCAAAAAGCGAAAGGTGAAACTATCCATAAATAGTATGGACTTGCTTCAGACCATTTCGCAGCATAGAGCTCTGCTGTTCTTGCTAACTTTGCATAAATAACAACGATGAATCCTGTTAATATAGCAGAAAACCAATAAGGCCATTCATTAAAAGGGATTACTGAAAAAAATCTACGCACCCACTTTTGTGCAAATGAAAGTGAGTCTTCGGCAACATCTAATACTATTCGCGGCTCTAGCTTCACGGCCTAGCCAAAAATTCAAGAGAGAACAAAGAAGAACCGGTACGAATCTTTAGCTTTTTATCTGTAGTTTCAAATTGCATATGACCATCAGTACGATTAGAAAAGAATTTTTGTGAGAGTTCTTGTCCTAATGATCCTTCAGCATAGAAAGTAATTTTTCCTGGGGACACTTGGCCATAATCACTGTTTTTTACCACTATGGTACATACATCATTATTTGTTCGATCCGCACAAACAATAGTCAATGATTTATCTGCGAGTTTTATAGACTTTCCCTTGCCGAGAGATTCTTGCCTCTCTTCTACATTCATCAATCGGTATAATTCAATTGGATCGTCATCAATTTTCTGTCCACCATAGGTGTCTGACATAGATATCATACCTAAAAATCCAAAAAACTTTGCATCAGTATGAGCAAGTGAACTATTCACACCCATTAATAAGAGAAGAAAATAAAGCATGCCTCTACTTTAACCCCAATTGCAGATTTTGCTCAAGATAAGTTTCGTTTGGTACGAAATACCATAATCGACCATCTCGCTTCATGACCCCCGCCATTTGTGCAGCCTCTTCACCCATTCCCATATATAAATCTACTCTGCCACCACCACGAATAGCACCACCGGTGTCTTGATCAAAAACAAATCTTGGTTTTGATTCCCAGTGTGTAGGCACGTGGCTATTACCATCAGAAAAAACAGGTGTCTCAATAGATAAAAAGGCTAACAATCCTTTAGGAAAAAAGTATCGATCTGTAGCAATCGTGCGACCAGCAGTAACCTCAGCCCCCGAATATGTTAGAGACTCACCCTTAAGCGTTTGAAAAAATACCATCGAGGGATTCTGGTTTAAAATACTTTGCTGCTCTTCTCTTGGCATATTTGATAAAGCTTCGCGAATTTTTTGCATACTCATTTCTTCTAAGGGAATTTTATCCAGTAGAGCTTTACCTATAGCAAAATATGGATGACCATTTTGACTCTCATAGCCCACACGAACTTTTTTGTTCCCTAGATCGATTAAACCAGAGCCTTGTATTTCTAGAAAAAATGCATCAATTGGATCCATATAAAGAAGTTCTAATTTTTTATTGGCAAGTGGTTGAAGATTATAAAGCTCTTCTCTTGTATAATAAGGAACAACTTTCTTTTGTTCAGCTATATATCGCCCTCTCCATTGTGGATTTTTTGATTTTTGTTCAGTGATTAAATTTTTTAAATGTTCAAGGTCGGGAAACTTTTCTGCATAAGCGCCTAAGTCAACAACAACTAAATCTGGTGGTGTTTTATAAATTGCTTGAGAAAATTTTTCTGTCTTTCTTAGACTACCTTTTGAGATTGGATCATAATAACCAGTGGAAAATATTTTTCCATACTCATCTGATCCATATACTTCATAAATTGTGGCATTTTTTGAAAGAAACTCTATGAGTTCATCTTGCGAGTGCACATTTTTTTCTATATCCAATAAAAATTTTTTATAGTTTTCTCTGCTGACAACTTTTTGCTCAAAAGAATAAATTGTAGGGATCACCGCAGATGAATCAAAACTCACGATGGTTTTTCGTAAAGCCTCACGAAAGCTTTCAAACGATAGGCTATCTGATAGAACAGGTTTTTCCTGCGATAAACGAAAAGCTTCTTCAGGCTTTTCTAAGGGTGCGCGAGCACAAGAAGCAAGAAACAAAATACCGATGAGTAGTTTTTTCAATTTATAATCTCCTTATCTTTTTTTGGACTAAAAATCAGTTTTTCGAACCCTCTTTGCCCTGGTGAATAAAAAACTTTATTCTGTATTTCTTCGGGCAAATGCTTATGTGAAACCTTGGCATCTACTTGGTTATGCGCATATTCATAGCCTTCACCATAACCAAGTTCTTTCATTAAATCTGTTGGAGCATTACGAATATGCATGGGAATTGCTAATGCACCTGATTGTAGTACTTCATCTTTTGCCATTTTATAGGCCATATAAGTAGAATTACTTTTAGGTGCCAACGCTAGATATACCGCAGCTTGACTTAGAGGAATCCACCCCTCTGCAGAGCCAACGCGATCAAACGCTTCAGCTGCTGATACCGCTAACGATAATGCTCTAGGATCAGCCAAGCCTATATCTTCAGAGGCAAAAATAATCATTCTTCTTGAAACAAACTTAGGATCTTCTCCTGATTCTAATAATCTTGCTAAATAATATATACTTGCCTGTGGGTCAGAGCCTCTCATACTTTTAATAAAAGCAGAGATAAGATCATAATGAGAATCTCCATTTTTATCATGAGAGAGAATTTTTCTTTGCAAGATCGTTTCTACGGTTTCTTTTGTAATTTGGTGATTTAGTTCTGCAGCTGACTCTAATGTGGTGAGAGCCTTTCGCACATCGCCCATAGCATCTTCACTAATAGCATCCATTGCTTCATCGCTACATTCAATAAATCGATTACCCAAGCCTCTTTCTTTATCTTGTATGGCATTTTTTAAAATTTTTATGAGCTCAGTTTTAGGGATCGGCTTTAAAACGTATACCTTTGCTCTTGATAGAAGCGGTCTAATCAAACTAAAAGAAGGATTCTCTGTAGTTGCTCCTATTAAGGTAAATACTCCTTTTTCTACATAGGGTAATAAAGAATCTTGTTGTGCTTTATTCCAACGATGAATCTCATCGATAAATAAAATTCCAGCACCAAAATTCTCAAACTCAGTAATAGTTTTTCTTAGCTCTTGTACGCCATCGAGCACAGCAGATAAGATTTTAAATCGTCTTTCTCCAGCTAACAATTTTGCAATCGTTGTTTTACCAACTCCAGGTGGCCCCCAAAACACCAAACTCGGTAGGTGTTCTAATTTACTAAGTGGTTTTCCTGGCCCTAGTAGATGCTCTTGCCCAACTACTTCAGATAGCGTTTTTGGTCGCATTCGTTCTGCTAAAGGCACTCGAATCGCTGTTTCTTTGTCGGAAGAAGAAAACAAATCCATGAATCGAATATACCCAAAAAAATAGGGTAGTCCAAAGAATTGAACTACCCTATAGCACACATCAATTTTTGGGAGCCACCTTCTATGGAAGCCTCCAGTTCGGCAGGCCCCTTATAGAAAGTTTAGGGATATAATCCCGAGATCAAGATTGCTTGAGTTTTCGAAAAGGGTCAAGGAAATTGATAATCATTTTCAAAATAACTTTGCATCATTTAAACACCTACTCTCTTGAACTACGCGCACCGCACAAACAATCGTCTGCTTTCCTTAAATCTAGAATTTTGTTAGCGTCGTTTTTATTCATGACAAGAAAAATCATCATCCAATCGTGGCAAGAACCTTTTCATTTTAATGATGGCATTGCCGTGGCCTTTGATATCTTTCGCTGCTCTACAACGATTCACTCTCTATATTCACTGGGTAATGATGTTTTTCTTTCTCGCTCATTAGACGAAGTAAAACAAGAAAAAGCGGCTCTTGAGTCACGAGTATTTTCAGAGCTTTCTCAAAATATTTCTTGTCGTGAGCGCTACGATAATTCACCTTCAGTCGCCCTCTCCTTAGGCAAAAGTAATACTCCCTCTCTCGTAGCCACCACTTCGGGGACTCCTTCTATGTTTCAAGCCTCAAGCTTTGAGCAAGTGATTATTGGTTCGCTAACAAACTTCTCTACTCTCATTCAATATTTAAATGAGTGGAATGGATCCATCACCTTGATCCCCTCTGCACTTAATGGATCTGGTCACGTAGAAGATGAATATGCGGCACAAGCAGTTGCCATTGCTCTTGAGGGCTTTAGCGAGAACCAAGAGTTTTTAATGAAATGCGCAGAACAAGCAAAAGAAAAAATTATAGACAGTGGAAGACCTGCTTTTCTCTCACAAAAACTTTCTACAGGAAAAGCCGATACAGATATTGCACTAAGTATCGATAAGTTTTCTCAAAACCTAAAAATTGACTTTTTATCTAAAACCCTAGCTAAAGTGAGTGCGACTTACATGCAATATTGGTTAATGAAATCTGAACAGACGTGTTTTAGCAGATGATTTAGAAAAAGAAAAGACTGCCTGGGATGGTGTTCGAAATTATCAGGCCAGAAACTATATGCGTGACCAAATGAAAATTGGCGATCTCGTTCTCTTTTATCATTCAAATGCCACACTCAGGGATAGCTGGCATAGCAAAAGTAGCTTCTGAATCATATGCAGACCCGAGCCAGTTTGATAAAAAATCAGAATATTACGATGCCAAAGCCACCAAAGAAAAACCTATATGGCAATTGGTAGATATCGCCTTTGTAGAAAAAATTTCTTTTATCTCTTTAGATATTCTTAAAGCAGAAAAAAAACTTTCTACCATGCCTCTTGTACAAAAAGGCACCCGCCTATCGGTTATGCCCGTTAAAAAATCAGAATGGGATGCGATTCTCGCTTTAGCAAAAAAATCTTAATACCAAAAAGCTGAGTATTGTTTCATAAATGCTGTTACGCAGAGGCTGGGCATTTATATGTGGCGAATTTAGATTTTGTTGTTCAGATCGCAGCTCAAGTGCACCTGCTCATCTTCATTTTGTGGATTATAGAAGATTGCAGCTCTACTTTGTGTACCGCTCTCAGCGCTTATAACAAAAATGCTTTTTGCGATAACTTGGTCGTTCTTCAACCAAGAGACACCTAGCCATTGCCCATCAGCCAAAATGCCAACCTGGTCATTGCCTTCTTCAAAAACGATAAAATCACCACCGTGAGAGCCGTTTTTTTCTGCAGTGGTAAAAAACCACTCTTTTGAAACTGATCCACCTTCCGTTAATAAAAATACTCGGCAATCGTACAATACAGGCCCAGCTGGTCTAAGAACTACGTCCCCAGCAAAAGAAGAAAGAGAAAGAAAAACACTTGTTAAAATGATAAAAATTTTCATAAATTGCTACATCGCACAAAAGCCTGACAAAGGAAAGAAAAACAAAGACTTTTTCTGAATTTTCTCTGGTTATGCTATACCCCCTCTATGCTTAGTGTAAAAGATATTGGCCTCACCTTTGGGCACAAAAAACTATTTGAAAACGTTAATATTGTCTTCACTCCGGGTTACCGCTACGGAATCATCGGTGCCAACGGCACAGGAAAATCGACTTTCTTAAAAATTATTTCTGGCGAACAATCTGCCGATAAAGGGAGTATTTTTTTAGATCCAAAGGCAAAGCTAGGCTGGTTACGACAGGACCACTTTCGCTATGATCAAGAAACGGTACTAAATACCGTATTTCAAGGTGACCAAGTTCTTTGGAAGGTAATGAAAGAAAGAGAAGATCTTTACGCTAAGGGCGATCTTACCGATAAAGAAGCGAATCGCTTAGGAGAGCTTGAAGGCGAATTCATGGAGCTTGATGGTTACTCTGCCGAGGCAAAGGCCTCAGAGTTCTTAGTGGGATTAGGAATACCTGATACTCTTCACCAAGAGTTAATGAAAGAGATTCCCATACAATATAAATTTCGTGTGCTACTAGCGCAGATTCTTTTTCAAAAACCAGACGTAATGCTTCTGGATGAACCAACCAACAACCTCGATATTCGTACCATTAGCTGGTTAGAAAATTATTTAAATGATTATGAAGGTACGATTCTAATCGTATCGCACGATAGGCACTTTATTAACTCTGTTTGTACACATATTGCCGATATCGACTTTGGTGAAATCCGCATTTATACCGGTGATTACGATTACTATCAGATGGCCTCATCTATTGCCCGAGACCAAAAACTTACAGAGCAAGCGAAGAAAGAAAAGCGAGCGGCAGAACTAAAATCTTTTATTGCTCGCTTCGGTGCAAATAAATCGAAAGCTAGACAAGCAACCTCTAGACAAAAGCAATTAGATGCAATGGAAATGGAAAGCATTCGCCCCTCTTCTAGAGTGTATCCAAGAATTTACTTTAAGCCTCAGCGCGATCTTGGAAAAGATGTTGTGCGCTTTGAAGATGTAACCGCTAGCTATGATGGTGGTAAAACAACTGTCTTACAAAAATTTAATCTCTTCTTCTCTGGGGGAGAAAAAGTGGGAATCATTGGCCCTTCAGGCGTTGGTAAAACCACTTTTATGAGATTGCTTTCTGGAGAACTCGCCCCTCAAACCGGTGCTGTTCACTGGGGGGTAACCACTCACCGAGCCTATTGCCCTCAAGACACAAAAAGCTATATCCCTAAAAATATGACCCTCTTTCAGTGGCTACATGATGGCCACCCAGATTTGGATATGGGTTCGATTCGTGGCGTTCTTGGCCGCATGCTTTTCGCTGGCGAAGATGGCGATAAAAAAACCGAAGTTCTCTCTGGGGGAGAAGGTGTACGTCTTACTCTTTCAAAAATGATGCTTGATGAGCCAAACGTATTGCTTCTAGATGAGCCTACTTCACACTTAGACTTAGAAAGCATTGAGTCTTTGAACGAATCATTAAAGCAATTCCCAGGTACAGCTTTTTTCGTATCTCACGATAGAACATTTATTTCATCGGTAGCGAATCGTATTTTAGAGATTTTCCCAGACGGTAGCATCCAAGATTTCCAAGGAAATTACGAAGACTATTTACAGTGGAGTGAGAAAAAGAAATAAGTCTTTCGTTCGAAAAATCCTCATCTGTCCGTTTTTTTATGAAAATGAAGCTCCGCGGGCCAAGAGCCCGCGGTATCATGGGCACAGCGGTATCTAATCTTTTCCCTTTGGGAAAAGGATACCTTGTGCAGGCTCAAGCCCCTTTTCTGCATGCGCAAGTATATAGTTTCTAACAATAGCAGCAGTCACCTCATCTCCAACTGTTCTTACAAAGTAGCCCCTGGACCATAACTCTCCTGCCCAAAACTTTTGTTTTAGTCCACCAAACTTTTTGAACATCAATCGGGCACTAAAACTTTTCATTATTCTTACCGCACTTCCTACGGACCGCTGTGGTGGTATTTCGATATGTAAATGTACATGATCAACATCTACTTCTATTTCGTGGATTCTCATTCCAAACTCTTTTGCGGCCCGTCTAATTACGTTTTTACAAAATGTTTTATGCCACTCTTCCTTTAGTGCCCTTTTTCTATATTTTGTGGTCCAGACAATATGGTAAATACATTGAAATACGGAGTGACTGCTGCGATGAAACTTCATCACTCTTCGTTACATCAAAATAGGGCTTTCTCCTACATCGCATTAGGGGTCGGCTACATTCCGCCCCCTAATAACCCCACGCTATAGACTCCCGCGGCTAGACCGCGGGGTATTCCGCGTAGGCAATAAAAAAGCCGCCTATTTTCATAGACGGCTTCTCTCTTTTTTCTCTAAACTGTTAATTAAAACATTCTAGAAAGTTTTGCCAAGGTAGATGAACTTGGCTTCTTAATGATTCCCATTAAGTCAGCTCTCATCATTGCTAAGATACCAGCGTTCTTACCTTTAGTATCAGATCCCACTAGAGCCAAGATACCGATAGGTTCATTCGCTGTATTGTGGAAACGGAATGTTAAGATCGCACCTTGAAGATCAAGAAGCTTGAATGGAACGAAGAATCCAATCACTTCAGGACCCACATAGAATACGGTGTTAAATAATTGAGGAACCTGAATTGCGATCGCAGGCATCACCCCGGAAGCCACTGAAGGTAGTGGACGTCCACCTGGTAATGTTTGCGGATCAAATGCAGCTCCTTTATCTCCAAGAAAGTCTGTTACTGATACTGTTAATACCAATAATGTTCCGGCAGATTGGAAATCTGGACCTACTTGCACACTTGAGTTTGGATATTTAGGAATTGGAATTGTTGCGCCACCATCAATGGAAACGTTTTTAAACACCATACTCAAAACAAGTCTACCGTTTACTAACTCTACGTTTGGACCTTCAACACCATCAATTGACGGGTTAACTCCACCCTTACCACCACAGGCCGATAAAGTGACTGCCATCACCACTGCTAGGCCTAGGATTGCTGTTTTCTTTAGATTTAACACTATTTTGCCCTTTCTTTTTTTATCATGATTTGCCCTAAGACTTCGGCTCTAAGATTCAGCTTTGATGGCAGTTCGCGTACGTACAACCTTAAATCCTAACCTAAGTGCAAATCGGTGAAACTTATATACTCTTACTTAAAAACTTCTCTCCCTTACTTCCCTCCACTGGGAATAAAAATAAAACTCCGCTTGAGGTTCCTCTTCCAGACTTAGGGATTCCCCAAATCACTCCTAATAAGTTTCCTCTCTCATCTTTAATTTTTGAAGAAACCATAAAAGGTAAGTCTGGTAAGTTAATAGGGAAGAAAATTCCAAAAACATCAGCCCCCCAATAAAAAAATGTTGTTCCAAAAGTAGGCAGAGTTATGGGTAAAACTCCTAATGCCCCAGACTTAACACCAGGAAGAGGCCTTCCATCTGGTAAGCCAATGACAGGGAGGTTTCCTCCGCCATTGAATAAAGAAGATAATGGAACTGATATCTTGAAAATTGTGCCCGCTGATTGAAAGTCTGGCGCAATTTCAATAAATGCTCCTGCAGGTTTATTTAACGGAATTCTAGCACCCGCATCGATTTGTATATTTTCAAAGACCACAGAGAAATTGGCATTACCTCCACTTATTGAGTAGAGAACGCTTCCAACGCCTTCGATTCCCCCATCTCCACTCCCATTTCTGTTTCCACAGCTAAAGAGAAAAGACAGACAAAAGCCGGCCAATAATATTTTGATCACTTTTGTCATATATTAAGAATAATTAACATTTCTAACATAGTCAAGTGTATTGGTCGGTTATTAAGAGGGAAACTGAATTAACATTTCCTTACAAATTAATTCACCTCTAATTTCAATTAGTTGAATTTGATTTTATTCTCGCTGGCGAGAAATCTTGCCACCTAATAAGCTAATTTTAGCCTCTAAGGATTCATATCCTCTATCAAGGTGATAGATTCTACGCACTGAAGTTGTACCTTTAGCGACCAAACCAGCCAAAACCAAGGCCGCGCTAGCACGTAAGTCAGTAGCCATTACAGTCGCCCCACTAAATGTATTATTTTTTCCTCGAATCTGTGCCGTAGAACCAGAAATAGAAATATCTGCTCCCAATCGAACCAATTCAGGGACATGCATGAATCTATTTTCAAAAATATTTTCTACTATTGTACTTGTTCCAGGAACCTCGCACAAAAAGCTCATCATTTGTGCTTGAAGATCAGTAGCAAATCCCGGATGCGGGGCTGTGGTAATCGATACTGTAGAACTTCCCTTACCTTCAAACTCTATCCAATCATTCCCTTCTATAACTTTAACTCCAGATTTTTTTGCCTCGCTTAGAAATTCTAATAAATCATTAGGAACAATTTTTTCTACTCTTACTTTCCCTCCAGTAATAGCACCTGCTAACAATATAGTTCCCGCCTCAATACGATCAAACATAATTGAGTAGGATCCTCCTTCTAAAGAAGAAACTCCTTTAATCTTAATACAATCACTGCCCGCCCCTTCAATTTTAGCTCCAAGAGAGTTTAAAAAATTAGCCAAATCTACGATCTCTGGTTCTCTAGCTGCATTACGTATAGTAGTTTCTCCCTCAGCCAAAGTACCCGCCATAATTATCTGCTCAGTGGCACCAACAGAAGGGAATCGAAAGCCAATATCTGCTCCTTTTATCTTACCCTCTACGCTTGCGTTTACATAACCACTTGCGATTTCAATTTTAACTCCCATTTGCTCTAAGGCTTTTAGATGTATATCTACTGGCCTGCTTCCAATAGAGCACCCACCAGGAAGCGAAACCCTCGCCTTGCCTTCTCTTGCTAAAATAGGAGCTAATAATAAAATAGAAGCTCTCATGGTTCTCACCAAATCGTATGGTGCTTCAATAGATTGAAGTCTTTCAGCGCAAATCGAATATCTATTATTACTTTCTTTCGATATTTCAGCCCCCAATCCTTTGATTAATTCAATTGAGGTTTGAATATCTTTAAGCTGAGGCACTCTTTCTAAAATAATTTTTTTTGCCGATAAAATAGAGGCGAATAGAATAGGCAAAGACGCATTTTTACTACCCGAAGCTTCAACGGAACCATTTAATACTACGCCACCTTCAATTTCAAATTTATCCATAAATAAACTCTAAGTCTAAAAAACGCTTACGACCAGCAAGATCTGAAAATCTTTCGATTCTTTTTATATTCGTATTTTTTCTCCAGTGCCTCTCTAGTTTATAAGAAATACGAGCACTGACTTCCATTAATAAAAATCGAACTCTATGATTTAAACATTCTTCAATGAGTTGGCTTGCCATCCAAGTACCTTGATCACCTGACCAGGCTTTTTTCGGTTTCTTATAAGGAAACAAAGCCACCCTAGGCTCGTACTTAAGAACTTGCTTTTCTACATAGTCAACGGATTCACTTAAATATGGCGGATTCGAAACTACTAAATCCAAAGAGCCTTTAAATTTAGTTGAATCTAAACCAGACATTAAAAAAAATTGAACACTGCATTTTTTTTCATCCGCATTTTGTTTAGCAGTCTTCAATGCTTTTTGCGAAATATCACTTGCTGAAATTATCCATCCTGGGCAGTTCTGCTTTAATGTAATAGCTATGACTCCACTGCCTGTGCCGATATCAATAACTTTAAGTTCTTTTTCATTAGAAAATTTTTTCAAACATCGCTCAACCAAGATCTCTGTTTCTGGTCTTGGGATTAATACACTTTCGTTTACTAAAAACTCTTCTCCATAAAAGGGCGCATTCCCAGTAATATATTGCAAAGGCTCGCCCTTAACCCTTTTCTTCCAATACTTAAGCCACACTTTTTCTTCATCTTTACTTAATTGATAAGAAGAATCTAACAGCAATTCACCCCTATTTTTTTTTAATAAAAAAGATAAAAGCCAAATTGCGTCTTCATAATTTTTTTTAGAAATGGTTTGTAAAATTTCTTTTACCGTCAAAGAACGCTCTCACTATTCTTTAATAACTCTGCTTGCGTATGAGCAACTAGCGCTTCGACTACTTGATCTAGGTCACCTTCCATAATTTCATTTAAACTATGAAGAGTAAGTCCAATTCGATGATCAGTACATCTACTTTGAGGGAAATTATACGTACGTATTCTCTCTGAACGATCCCCAGTACCAACCATTAGTCTTCTAGCACTTGATTGCTCAGCTGCAGCTTTTTCAATTTCAGCCTCTAATAAGCGAGAACGCAGAATCTTCATCGCTTTATCTCTATTTTTATGCTGACTTTTTTCATCCTGACACTTAACTTCAACACCCGTTGGAATATGCACAATTCTCACAGCAGAATCTGTTGTATTTACGCTCTGACCACCAGATCCGCTAGCTCGCATAACATCTATTCTTAAATCTGCTGGATTAATTTCAACATCTACCTCTTCAGCTTCAGGTAAAACAGCTACAGTTACTGTAGAAGTGTGAACACGTCCTTGGGTTTCTGTATCTGGAACCCTCTGAACCCTATGAACACCACCCTCATTTTTCAGTTTTGAGTAAACTTTATCACCACTAATTAGGGCAGAAATTTCTTTAATCCCCCCCAAACCCGTAGCATTTGTGCTTAAGACCTCAACTCTCCAGTTATTTTTATCTGCATATCGTTGGTACATTCGATACATTTCATAAGCAAAAAGAGCAGCTTCATCTCCACCAGTGCCAGCACGTACCTCTAAAATTACGTTACGATCGTCATTTGGATCTTTAGGCAATAAGAGAATATTAAGATCCTTCGTTAGGCGTTCGATATCTAATTCTAATCGAGAAACTTCTTCTTTAGCAAAAGAACGCATTTCTGCATCGTTATCAGCCAAAAGTTCTTTAGAAGAAATTAAGTCTTCTTGGCACTTTTTAAATTCTCTATATGACTCAACTATTTGTCTTAAATCAGAATGCTCTTTAGAGAACGTACGTATATCATTGGCATTAATGCTAGGATCTTGGAGCTTTCGCTCAAGGTCGTCGAAACGCTTCTCAACTTCTTCCAGTTTTTGAAACACGAGCAACGACTCCAGCGAAATTTATTTTTTTGCAGCTTGGGCCTTAGCGTATTTATTTTTAAATCGCTCTAAACGCCCCTCTGTATCGATAATTTTATGTGTACCTGTATAGAACGGGTGACAACTAGAACAAATCTCAACTTTTAAGTTTGAAATATTGCATCCTACTTCAATCACGTTTCCACAAGCACAGGTAACTGTTGTATCAGTATAAATTGGGTGAATTCCCTTTTTCATAAAAATCCTCTCGTTTTTTACAAAGCGACTCGCTTTGGGCTAAAACTATATGAACCTCACCGACTAACATATATAGCGGTAAAACTTCAAGAAATTAGACGACTAAAACACCTTCTAGCTATTCATCGAATCAATAAACTCTCGATTTGAATTCGTATGAGATACCTTATCCAACAAGAACTCCATTGCGTCAATGGTATTCATCGGTTGAAGAACTCTTCTAAGTATCCAAATTCGTTGAAGATCTTGCGCTGGAATCAATAATTCTTCTTTTCTCGTACCACTCTTATTGATATCTAAAGCTGGGAACATTCTCTTTTCTAAAAGCTTACGGTCTAGAACGATCTCTGAGTTACCCGTACCTTTAAATTCCTCGAAAATTACTTCGTCCATTCTTGAACCGGTATCTATAAGAGAAGTCGCTACAATGGTTAAAGACCCTCCCTCTTCTACTTTTCTAGCAGCTCCAAAGAACCGCTTAGGGCGATGAAGGGCATTAGAATCTACACCACCAGATAAGATTTTTCCTGATGGCGGCACTACCGTATTATAAGCACGAGCCAAACGAGTAATCGAATCCAATAAAATTACAACATCTTTGCCTGTCTCAACAAGGCGCTTTGCCTTTTCTAAAACCATCTCTGCCACTTGAACGTGACGGGATGCTTGCTCATCAAAGGTAGAGCTTACCACTTCTGCTTTAACCGAACGAGCCATGTCTGTTACTTCTTCAGGACGTTCATCAATCAATAATACAATCAATACAGCTTCAGGATTACAATCCGTAATCGCATTAGCTAAGTTTTGTAGCAATACAGTTTTACCCGCCTTAGGAGGTGCCACAATCAAACATCTCTGGCCTTTTCCAATAGGCGCTACCATATCTATAATTCTTGTAGAAAAATTCTTAGGATCATCGCCTAAATTAAATCGCTCTGTTGGATAAAGAGGCGTTAGGTTGTCGAATAAAACCCTTTCTCTACTTTGCTCAGGAGTTAGGTGGTTTACAGTATCTACTTTTAGTAAGGCAAAGTATCTCTCGTTATCCTTAGGTGGACGAATTTGACCAGAAATTACATCCCCAGTTCTTAAACCAAATCTTCTAATTTGAGAGGGAGATACATAAATATCATCTGGGCCTGGAAGGTAGTTATAGTCTGGCGATCTTAAAAACCCATACCCATCAGGCAAACACTCTAATACACCATCAGCAAAAACTGCATAATCACCAGAAGCCGTCGCTTGTAAAATATGAAAAATGGCCTCTTGCTTTCTTAGCCCTGCAGCATTCTCTACTCCCATAGATGTTGCAAGCTCTGCTAGCTCATGTGGCTTCTTTGCCTTTAGGTCTTTCATTTGAAGAATTTGAACATCTTTTTTAGGTCCGTCTTCTGTTAACGCACCGTCTTCGGAAGAATTTTTTTGCTCAGAATCAGCAGCCGCTTCAGACTCTTCATCGGCCATATCCATATCTACTTTAGGGCCTCTGTTTTGCTGGCGAAATCGATTTGATCCGCGGTCATGTTTCTTAAAATTGTTTTTATGAAATCTTTTATTGTTATTTCTTGGTTTATTTGTAGAAACTGAATCTTCGTTCTGATCTTCGTTATTGCCTGCCATGTGTCCTTCCGGTTAATCCTCAAAGTCTTTTCTGTAGCTTAATTTTCTAATGTGAAACGAGTAATAATGGAGTGAAAAGAATTTTTTAGATATTGTTTTTTTGTTTGAATTGTTATCGGAATAGAAACATAGTCAGCAGAAATCATTATGTCAACTGAAACCAACCAGAATATTTATTTTAGAGTTTTAGGCCCTCAAGATCCTAATTTAGAAATCTTAAAAGATAAAAGTCCCATCGTTTTTTTGCATGGCTTAATGGGCTTTAGTGCAAATTGGGGAAAAATTTGGCCATCATTTCAAGACAACCGAAATGTTTTGGTTTTAGACCAAAGAGGGCATGGAAAAAGCCCCAAACCCCTAACAGGCTATTCTCCCAAAAATTATGCAGATGACTTATACTCGCTACTTACAAAGCTTGGTTGGGCGAAAATTCACTTAGTTGGCCATTCAATGGGGGGAAGAGTCGCAGTAGAATTTGCGCACCTATATCCAAACCTTCTACACTCACTAATAATAGAAGATTCTGGCATGGACGCAAATCCGTCGCGATTAAATTGGATTAAAAATTTATTAGGGAAAATTCCCACACCGTTTCCTAATAGAGAAGTAGCCAAAAAATTCTTCCAAGATCATTTTATCGACGACCCAATGACTGGTACGTTTTTACATGCAAACTTAGAACAAAAAACAGATGAAACATACGACTGGAAATTTTATCCAAAAGGAATGATTGAAACAATAGAGCTTGGAAGAGCTCAAAATGCCATAGACATGTTTTCATCCCTTAATCTTCCGATACTGATTATTCGCGGTTCTCTTAGTAAAGAGTTTCCACAAGAAGAAGCTGAAAAAATGGTGACATCAAATGCAAACGCGCACTTAATTACCATAAAAGACGCCGGCCATTTCGTACATGCACAGCAACCTCAGGCCTTTGTAAATGCGCTTGATACCTTTATTAGTAAAGTAGAAGAATCTATTTAATATTTATTGGTAAGTATTTAAGTAAATCTTTATGTACAACAAACTCACTGTCTCTTAGTGAAGAGCAAGCAAATAGGTTATCTTTATTTTTATTAAGCACAATAACCTCAGAATTATTATTTAATCCTCGAAAAACGATCTTAAAGTCTTTTGCCTGAGACTCGCAATTATCCTTACCAAAAGATGGATTTTTAATTTCTATAGCTTTCAGTGTTGAGATTCTATTTACATACTTATTCGCTTCATCACTTGCCAATCCCTTATCTACTGAATCTATTTTTTTTCTCCAACTTACTCCTTCTCTCTCTAGAGTGAATTTTTCTTGGTTTTTATAAAAAACAGATACTATTTGAATAGAGTCATTAGGCATTTTTGTGATTTTATAATTCTTCCAACCATTTTCTTCTGCATTTATTAAAGTAAAAATTTTGGCCGGCACTCGATAGTATGAAGAATTTTTATTACCTATTTTAACCTCTATATCGATAGTCTTATCAGAATGTACTTTAGCAAAATTTATCAGCACATTATCTTTTATTGTTTCTAATTCCATATAAACAATATTTGAGAGTCCAGAGATATTGCTCTTCCAATCCTCTTCACTGATAGGCACTGGATTAAAAGATTCGCAAGTCATTGATGCTAGTCTATTTATCGACTGAGTATCCCCTTCCCCGTTTTTAGGGGTCTCTACTTGCCATTCAGCGAAGGCAAACTGAGAAGAACTGGGCATTCCCTCAATAGCCAGATCGGTTCTAATAAATTCAAAAACCTCTCCCCTTTCATTTCTGATCTTCATTTTTTTAATACTGTTTGGTTCGCAGTCTACAAGCCTCGTTAGTATGGTTGTATCTGTTTTAATTTGTCTAGATTCACGAATATAAAAATGCGCACCTAAATACGCGACTATAAAGAGAATAACTAACGCAATAATTTTTTTATACATAGATGTCCTTAAAACTCTACCCCTGGTTTAATTGACTTTACTTTATTCTTCATTAAATCAATGTACTCTAAATATTTTTGTCTCTCTGCTTCAGTTGCAAAAATTAATTTCAGCTCTGCTTTATATGATAATGATTTATGTCCTATAAATTTTTGCTCCAATGAATATCGGTTAACTACTTCAGTAAATGCCTTAAATGAAGAGGCGCTCTTTTTCTCGAAGGCAATTCTTACTTGAAATGCTTTTTTTATTTTTTCTGAAAGATAGATTCCTACTCTATCTTTTTTTAGTTCACCTAAAAAAGTAAACCCAGCTAATGGAGTCTCAGCCCCTTGAGTCCATAAATATACAGGAATACGAAAAGTAGAAAATCGTAACTTTTGAAACGCTTCTTTCTTACTACTTACTTTATGAAAAACTGGACTCATCAACGCTCTCCACATTCAAAGGTTGGTGCATTTCTATAGGTAAAAACCTCTGTTACTACATTTTGCCCCATACAACGATAACTAGCTTTTCCACCACTTATCAAATCAATTTCTAAAGTTCTTAAAACTCCCTCTGGATACTGTAGAGGCTGTGGACTTTGATTCAAATGAACTTCTTTCATAAATTCTGACCATATAGGTAAGGCGGCGGCTGCACCAGTCAACTTCAAAACTCTGCGTTGCTTACGCACAAGATCATCATCTCGATCAAAGCCAACCCAATTAATAGCCAACATTTTTTCGCTAAATCCAGCAAACCAAGAATCACGAAATTCATTTGTTGTGCCTGTTTTACCTGCGGCAGGCCAATAAAACCCCATCGCTCTACTGCTTTTGGCAGTTCCTAGATCAAAAACGGAGGTCATTAACTGTACTAAGTTTGCTGTTTCTTCAGGGGGTAACGTATAGGCTGTTGGTTGAATAAATTTTGCAACCGGAACCCCACCACTACCGATGACAGCTATGACAGAAGTCAACTGAAGCTTATTACCGAAATTTGCTAGAGTAGTGTATGCTGTTGCAATCTCTAGAGGTGAAAGACCGATCGCACCAAGCGACAGGGATGGGTATGGCTTTATTTCTGTTTCTATGCCAGCAGCTTTAGCAACGGTGATGACATTCTCTAGACCAGTATCTACAGCAACTTTCGCCGCTACAGTATTAATAGAATTTGCCAAAGCAAACCGCATGGTAACTGTACCTAGGTATTCATCTTCATAATTCTTTGGTGACCATTTTTTATTATCATACTCAAACACATAAGAACGATCTTCAAATTTTGAGATCGCATTCATGGGGGTTCCATCTTCGTTTTTACCGTATATAAGTGCCGACAGATAAACAAAAGGCTTCACTAAAGAACCTATCTGTCTGCGCATTAAAATAGCTCTATTATAAGTAGATTCTTCGTAGGAGCGGCCACCAACGACAGCGTTAATGTATCCGTGCTTTGGATCCACAGCTAAAAATACCCCTTGGATATATTTCTGGCTCTCTTCGTCTTTTAATTTAAAAACTTTTCTTAATCTATCTTCTATATTTTTAACGCCTCTCTGTACAGCAGCCTCAGCAATACTTTGGTAATAAGGGTCAAGGGTAGTAAAAATTGAATACCCCGAACCCAATACTTCATGCTCGGGAAGCTCTGTTAATAATTGGGCCAATACCATATCAGTAAAATAAGGAGCAGCATTTTGTAATGGACTAATTTTTGTAAACTCTAATTTTTCTTTTATTGCTTCATCGTATTGTTGTTGAGTGATTGCTTCTGACTCTAACATTTTCTTTAAAACTACTTCTTGTCTAGACTTAGCGCGATCGAAATGCCTAAACGGAGAATAATAGAATGGTCCGCGAACTAACCCAGCGAGAACAGCTTGCTCAGCTATCGTAAGTTGAGAGAGATTTTTATTAAAGTAAAATTTAGCTGCTTCACTCACGCCATGAATTGCTATACTCCCAGCTTGACCAAAATAAACTTCATTTAAGTATTTTTCTAGAATTTCATCTTTAGAAAATTTAAATTCTAACATTACAGACATAATCATTTCTTTGATTTTTCTGCGGATTGTTTTTTTTCTAGATAAATAGATATTTCTAGCCAGCTGTTGAGTGATCGTACTTGCGCCCTGAACATAAGCACCAGAACGGATATTTACATAGATAGATCGTAAAATCCCTCTCGGATCAATTCCACTATGCTCTAAAAATCTCTGATCTTCGGTTAATACAATTCCTTTCATTAAAGTGTGTGGAATCTCACCAATAGGAACTGTTTTTCGTGCTTGAACGCCGCCCTCGTTTAATTGAGCAACCAATACAGGCTCTAGTGGTACTCGATCAATGATTTCACCTGTACTATTATTATAAATACCAGTAACAAACCCTTCTCCAAACTCTACCCTAACTGTATTAGAGAAAACTGGGGGTCTTTGTCCTTCAAAAAAAACCTCTTCAACATAAGGAGGATAATCAAATTCTTGAGGATAAATAACAAGCGACTCTAAACCGTCTTCATTAATCGCTAAATGAAAGTCCCCAGCCTTTCTTACAAAATCTGGACGCTCTATTTCTTTATATCCTCTTTCTTTTAAGCGTGACTTTAGCTCTTTCTCAGAAAGGCTAACCCCTTTCTTCAACCAAAAAAGATTTGAGTAAACTCGAGAAGGAATAGAATCATACACCGCATAAAATTTTTCTTCGATATCTTTGGACAAAGCTTTCAACCCAAAAAATGCGATTAAGCAAAAAACTATAGCTATTAGGAAAAAAGAAATAAGAAATATTTTTACATTTATCTTAGCTTTAATTTTTTTAAGGTACTCCATTAATTCGCAATTCCTCTACTTAACTTTATGCGCACATGATCCCATAAGAATTCTATTTGTCCTTTTGTTTTACCTTGACTTAGGTTGCTTTCACAGACTTATATGGAACCATGTATAAGTGATTTTTTATACATTGCATTAAATTTATAGAGGAACTTTTATGTCGTTGAACTTTTTAAGCGTATTTTTCATTGCACTGTTTTTCAATCATCAGGCGTTTGCGCTTTCCCTAGATTGGTCTGGATACTTTCGTGCAGACCATAATTTTGTTCACAACTACCAAATGGATAAATCAAGTCCAGGATATTCTAACTCTGGTAACACCGGAGAATACATTCAAGGACAAGGTAAAAAGAGCACAACTTTCTCTAGTATGTTTTTGAAGCTTAATCCAAAAGTTCTCATTAACGATAATGTAATTGTTCATTCAGAGTGGAATGTTGGTGATCCAATTGCTGGCTTTTTTGGTCGTGGGATTCCTAGAGAAGATAGAAACAACGCTTTTTCAACACGTAAAGACTCTATGGAGTTATCAGTCGCAAGGCTCTGGTTAGACGTTCATACAGATTTCGGAACCTTTCAAGTAGGCCGCGCTCCCTTTCACTGGGGACTCGGTGTGATTTTTAATTCTGGAGATCGCCCTTTTGATCGCTTTCAAAGTACTTCTGATACTATTCGCTTAGTATCGAAATTTGGTTATTTAAGTTTAACTCCTATTTATGCAAAAAACTCTGTTGGTAGAAACCTTGCTGGTGCACGCAATCCCATTACTGATACTATTTTACAGGGCTCAGATGATGTAACTGATTATGGTCTTGCTCTTCGCTATGATAATCCCGAAGAAGACTTAGATGCTGGATTTCTATTTTATAAAAGAAATGCTTCTGATGCGCAAAACGCCTACTACTATCCAAATACAGCTACAACATATACTGGTGGAGCGAATGGCATGAACCTAAAGCTCATGAACTTTTTTGCTAAAAAATCTTGGAAAAAGTTCGAATTGGGTGTGGAAGTACCTCTCTTCAGCGGCGACATAGGTGACATCAACCAAGTTGGACAAAGAAATGAATTCAAAGCGACGGCAGTTGCTGTCGAAAGCGCTGTAAAATTTGAAACCTGGAAACACAGTTTGAAATTCGGAACTGTCCCTGGACAAAACGCGGCTACTACTGGATCAAGAGGAAAAAGCTTTGGAGCGCTACAGCTTCATAGAGCCTACAAACTTGGAATGATTTTATTTAATTATAATTTAGGCAATTTTGGTCCTGCTAACCCCGATACTGTTCCAGGAAACGCTAATGCTCTAAACACAACCGTTTCTCCTTATGATTCAGCAATTACTAATGCAAAATACTTAATGTTTAGTTCTGAAAAAACTTGGGAGCAATGGGGTCTACACTTTGGTCTAGTTTGGGCAAAAGCAAATCAAACTGCCGAGACCGGAAAAGATATGTTCAACCATAGAACTCGTCAGTGGTTTACATCTGTAGCCAAGCAAGATTCTAATATGGGTATAGAAGTTGATTTAGGCACTCGTTATAATTGGGATGACAATATTTCGTTTGGTGCAGATATTGGAATGCTAATGCCAGGCAACTACTTTAAATACATAAATAGCGCTACTAGTGAAGGTCCGGCAAATAATGTAACGGCTTTCTCACTATCTGCTTCTACAGTATTCTAAAGATAAAAATAAAAAGACCTAAGCACAGGATTAATGCTTAGGTCTTTTTTCGTGAGAAATTTACTCTAAATTCCTAGTATTGATGAGCCATTTCTTTGTTGCCGTTGTGGCATTCCACCAGGCATCATCGCTTTCATTTGTTGTTCTTGCATATACTTCATATACGCATCTCTTTTAAATGTCTCAAAAGCGCTCGGTAAGTATGGGTGTAACATTCCAAACCCAGCATATTGAAAGTATGGTCCTGCACCGTAAGCAGCCGCGAATTCTGCATTATACTCTGCCGATGCCGCAGCATCTTCATCACTACTATCCGCTGCATTTTCTTTACGGTTTTTAATTCTTTCTGCATAGTTTCTGCTTTTTTCATAAAATTTATCTTCACAAGCCTTCATCTTAGAAGCATCTTTCTCTACGCATTTCTTAAAAGCTGAAGCATATTCTTTTGCCATGAAAGCATCTATTTTAGTTTTACCTTCACTATCAGAAATTTTATGTGCTTTTTCAAAGTATCTGTCTGCAGCCTTTAGATCGTTATGGTTAGCAGCATATGTCCCGATCTCTGCATATAGCGCTGCAACCTTATCTCTATTTTCTCTATGTAAGGTTCTGCTTCGGCTACGAAGATCGCTATCAAACTCACGAATCATTTTAGCTACTTTTTCATAATCTTCATTTTCATCTAAATCTTCGATCGCGCTATTAATTAGGTCAACGCGTCTTTCGATATACTTTTTATCTAAAGCATCTTCATCCCAGCCATTACTTCTTGCAGCGATTTTATATGCTTCAATAAGACCAACAGCATCGTCGGGAGTTTCAGCAACTTCTAAATCTTTTTCTAATTGTTGGTTTTGCAATTTTCCAACGTCTGCCAATATTTTTGAAATATCGCCGAAAAATTCTCTCTGCGCTTCTAACTCTGCTGTTAAACCTTCAAAGTTACCTGCCTCACAATACTGTCCAATTCTCTCTGCCAGCTCATCAAACTGACGCTCTCGTTCTTTTTTGTTTGCAGCAACAAGCTTAGTAGTTTCTTCTGCTTCTATATCAGCTGTACTAATGTGTTTTACTGGATTTCCTTTAGCATCTTTCCAAACATTATCTTGAATACGGTTTTTTGAAGCTTCATCACCTTCTTTAAAGTGACGAAATACTATTTCTCCGCTTTCATCTTGTAATTTGATAGCTCCAAATACGCTAGATAAAGAGACTTTTTTGTCATCCTTTTCCCACTTAAAGCCATTTTCACAATTCGGTAAACGTAGAGTTATAATGTGCTTACCTGCTTCGTAAAGATAGGCTGGCGGTAATGCATCTTTTGCACATCTTGCCGGAATTACTCCCGCAAAACTTACCTCGTCGCCATTCTTATTTACTTCAAAACTTCCTCTTGAGGTGATCTTTTCTAATTCTTGAATACTAAGCCCATCTTTAGCAGATACACCATCCACTCCAGGTACTTCTTCGGCTACTACCTCTTCTTCTACTGATGGTCTATAATCAACGTCCGTTTCTTCAGTGAGCGCGTCTTCCTCTTTTTTTACTGGCTCTTCTTCGGCCTTAGTCTCTTCAGAGAATTTAATTGGCCATTGAAATTCTAATGCATAAGCATTTGGTGAGAAATAAACTCCCACTAAAAGAATGGCTGTAATACTTAGTGCTACTTGATTCGGCGTTCTCATAATTGCTCCACTTTTTCCAAAAATCTCATTTCTTGGTATCGGCATTTTCCACAAAAAACAAAATACCTTACCGTTTAACTAAGCAATCCGTAGGCCAAGATTGGTTCTCGTCTCTATTTTTTCATATTTTTATAATAATATTCAAAGCTTAAAGCTGTTTTCGACTAGCTACCTGTATAAAAAATAAACACCAAAGTGTTAGGTTTATAGACATTGATTTTGAGCAATGAACCTAGTTTTCACGTTTTAATTAATATTTCATTAATAATTTCAAAGTCTTAAGCATTATTGACGATTTTTTAGACATTTTTTGGCTGTGAATTTTTTTTATTTTCACTCTAAGAAGCGCAAGAAATCGTTTTCAATATCTAAACTTAGGAGCTAAATACTAAGTCTAGCTAAGACAGGTTAGATAAAGGAGAAACCCATGACCGTTTTTGAAAAAATCAAAGCAGATAATTATGAACAAATCATCTTTTGTAATGACACAAAGGTTGGGTTAAAGGCCATCATTGCTATACATAATTCTGCTCTGGGCCCTGCTACTGGTGGTTGCCGAATGTGGGATTATAAAAATGAATCTGAGGCACTTACAGACGTGCTTCGCCTATCTAAGGGAATGACTTACAAAGCTTCTATCTCTAACCTACCTCTTGGTGGTGGTAAAAGTATTATAATAGGAGACTCCGCCTCTAAAACACCACAAATGCTAAAAAGATTCGGTGAGTTTGTAGAAACCCTAAAAGGGCACTATATAACAGCAAAAGATGTTGGTATTGATTCTTCTGATTTAAAAACCATTAAATCAAAAACTAGTCATATCTTAGGTATTGCAGGTGAAACTAATTCTAGTGGCGACCCATCCCCTGTAACTGCTTGGGGTGTATATAACGGAATACTTGCAAGTGCCGAACATGCCTTTGGAGCAAAATCGTTAAAAAATATTCGAGTAGCTCTTCAAGGACTTGGCGCGGTTAATTATCATTTATTAAAATACTTACACCAAGATGGTGCGATTGTAACTGGCTCTGATATCAATCAAGAAGCCATTAAAAGAGCACAAGCTGAGTTTGGTATTTCTATTGTGTCTCCTGATGAAATTTATGATGTTGATGCCGAAATTTTTAGCCCTGGCGCTTTAGGTGCGATTATTAACGAACAAACAATTCCTAGATTGAAGTGTAAAGTAATTGCTGGCGCAGCTAACAACCAATTAGCTACAGAGAAAGATGGCGACGTTCTTTTGAAAAAAGGTATCTTCTATGCCCCAGACTATGCCATCAATGCTGGTGGTTTGATTAATATCTACCACGAAAGAGAAGGCTATAATCGAGATAAAGCTTACGCTCATGTCGCTAAAATCTACGATACAATTAAACTTGTGCTAGAAAGATCAAAAGCAGAAAAATGTTCAACAAATATAGTAGCAAATAAGATCGCTGAAGACAGAGTTTCCGAGGCAGAGCTTGCTAGAGCTTGATTTAAAATCAAAACTTGGGATCCATCGCGTCTTAGAGCCTGTAAACGCACTTCCGCAACAGGCTTTGCGACTAAATCCAAATTTACCGACCGATGAAAACGAAATCTTAATCGATGTTGAGGCTCTCAATATCGATTCTGCTAGCTTTCATCAGCTTTTTGAAAAAAATAATAAAGATATCCACGCACTTGAAAAAGACATTCTTTCTATCGTTCAACAAAGAGGAAAAATGCAAAATCCCGTAACAGGATCAGGCGGGATGCTACTTGGGACTATTAAAAAAATCGGAAAAAACATTCAATCAGAGCTTAAAACGCTAAAGCAGGGCGATAAAATAGCGACCTTAGTTTCTCTTACACTTACTCCGCTTCATATTGAGAAGATACTTAGGATAGATGCTACAAAAGAGCGCATTTATATTAAGGGACACGCTATATTATTTGACAGTGGATTGGCTGCAAAAATTCCATCTGATTTAAGCGAAGGGTTAGCTCTTGCATGCCTAGATGTATGTGGGGCCCCAGCTCAAACAGCTAAACTCTGTGAAAAGAATCAGAACGTAGTAATCATTGGAGGTGGTGGAAAAAGCGGGCTACTAAGTTTGTACCAAGCTAAAAAATCTGTAGGCAACAATGGCAAGGTTATCGCCATTGATTACTCTGAAGCTGCTGTAAATAGACTAAAGACACTCTCCTTTGTTGATCACGCACTAAGGCTTGATGCAAGAGACCCGGTTACCGTTTCTCTAGAAGTACAAAAATGCCTTGCAGGAGACCTAGCAGATATCGTTATTAACGTTGCAAATATTCCCGGGACTGAGATGTCTTGTATTTTAAGCACGAAAAAAAATGGCACCGTGTATTTCTTTAGTATGGCTACTAGTTTTTCTGCTGCTGCACTGGGCGCAGAGGGTGTAGGCGCTGACTTAAACCTCCAAATTGGCAACGGATACACCGAAGGACATGCCGATCTGACATACTCGCTCTTGCGAGAGAGTGAAGAGCTTCGTACAATCTTAAGTGCATTGTATGAAACTCAACCTTAATAAAAAACAGATATCTGAATGTAGATCTATTGCCAAAAAAATTGGCTTACAAGTACAAAAGGCTTTATCACAAAATACAAGCGTTGCCTCTGAAAGAACTTTTCTGAGATTACTTGGCGTAGATCAGGCTAAACATATTTCAGAGAATAACCAATTTTATCCTTACGCAAACATCATCATAGATGACCTTGTAAAAAATGATACAATTTCTGACGGTGTGCTTTTTTGGATGGCGAATGCCTGCCTACATTTCAAAAAAGATCCAAAAGAAGTTTCTGAATATTTAGTAAAAGAAAATATAAGCCTAACAGAAATCAAATTAGAAAAAAGAAGTCTTATAGAAAAAAAGTCAAAAGATTTAGCAAAAGCAGCATTAGAAAAAATATGTAAAACAAGATCTCAAAGAGATGTTTTTATAAAAAAGTATAAAGATACTTTTCCAAAATCATCTACGCATCCACTAAAATATGTCATCGTAGCTTCTGGAAATATTTTTGAAGATATAGTTCAAGCACGATCTGCAGCTCAAGCTGGTGCTGAAGTAATAGCTGTTATTCGATCAACAGCACAATCACTTTTAGATTTTGTTCCTCATGGGGCAACTACCGAAGGTTTTGGTGGAACATATGCTACTCAAGAAAATTTCAAAATAATGAGAAGGGCCTTAGATGAAGAGGGCGAAAAAATAGGTCGATATATTCGACTCACGAATTACTCTTCAGGTCTGTGTATGTCTGAAATTGCTGCTATTGCTGCTATTGAGAGGCTAGATTTTCTTCTTTGTGACTCTCTCTATGGCATTTTATTTCGCG
Organism: Oligoflexia bacterium; assembly: GCA_023954355.1. Lineage (GTDB taxonomy): Bacteria > Bdellovibrionota > UBA1018 > CAIPTA01 > CAIPTA01 > JAMLID01. Next base: position 59,701 of record JAMLID010000009.1, on the reverse strand, counting down.
ATATTAATATGCAGAGAACACTTATAGATCAGCATCTATCAAGGATGATCTGTGCTGTTTCTGAGATATATATAAATACAGGTGAAGACAACTATTTAACCACAGCCGATGCAATTGAAAATGGCCACCAAGTCTTGGCTTCGCAATTTATAAATGAGCGCTTTGCTTTAAGCGCTAATATGAAACCTCAATTTATGGGACTTGGTCATGCCATGGAAATGAATCCTTGGCATAAAGATGTAATTCTTCTAGAAATTGCTAGAGCGCAGATGACTAGAGATATTTTTCCTGAAGCACCACTTAAGTACATGCCGCCAACAAAACATATGCAGGGTGATGTATTTTTTAGCCATACCTATGATGCTATTTTTAATTTTGTAAGCAGTTTAACTAAACAGGGCATCCACTTAGTAGGAATGCCCACTGAAGCAATTCATACCCCATTCTTAGGTGATCGATATATGGCATTAAAGTCATGCAACTATATTTTTGGTGGGAGTGAATCGCTATACAATGAGATTCAATATAAAAAAGGCGGTAAAATAGAAAAGTGGTCTCAAAAAGTTTTAACCGATTCTTTGAAGCTTTTAAAATCAATAGAGAAAAAAGGCTTATTCAAATCAATTGAAGAAAAGTGTTTTGCAGAAGTAAGTAGAAGCTTAACTTCAGGAAAAGGATATAACGGCGTTATCCAAAAATCTTCGGACTACATAAATCCCCTATATGATTATTTAAAAGAAGGTAAGTATGTCAGAAAATGAAATCTATCCTTATGGAGCTCCTGAACACCCTTCTGTATCTAAAATTGATTTAACTAAATTAAAACCTTATGGTGATGCCCTTAACGATGGACGAACTCAAGTTTCTTTTACTCTTCCCATAAACCCTAGCCCTGAAGCTGAAGAAGTCGCAAGAAAGCTCATGGAAAAAATGGGATTTATAGACACTAAAGTAGTTTGTATGGAAAAACCTTCAGAAGGTTTTTCTTACTTTGTTTGTTATGGCGCTACCGAATATACAATTGATTTTACTAAAATTCATGTTGTTAAAGTAGAAGCAGAATTTAAAACATTTTCAGAAATTAATGATCTAATAAAGTCAAAAATTAAGAGAAAGCTAGTGATTTTAGGAGCGACCACCGGATTTGATGCACATACTGTAGGAATAGACGCCATATTTAACATGAAAGGTTATAATGGAGACTACGGCCTAGAACGATATCCATGGATAGAAGCAATAAATCTTGGTGCTCAAGTTTTAAATGAAGATCTACTAGATAAAGCAAGAGAGCTAAAAGCAGATGCGATTCTTGTAAGCCAAATTGTAACTGAAAAAGACTGCCATATTAAAAATTTAAAATCGCTTATGCAACTTGCAGAAGAAAAAGGTGTTTTGCAAAATTTTATCTTTATTTGCGGTGGTCCTAGACTCAATCACCCTATAGCTCTAGAATGTGGCTTAGATGCGGGATTTGGCCCTGGGACGCTTCCATCTCATGTTGCAAGTTATGTAGTAGATGAATTTATGAGAAGAAAGAAAGTTCGTGAGTAAAAAATCATTTGATACAGTCTTAAAAAAATTAAAAGAACAGAATTTTCTTGTCGGACGTGAAGAGGAAATTAAAAATATTTTTCATTGTATTTTATGTAATAAAAACATCTTATTGCAAGGGCCCGTAGGTGTAGGGAAAACTTTTTTACTTTCTTCTATAGCAAAAGAAATGGGACGAGACTTTATTCGAATTGATGGTGATTCGAGATACACAGAACATAAATTAACCGGATGGTTTGACCCACCTAAAATTTTAAAATCTGGCTATACCGAAGATTCTTTTTTCTCTGGCCCACTACTAACCGCAATGAAAGAAGGACGAATTCTTTTTATAAATGAACTAAATAGAATGCCTGAAAACGTACAAAACATTCTATTACCTGCACTAGATGAAAGAAGGGTTGAAATTCCAAAAATTGGCTCTGTTTTAGCTAAAAAAGGGTTTTGTGTAGTCGCCACTCAGAACCCAAAAGAATTTATAGCCACCAGCCACCTAAGTGAGGCTATCCTTGATAGATTTGAACTAGTAACTATCGAATACCAATCAGAAGAAGAAGAAAAGAAGATTGTTGAAAAAGAACGATCGCTAAACACTGAAAAAGTACATGAAGACTTACTAGACTGGAGTGTTAAAATAGTACGTCAAACAAGAACTTCATCTAAATTTCGTAGAGGTGCTAGCGTTAGAGCTGCAATTAGTATCTACGACATAGCCCATAGTCTTGGCCCTAATTACGAAAATTTTCTTTTAGCTACCTCAATTGCTCTCCCAAATCGAGTTGAGCTTAATGAAGATTATGACGAAAAAGATTTTAAAAAAATCATAGAAGAACTTACCGCTAATTTTAAAAAAAAAAGACAGATTTAATTGAACTAGAAAGCACTGAGCTACCTTCAGACTACCTTGATCCAAATATCAAAAAGTTTGGACCAGAAGTTCAAAGTGAAAATAGCGATGGATACGTTGAAAATGAACAATCCAAAGATTGGGAATTCGCTATTCGCTACCATGAATTAAGAAATAGAATTAAAAATAAACAAGAAAAACTAAAAATCAAAAAATCTGCTGCCCGAGCTATTTTACTGAAAGCCCAAAAAATCATTGGCGCGACCACTAAGCCAACCATTTATAAATTTACCGAGTGGACACCTGACACCGACGGAGAATTAGATTTAGAAGAAACTATAGATAATGACCCAAAAATTGATTCTCTAATTATTGAAAAAAGAGAAAGTAAAAAAATAGACATTGTTATTTGTATAGATACAAGCCTGTCGATGACAGGAAAAAAACTAGCTATTACTGCTATTGCTCTTGCTGTATTGTGTCTACAAGTTCCAGAAGAAAATCTTTCTGTGATCGTTTTCAACAGTGAAGCTACCATACTTAAAAAATTTGGTGAAAAAATACCTATTATTGATTTTATTGAAAAGTTTTTAGAGGTCCCGACTAGAGGATTAACGAATATAGAAGCTGCGCTAGATAAAGCAAATAAAGAACTTAAAAGAGCAACTAGCTCTACTCGTTCTTGTATTTTGATTACTGATGGCAAGCACACTGCAGGCAAAAATCCCGAATCAAGTGCAAAAAAACTTCCTAGATTACATATTATACAAATGGGAAATACCTGGTCTTCTCCAAGATTTTGCAGAAATTTAGCCCATGCCGGTAAAGGAAAATTTCTACGCGCGATGAATATTGAAGACCTACCAAAATCTCTTTATACTTTATCAAACTATCTTGTAAGGTAAAGCATGGACGATTTAATAATAACTGCTGCTATAACAGGCGCTGAAACTTCTAAAACACAAAACCCTGCGCTACCTGTAACTATAGAAGAGCAAGTTAAAGCCACCATAGAATGCCAAAAAGCAGGCGCAACCGTAGTTCATTTACATGTAAGAGATGAGAATCAAAGCCCAAGCCAAGATCTTGCTTTATTTAAAAAACTAAAAAGCGAAATAGAAAAAAATTGTGATATTATTATTCAATTTTCTACTGGTGGGGCTGTAGGTACGCCCATCTCAGAGAGACTAGCCCCTCTACAACTAAAACCAGAAATGGCCTCTTTAAACGTAGGTTCTATCAATTTTGGTGATGAAGTTTTTGAAAACCTTCCTAAAGATATTGAATCATTAGCTCAAGAAATGATTAAAAATAAAATTAAACCTGAAATCGAAGTCTATGACGTAGGAATGTTAGAGTATGGAATTCGCTTTATAGATAAACATCCATCGCTATCACCAGCACATTTTCAATTTGTTTTCGGCACACATTCTGGAATCTCAGCCACAACAGAAAATTATGGATTTATGCGATCAAAACTACCTTTAAATGCTACTCATGCTGTCGCTGGTGTTGGCAGACATCAATTACCCATGTCTAGCCTAGCCATTATTACTGGCGGCCATGTACGTGTTGGGTTTGAAGATAATATTTATTGGACAAAAGGTGTTTTAGCTAAAAGCAATGCACAACTTGTTGAAAGAACTGTTGCGCTTGCAAAGATTCATAATAGAAAAATCGCATCTACTGAAACTGCTAGAAAAATTTTAAACATAAAATAAGGCGTGTATTCAATTTAGAATCATAGCGAGAAGCTCTTAAAAAAATAGCTGATAAGGCGCGGATAATGAACTCTATTCTAACAATGAGCAATGCAGCTCAGGTGTTTTTTAAGAATTTCACATTAGTTTACAAATTAAATACATACCCTAGTATCAGCGAACGCCAGTAATTTTTTTTGCAAAACTAAGCAAAGACTCTGCCTCTTTAAGATCACTATCTTTCAAATATGCTCGCTTATTTTCTAAGTATTTAATTAAAGCACCATAGTTTTTTCTGATAATATAAAATTGCGCTCTCAGTAAGATTAAAGATGGTTGCTCTGAATTGTACTTAATTGCATTTGAAATAGATTCTTCGGCCAAACCAATATGAATTTCTGCTAACTCTTTATCCCTTAAGTAATTTAAAGGACTAAACGAAGAAGCTTTCTTCATGAGCTCTAATGCTGTTTCAAATTCTCCTAGCCCCTTTGCCGCCAAGGCACTTAAATAAAGCGCTTTAGCGCTATTAGGCATTTTAGATAATAAGTATGCACAAATATTTCTAACTTTTTCAAAGTTTCCTCTCGCTAAGAAAAAATCAGCTGCAACAAAAAGAGCCGGCAATTCACTTGAATGCTCTTTAATTAAATTCATAAACAAGGCTTCAGCCTCTTGGTGCCGATTCTCAAGCCATGCTTGTTTTGCAGGACCAAGAGCAGCCGCTAAATCTGGCTTTACCGCTGCCTTTTTCTCTACAGAACGCTCTACTATTAAGCTCACATCACTAGTTGAAAATGGCTTCACTAAAATTTCATCCGCCTGAAGTTCTAGTGCTAAATTTTCCATTTTCTCATCTGACTCGTCCGCAGCAAGAACAAAGTATTTTCCTAAAGCGTAATCTAATCCGCCGATGGCTCTTACAAACTCTAGGGCACCACCTTCAGGAAAAGTATATTCACAAAAAATAATATCGGGGCTTTTCTCATGAAAGCTAGCGATAGCACTGGCCAATTTAGACGAATAATACGTCTTAACTTCACCAAGAGAGCGCATATATTGATCCATAACATCTTTAATTAAGATCTTAGTCCCTATGTTTAAAACAACGAGAGGATTATTCTTGGTAAATTTGTCCATGGATTTTCCGCCTGTCTAAAAGTTTAACATTTATTTTCAAAGTCGTTCTCCATTTTTCTATGAAACACATTAATATTATTAAACATTATTGCTCTGCTTTCTGGCCTATTTCTTGCGCTATGCGCCGGAAATAAAGAGGTAATTTTGGCTATTTTTAGGCAATTTATTCAAAAATTAGCAGCATCTAAGGTTGCCGTCAGCCTTGGTATTTCTTTGGTTATCGCAATTCTGGCGATGAACACGGATTTATACCGAGTAGAAGCCTATCTTTATGATTTGCGCATGCGCTGGAAAAATGACGAAGCGCTAGACAATCGAATAGTCGTTTTAGCTTTAGGAGAAAAACCTGGGAAAGAAAGAACAGAGTTTTCTGAGTTTCATTCTATTGAAAGCCACTTAAGCGCTCTAAAGGTTCTTTTAAAATCGCGTCCTTCTGCTATTGCTTATATCAATAAATTTGATTCTGCTGAAATAGAGAGCAAACCTAAAGTAGCGGAAGAATTTGTAAAATTATCTAAAGATGCGGAATCAAAAGGTACCAAAATTCTAATGGGTACTGATGTTGATTTATCTGGAGAGGTTTTATCTGCTTATCCCTTAAGCCTGCTACCTCATGCACCTGCAATTCTTCATAAAGATGGAACAATGTTTGGTGAAGATAAAGTAATGAGAAGAGGTCTACTAACCGTACTGGGAGAACCTTCTTTACATTACACTTTAGCTTATCCTCATAAAACAAAAGAAGAATTACTAAATGAAGCCTCAAAGCTAAAGGGGTCGTACTTTTATTCTCCTGCCGACTCTTGGCATTTACTAATTCGTTATCCTTTTTCTACTAAGATGAGTGAAAGCAAGTTCCCTGTAATTTACTTTGATGATGTTAAAGATGGAAAAGTAGAATTAGATCTTAAAGATAAAATCATTCTGGTAGAAACTCTCAGAAAAGATGCCATGAACGATTATGCATATACTCCTTATTCTCGAGTAACTTATACTAACCCTAGGCTATTCGTTCACGCTTCTATCTTAGACACCATACTCAAAGATCAAGGAATTATTGCAGCATCTAAAGTAGCAGACTCTATTGTGACTTTTCTTTTTGCTTTATCACTAGCGTTTATCGCTATTGGCATGAGTCCTTCTAGGGGCGTTATGGCTCTTGTGTTGTTCTCTATTGGTCTTTTTGGCTTTTCTCAGATTTTGTTCCAATTAGGAGTTTGGCTTCCCCTATCGCACCCCTTTATAGCCATGTTTTTCACTTATTACCTAATTGTTCCCTACAGAGCTATTCTTGAGTATAAAAAAAGATGGGAAGTACAAGAGAAGCACGATTTGCTCATACAAGTAGAAGAACTTAAGGGAAACTTCTTATCTTTGATGAGTCATGATCTAAAGACACCCGTAGCTCGAATTCAAGGATTAGCTGAAATGATTGCTCGTCAAGGAAACCTCTCAGATGAGCAACAATCAGAAATTCAACAAATTATTCAATCTACTGAAAACTTAGATAAATTTATCTCAAAAATATTAAATTTAACCAAGGTAGAATCAAATCAATTAACTATTAATAAGAAATCTAAGGACATCAATAAAATAATTGAGCAATGTGTTCATAAACTAACGTTTCAAGCTGATAAAAAGAAAATTGAGATTATCCAAAAGCTCGAACCTCTTTTTCCTATTAAACTTGATGCGGCTCTAATTATCCAAGTAGTTTCGAATATGATAGATAATGCAATTAAGTACAGCCCTGAGGGCTCTACTATTGTTATTCAATCAAAAGAAGTCAAAGACTATGTAGAAATTATGGTAAGTGATAACGGAACAGGACTAAGTAATAAAGAATTAGATCAGCTTTTTACTAAATTTTATCGAGGCGAATCTCATCCTGGTGATCAAACAAAAGGTAGTGGCTTGGGATTATACTTATCTAAATATTTCATAGAGCTACATAAAGGATCGGTTGAAGCAATCTCTGAAAAAGGAAAAGGAAGTAGATTCACAATTAAACTTCCTATAAAAGAAGAAAGAATTTGAGGTGTAGTATGTTTAAAGTATTAGTTGTTGATGATGACAAAGCACTAAGATTAACTGTAAGCTCAGCATTTAAAGAACGAAACTATATCGTAGACGAAGCTGAAAACGGCGAAGTTGCTATTAATAAAGTCATGGCCAGTAAGTTCGATCTTGTTTTATTAGATGTGAACATGCCTAAGTTATCTGGTATCGAAGCCCTTAAACAAATCAAAGCCTACGACAGTTCTATTATTGTATTAATGCTTACAGCGTACTCTAATGTAAAAGATGCCGTAGAAGCTGTTAGGCTTGGTGCATATAACTATCTTGAAAAACCCATTAAGAGTGATGATCTTGTCGCTCTCGTTGATAAAGCACTTAAAGCACATTCTTTCGTTAAAACCGCCAGCCTTTCTGCACCCGCTGCGGTAGTTACAGCCGGTGAAGATAAAGGCTTAGTGGGTAGCTCTCAAGAAATGAAACGAGTGTATTCGTTTATCGATAAACTAGCTCGAGTGGATACTTCAGTATTAATCCGCGGAGAAAGTGGTACCGGTAAAGAGCTAGTCGCTAGAGCTATTCACATGAATGGATTAAGAAAAGAAGAAAGATTTGTTGCCATAAACTGTAGCGCTATACCTGAAAACCTTATCGAAAGTGAATTTTTCGGACATGAAAAAGGTGCTTTTACTGGGGCTGACTCAAGAAAAATTGGAAAATTTCAATATGCAGATGGCGGAACTTTATTTTTAGACGAAATAGGAGATATTTCTCACACACTACAGGTTAAGTTATTACGCGCACTACAAGAGCAAAAGTTTACTCCTGTTGGATCAAATAGAGAAGTCGAAGTAAATGTGAGAATCATTGCTGCAACTAATAGAAACTTAGAAGAAATGATTCAAAAAGGGGAATTCCGCGAAGATCTATTTTATAGATTAAACGTTCTACCTATTTACTTGCCTCCTTTGAGAGAACGAAAAGATGATATCAATCCTTTGATTGATCACTTCATACAAAAATTTAATCAAACATACGGGCAGAAAATTACCGTAACATCTGATGAAGCAAAGGCCTTACTATTAAAATACAATTGGCCTGGAAACATCCGTGAATTAGAAAACGTCATTGAGCATGCATTTGTTATTGAATCTAGTGATATGATAACAACCTCATCACTTCCTGATTCTATACGCGGCCTTTCAAGAGCAATTCGTTCATCTGTTTCAAGAGACAACTCAAATTTGGGCAATGTTTCTGACAATCAAGACTCTGAAAGTAGTAAAGATGAGCTAACCTTTGCGATCGATTTAAATCACTTAGATTTTCAGACTCAAAAAGAAGAGTTTGAGAAGCATTTCATTATGAGTGCCTTAAAAGTTTTTAATGGAAAAATTAATCAAACGGCCTTACACGCAAATATTCCTAAAAAAACACTGCTTAGAAAATTAGAAAAGTACGGTCTTTCAGCAAAGGATTATCAAGACTTAGATGACTAATAGACTGTAAACAATACAGCACATAATAAGACTTGGAGAGTCCAAAAAATTCGTTTAATTTAGTATTGAGTGATTAAAAGAAAATACTTAATATTGATAGCGCTAGTTGGATTTCTGGTTTCTCTAGATCAGTTAATTAAATTCTTTGCTTATACAAAAAAAACTATTGACGATGATGTCTATATCATTAGTTCTTTTTTGCAAATTACCTATACAAGGAATTTTGGTGCCATCTTTGGATATTTCAGCAATATTAATGGAACTATTGGCGACATTATTTTTCTAGGCATTCCTCTTTGTGTGTTAATCATTTTGTTTGCGCTTTTTAGCAAAGCTCAAGAATCGAATAAGTTTTATATCTATGGGTTGGGGTCAATAATTGGCGGTGCATTTGGCAACTTGATAGACAGAATGCGATTCGGGTTTGTGATTGATTACATAGATTTTCACTATTCAGGATTTCATTTCCCTGCTTTTAATTTCGCAGATACTGCTATTACTTTTGGAGTACTTTTTTTACTTATTAGTTTATTTCTAGAACGAACTGAAAATACATGAAGCCAGTTTTACTGAATCTATTTGGAATTGATCTTGATTCTTATGGCCTATTTCTGGCTCTATCTTATTTATCTGCCCTAGTTTTTTTAAAAGTTTATACAAAAAATTCTGATAAATATTCTTGGAAAAACGTCGTAGATTTGGTTCTCATTGCTATTATTAGCGGAATAATCGGCGGTAGGTGTTTGTTTGTTATTACTAATTTTTCCTATTTTTCTGCAAATCCGAAATTGATATTCTTCGTTTGGAATGGCGGATTAGTCTTTTTAGGTGGATTCATTTTCGGCTCAATCTCTGTTTTTTATTACTTGCGAAAAAAACGATTAAAAATAGGCGCACACTTAGACTTACTTGCTATGGCACTATGTCTTGGCCATAGCATTGGAAGAATAGGTTGTTTCTTTGCTGGTTGTTGCCATGGAAATTCTTGCGATCTACCTTGGGCAGTTATCTTAAATTCGAATCAGGTAGACTTTTTTTATAGGGGCTTACCCATACACCCTACACAAATTTACGAGTCCCTTTTATTGTTTTTCTTATTTATATTTCTCATTTTAATTCATAAGAAAAAATCTACTGATGGCCTGGTGTCTGTTCTGTACGTATTCATATATTCTATTATACGATTTATATTAGAATACTTTCGAGGCGATGGAATCCGCGGATACATTGTAGAAAATTATCTATCTACATCTCAACTAATTAGTATTTTCCTATTCTTAGGTTCTGGCTTTTTATTAGTTAGGATTTTACTAAAATCTAAAACAAATAAACCTAGTTCGTAGAATCAGGAGTAATAACTAAATCGTCAGTTTTTTCGATAAATGTTTTGAGATTTTTTGTTGCTTTAATTTTCCAAAAGCCATCTGCACCTTGAGTTAAGAAAGCAATTTTTTTATTAGAATACGTTGTTAACTGCTCAGACTTACCATCTTTATATTCTAACTCGTAAACTAAACTTACATCTCCATCGCTTTCTTGTCTTTTGTCTTTTGCTTTAACCGAAACTAAACGAAGATTCGAATCCAAAAATTGCATTTTAAAATCTTCTTCATTCATTGTGTTTAGATATTCCAGTGCTTCACCCGTACTCAACTCAGCCAATTTTTGTTTGTCAGCAAAGCTTTTTGCACCAAAGGCAATTTGAACATATTTCTGTAATGCCCCTTCAGGACTTTCTGCCTTAGGTGTTTTTGTACAACCAATAGCAATAATTAGAGGTACAGCGAATAGTATTTGAATAAACGAAAACTCATACCCTTTTCTAATTTTATAATGAAACATCATATCCTACCTTTCGTAATTTACTCATACACTCTTCGAAATCTTTCATGGAGTCAGACATTAGGGCATCCCACTCAAACTCTAGTCCAATACCAAATTCATCTCTTGTTTTAGATTTTACCTTATATTTAACATCCAACAATTTTTTATCTCTAAAAAAAATCTGTACCTTATTCAGGCTGATAGGAATCTTGCCTTTTTCACTAAAAGCGTAGCATCCGACTATTCCAATATTAGAAACACGGCAACTCAGCTCTTCTCCTAAATCATTATATAATTTTGCCTGTATATTTAAAATCCCTTTGGGATATGACTCCCACCACATTCTTTTTGAAAAGTAATAAGGTCGCTTTAAAACTCTAGAAATTATTTCAGAAAAGTAGATCGATATACAGAAAAGGCAAAAAATTCCTATGAGTAGCAAATGTTGCTTTTGTGACATAGCTACATATGCTGAAGAAATTAGTGAGACCAAAATAGAAATACGAAACAAAGACAAACCTGTTGCCGTTAGCTTAGAAACTAAAATCATAGAGAAAAGTACCAAAAAAGAGATAAATAAAATCCCACTTAAAAAAGGTATATACCCGGTATCTAGTGCCCATTTTAGTCCCTCAAAATTTGGGGCGATATAAATATAGGGGAGCAAAAACTGCACTACTGAAATTAAAGGATATAGGGTTAAAATTCGTTTATCTTCCATAGGTTCCAATAGGTTAATCCTAATAATTTACGGTAGTATAAAACTATGAGAATAAGAAGTCTCAAATTAAAGGATTCTGGATTCACTACGATTGAAGTGATGATCACTGCTGCACTATTGGGCTTTATTGCCGTTGCATTGCTACCAGCAATATTTAATTTATTAAGCGGCATTAAAACAACTTCTTTTAAAGCTGTTTGCAACGCCTATGTACGAGCAAAATTACAAGAATATGTAAATGGTGTTTCAGAAAGCTCTGGCGCGTTAAGCTATGCTCCCTCTGGATTTGAGTATTCCAAAGTACGTTATAGACAAGCAGTTACAGCAAGCGCTACGAACTGTCAGGTAAACCCGACTGTAGGCTCTCCTGGATTCAGAGAGAGCATGAACTCAAATTTAATAATTGCTGATACGGCTGGTCCATCCACTGCAGGCGGAGAAGTACCTGAAAGAATGCAAGGCTTTCAACTCTACGTAATGATACGGCACTATAATCCTAGAGTTATTTCTGGCGGGCAAGCCTCTAGAGCTTGTCCACCATCCAGCTATCAATTTTATCGATTCGGTGATGCACTTGAAGTTACTGTTACTGGAATGATTCGAACAGCTCCCACGGTTGCTAACGGTGGGCGTGGTGGAAAAAAATGGGGAGAACTGTCCGACTTAAACGCAACAACTCCAAACCCCCAACTGACTTGCGGAGCCTCTCAAGTTATTTACCCTCCTAGGGTTCCCTTTCGATATTATTTAGGCAACGACGGAAAACTTCGTAGCTATCAAGCTACATCAGCCTTTGCTAGTGGAACACCCGATTCTAGTATTGAAGCTATAGAAGCCCATTTTCGAAATATATGGTCTTTTGTACCCTCTGGAGGAGCAATAGATTCACCTACGATTTCTAATATTCGCTCTATTACTATAGCCCCAGACAATAATTCTGTTTGGGTATTGAAGCCAGGTGAACTTATTTTGTATCCTACCTGCGCTGATGAGTCAGTAACCATAGGCGGTAAAACATTTGATGGTGTTCCTAATTGCCATAGAGTAACTGGGGTTCGTAAATATGATATCGATCCCAATATCGAAAACATCACTGTAGATTTTCAACAATTAACAACACCAGCGAATGATATCAACGAAGCAACACCCTACTATCAAGATGATAAAGTATATGGACTTTACAATACTGGATCAGTGAATGCCGACTCTATTAGAATGATTGAACTAGATCATGCCGGAAACAGAGGTCGCTTAGTAAACGTAGATTCTGGCTTTTTTGCCCTACCAACCAACAGGCCTAGAATTAATGGAATGTTTATTTATCAAACCTTCCCTAGTGAAGTAGATCCGTTTCTCTATTTTATGGATAACTCGTGCTACTCAAGCCCCTCGTCTGCCTCCATGAGCTATAATAATTGGATACATTGCGTTAGTATCTTTAGCTCAGGTGATGCGAACATGGCTTATGATGTTCGAGAATTACCTAAACAGGTTGAATCAATTAGTCAATAAAATTAAATAGTTAAATACATAAACCCATTAAAGAATTTCTGAGCTTAGGCCGAAAAGACAGCAGATGGGAAAGTTTTTATCAGTCTTTATTTTGGGTTTATTTTTCTATGGTGAAGCCGTACAGGCCAGAAGAGCTTATTTTTCTGCAACAGCGAGGGCTTCAGCCACAGCCACTAAAGTGAGAACCCCCCTGCAAGCAAGCTGTATGATTTCTCTCTCTAACGCTAATCCCTCAGGCATGGGCAACCAAGCGTATTCAGTACAATTCACTAGAGTGCAAGCCATCCAAGAAAACGCCAGTACACCACAAGGTCCGGCCACTGATCCAACAGGAAAAGCATTAACGGGTACAATTACCCCTGGAACGACCACCACTTGGGCGTATCTTTATCCAATCATAATGGCCAGCGCAACCACACCACCCGCATACAACCCTCAACAAAGAATTATTTGTGAAGGCTATATAGATATAGACGATTCTAGCAACTCATTCCCAGGTATGGTTGTAGCGAGCGGAACCCTTACCGTTTACCAAGATACCCAAGCTGGGGTAAACAATATGGGATCGACTTATAATGGCGACGTGAGCTTTGTTACTTATAGACAAGTACCTATTATAATCGGTGGAGGGCGCCCTTTTTAGTTTTTTAGAAGAAACAAACTCCCCTTTGAGGTAAAGTTTAAAAATGAAGACATTTAATTTTTTCCTTCTTTTGTTTTTTTGTTTCACTGACTTTTCATTTGCAGCTAGTAGAACGGTTCACTTTACTGCCGTCGCTCGAAACACCACCACTCAAGGGTTAAGTGAAGCTGCCACTGGATGTAATTGTGTAATTACGGTTTCGAACCCGTCATCAGTATCTCAGACGTACCAACTTGATATTAGCTCAAGCACAGGTTCTGTGGGCAGCACAGCTGCACTAAACGGAAGCTATACAAAATCTTCTGGACCAGCTTTAGGCGCTAGTAAAAGCTTAGCTGCAAATGCCACTGATATTTATGTCCTAGATTTTAATGCCAACTATCCAGCTTCTCCAACCGTAGGAGCAGGGTACCAAAACTTAACATGTGCAGGATCGATTTTAGTATCTGATCCAAGCGCAGGAAACCCTGGATTCATAGTTGCCACTGGAACACTAACATCCTTCACAGAAGCTGGTGGATTACACACTGAAGGAACCACAGGAGATGCACAGTTCAAGGGCTTTGCGGTATATTCTCAATCACCAGTATTTATCAACCAAGGAAAACCATTCTAATAAATGACAGTACCTATAGTTATTGCATTTGTTAGCTTTGTCATTGGATCTATTCCCTCTGGAATTTTATTAGCTAAAATTTTTCAACTAGAAGATCCAAGAACAAAGGGTAGTGGAAATATTGGAGCCGCCAATATGACCCGCATCGGTGGAAAAAAAATCGGTATCCTTACGTTTGTTTTAGACTTTCTTAAAGGTCTTATATCAGTTCTATTAGTAAAAATTTATTTTCCTGGTGAGGTCAATATAAATATTTCTTGTTTTTCTGTAATTGCAGGCCACTGTTTTTCTCTATTTTTGTTCTTCAAAGGTGGCAAGGGGGTAGCAACTGCCGCAGGGGCACTAGTTTTAATTTTTCCTCAGAGTTTTTTAATCTCGTTCGTTATTTGGGGTCTGATGTTTTATATTTTCCGCATTACATCTATCTCTGCACTCATTGCTTTTTTACTATTCCCGTTTATTCAATGGGTGTTGGGCTATACAGACTTAAGCCTGACAACTTCGATTCTTGTTTCACTGCTAATTATCCAAAAGCATCAAACTAATATAGTTAATCTTTTAGACCAAAAAGAATACAAGTTTCAGAAAAGCTCGTCTTAGAAACTAAATATATAACTAAGAATATTAAAATTCGATTTCGGTTCCCAAAACATGTCTTTTTTCATTGGGCACATTAGAGATCTTCTTAAGCGCGTAATGAAAAGAAGTTCTCGGGCCAACCCACGAAAGTCCCAAAGACCAGCCCTTCTTTTTATCTAAGCCTTCTTGAAATTTTCCAGCACGAAGAATCACGTCTCCCGCAATTTTAGACTCTAGACCTACAGCCCAGCCTCGCTCACCTTTTTTTGATCCTTTCATGTAACGATACCCATCACCATAAGCAACAAAGTCATACCCAAGCGCATATTTAACCCCAACGCCAGATTTTGTAGGGTTATTTAAATCTTTATTACGAAAGTTATCATAGATAAGACCAACGGTAATTTCAGAATAAATAGGAAAAACAACTCCAAAATCAAAATCAAAGTATTTATTTTCTACGGTGTTTTTAACCGTATAATAATTTACCCTAAGACCCGCCTCTACATTACCCCATAAATTTTTAGCCAAAGTTGATATAAAACGTTTACGATCAAAGTATTCTTGTCTTCCATTTCTCACGACTGCGTATGATTCTCTGCTATACCCTAGACCTCCCTTTAAAGATCCGTTTGTTCCGTCATAAACACCAACAGCCATTGCTCTTCCACTAGAATTAAAATCCGGAACACTAGGCATCATATAGTGAAGAGTAAAAATACTCGTTTGCAAGGACGCTACCGTAGCTGGATTAGAAAATAGTGATTCTTTTGAGTTTCCCACAATTGCCGCACCACCCAATCCTTGTGAAATAGGAGCGCTTTCTTGTGCATAAACCGGTAAACAAAAAAACAGAAATAATAGGTACAACTTTTTCATCATCTTCATTTTGTATACCATGCTATAAAGATAGTAGGAATATTATGAAGATTAAAACAGCAGTAATCCCCGTTGCGGGAAAAGGCACAAGATTTCATCCAGTGACTAAGGTGGTTCCTAAAGAGCTACTCCCATTAGTGGACACTCCCATTTTACATTTTATTGTTAAAGAAGCTGCCCTAGCTGGAATCGAAAGAATTGTTCTTATAACCAGTAAAGGAAAAACAGGTTTAGTTGATTATTTTGATTCACAACGAGATGATCCAATTTTTCAAAACCTTTCTTTCATTGCCGTAAGGCAAGGCGATGCTCTAGGCCTTGGCCACGCGATACTATGTGCAAGACCGATTGTACAAAATGAACCCTTCGCCGTTCTATTGGGCGATGACGTTATTGATGGAAAAGTATCTGCAACAAAACAGCTCATAGATATATCTGAAAAATACTCCGGCGCTCCCGTAGTTGGTATCATGAATGTATCTGATGAAGACGTTTCTAAGTATGGGATTATAGAAGGTACCCCTATAGACAAAAAAACATTTGCTGTTAAATCACTTATAGAAAAACCTGATTTAAAAAATGCACCATCAAATTTAGCCATACCTGGAAGGTACGTTTTGACTCCAGACATTTTTGATATCTTAAAAGACGCACAACCTGGGTTAAAGGGAGAAATTCAACTTACAGACTCTTTAAATGTACTCGCAAAAAATCGAGAAATGTATGCTTATGAATTTGAGGGTAGAAGATTTGATGCCGGAGATAAATTTGGATATCTTGAAGCAAATCTACATTACGGCCTTCAAAGAAAAGAGATGGCTGAAAAAATAAAATCTTTACTAGCAAGCTTAGGAGATTAAATGAAAAAAATTCTTATAGCTTTTTATTTCTTATTTTTTACCTTACCTGCCTTTGCGTATATTCCGCCCTCTTATTTTATTTACAATAAAATCGCTGGAGAAAAAGAGACCCCGTTTCCAACCATTAAGCTATCTGTAACAAAACCAGCCGCAGGTGGGACCGAAGAAACTCTAGGAACCATCACAATCAGTTCTATAGTTATAGAAGAAAACCGCTGGCCTGTTTTGAGTATTTTGTTTCCTTCAACACAAGCACAATTAAAAAATTCCATTAAAGCTTTTGGCCTTAATATACCAACAGAAAAAGATCTTCTGATTGTCCCTGAGAATCAAATCTCACAAGCTAAAGACCTACCCAAAAAATTATATAAAAATGATGAAAACATTAAGCTAAAAAGATATGGAAAAAGTTATGCGTGGGTACATAGAAACGCAGAAAATAAAAAAGAAATTTGGATTGAAAAAGATTCATTTTTGCCTCTACGAGTACAGGGAGACTGTCCGAAAGAACTAGAAGATGTACTAGCTAAAATAGATTTAAGTGAGCCATGCTCTTTTGAATTTAGAAACCAATACTCTCTTAAAAGAGGTCGGTACCAACAGGCAAAGATTATTTTAATCCAAAAAGATGTGCCGCTTCTATATTTTAACTTTGATAAAATCACGACGAATAAAAGCCCAGCAAATATCGAATCAACTGAAAGAGTTCAATCAACCTTACAACCAGCACTAAACGCTGCTCTTGATAAAATTTTAAATTAATGAACTATTCTGTATTGGTTCCCCTACCACTAGAACCCCTTACCTATTCTTTTGATTCAGATGAACCTCTGCCTAAAGGGTCTTTTGTTTTGGTTCCCGTAAGAAACAAAAAAATCTGGGGTATTGTACTTAAAGCAGAAGCTCAAGAAGCTCCTCCTAAATACGCAATAAAAAAAATCTTAGAGCTATTATCTATACCCCCACTAGACTCTTCTATTTTAGAATTAATTCTTTGGTCAGCAAACTATTACCATTATTCAGCTGGTGAAATATTAAGAAGCTTTTTTCCAGAAAAAATAGATGCTGATTTTAAAAAAACAATAAAAATTAGTGAGCACGGAAAAATTTCTTTTTTCCAAAAAAAAATTAAGCGAAAAAAAATTAATTCATTTTTGGAAAAGCTAATTGAAGAACAAAGTATTTCATCTAAAGGAATACCAAAAAAATTTCTTTCCGAGCTTTTGGAACAAAATTTAATCTCCGTAAATATGACAAGAACATTTGCAGAAGAAAAAACTATTGCTTATAGCTTTAAAAATAAAACATTAAATGAAGACCAAAATAGAGTTTTTCTCTCTTGTGAATCGATACTACAAAAAGAAAAATTTACCCCTATTCTTTTAGAAGGCATTACTGGAAGCGGTAAGACAGAAATTTACATAGAACTAGCTAATAAAGTTTTAGAAAAAAACAAATCAGTTCTTATTTTAGTGCCAGAAATTTCTTTAACACCTCAACTACTACGCAGATTCAGCACTGCCCTAAATAAAAAAATCGGTGTTATACATTCTGGACTAACACCTAAGGATAAATTTAATTATTGGAGTCAAATGTTGCACGGAGAAATTTCTGTTTGCTTAGGGGCACGCTCAGCAATTTTTACTCCCATGCAAAATATTGGCCTAATAATAGTTGATGAAGAACATGACTCCGCTTATAAACAGGAAGATCATTTTCGTTACCAAGCCCGGGACTTATCAATTGTTAGAGCCAAGCTTAGTAATTGTGCTGTAATTCTCGGTAGTGCAACGCCATCGCTTGAATCTTATCACAATGTAAAACTCAAAAAATACGAACACTATCAGATTCTAAAAAGACACGGCAATGCTACCCTACCAATTGTAAAAATCATAAAACCGCCAAAATTAGTGGACGAAAATTTAATTTCTCCACTTTTAGAAAAAGCCCTAACCGAAACTCTAAATAAAAAAAAACAAGCTCTACTATTATTAAATAGAAAGGGGTATGCATCATTTCTCACATGTAAAAGCTGTGGTCATGTTCCAAAATGTACCAGATGTAGTGTATCACTAACTTATTACAAAAATTCAGATGAGCTTAAATGTAGTTACTGCGGGCTTCGATCTAAAAAAATGACAGAGTGTGAAGTTTGTGAATTTCCAGATCTAAGCTACGGAACCCCGGGAACTGAATCTTTAGAGATTGAGATTAAAGAAAAATTTCCAAGTAACAATATCGACAGAATTGACTCTGATACGACAAAAAAAAGCGGAAGCTTAGAAAAAGCATTAGAGCGTCTTTCAAATAAAAATACTGATATTGCTATAGGAACACAGATGATCTCAAAGGGACATGATTTTCCTGATGTGCAATTAGTTGGTGTTGTTAATGCTGATTCAAGTTTAAATTTCCCAGACTTTAGATCTTCTGAGAGAACTTTTCAGCTACTTACACAAATGGCCGGAAGGGCTGGTAGACTCGATGGAAACGGAATCGTTTATATTCAGTCAAATCAAGAAGAAAACCCTTCTATTAAGTATAGTGCAAAACATGACTACAAAAGTTTTGCAGAACAAGAGCTTCTAGTTAGAAAAGAATTTTCTTACCCACCATTCTCTAAATTAGCTAGATTATTGATTACTGCAAAAAATGATAACCAAGCAAAAAATATTAGTGATCGCATTTATCAATTGCTTTCAAAATCCTTAAAAGATGATTTAGAAATTCTTGGACCATCTCCAGCAATTCTATCGAAAATCAAAAATCACTATCGCTGGCAAATTTTACTTAAAGCAAAGGATTTCAAATATATTAGACAGGCTATGTTTATTCTGAAACATAAAGATTTTTTTAAAAAAAAATAAAACTCACTCTTTGATAGTTGACGTTGATCCTTACACACTGATCTAATATATCCATGAATGATTCTAACAAAAAATCAGGTATAGACAGAATCCGAGATCATTCACTTGCTATTGAAGAGCAAATTCGTGAAAGCCAGAGAAGAAAAGAACAACAACAATTTTTAGACGAATTAGGTAAACGTATTTCTATTGCCCGCGAAGGTCGAACTTTTGTTGAAAAAGGTAAATACACAGATGCACTTCAAAATTTTCGTAGGTTTTTGCAGATCACAGCAAGAGCGAGTGACGTTGAAATTGAAGACTTACGGCCAGATTTATTCGAAAAAAAGAATAGAGAATCAGAAAGTTTACTTGTTTGTTCAACTCTATTTGATTTGATTCGGATTCTCGACCCCTTAGACAATCCTGCGGCAAACGCTGAAAGACAACTTTATCACAAATTATACATTCGATTTGCCTTAGGGCAAAAGTATCAGACATTTGCAGCAGAAAATATTCGAAAGCAAATTTACTATAAGGGCGTAAAACATAAGAGTGAATACCTAAACACTTATAATAGCGTGAAATATCAAAAATTCTGCATTGTTGCTAATTGGGTATTTGAAAATAAAGATCCAATTACACTTAGAAATCTTCGCATTTTACGTAACAAAATTAGTCACTACATTATAGGAAAAAAATTTATTCAGTTTTACTACGATAAGGGACCACTGATTTTGCTTATTATCCGCCGACTGCCCTTTGCAAAACTCATTCTACAAAAAACGCTAAAACAAGTGGCAAAACGTGTTAGTGAATAACTGTACCTATTCTATTCACCTTAAAATTAAATTGGAATTGGTTTTCCATTTGAAAAAAGAAGTTAAGCCAAACAAATAATGCCTTTCCTTTAACGTTTTCTAAAGGAACAAAACCCCACGATCGACTATCGCTACTTCTATCGCGATTATCTCCCATACAAAATAACTTACCTGGAGGCACTTCTATAGGCCCGTAATCTGAATTTAATAGGTTTGTCATATCATAAAGAACAGGATGTGATATCCCCATTAAGTCTTCTTTATAAAGAGATAATAAGCGCTTATCATCGCCATTTTCATAGCCCTCTTCTAGGTGACTATCTTTTAAGGGTGCTAAGTCTACCCTTTTATCATTCACGTAGAGCATCTTTTCACGAATCGAAATAATATCACCAGGAAGCCCTACTACTCGCTTAATATAGTTAATAGATTCATCTTTTGGATAACGAAATACAATTACGTCTCCTCTTTCTGGTACAGACTGTTGTCCTACATATATAGGATTATCCAAAAAGAGCTCAGTTAATGGCACTTTAAAGCCATAGGCAAATTTATTTACAAAAATATGATCGCCTATAAAGAGAGTGGGTATCATGGATCCAGAAGGTATCTTATATGGTTCTACTATAGAGGTTCTTAGAAAAAGAACGATAAATATGGCAATGGCTAATTGCTTCCCTGTATCGGCAATCCAATTTTTCACTTTTGTAAGCAAATCTACAGGTTTTTCCATTTTTTCTTTCACCTTTCGTATGACACGAGTGTATCAGTACCACTTTCCTGTGGTAAATTAAATCCGTGAGTATACTTGATCGCTATATTGCAAAAGAATTTTGGAAAGGCTTCATTGCTGCACTCGTAACCTTTTTAGTTCTCTACCTTGGTGGAGATACGGTGCGTCAAGGATTTAAAGAAGAAATTCCCCCCGCTTACGCATTTCAGTACTCACTTTTTCAAATTCCAGAGGTTCTTGTTTTGCTCTTGCCTGCCGCCTCTCTAATGGGAACTTTAGTTTGCTTGTCCGGATTTGCTCGCCGCAATGAACTCACTGCCATGTTTGCTAGCGGTATAAGCTTAGCTAGAATTTCGCTCGTTATTCTTAGTTTAGTATTTACTCTTTGCTGCCTTTCTTTTGTAGTAACCGACAGAATTATACCTCCCCTAGCAAAGGCTAAAACAAATTTTTATCGTACAGTGATTCAAAATAGACCTGATTTACAAAGCGATATTCGCCAAAATAAAATTTGGTACCGCTCTAAAAATTATATCTATAATTTAAGAACGTTTGATCCTAAGGAAAATATCATTCAAGGGATATCGATATACACTTTTGATAATAATTTTAATTTATTACAGCAAATAGAAGCCAAAAGCGCAGAATTTAAAAATTCATCTTGGATTTTGTATGATGGATTTTTAACTCTATTCGATAAAACATCAAATTATCCTTTATCTACTAAATTTAAGTCACATCCAATTCATATTTCAGAATCACCAGCTGATTTTAAAGAAATTGAAAAAGAAGTAGAAACACTTCGATTAAAAAACTTATGGAAATATATTCAAAGAACGAAAGAAGCTGGTATCGACACAAAATCGTATGAAGTTACTTTTTGGTCTAAAATTTCTCTAGCACTAGTTCCCTTAATCATGACGATTTTGGGAATCCCTTTTTCTACCCAACATCATAGAAGTTCTAGTGTTGCTAGAGATATTGCTCTTTGCTTCTTATTAGTTCTTATTTATTGGATATTTTTCTCTAGCCTACTCTCAATGGGTAAAAACGGTTGGGTATCACCATTTTTAGCCGCCTGGATTCCAAATATTATTTTCTTTTTTCTAGGCCTTTTAATGATAACAAAATCAAAGAGGGCTTAAATTTTGGCAATATTAGAAATATTAACTTATCCAGATACTCGCCTTGCAAAAAAAAGCGAGCCTGTAACAGAATTTGATACGTCATTAGAAACCTTTTGCAATGATATGCTTGAAACTATGTACGATGCCCCGGGTGTTGGACTAGCTGCACCTCAAGTCAATGTACATAAAAGAATTGTTGTCATTGATATAGAATATGAGTCATCAGACGATGAGCCTCCTGTTTTATCAAATAAAAACCCTCTGGTTTTTATCAACGCTCAGATAACAAAACGAGATGGGAAGATTTTATTTAAAGAAGGTTGTCTTAGTGTTCCAGGTGAATACGAAGAAGTAGAACGCTCAGAAAAAATAGAAGTTGAATACCAAGACACCAAGGGAAATAAACATACCCTTCAAGCAGAGGGCTATCTCGCTGTTGCTATTCAACATGAGCTAGACCATCTTGAAGGAAAATTATTTATCGACCGTCTAAGTTTTTTAAAAAGCAAAAGAATTAAGAAGAAAATAAAAAAGGAAAAAACCCTTTGAAAATTATATTTTGTGGAAGTCCGATATTTGCTGCCGATGTACTTCAGTGCATTTTAAACTCAAAACACAAAGTACAGGCAGTTATCACGCAGCCAGATCGGCCAAGTGGTAGAGGCCTTAAAGTAACCGCCCCCGCTGTAAAAGTACTTGCAGAGGCTCATAAAATAGAGGTTTACCAGCCAGAAAAAATAAATACAGAAGAAACTATTCATTTTTTAAAAAAAATTGAACACGAAATCTTAGTTGTTGTCGCTTATGGTGAATTTTTAGGTAAAGCTATTTTAGACTTTCACAAGTACCCTCCCATAAACGTACACCCATCTCTTTTACCTAAATATAGAGGCGCAGCTCCAGCTCAATGGGCAGTAATTAATGGTGAAATAGAAACAGGAATTTCTGTACAATTTATGTCTAAAAAAATGGATGCCGGAGACATTATTTTACAGAAAAAATTTTCTATTGGCCCTGATGAAACGGCAGGTGAACTACTAGAGCGTCTTACTCCTTTTTGTGGTGAAACTTTAATCGAGGCACTCGATTTAATTGAAAATAATACCTTTACTGCTAAACCTCAAAATGAAAACAATGTTTCTTTCGCCCCTTTATTATCTAAAGAAACTGGACAAATTAATTGGGAAAAACAAGAAGCAATAGTAATACATAATTTGGTGCGAGGTACCTCGCCATGGCCTGGTGGCTACACATTCTATAAACAAAAAAGAGTAAAAATCATTAAAACAAAACTCTCTACTATTAGAAAAAACTTAGCACCAGGAACACTTTATGTAGACGACGGACACTATTATATTTCTGCGGCCAGCGAGACACTCTTAGAAATTATAAGCCTACAGCCCGAAGGGAAAAAAGCTCTCTTGCCCTCAGAATTTGCTAATGGTATTGGTGGTGGGGCATCATCACCCATCATTTTTTCTAGTGGAGGCCAAACAGATGAGTCTTAAAATAGCTCCTAGTATTTTATCTGCTAATTTTGCAAAGCTTGGAGAAGAGGTTACTGCCGTAACAAAAGCAGGAGCCGATTGGATTCATATTGATGTTATGGATGGAAGATTTGTTCCTAATATAACCATTGGGCCAGTAGTACTGAATAGTCTTAAAACCTTAAACCCTCCATTTCTAGATGTTCATTTAATGATCGTAGAGCCAGAAAAATATATAGACGACTTTGCTCAGGCGGGAGCCAACCTATTAACTGTACATATAGAGGCCACTCATCACGTACACAGAGCCATTCAACAAATTAAAAAATTAGGAGTCCAAGCAGGAGTTTCTTTAAATCCAGCCACTCCAATATCTTCAATACAACACATTTTATCTGATATTGATTTAGTTTTAATTATGAGTGTTAATCCAGGATTCGGAGGTCAAAAATTTATTCCTGAATCTTTAGAAAAAATCAAAGCGTTGGATAAAATTCGAAAAGAAAAGAATTTGAATTTTTTAATCGAAGTAGATGGTGGAATAAACGATCAAAACGCAAAAGACCTACATTCAGCCGGAGCCGATGTTCTTGTTGCTGGTAATTATATTTTCAAATCAAAAAACTACCAGCAAGCAATTCAGGCACTAAAAAGTACATCATGAAGCCTTCATTAACTTTAGACGGTAATTCTCTTACGATAGATGACATCTGGGCATATGCGCACGGTAAATTTCATACAGTAAGTGTAAGTGAACATGCTTTAAAAAAAGTAATGGCTGCACACTCTTATATAAAAGAAATAGCGGAAGGCTCTAAAGCTGTTTACGGGGTTAATACAGGTTTTGGTTTGCTTAGTGATATAAAAATAGAAAAAGAAAAATTACACCAACTACAAGTCAATTTGATACTCTCTCATGCTGTAGGTGTAGGCCAAGAACTTAAACCAGAAATAGCAAAAGCTGCTCTATTATTAAGAACAAATACTTTAATCAAAGGTAACTCTGGTGTCTCTCCTGAATTAATAAATACTCTTGTTAAAATTTTGAACCATGATTTGGTTCCAATTATACCTGAACAAGGTAGCGTTGGTGCTTGTGGCGACCTTGCTCCTTTGGCACATATGGCGTTACTTATCATTGGTGAGGGTAATTGTTATTTTAAGGGGTCGATTAGTTCAGCTAAAGCTGCACTGGATGCCTGTGGAATTAAACCACACCACTTAGGACCAAAAGAAGGCCTAGCCCTCATAAACGGCACTCAAATTATGACGGCAATTGCCGCTCTAACATTAAGAGAGGCTGAACTAATGGCTAAATCTGCAGATATTATTTCTGCTATGAGTTTAGAAGCATTTAGAGGAACAAAAGCTGCTTTTATACCGTATATTCACCAAGCACGCCCCCATAAACAACAAATTGAAGTGGCTAAAAATATTTTATCTATTCTTGATGAGAGCGAAATTGCAAATAGCCATAAAGATTGCGGAAAAGTTCAAGACCCTTATAGTTTTCGCTGTATACCTCAAGTGCACGGAGCTTCAAGAAAATTGATAGAAGACGCTAGAGCAACTATAGAAATTGAAATTAATGCCGTTACAGATAATCCATTAATTTTTGTGAAAGAAAATCATCCAGAACTAAAAGAGAATATGGTGATTTCTGGAGGCAATTTTCATGGAGAATTTATAGCTATGGCTATGGACTGTCTTTGTATTGGCTTATCAGAGCTTGCTAATATCTCTGATCTTCGTTTACAAAAACTAATAAACCCAAGCATAAGTGGACTACCTGCATTTTTAACCCCAGACGCAGGATTAAATTCTGGATTAATGATTGTACAAGTTGCCTCTGCCTCACTTGTTTCTGAAAATAAAATTTTATCCCACCCCGCAAGTGTTGATTCGATACCTACAAGCGCTGATAAAGAAGATCACGTAAGCATGGGAACCATTGCAGCAAGAAAAGCGAAGCAAATTCTAGATAATCTGCGAAATGTTTTAGCTATGGAACTTTTAGGAGCATACCAAGGACTTCAACTTTTGAGACCTCTGAAATCCAGCGATCTAATAGAAAAAGTATTTTCTGAAATAGAAAAATCTGTTCCTAAAATTGAATCAGATCGTATTTTTAAACATGATATAGATACGCTTTCTAAAATTTTAAAGGAAGGCACCATCTGTACTATAGCAGAAAAAAAATACCCTGAATTTTATTGAAAGGACTTATGAATAAAATTATCAGAGCAAGTCGTGGCAATAATCTTTCTTGTAAGGGCTGGATTCAAGAAGCCGCCCTTAGAATGCTAATGAACAACTTAGACCCTGAAGTTGCTGAAAATCCAGATGAGTTGGTTGTTTATGGTGGCATAGGCAAAGCTGCAAGAAATTGGCAGTGTTTTGATAAAATCGTAGAGTGCTTAAAAAATTTAGAAGAAAACCAAACACTGCTTATACAAAGTGGAAAACCTGTTGGTATTTTACCTACACATAAAAATGCACCTCGTGTTTTACTAGCAAACTCTAATCTAGTACCCAAATGGGCTAATTGGGATCATTTTTTCGAATTAGAAAAGTTAGGACTTATGATGTACGGCCAAATGACTGCCGGCAGTTGGATTTATATCGGTACACAAGGGATTCTCCAAGGAACTTACGAAACATTTGCTTCTGCTGGAAGAAAACACTTTCAATCAAACTTATCTGGGCGTTTAGTTGTGTCGGGGGGCCTTGGAGGCATGGGAGGAGCACAGCCACTAGCCGCAAAAATTGCCGGGGGAGTGTTTTTAGGTGCCGACCTAGACTCTACAAGAGTTCAAAAAAGATTAGATACAGGATATTTAGACAAAGCTACCGATGATTTAGAAGAAGGTGTACGCTGGGCCTTAGAAGCGAAAGAGAAAAAAACAGCAACTTCTATTGGTATAGAATGCAATATTATTGATCTTTTGCATTATCTTAAAGAAAAACGAATTGTACCTGACTTACTTACTGACCAAACAAGTGCACATGATCCTTTGAATGGTTATTATCCTCACGATCTTTCGATTGAAGAGTCTCTTGAGCTTAGAAAAAATGACCCTCAAAAATATAAAAATCTATCAATTCAATCCATGGGCAAACACGTGTCTCTAATGCTTGATCTCATGAAAATGGGATCTCATACGTTTGATTATGGTAATAATATTCGTGCCTATGCGAAAGAAGCGGGAATAAAAAATGCATTTGATTTTCCTGGATTTGTGCCCGCATACATAAGACCACTTTTTTGTGAAGGCAGTGGCCCTTTTCGCTGGGTTGCACTCTCAGGTGACCCAAAAGATATAGAAGTTACAGATAACGCCTTATTAGAGCTTTTTCCAAAAAATTCTTCTTTAAGAAACTGGATCGAATCCGCTCAAAAATATGTGAAATTTCAAGGTCTACCAGCAAGAATTTGTTGGTTAAAACATACAGAGAGAGAAAAAGCTGGGCTTTTATTCAATCGTCTAGTTAGAGAAAAGAAAATCTCGGCTCCAATAGTGATTGGAAGAGACCACTTAGATTGTGGAAGTGTAGCCTCTCCGAACCGTGAAACTGAATCAATGAAAGACGGCTCTGA
The DNA here is from genome assembly GCA_023954355.1 of Oligoflexia bacterium. Lineage (GTDB taxonomy): Bacteria > Bdellovibrionota > UBA1018 > CAIPTA01 > CAIPTA01 > JAMLID01. Next base: position 32,702 of record JAMLID010000009.1, on the reverse strand, counting down.
TGCCGTATCAGATTGGCCTATACTTAATGCACTACTCGCAACTGCAGGTGGAGCATCTTGGGTTTCTTTTCACCACGGTGGAGGCGTTGGAATGGGCTTTTCTCAACACTCTGGCGTGGTAATTGTAGCTGATGGCTCAGAGGATGCAGACCAAAGAATATCTTTAGTTTTAAATAACGACCCAGCCATGGGTATTATTCGTCACTTTGATGCTGGATATGAAGAAAGCCATCAACCAGCAAAACGCGGAAACATAAAAATTCCATTTTTTGAACAATGAAAATAAAAGTTTATAAGAACATTTCATGTCTAGTTACTAACGAAGGAATCGTAGCAAAAAAAGGAATTCGTCCCAAACAAGATGATTTAGGTATTATTTTTGACGGCTGTTTAGTGATTCAAAATAATAAAATTATTTGGACTGGAAAAACAAAAAATCTGCCCTCTTCTTTTAAGAAAAATACAACCTTAATTGATTGTAAGGGACTAACTGCGTATCCAGGCTTAGTTGATTGCCATACGCATCCAATCTTTTCAGGAGACCGGTCTAGAGAGTTTGAACTAAGAATGCAAGGATCTACCTACCAAGAGATAGCAGCAGCAGGAGGTGGTATTTGGAGTACCGTATTAGCTACTAGAAAATCTAGCTTAGCGGAACTTACTACTTTAGCGGAAGATCGATTTAAAAAAATCAGTGAGCTTGGAGTTCGACTTTTAGAAGCCAAAAGTGGATATGGATTAAATTTAAAAGACGAAATCAAATCATTAGAAGCCATTAAAAAAGCGAAGAAAAGTAATTTAGAAATAGTATCTACATGTCTGGCTGCACATGCGTACCCAAGAGACTGGAAAGAAGATAAAAAAGAATATATTTCATATTTAAAAGAAATAGTTTTCCCTACTGTTAAAAAGAAAAATTTGGCCGAATATATTGATGTCTTTTGCGATACTGGATATTTTTCTGTAGAAGATACTCTTTCACTAATGGACTCTGCTATAGGCTTGGGGTTTTCAGTACGTCTACATGGCGAAGAATTAGATCATACAGGCATTGCAGAGAAAGCACCAAAAAAAGGATGTCACTCAATTGATCACTTATTAAAAATAAGCGATCAAGGAATCATAGAGATGGCAAAACACGAAACAGTTGCTACTTTACTACCAGCAACTAGCTTTTATTTAAGAGAATCACCAGCGCCAGCAAGAAAACTTATAGATAGTGGCGTGGTTGTAGCACTTGCCTCCGATTTCAATCCAGGCTCTAGCCCAACTTTAAATCTACCATTAGTGGGTACATTTGCAGCCGTACAATTAGGTATGTCGACTGCAGAAATTATCGCGGGAATCACTTGGAATGCGGCTAAGTCTCTAAGAAAAGAATCCTATTATGGAGCCTTACTACCTGGATTTAAGGGACTACCAGTTTTTTGCGAGGGCGACCACCCATCAGCGCTATTTTACAGATTTGGCTATAATCAATTCTTAGATCCGCGTAAGCGAACAAAGTAGAAAAAGAATATATATACTACAACTGTTAGTATGACAGCAGTCCATACATCAATAAAATAATGTTGCTTAGTTGTCATAGTGGAAATACTCACTAAAACAGACCAAAGGGCATAAAAAGTTGCTTTCTTTTTGCTCTCTTGCCAAAAGCAAAAACTAGAAATAAAACATGAACTAACATGAAGACTAGGTAAGCAATTTGCTGGTGAATCCATATAGTTTCTTAAAAAATTTAAAGCAAAGGTAGAAATAGAAGATGTTTCTACTAAATAATCATTTCTAGGAAAAGTTACTGGATAAAAAACAAAGACAATTACACTAAATATTAAAATTACCATGTACGAATAAAAATATTTCGTGATTAATTCTTTGCTTCTTAAACCAAAATAAGCACAAATAAAAATTACATATTCAGTAAAATAAATCCATATCGTCCATGGCCAAAAAGGCATTATGTTATCTATAAAATCGAATTGTAGTAGAGCTGGTTCATATAAATGAGCCCTATTAGAAATTTGATATAGAATTAATGTAGAGGCTCCTCCTATAAAAAAATATAGCCACTTAGTAAATCGATCTTTAACTAAAAGTGGTACCCTCAAAGTAAATTCTCCATAAATTTAATAATCTCTTGATGAGACCAATCAACTTCGCCCTGCCAAATATGCCTTATTTCCCCTTCTTTATCTATAAGAACAGAATATGGGATGCCACTAAATGAAAAAGAGCGAGATAAATCACTTTCTAGTCCAGATAGTAAAATGAACTGGCCTTGATCACCATTTATTTGCTTTAAAATATGTAAGCTCTTTTCAAAATCTTCTTCCATAATTAAGGAAAGAACACGAAATCCTTTGTCATGAAGTTCATTTTCTAAGGCTCTCAATGAAGGTAATTCTTTAATGCATGGGCCACACCAACTTGCCCAAAAATTTATAAGAGTTAATTTTTTATGGAAATCACTAAATTTTTTATTACTACCCTCTGTGTCTACTATAGAAATATTTAACGGTATTTTTTCACCTTGAGTATAGACACGTAGTTCTTTTGCATCGTCAAAAGAAGCAGGTATTTGGGATAGAACTGCTAATACAATAGTCATCACGATTACTGCTAAAATGATGATTTTTTTATTCTTACCCATTTATTAATTCTCCAACACGGAGGCGGATTGTCAAGAATATAGATGATCTTATACTATGAGATTATGTGGTTTTCTCGATTTATTAAAGACGAATCTGGTCAAGCAGTTCTTGAATTTCTACTAGCTCTGCTCGCTGTTATTTCTATTGTTGGACTCATGAAATCTTTTTTAAAAGTATTAACTGCAAAGCTTTGGTCTTTGTTTGCTAAAAAAATTGCTGCCCCTTGCGTAGCCTGCGACGCTGGTGCTGAATTTGACCTTTAGTTATTTTTTCTTTTTCGGAAAATAAATCCACTCTCTTTTTTCAATTTCTTGATCAATTCTCGATTGAATTAAAAACTTAACTTCATCACATATTTCATGAACAATTTTTGAATTTGCCGCATCAGATTTTTTAAATTTATTCATTGATATCGCAGGCAAAAACACTATTTTCCACTTAGCTGGTAAGGGTATAAAATTTAAAGGTATTGGTATTACGGTTCCTTTTAAAAATTTTGTTAGTTTAATTTTAGATAAATTTATATTCGTTTCCTCAGCACCAATTACCACCGTTGGTATTATTGGCGACTTTGTAGCCATAGCCATTCTGACGAAACCTCTACGAAATTCTTGTAAGTGATACCTTTTCGCAGTTGGTTTAAAATTACCATCAGCACCTTCAGGAAAAATAATTACACACTGCCCATCTTTTAAAAGAAGTTCTCCTTTTCCTTTGTCTGCTTCTTCTAAACCAATTTTTTTAGCTAAAATTTTAATATTTGGGCCCACAAACCAAAGTGGGTGAGCCATAATTCTCGGAATTCTTCCAATTTCTCTCTGTATTTCGTTTCCGACCATTACAGCATCTAGGGCTGTAACTCCGGAGTGATTAGGTACTATTAAAGCACGGCCTTTTTTAGGAAGATTCTCTTGCCCTTCTACTTCTAAGCGAAAATATTTTCTTATAATTTCTAAAAGAAAAAGAGGAATCTCTTTATTTGTTTTATTTCCCTTTTTCTGAAAAAATGCTTTCATAGAGTAAATTATAAATCAGTCTGTGCATTGCTATGTAACCTTTTTATTGATTCTTGCATAAAAAATGGATCAACCTGAAAGAAAACAATTAGGCTAGCGGCACTAAGAAAGAATCTTATGTCTAAATTTATTTTAGCTATAGACCAAGGTACAACGGCTACAACAGCAATAATATTTGATACACAGTTAAATGTAGTCGCTAAAGAGTCTGTAGAAATTTTACCCACTTATCCTAAGTACGGTTGGGTAGAAGTAGATTTACAAGAAATATGGACAAAGACCTTATCTACAATAGAGAAAGTTTGTAAAAAAATAGATGTTAAAAATATACAAGCTATTGGTATTACGAATCAAAGAGAAACAGTTGGAGGTTTTTCTAAAAAAACCGGAGTCCCTTATGCAAAAGCCATTGTTTGGCAGTGCAGACGAACAACCGAAAGATGTAAAGAACTCAATATTGATTGGTCTAATATAATCAAACAAAAGACTGGACTTGTTTTAGACCCTTATTTTAGTGCCACTAAAATTGAATGGCTTCTTAAAAATAATCCTTCCTTATTAAAAGACGCACAAAATGGAGAGGCGATTTTTTCTACTATAGATTCTTATTTATTATTTATGCTTAGTGGAAAAAAAATTCATGCTACTGACACTAGTAACGCATCTAGAACGATGCTTGTAGATATAAAGACAAATACGTACGATAAAGAACTTTTAGATCTATTTGGCATTCGAGAAGAATGGATGCCTAAAATTATGGACAGTAATAGTGTTTTCGCTCACACTCTTGGATTGAGCTTTCTACCAGACGGTATTCCCATTAGTGGAATTCTCGGTGATCAACAAGCAGCATTATTTGGACAACAATGCTTTTCATCAGGTGAATCAAAACTTACTTTTGGAACAGGATCTTTCTTAGTACTCAATACGGGTGAAAAAATTGTTCGCTCAAATGCAGGACTAATTTCAACTGTTGCTTGGACATTCAGCGGAAAAACAAATTATGCATTAGAAGGTAGTTGCTTTGTTTCTGGAGCGGCAGTTCAGTTCATTAGAGATAATTTAGGGCTTATTAAAAATTCTCCTGAAATTGAAGCACTAGCCCTAGGCGTAAACGATGAAGAGATGGGAGATGTACTTTTTGTTCCTTCTTTAACAGGGCTAGGCGCACCTCACTGGGAGCCGAGTGCTACAGGAATTATCACCGGCCTAACTAGAGGTACAACTAAAGCACATATAGCAAGGGCAACTCTTGAAGGTATTGCTTTTCAAAATGCAGACTTAATTTCTGCCATGAATACTGATCTTCAAGAAAAAAAGATTTACAAGATAAGAGTAGATGGTGGTGCTTCAGCAAATAATTTACTTATGCAAATTCAAGCAGATTTTTCAGAAACTAAAATAGAGCGACCTGAAATTCTAGAAACAACTGCACTAGGTGCAGCCATGATGGCTGGACTTGGCGTAAATATTTGGCAATCAAAAGAAGAGCTGAAAGCTCTCTTAAAAATTGATACCGAATTCTTACCTAAATTAGAAAAGCAAAAACTCCAGAAAAAAATTAGTAAGTGGAAAAAAGCTATAGAAGTTGTGAAAATTCTATCTAATTAGAAGAGTCATTACACTCCCCCCAGATTTCTTTTCCTATCGGGACGCGATGATTCACCAATTTTGAGACTCCAAATTTTTGCCTTTCTTGGTAGATCACTATTTCTATAGAATTTTCTGAACTTTCTTTAGATATCCAACCATGAATTCTTTCACCACTCTCTAATGCAGCTGGAGTATAACTCTCTCGATGAGACTTTCCTTGTACCGAAACCGTGACAAAATCTTCTGACTGACCGTTTTCTAAAAAACCTAATGAAACTTGGCTAAATGGAACACCTGCGATTTTGTATTCACAGCTAATATTTATTTGATTAGCCATCGCATTAAAAATAAGTAATGTTGAAAATAGAATTATATTCATAATAACCTTCTTTAAATTTTATCTATCAAATCTTGCAAACTATCAATTGCAACTATTTCCATATTAAACTCTTTTGTCTTTTTTAAATTTCTTTTTGGTAAATAGGCTCTTTTAAATCCTAAACTTTGTGATTCCTTTAAGCGCTCTTCTATTTTTGAAACCGAGCGAACCTCTCCAGTCAAACCAACTTCACCAAAAAATACTGCTTTAGCGTCTAACGGAGTATTTCTAAAGCTGCTAATTATCGCTGCGATGATTCCTAAGTCAGCACTTGGCTCTTTTAACTCTAATCCGCCGACTACATTAATATAAACATCTTTATCATAAAGCTGTAGCCCTATTTTTTTTTCTAAAACAGCAATTAATAGCGAGGCTCTATTAGAGTCGATTCCTAAAACTGTTCTTCTTGGGTTTCCTAATGAACTTTTGCTCACTAATGCCTGTAACTCTACTAATAGTGGTCTATTTCCTTCCACAGAAGAAACAACAACTGAACCTGGGCTTCCGTTTGGTCTCTCTTGTAAAAATAACTCGGAAGGGTTTTTGACTTCTACCAATCCCGTACTCGCCATTTCAAACACGCCTATCTCATTGGTAGACCCAAACCTATTCTTTATCGCTCTTAGTAAACGAAAAGAGTGGCCTCCAACAGATTCAAAGTACAAAACTGTATCTACCATATGTTCTAAAACTCTTGGGCCAGCTATGGTTCCTTCTTTTGTTACATGCCCAATAAGAAAAACTGCGATTCCTGTTTTTTTTGCTAAATGCATTAGCCGAGCACCGACCTCACGAACTTGAGACACGCTGCCTGGTGCTGAAGTTATTTCATTTGTAAATGCCGTTTGGATAGAATCAATAGCTAAAACATCAGGATCAAGCTCTTCAACCATCAGAATAATTTTTTCCCATTCTGTTTCAGATACTACAAATAAATTTTCAGACCTCACCTTTAATCGATCAGCTCTATATTTAATTTGCTCTACCGACTCTTCACCACTTACATAGAGCACCTTTTTCTTTTCACTAAGAATACCAAGTGTTTGGAGCAATAAAGTTGATTTACCTATTCCAGGTTCTCCTCCAATTAGTGAAAAAGATCCATCAACTAGACCGCCACCTAAAACCCTATCTAGTTCTTGTATTTTTGTACTTAATTTAATGGTTTCTGTGGATTCGATTTTATTCAGCGCTTTAGGTTTTGTGTTTCCTAAATTTTGCTTAGTACGACTTTTATTTTGTGAGATTTTTTGAATAAGAGAAGAACTCCTCTCTCCCTTATTAGCAACTGAACTTTCTTCTAACTCTTCTACAAAAGTATTCCACTCAGCGCAGGAGGGGCACTTTCCAAGCCACTGAACAGATTGATGGCCACATGACTGACAAGAAAATTTACTCTTCGCCATAAGCTTTTACACTCCTTAAAACAGTATTATTAATATGGAATTTTACAGATAAAGAGAATAGCAATTTTACTCTCACCCCTTTAAAATAGGTGAATGGCACTAGAAAGCCCACTAAAAAAAGAAGTTGATAAAGCCACAAGAGACTTAGAGGCATTAAATCGTAAGTACAATATATATTTCCAGGGCGGAGAAGAAGACCCCCCACGCCAAGAAAGAACACAGTTAGACAATTTAGTGACCAAAATTAAGGGTGCTCTAGCGACCGCATCCAATTCTTCTGAAAAGTTTCACGCCAATACCTTTATTTCAAAGTACCAAAGCTTTTGTGGTAAATGGGATAGAACTCTAAAAGGAATAGAGACTGGCCAAATAAATAGGCCTAAAAAAAGAGACTAATTTTGAATATTCATTTTTGACTAACCAACATCTTTATTGTTGGCGTTCTTTTGTAGCTTTGGACGTCCAGCCGTATCTGTTGAGGTCACGTCTAGCATATCGAATTTTTTCTTTCTCTTTGATCCTGTCATAAAGAAGGCTACAAGACCAATAATGACCACTAAGGCCACGAATACCACTCTTCTTAAATTTGTTGTACTTCCTAAAAAGCTTGCTGAGCCTTCATCAGTTGATGAAGTCGCTAGCTCTTGAGGAGTATAAGCAGGCGGCGGCGGGGCCACTTGAGTAGGCTCTGCCATTGATCTAGCATCCGCCGCTGCACCCATATCTGGGATAGGATCAGCTGGTTGCTCTGGGATCGTCTCTTCAACAACCCTTTGTTCTACTCTATTATTAGATTGGGTAGGCGTTGACGGAACCAAATTTGTGCTCTCTTCTTGACTATCCATAACTTGATTCGTATCTGCTGCAGCTGAATAGCCTCCGTCATCGTCTCCATAAGAGCCGGTTGAAGCTGGTACCATTGCAGCATCTGCTAGCTGAACATCTCTTTGGTATACCGATAAAGAGATACCCGGTCTTACGGTATCGTAATTTTTTAATTCTTTATGGTTCAATAAATAAATTTCAGTCCAGTAACGTGTAGTGCCATAGAGCCTTTGAGAAATCATTTGTAAGGTCTCGCCCTGCGCAACAACAGTAGTAGTTAGGCTTAATCCATTGCTTGATTGAATAGATTCAGCAAGCTGAGCCGGATATCTTTCTATTAAATCTTTTGTTAGCAAACGAACCTGAGGATTTAATCCAGCAAAATCAAAATACACCTTGTCACTTGTACTTAACTGCTGCTCTCTCGTAATACCTGGGTTTTTCTCTTCCAGTAGGGAAACTTTATTACGATTGCCATAAAGAGTATAAGCAACTCGACCTAGCTTCTCTCCACCAACAGGTGAATAAAAAGGCGCACCATCGTCTACATATGTATCTAATGAATTTGAAGAGCTGTTATCTATAAGTCCCGCACTTGGCTCATTAGTAGGATTCAAATCTGAGAAAATACTGCTATCTGCAACTTCTGTGGCCTGCTCGCTATTATCTAAAAGATCTGCTTCTGATGCCGGAAACTCAGGCATGGTTTCAGAATCTGTCGATTGACTGGAACACGAAAATGCCGTTAGTAAGAAAAGAAATAAAATTCCTTTTCTTAAAAAATTAATTTGCGAAAAACTTCTAGTCATTACTCTTCCTTGCTTCCTGCAATTCCCAAATTGAAATCGCTAGAACTGTTTTCGTCTAACTTCAGGATAAACTTAAAAGATTTAATAGTACAAAAAAAAATTTACGCACTACCGTGAGAGATCTGACAATTCGTCATAAGAGATAATTTTCACACCCAGTGTTCTGGCTTTCTCCAATTTGCTGCCTGCATTCTCTCCAGCAATAAGAAAATCTGTCTTTTTTGAAATACTGCTACTTACTTTTCCGGATCTTTCTTGAATCCAACTAGAAATTTCTTCTCTAGATGCTTGTTCAAAGCTCCCTGTAATGACAAAAGTCTTTCCTAACAATGCGTCAGAGACTTTTTCTTTGGCAGAAATTTGGATACCCAAATCTATAAGTGACTGAATCTCTTCTTGATTTTTTTTATCCTGAAAGAAGTTGTGGATACTCATCGCTACAGTCTCACCAACATCCTCTAATTTTAAAAAATCTTCTACACTTAGCTTAAAAAGTGACCGTATATCCGGATAATTAGAGGCTAAGGTTCTTGCCATTCGCTCGCCGACGTGTCGGATGCCTAAAGCGAATAAAAATTTAGGTAATTCTATTTTTTTACTCTCTTCTATGGCTTCAACAAGCTTTTTTGCTGATTTTTCTTTAAACCCTTCTAAATTTAATAGGTCAGCTTCTTTTAAGGTAAATATATCTTTTGCTGAAGATATGAGCTTATTTTCTAATAACTGCTCTATAATCTTTGTACCTAAACCAACAATATTAAAACCTGATTTCGATATAAAATGTTCTATTTGTTCTTGTATCTGTGCCGGACAACTCAATGAATTCAGACACCGAATGGCGACTTCATCTTGCAGTTTAATTAAATCGCTTCCACATGAAGGACATTTTTTAGGAAAAACAAACTTCTTTTCTTTTCCAGTACGAAAAGACAAATCAACAGATACAATCTCTGGAATCACATCACCGGCACGCTGAACAACAACTGTATCACCTATACGAATGTCTTTTCTCTCTATTTCTTCTTGATTATGAAGTGCTGCCCTAGAAACAGTAACTCCATGTATATTTACTGGATACAAATTTGCCACTGGAGTAATTACTCCGGTTCTTCCAACTTGTAGGCTAATACTTTCTATTTTTGTCTTCTCTTGTCGAGGGGCAAATTTATAAGCTGTCATTCCCCTTAAACTACGACTTACAGCACCTAGCTCTTCTAGATAATCAAATCTATTCACTTTAACAACAACACCGTCTATATCGAAGTCTAGTGATTCTCTTTTCTCGCTTATCGATAAATAGAAACTCTCTATTTCATCTGGATTAGAGCAAAGTGCAAAATATTCTGTGATATGAAATTTTTCTGATTCTAAAAATTTCAATACCTCATGCTGAGTTTCTGGCTTATGACCATCACTCCAAAAACCTATACTATAGGCCATAAACTTTAAGTCACGCTCTTGCGTAATTGTCCAATCTAGCTGCCTCATGCTTCCCGAAGCTGCATTTCTAGGGTTGGCAAAAACTTTTTTTCCTTCTTTCTCTTGTTCTCTATTTAGTTTTTGAAAAGCACTAATTGGTAAAAGAATCTCTCCTCTGACTTCAAAAACTTTTGGGAGATTTTTTCCTGTCAGTTTTTGAGGAATATTTTTAACGACCTTCGCGTTACTGGTTACATCTTCACCTATTCGACCATCACCTCTAGTGACTGCAGAAAGCAATTTCCCATTTTCGTATGTTAAGTTCATACTTAAGCCATCAAATTTTGGCTCACATATATACAATTTTTTTTCTTCTTTTATGCCCAAGTTCTTGAGAACTCGTTCATGAAATTGCACCATCTCCGAGTGATCCATAGAATTTGATATGCTAAGCATTGGCAGCTTATGCTCTTTCTTCTTAAATCCATCAGATGCCTTTAAACCAACTTTTTTAGTTGGGGTATTTTCATCCACTAACTCTGGATACTTTTTCTCTAATTCTTCTAATTCTCTAAAGAGCAAATCATATGCATGATCAGAAACCTCTGATTCATTATTTTCATAATATTGAACATTATATTTATTAATAAGAGAAACGAGTTCTTTTAAACGAAATGCATCTTTATTCATGTTAAATTTCTATCTAAAATGCGTAAGAAATATTAGGCCCAATACGAAAATGCTTTTCATTAACAACATTATTATTCGTATAATTACCACTTGCCGAATCAAACTCTATACCAACACCTGCTTTTAAGTTAGGTATAAATTCATACCTCCAGCCTGCTTGAAAAGAGATATTGGTTCCTCCATCGGTTGTGCCCAATAATCCCTGCCCTTGAGCTAAAGAAGCAAAAGGCATGATTTGAATTCCTACCAAGAAACTATGCCCTTGAGTGAACCCTACATCAGCACCCATTCCAAAAAATATTCCAGTAAATTTTTGAGGCTCTAAAGATTGGGCCGTTATTACAGGATATTGAAAACTGATCGATCTATAACCAAGAAGACCAGTAATAGATAACCCAGACATAAGAGAGTCTGGAAAAAATCTATATCCTCCAGCACCACTAAATTTCTTAAAACTAGCATCACCTAATTTGGTTCCGGTAGAGTTAGAAAGACTGCTATTTAAAATGGCCAAATCTAATTTTAAAATCCAATTCTTTGTAATCCATAGCTCACCATCTATAGATCCACCAATTCCAGAACCTGAAAACTCTTGGTTTGTTGCGTTAATTGTTTGGGAGTGAGATAAAGAACCATAGCCTAGACCTAGTCCAATAACTCCATATCTTGCCTTGGGTTTGTCAAAATCACCTTCTAATTTTTCATCTTTAAACACTAGCTGCTCACCACCCATAGCGCTTCTTTGTGTGTTATTAGTGGTTGGCATTTCTTGATCTAAAGAAATTCTCCCCCATTTTTGAGTAGAAATTAATAACTTATCTCCTGGCTGAACTCTCTCTCCTGGAGTCTCTTCTAAAATTTTTGCAAATGAGATAGTACGATCAACTTTTGTAACTTTCACACGACCTAGTCTTAAAAAATCTGTTCCTACCACTACCTTTAATAAGGGATGTCTTTGAACAGAAAGAATTCTTATTACATCTAATTCGTCAGAATTCTTAACTTGACCAGAGCCTAAGTCTAAAATTAGATCGGCACCTGTTCTGCCAGTAATAGTTCCAGAAAAAGGTATTTTCGATACAAAAGAATCAAATAATTTAATTAATAATCCTTCTCTAGAATCTAAAGTAGAATATGTCGGTAGATCTCCCTTTTCTTGAAATAGTAAATCACCTAATTTATCTCGAATTTCTAATATAAGTTCAGACTTAGCGCCCTGATAACTAACTCTCAGCAACGCTGATGCATCTGCGTTTGCAACTTTTATAGCTTCACCATGAACTGCTGGTTCTAAAACGGCTCGCCCGTATGCGGAATTAGATGGATTTAGCGCCCTAATAATTTCTCTATCTATTACTATATCAAAACGACTATCTCTTCTAAAAAGCTGCTCAAGCTTTTTATCTAATTGGCTTCCTAAAACACCATTTACTTGGTCAGCTGAAGGGAAAAGAAAAATCTTCTTTAAGTTGAACGACGGCAAGCTGATAGGATTTTTTTCCCCTACTGTTTGATATTTTCCAGCTTGGTCTTGCGAATAGGTAATACCGTTAATAGTTTTTTCTTCCGAAAATGCGGTACCACTTACCAATAGAGTAATAATAATTAGGAATTTAAAATTTATCTTGATCAAGGCGTTCCTCGAATATTTTCACTAGCATTTTAAGTTCTGCTAATTGTTCTGATAAAAAATCCATCTTCTTAGCCATTCCAGAAACTCTAGCTTCTAATGCGCGCCACTTTAAATCGCTTTCTATGAGGGCAACCCTTTGGTTAGAAGTTGGTGAGCCTGACGCTAAACCTTCTGGCACTGATACTTTATTAACTTCCTGTACATTTATACTGACTACAGGTTCTGTCTTCTTTGTCTCTTTTGCGATCTTCTGTGGCTTTGGGGCAATGGGTCGGTCATCAGAAATAAACTTATGAACCTTAGGTTTTTCATCAGATTCAAACCTAACCAAATACCTGCCTTCTTCCATTTTATAATCTATAGTATTGGATTTAATTTTTCTGCGAAGCGTTGATATGCTTATACCTGAACGTAATGCGTATTCAGTTAGAGGTAACCACTCCATATTATGCATACTCTTCTCCAATCTTCCTGATTCTATAGTTTCATTTTTGAGTATTCATGAATTTTTTATCTATTGCAAGTCATCAATTGACTGTTTTTACTCATTTCTTTACCTTTAATACTAAGTGAGCAAAAAAATAAGTATTGAGAATCCTAAAAAAATCGCCTTTGTTTGCTCTGGCGGAGCAACCAAAGCTGCCGCCTTTCATATGGGCGTGACCCTAGCTCTTCAGGAAAAAGGATTTAAATTTCTCGGTGGACTTAAATCAAGCAGCAAAAGGGTAGCCAAAGAAAATTTGACCATAGATACTTATATTGGATCAAGCGCTGGTAGTGTAATTTCAGCCTACCTAGCCTCTGGATACTCAATAGAGCAAATTTTTAATTCATACTTAGGTAAAACCAAGAAAAATCAAAGCGCACTTAAACCGCTCTCTTATACGACTCTAATGTCTGTAAAATCATCTCCTCATGAGACGGCTGCACACAGAAGCATTTCTCATAGAATCAGAAATATGACAATAGGCGCTATTGATCTCTTATATAGAAGACAAAAGCTTCTCTCTCTATCTGGTTTATTCACTACCTCTGGGGTCGAAAGATATATGAGAGAAGACGTACTACCCTCTAACGACTTCAAAGATTATTTACCTGATTTCGGAGTAGTTGCAACGCAGCTTAATCACTCCAAACGAGTGATTTTCTCTAACCGTCTGCTACCTCCACCTAAAGATGATCCTAGGTGCCTATATGAAACAGGGGTCTCTGTTTCTGATGCTGTTGCAGCATCTATTTCTTTACCTCCTATATTTTCCCCTTATGGAATACGTAATAAAAAAGGAAAAATCGTTTATTTTTTTGATGGTGAAATCAGAGAGACCCTCTCAACAAATGTTGCTGAGCAGATGGGGGCAGACCTTATTATCGCTAGCTACACCCACCAACCATATCATTTCTCCCGAGAAGTTGGCTCTCTAACAAAATTTGGCATCACTGCTATAGGAATCCAAGCGATCTATTTAATGATAGAAAGAAGAATCCAATCTTCTATTTATTCAAGAAATCAAAAGCTTGCCGCTCTTGATTCGGTTAAAAACTATTTAGATGACAATAATTTTTCTGATCAACATAAGAAAAATATTCTACGCATTCTAGAAACAAAACTATCCATTAGTAAAAATACTAATTATATCTATATCAATCCAAGACCATCAGACCATGAAATGTTTTTCGGTGAACACTTTAGTTTTTCTGCAAAGTTTATGGAAAAAATTGTTAGAATTGGTTTTATGGCCGCTATTGAAACGCTTAGAGAATACGAAATTAAATGACCTAGGCCTGCTAGCCTAATCTAGTACAATAGAAATAGTAGATGGAGCTATAGATACAGCATCTGAGAAATATAATTTCCCTGATTTTGTACTTCCATTAATTATGCTTCTTCCCTTAGGTATATTAAATATAACAAAAGTACCAAATCGTGGATCAGTCATATAGTGAGACCCACGTAGTCTCCCTTTAAAATCAAAATAGAAATCTTTAGCAAAATTCTGTGCAGAATGGTCACTAAGGGCATCTACTCTTACGCTTCTATTTTTTATTTTTCCAAATACAATCCCATTCATCGAATCTAAGTCTAGATCAATTGCTCTAGCTAGTTTGCGAATATAGACTGCCGGAAAAGCATAAAGATTTTTAAATACGTTAGGCCCTTTGACTACTATTGAATATCTGTGGTTGAAAAAATTAGCTGTTGAAAATTCTAAGTCTACTCTTTTATTTTGAAACCATTTTTTTATCGGCAACGTAAATATGCCATTGGAATCTGTTGTAATCCAATCAGAAGAACCAACCACTCGTACTTTTGCTTGATCTATATTCACAAGCCCCTTTTTATTTTCTAATCCAACAGGACTAAAAATTCGCCCTTTTACCTCAGTTTTATCTAAAACTAAATCTTCGTAAATGAATTGCCCGCCATCTACAAACGCTGTAGAAGTTGGTGCAATTGATTCTCCGTCTATTGTTGACTCCAAAAACCCCAAAGCCGCATCAACATTAAAAAATACAAACCTACCGTCTTGTGTTGTTTTACGTAGATCCCTAGAGGGAATCCCATCTTCATTAAAGTAGAATGGGCCTTCAGAATTAATGCTTAAAGATACACTTGCTCCAGATATTGATTCACCAGAAGAGCCTTTAATTCTACCTATATAAATTCCTTTTTGTGAGCCTTGGTTGATTCCTATTTTTCGGGCTACCTGTGATGCTGCGTCTCTAGATAATAAAAAAGCTTCATGAGTTTTTGAAAAATCATCATTACTAATCTCTAATATTGATGGATGATATCCAGGCTTTAGCAATTCTAAAAAAATAGTGCCTGTAAAACTACCAGCCGGGATAGAAAAATAGCCATTTGAATTTGTTCTGACCGCCTCTTTTCTACCTCTAACTTTAACAACAACATCTGATTGAGGAATCGCTTTCGTATTAGCAAAATAGGTAAGAACTCTACCTCTTATATATTGTTTCTCTACTGCTTTAGCTTCTTTTTTTACCTCAGAAACAGCTGCAGAGACCGAAGAAATACTATCTTCCATTTTCATATATAGGTCAGCTACATATTTACTGTCTTTAGAAAAAGAAATGGGGTTCTTTTCTGGTTGAATCCATGTTGAAGTTCCGCTCGGCCCAAAGTACTGAGCAAATAGAAATACCGTTCTATACTTATGTGGGATTTCTAATTTATATGATGAAACGCCTTTTCTTAGAATTTCTTGGCTTATAGGAAAACCCACAGGCATTCCTTCGGATGATATTTTCTCAAATGCAGAAACCTCAAAATGCCCAAGTAATTGCTCTGTAGTATTCGGTATAATTTTTCCGAGCAATACGTATCGATCTGTAAAACTAGCTTCTATATTGTTTTTTGTTTCTACACCATTAACGATAGATACTTCAGTAGTCTTTTTTGTTTCGTTTTCATTTTTAGAAGCTTCGATCTTTTTTAGATCTAATTTTTTTTCTATTTTGTCTTTTGAATTATAGTTTTGCGAAACAATAACAGAGTTAAAGGTATCTGTTTTTTCTATATCCTTATATATAGCTCCACGGACTGTCTGGATTTTATCGAAAATTTTATTTATTTGATCAACAGATACAGAATTAACAACTTTAGGTGCTTTTGCCATCATGTCCGACGGAGCCATTTTTGCTAATGGCTTAAGATCAAAGCTCTTTTGCGGCAGAATTACATCTGCAATTTTTTGTACAGCTTCAGGTTCATGAACTGAATTAGACGCTAAGATAGAGTTTTCAATAGATTCAACGCGAATTTTTTCTACTAGAGACTTTATGGGAGTAATTGGCAATATTTTTTGCGGATAAATTCTATTATCGACAGCTACTTTTCCTAATTTTTGTGATTGGTAGTCAACCCATTCACCAACAACAAAAGATAAAGTTAGGCCGGCAATTGCTGAAGAAGAAATAATTCGGATGCATTTATCACGAATATTCATCTTGCCTACGATTTTTCCGTCCATGGAATTTGTGCTCATTACTCACTAGTATTTCACAAATTCTTCTGTTGCAGAAAGAGAAAATGCAGCACTGCCTATTACAGATTGTCATTTTGTCAAAAGACAAATAAACACTATTTAGTATTAAATTAGTGTATTTTTTTCTGAGCAGCTTTTACACGCGATTCAGCGAAGCCTTTTTCTTCTAAGGCAGAAGTATATTCACTAGAGCCAGCCTTTAATTGAGCTAATTTAGTAATAATTTCTTTTAGATTTGCTTCAGCCTTAGCTAAATCGAGGTCTTTTTCCATTTCCATGGTTTCTGCTAAAACAGTAACGGAACCGTTAAATACTTGAGCAAAACCCCCAGCAAGGAATGCAATTTGCCACTCATCTTTTACACGGTAACCAAAGACACCATGCCCAAGAGTAGTGAGTAAATTTATATGACCCGGAAGAAGAGTCATTTGACCTAGCTCACCAGGTAGGACCACAGAGGCCACATCTATATTAGTGACAATAGATTTCTCTGGAGTAACTACACTTAATTGCATTTGATTATTCGCTGCCATTTTATGCCTTTAATTTTTCAGCCTTCTCTACTGCGTCACCGATTGTTCCAACATATAAAAAGGCCTGCTCAGGTAAAGCATCGTGCTTACCTTCTAAGATTTCTTTAAATCCTTGGATGGTATCTTCAATTTTCACAAACTTACCAGACATACCGGTAAACTGTTCAGCAACAAAGAAAGGTTGAGATAAAAATCTTTGACACTTTCTAGCTCTAGTTACTGTTAATTTATCTTCTTCTGAAAGCTCGTCCATACCAAGAATCGCAATAATATCTTGTAATTCTTTATAGCGTTGTAGTGTAGATTGAACAGAGCGAGCTGTCGCATAGTGATCATCACCAACCACATCAGGAGAAAGAATTCTTGAAGTAGATGCTAGTGGATCTACTGCAGGGTAAATTCCTAACTCAGCAATTTGACGAGAAAGGTTAGTTGTTGCATCTAAGTGAGTAAACGTAGTTGCAGGAGCCGGATCGGTATAATCATCTGCAGGTACATAAACTGCTTGAATAGAAGTAATAGAACCTTTAGTTGTTGATGTAATACGCTCTTGCAGTTCACCCATCTCTGTTGCAAGTGTTGGTTGGTATCCTACCGCTGAAGGGATACGACCTAAAAGAGCCGACACTTCAGACCCTGCTTGTGTAAATCGGAAAATATTATCTACGAAAAATAATACGTCTTGGTTTTCTTCATCACGAAAGTATTCCGCTACAGAAAGACCAGTAAGAGCAACTCGAGCTCTAGCTCCAGGCGGCTCGTTCATTTGACCGAAAATAAGAGCAGTCTTACTTAATACTCCCGCTTCTTTCATTTCTACCCAAAGGTCGTTTCCTTCACGAGTACGTTCTCCAACGCCTGCGAATACAGAGTATCCACCATGTTGAGTTGCCACGTTGTTAATTAATTCTTGAATAAGTACAGTTTTACCTACACCGGCACCACCGAAGAGACCGATTTTTCCCCCCTTTGTGTAAGGAGCTAATAAATCAATTACTTTAATCCCAGTCCAAAAAGGCTCTGCCGCTGTTGATTGGTCGGTAAAAGTAGGCGCTGATCTATGAATAGGATATTTCTTTTTTGCATTAATCGGTCCCATTTCATCTATAGGCTCTCCGATTACATTTATAATTCTACCTAGCGCTTCTGGACCTACAGGAGTAAGTATTTGATCTCCTGTATTTACTACTTCCATTCCACGAACAAGACCGTCTGTTGGTCTATTGCAAATACAGCGAACTGTATTTTCTCCAAGATGCTGAGCTACTTCAGCCACCAAGTTTCCCGCTTTATCATCGATAGCTGGGCTCAGTTGTAATTCTAACAGCATCGAAAATAGCTGGAAGGTCTCCTGAAGGAAACTCAACGTCAACTACCGGACCAAGAACTTGTTTAATTTTTCCGACTTTTGCGTCCATAGATTGTGCAGACATTTTTCTCTCCTATTAATTTAAGGCCTCGGCCCCTGAAACGATTTCTAATAATTCTTTAGTAATTCCCGCTTGGCGAATTTTGTTATACTCTAATGTTAGTTTTCTAATCATCTCACCAGCATTCTTTGTAGCATTTTCCATAGCAGAC
This sequence comes from Oligoflexia bacterium, assembly GCA_023954355.1. GTDB lineage: Bacteria > Bdellovibrionota > UBA1018 > CAIPTA01 > CAIPTA01 > JAMLID01. Next base: position 14,163 of record JAMLID010000009.1, on the reverse strand, counting down.
ATACGCGCACCATGTTCACTGGCAGCCGATTCTAGTAATGATTGATATAATTTCGCTTTAAAATACCTTGGCAATAATGCATTTAAAATTTGTTCTTTTTCTGGCTCGAATAAAAACTCTGACTGAGTAGCAACTGACTTAGTCTCTTTTTCTTCAGTACTTGCATCTATCGGAAGAATTGTCTGCATAGTAACAGATTGAGAAATCGCTGACTTAAACTCTGAATAAATCACATGAACTTCATCGAATTCTTTATTAATGAAACGACTCATTAAATCTTCTGCTAAGACTTGAATCTTTGCGTACGTCATTGTTTTTTGAAAATCTGCGATATACTTATATACAGGTATTTTTCTATGTGTAAGATATTCGTTCCCTTTTTTACCTATACAGAGAAATTTTATACCCTCAGAATAGACATCTTTATTTTGCTTATAGTAGTTTTCGGTTCTCTTCAGTAATGAAGAGTTGAAGCTACCGCAAAGACCACGATCAGAAGAGATAACAATTACTAAAGCGCTTTTTGGGTTTTCTCTTTTTTCTAAAAGGGCATGCTTCGCACGAATATCGCCATCTAAAAGTAGATTTTGTACTGTTGATTTAATCGCTACTGAAAAAGGCCTAGCACGAATGATCGCCTCTTGAGCTCTACGCAAACGAGCAGCAGCTACCATCTTCATAGCCTTCGTAATTTGCTGTGTGCTCTTTACACTCGCGATTCGTCTTTTAAGGTCTTTTCCAGAAGCCATTTTATATCCTATATATTAAGCGGTGAACGACTTAACGTGGTTTTTCAACAAGCCATCTAACTTATCTTTATTTGCTCCATCTAATTTTCCAGAAGAAGAAATTTCTTTTAAAACTTCAGGACTATTCGCTTTTAACTCTCGAATAAAGCTTTGCTCCCAGTCTTGAATTTTCTTCACAGGCACAGTGTCTAAATATCCTTGGTTAGCGGCGTAAATAGCAACTACTTGGTTCTCTACCTCTACTGGGGCATATTGACCTTGCTTTAACAACTCCATCAATCGTTGGCCACGAGCTAACTGTTTTTGTGTTGCAGCATCTAAATCTGATCCAAACTGAGCAAATGCAGCCTTTTCTCTATATTGAGCTAAGTCTAAACGAAGTGTTCCCGCTACAGACTTCATCGCTTTAATTTGAGCGCTTCCACCTACCCTTGATACAGAAATCCCCACGTTCACAGCAGGTCTTTGACCTGAATAGAAAAGATCACTTTCTAAGAAAATTTGACCGTCTGTAATAGAGATTACGTTTGTCGGAATATAAGCAGATACGTCACCAGCTTGTGTTTCGATAATTGGAAGAGCAGTTAAACTACCAGCGCCTAATTTATCTGATAATTTAGCAGCACGCTCTAACAGTCTTGAGTGAAGATAAAATACGTCTCCAGGATAAGCTTCCCTGCCTGGAGGTCTTCTTAATAATAGAGAAAGCTGACGATACGCTTGTGCTTGTTTTGTTAAATCATCATATACAATTAATGCATGTCGGCCTGTATCTCTAAAATACTCAGCCATGGTTACACCCGCATAAGGTGCAATAAACTGAATGGGCGCTTGGTCTGCAGCTGTTGCAGCGATAATGGTGGTATATTCCATTGCTCCTGCACGCTTAAGCTTTTCTACTACCTGAGCAACTGTAGATTGCTTTTGTCCGATAGCTACGTAAAAACAATAAACGCCTTTGCCTTTTTGATTGATAATCGTATCAAGAGCAATTGCTGTTTTTCCTGTTTGTCGGTCGCCAATAATTAATTCTCTCTGGCCTCGACCAATGGGAATCATAGAATCAATTGCTTTAATTCCTGTTTGAAGCGGCTCATGTACAGATTTTCTAGCTAAAATCCCAGGAGCTTTGATTTCTACTCTTCGAGAATGTTCTGATTTAATCGGACCAGCGCCATCAATAGGTAACCCAAGAGAATTTACCACACGACCTAATAGGGCTTCACCTACAGGAACTTCGAAAATTTTTCCTGTTCTCTTAACTGAGCGGCCTTCTTTAATAATAGTGTCATCACCTAAAATTGATGCTCCCACAGAGCCTTCCTCTAGGTTCATTACAAGTCCCATTACACCATCACTAAAATCTAATAACTCACCTGCTTGAGCATTTTCTAGTCCATGGATTTTAGCGATCCCGTCACCTACTGTTAAAACAGAACCTGTTTCTGCCACGTCAAGCTTAGTATCAAAATCAGCTATCTGTTTTTTGATAATTTGACTAATTTCATCTGCTCGAAGCTTCATGATTTTCTCCTATAATTTAACCTAAACTGTTTTACCTTTAAATTTATCTAACTGGGCTTTAATACTTGCATCGAAAGTTTTTCCGTCTACTTTTGCCACAATGCCGCCGAGTAATTTTTTATTCACTTTAATATCAAAAATAACTTTTGATTGAATTCTCTTTTCAATAGAGCTTTGAATAGACTGCAATTCATCCATAGATAGTTCTATGGGAGAATATATAGTGCCTGTTTTTACCCCTCTATCATTTAACTGCATTTGACTAAATTCTTCCGCAATAGCAGGGAACGAATCTATACGTGAACGCCCTAATAATAGACTTAAAAATTTTTTTGTTACTTGTTGTAAATTCAAGCTCGCACTTAAATCATTTAAAATTTCTTGTTTCTTATCTAAAGAAACATTTTTTAAAGAAAGCGCTTGGATAATTTTTTTCTCTGAAGAAAAAAGTGTTTTTAAACTATCTACATCAGCAGCTATTTGATCAATTTTATTTGTTTCTTTTGCTAATTCAAAAATTGCTTTAGCGTAAACTTTAGAAATAGTTGCCACTACACACCCGCCTCAATATTAGACCGAGCATCATTAATAATTGCTACGTGATCATCTTTCTGTAATTTAGACTCTAATTTTGAAGATGTTGCATCTGTAATCATTTTAACGAACCTCTCAACCACCCTGCTTCCAGCTGACTCTAACTCATTTTTAACTAAGCGATCGGCCTCAACTTTTAATCGTTTTATCTCATCTTCATTTTTAGTTTTTAATTCTTGAATCTCGCGATCAATTTTCTCTACTTCCTTGGAAAACAATTGCTGCTCATTTTTCTTAAATTGCTCTAAATTTAATTGAGCAGAAGAAAGTGCTTGCTCGGCCTCTAATTTTGCTTTCTTAGCAGACTCAAAAAGATCTTTCATTCTCTCGTGCCTTTGAAAAACAAACTTCTTTGTTGGTTTTCTTAAAAGCACAAACAAAATAACAACAACCACTGAAGCATTAAATGCGTAGGGGATAACTACTTGAAAACCATTACCTGCAGCCACTAAATCCTCACCTTATTATTTGTTAGCTTACTAGCTAAAGCTATAGAGTACTCATCTACTTGAGCCTCTAGCGCCTTAAGCTCACTCTTCTCATTTTCTAGAGCCTGAGCTCGCGCAGATTCAATTTGTTTTTTTGCAATTTCTTTTTCTTTACTAAATACGCCAGCTAAATCAACTTGCACGGCTTTCACTTTTTCTTCTCTAAGTTCAATAACTTTTTTACGGAACGTTTTTTCAAGTACCAATAGCTCTTCTTCTAATTCTTTTGCCTTAGCGTTTTCTTCTCCCGCTGCCTCATTAGCACCTTCAGAACTTTTTTCTCTTTCTTTAATTAGGTTTATAAAGGGAGAAAAATAAACGTAACGAAGCCATAAAAAGACGAATACAAAAATAATAAATAGTGGAAAAAAACTTGAATCAATTCCTAGCTGTCGCTGAAGATCGGCAATCATTTCATATCTCTAGTGTTTTAGTATGACCCTGTGTACCGAATAGATCGCCTACAGTCAATTGTCTTAAAATGATTTTTCTGATTTTTTTTAAATTTGAGCTTCTGTGTTCATTTGTGACACACCTTCAAAAACAACGCCGTCAGCCACCATTAGTGAAGGCGACTGAATATTACCACGAAACACCGCAGGATAATGAATCTCAACACGGTCTTTTGCTTTTACAGACCCTTCAAAATTGCCCGACAAAATTAGAGTGCCTACCTCTATCTCAGCTGAGACCTCTGCCCCTTCACCTATAATTAAAATATCATCTGAAAATATTTTTCCCTTAAAAGTTCCACCAATGCGGAATGCACCCTCGAAACTAAGTACCCCATCAAATTCTGAGCCTTGGTCTAAGACCCCAGTTACCTCTTGATTGTCTTTAGTTGCACTTAACTTTGTTCTCATATTTCTACCTTAATAATTGCTCACTAATTCGATCTAAATCCTCTTTAGAAAAATAATCTATCACTATACTTCCCTTATATTGATCACCCTTAGCTTTTACGCGAGTACCCAAAGATCTTCCTAAGCGCTCTGAGAAGTGCCTTAACTCTAAAGGAACCTCTTTCTTTTTATTTTTTTGCAAAGTTTGACCAGTTTTTTCAGCTAATTGATTTACGTATTCTTCGGTATCTCTGACTGAAAGATTTTTTTCTATAATTTTATTTCGAATCTCTAATCTTTTAACAGGATCGGTAATAGATAAAAGAACCTTGCCATGACCTAAGCTTAGGCGCTCTTGTCTTAGATCATCAATAATAGATTCTGGTAATTTTAGTAATCTAAGAAAATTTGCAACTGAAACCCTATCTTTACCAACTCTCTTAGCAATCTCTTCTTGAGTTAAGTGAAAATCTTCAGAAAGCTGAAAATAAGAAAGAGCGATATCAACACAATTTAAGTCTTCTCTTTGAATATTTTCAACTAAAGCAATTTCTAAACTTTCTTTATCACTAGATTTTCTAACCACAACAGGTACTTGTTGTAAGCCAGCTATTTTAGAAGCTCTTAGTCTTCTCTCACCAGCAATCAAATGATATTTACCATCATCTAAGCGGCGAACCACTAGTGGCTGAATAATACCATTAGCTAATATAGAATCAGCCAAGTCTCTTAAAGCAGCTTCATCAAAATCTCTTCTTGGTTGAAACTGGTTTACTTGTATCAAAGATACATCCACCATAGCTACACCAGGAATCCTATCTTTATTTTCCAAACCCAATACTGGTGGTGGAGTTGTCTTATTTTGTTGTGACGGCTGAGTATTAGCTACTTGTGCAGCCGAAGGCAATAAACTAGCTAAACCTTTGCCAAGAGCTGGTCTATTTGGTTGTTTAGGTGATGGATTAGTAGGGATATTCATATTGCACTCACTATATATTTAAAGAGTTTAATTCAGATTTAGGTTGTTGTTTTAAAGAGTAATTTCTCTCAATGAGTTCTCTTGCTACATCTAGATACGACTTTGCGCCCTTAGACTCGATATCATAAAGTAAAATTGGCTTTCCGTGGCTTGGGGCTTCACTTAATCGGATATTTCTTGGAATAACGGTTTGAAATAACTTTGACCCAAAGTGCGTTTTTACTTCATTAGAAACTTGGTGTGCTAAATTATTTCGAGAATCAAACATAGTAAGCAAGATTCCCTCTAGTTCTAGATTGGGATTTAGTGCGCTCTTGATTAGCCCAGCTGTAGACATTAACTGAGATAATCCTTCTAGCGAAAAATACTCACACTGCATAGGAACTAAATAAGAGTCTGATGCGGTTAAGGAGTTAATAGTTAAAAGCCCAAGACTAGGAGGGCAATCTATTAATATATAGTCAAACTTATCGCGAACACTCTCTAGAGCTATTTTAAGCTTTTGCTCCCTTGCTATTGCATTTACTAACTCAACTTCAGCTCCACTTAAGTCTTGGTCAGCTGGCGAAACCCATAAACCAGGTAAATCAGTTTCAAATACTGCTTCCGGGATAAGGAATTGAACCTGTTAGCGTGATAAATAGTATTATCTGGAATCTCTCCTTAGTAACACCCAAGCCGCTGGTTGCGTTCCCCTGAGGATCAAAATCTAAGATTAAAGTTTGACGCTCCGCAACAGCTAAGGAAGCCGCTAAGTTAATGGCTGTTGTGGTTTTTCCCACCCCGCCTTTTTGATTAATGATTGAGATTACTTTTCCCATAAATGCCTCTTAGCAAATAAATTACTCCTTTTTTATAGAGCGATCTACTTTTTTGTTCTACATGGAACAAAAAAGTACGTTCTACGTAGAACAAATCATCTATTTTTTAATTAATAAAAGAATTCGACTTCCCATATTTAAGGGAAGATTAATATTTTTTTCAACTGTGAGAAAAAAGCCCATCTCCCTAAGCTTTTCTTCGTACGACTGCCACAACATAAGTTGATTTGGGCCCAAATATAAAAACCAGCTCTCAACTTGAACCTTTCGCATCCAAGGGATCATTTTCTCTGGAGCAGCCACTGCTCTCACCGTTACAGAAGATATCTGAAACTTCCATGGAGAACTCTTTAGTAGCTGCTCACCTCTACCGACATAACCAGCTACTGGCAAACTTAAACTGGAGCAAAACTCATTCACTGCAGCTATTTTTTTAGCAACACTATCCACACAAATTAACTTTTTTTCAGTACCTAATACTTTTTGAAGCTGAGAAAGGGGAATAACTGGGAATCCTCCCCCAGTACCCCAGTCTAAAAAAGACTCCTCTTTAAGAAACGCTCCTGCAATGAGAGAATCCATATAGTTCTTCCAATACCAAGAACTAAAATCTCTATTAGCTGATAAATTTAACAGCTTGTTTTTTTGTTCGAAGATTTTCCAAAAATCTATAGAGAGTCCTATAAGATCTAGCGACTGAGAATCACTAAGACCCAGCTCAAGATCACGAAACCAACGTAAAGTTAATTCTTTATCACTCTTAGAGAGTACGCTGCTCATTAGAATATTTCTCTAGATGTATATATAGCAAAGCTGTAGCTGCAGGAGTGATTCCGTGAATTCTCATGGCCTGGCCTAAGGTAGAAGGCGAAACCCTCTCTAACCGTTCTCTAACTTCGTTTGATAAACCAGAAACAGATTTATAAGAAAACTCTTTAGGGATAGACAATCCCTCTCTATCTCTGACCTTCTTTAATAACTCTAACTCTTTATCAATATACCCAGAGTACTTAGCGCTCACTTCTACATTTTCAGACCAGATCCTCTTCTCTATCTCACTAAGACCATCTGATGGAATCTCTATAAATTTCTCTTCCTCTAAACGCTCTAACGACCACTCTGGTCTTTTTAATAAGTCTAGGAAAGAAAGCTTATCTTTTACCGAATCTAAGCCCAAAGCCTCATATCTTTCTTTATTCATTTCTATTTCTTTTGGGTATAAAAAATTAAACTTAACGCTACTTGTTAAGTTCTGTTGCCAATTAAATTTCTTTAAATAATACGAATACTTATCTGTATTCAATAAGCCGATGCTACGGCCTTTCTCTACTAACCTATGATCACCATTATCTTCTCTTAATAAAAGTCTATGCTCACATCTAGAGGTAAACATTCGATACGGTTCATCTACACCCTTAGTGACTAAATCGTCTATAAGAACACCTATATATGCATCTGATCGAGACACAATAAACGGGTCTTTTTCTTTTGTTTTAAGTGCCGCATTTATTCCAGCAATTAATCCCTGAGCCGCAGCTTCTTCATACCCACTAGTTCCATTTACCTGCCCCGCAAAGAAAAGGCCCTCTATATTTTTAGATTCTAAAGTAAGTTTTAGCTGTAAAGGATTAACCGCGTCGTATTCAACCGCATAGCCTGGTCGAGAAATTTCTACTTTTTCGAGCCCCTCTATAGAAGAGAGAAAATTTTTTTGCACATCCAAGGGTAGACTTGTTGACAAACCGTTCGCATAAATCTCATGAGAAAATTGAGATTCTGGCTCTAAGAAAATTTGGTGCCTCTCCTTATCAAAAAAGCGGTAAACCTTATCTTCAATTGAAGGGCAGTACCTTGGACCGCGTCCACCAATACTACCGTTAAACATCGGTGACCTGTCTTTCGCATTTGCGATAATCTCATGTGTACGCGTATTCGTGTAAGTTAAAAAGCATGGTAACTGCGTTAATACCGGAAACGGATTAGAGTGTGAAAAATAACTAAACGGTACAGGAAACTTATCACCGTCTTCACGCTGTAAACGTGTAAAATCGATAGAATTTTTTTTAAGTCTAGCAGGAGTACCTGTTTTCAAACGAATGAGCTCAAATCCAAGATCCTTTAAACAGGTAGAAATTTTATTAGCACTAGTGTCTCCAGCTCGACCACCTTCCTCTACCGTGGATCCGCAAAACATAAGCGACTTCATAAACGTACCCGCGGTTACTATTACTGAATCGCAGCGGATAAGTTCATCGAAATTAGTAAAAACACCGGTAATTTTATTCTGCTCTACTTGAAACCCTCTAACCTCTCTTTGCGCAACGGTTAGATTCTCCTGAGTCTCTACACTTTCTTTCATTCGAAGAGAATAAATGACCTTATCGCACTGAGCTCTAGAAGATCGAACAGCTGGTCCCTTAGACATATTTAAACGTTTATACTGTAATGCACTCTTATCAGTATTAATCCCCATTTCTCCACCAAGGGCATCTACTTCTCTTGCCAACTGTCCCTTAGCTTGTCCACCAATGGCCGGATTACAAGACATATAGGCGATACGATCATTGTTCATAGTAAGTAAAAGAGTACGAATACCCATACGAGCTGAAGCCAGTGCTGCCTCACAGCCAGCGTGACCTGCACCAATTACTATTACATCTACTCTATCCATTACTTTCCGATACAAAAACTAGAGAAAATTCGATTAAGCATATCGTCGTTAGAAAATTCTCCAGTAATCTCCCCTAAGCTCTCCACTGCTAGTCTCAAATCTGCAGATAAAAGATCGGGAAGCTTTTCTCCCCTATCTACCTTTAAAATTGCTTCTTGTACTGACTCAATGGCCTTCCCTAATACCTCAAAATGACGCATTCTTCCAATCTCAAAACTACCTTGCCCATCGCTTTCTTCTAAATTCTCTTGAATTGACCCTAAAAATTGATCAAAACCCTCACCAGTCAGGGCCGAAACGGCAAAAATTGGTATTTTCAATTGTTTGAGCGAATTCTGGTTTTTTAAAAAATCTACAGAATTAGAGACAAGATCTATCTTGTTCAATAAAATTTTGATTTTAGACCTCTGCTCTACTCCAATCAAAGACAGTGTCCTTTCCATAGAATCCGCTTTTTTCTCTAAAACTGATGCATCTACTACGAATAAAATTAAATCTGAATCCTTGCTCTCTTGAAGCGATTTTTCAATTCCTTTGCTTTCAACATATCCAGCACCTTCTCTAAGACCCGCTGTATCGGTAATACGAAACAAAATATCACCCACAATGATGCTTTCTTTTACTGTATCTCTTGTTGTTCCCGCCTCATCACTAACGATTGAACGATCCATACCTAAAAGGCGATTAAAGAGAGAAGACTTTCCGCTATTTGGCTCACCTATAAAGGCAAGTTTAACTCCTTCTAGCAATGGTTTTCTTTTTAAGAAATCTTCTCTAATTTTTCTAACCTCATCTACCCAATTTTTTAATCCATTAGACCAAGAAGAAAAGTCTATTACAGATAAGTCTTGATCGCTAAAATCTATATCCATCTCAACTTCCATTAGAAATCTCTCTAATTGATCTCTAAGGGATTGGATTCCCTCCTTTACATTTCCCTGCAAAAGACGAAAAGATCTCTGGGCCGAGTATTCATTAGTACTTGCAATAAGAGAAGAAATTCCTTCTGCTTGGTCTAGACTAATTTTTCCATTTCTAAATGCACGAAAGCTAAATTCTCCGGGTAAAGATTGTCTTGCCCCATTTTGTATTAATAAAGATATTGCTTTTGATAATACATAGGGGTTGCCGTGAAAGTGAAGCTCTACTACATCTTCTCCAGTAAAAGAGTTTGGTGCTCTCATAAAAACAATTAAGCCTTCGTCAAAAACCTCTTCTTTAGAATCAATAAAAGATGTTCGATATAGGAAATGAGACTTTATTTTTTCATTAAATGAACGTGAAGCAATAGTGCGAGCTATACTAAAAGCACTAATTCCCGAGAGCCTAATTAAACCAACAGGAGAAAATGCGTTTGGACTAGTGATAATTGAGGCGATCGTATCTTGGTTAAAATATCCCGCCGATGCCATACTACGCTTTTACTGCTCTACTCGCCGGAACTATTCCCAATTTACGGTTTAAAAACCACTGCTGGGCAATACTTGTAGCAGAGTTTACTAACATATAAATATTTAACCCCGCTGGTAGCATCAACATAAATACACCAAACATTACAGGCATAAACTGTAACATTTTTTGTTGCGTCGGATCTGTAGCAGTATTGGGTGATATTTTTTGTTGAAAATACATTAATGCTGTCAGTAAAACTGGGGTAACAAAAAATCTATCTGGAGCAGCTAAATCTTGGATCCAAAAATAAAATGGTGCCTGATAAAGCTCCATAGAATTAAATAATACCCTATAAAGAGCAAAAAAGATTGGCATCTGAAGTAGTATAGGCAGACAACCTCCAACGGGATTGTACCCGTTGTTTTTCATAAAACTCATCATTTCTGCATTGAGTTTTTCTTTATCGTCTTTATATTTTTCTCTAAGCGCGTTTAGCTGTGGTTGTAGCTTAGATATCTTGGCCATTGACTTCATACTCTTATATGTCAGAGGCAATAGAAGCATCTTAATTACAAAGGTTAAAATAATAATCGCTATACCGTAATTATGAACATACTTATAAAGCCATTTAAGTGACTTAAGTAAGGGCATTGCTAAGAAAGATGTCCAACCAAAATCAATTGTATCGATTAAAATAGGGTCAACGGCCTCTAAATATTCGAATTTTTTAGGACCAAAATAAACTTTAGTAGAAAAGTTCACTTCCTGCTTAGATTCTGTTGGGATTACTAAGCTTCCTCTTGCAGCATTTTGCTCTTGGAAAAACTCTTTCTCAACTTGTACTCCTAATTTGTCTCTTAAAGACGCATCAGGAACCAACCCAAAGACAAAATATCTAGTATCTATTCCTATCCATTTAATACCAGCCATATTTTCGACTCTCTCATCTAGAGAGCTTGCCATAGTGTGTTTACGGTCAACTAAAGACAAATAAGTAACATGAACTTTATCCGGGGCTTGGCCAAAAATACTTCCATCATGGTCGATGGGTCTTTGAGGACTTCCATAAAAATCTAAGAAAATAAACTTTGGTGTTTCCTTTAGAAACCTGAATCTAAGCTTTAATTCTCCACTAAAATCACTAGTTAATGGCGAAAATTCTCTTTCCACTAAAAATTGATCTGTTTCTAGTTTTTGAACAATCTTATTATTAGAGTCTTGTACTACCTGCCAATTATCATTCAGCTCGCTATTAAAAGCTTGGTCACTAAATCTTATTTCTAATTGTTTGCCAAACCCTGAAATTCCTGAAAGGTTAACTTTTTTTTCTTTATCATTAATATCCGTAGAATAATGATTCAAAGACCACTCATCTATAAAACTTTTAGAATTAGAGAATTTAATTTTTGATTCTACTAAATCCATCTCTGATAAACTAACAGCAACAACTTTTTTAGATACATTTTTACTAGAACTCTCTAGAAGAGTTTTATTTTTTTCAGTCGTATTTGTTTCGTTTATTGGCTTAGCTTCAGATTTTATTTTCTGTGTTTGTTCAGCAGCTTTTTTTTGAATCGGCTCTAAATAAAACTTTTGCCAACCAACCCATATAGCTAAAGAAATCATTACAGCTAAAATTGCGTTTTTATCCATTTTCTACTTCCTACATAATTCTAATTTTTCAGGAACAAAATCGTCTCCACCTTTACATAGAGGGTGGCATCGTAGCAATCGACAAATACCTAAAAAAGAACCTTTAAAGATCCCATGCATTTTTACCGCATCTACGAAATAATGAGAACATGATGGGTTAAAGCGGCATTGAACACCTAAACTCATAAAAATAGGCGCAACTACCCATTGGTAGGCCTTAAGAAATCCAATGAATAAGTTTTGAAAAATCATCTTTCAGTTCTGCTTTATAACGAATTTTTCCTAATTCTGCTTTTTTTTGTTTTGCGACAAAATGTAGGTCATATCCTTTAAAAAATTCGTGATTTTTACGAAAGTACTCTCTAATAAAGCGGCGAAATTGATTTCTTTCTACAGAAGATCCATACTTTTTTTGTACAGATATACCGAGCCTTCCAATGGAGTCTTCATTTTTTAGATAAAACAATACCCAATGCCGAAACACTCGTTTAGATCCACCTGATCTAATTTTTAAAAAATCCGATTTTTGTAATAGTCTTCGTTTCTTAGAGAAGTTGTACGTAATCAATAGATTATTTTGTGCTTACTTTAGCAGTAAGAGATCTACGACCTTTTTTTCTTCTGCTAGAAAGCACTTTTTGTCCATTCTTTGTGGACATTCTCTTACGAAAACCATGGGTTTTAGCTCTTTTTCTTTTACTAGGTTGCCATGTACGTTTCATATTATTTGTCCTCTAAATCTTTGCCCAAAAATCAAATACCTGAAGTTTTTATGGGTTGAAGAAGCTTCGTATCAAATCTAGGAATTTTATGTCAAGATCTGTCATAAAATTCCGTAGAAAAATCCCTTGAATCTGCTTTCTTTCTTTTGCTATCACTACAAAACCGCTTTTGGAAAGAACCTTTAAACCCTGCTTTTTTTTGGATTTACGCATGACCAATCAAACAGAACTCTGGCAAACTACTTTGCAACACCTCCAGGGAATGACCACCCCAGAAATGTATAAGTCTTGGCTTATACCTTTACAGATTATTGAAATTAAAGAAAAAGAAGTGATATTAGGTGTTCCAACTCCCTTTTTCTCTACCTTCATTAAGGGAAATTTTGAGTCTAAAATCATCCATGCGCTATCTATAGTAACTGGACAGAGTTTTTCTATTCGCTATCAGGTAGGGTTTGAAAAAGAATCAGATAAAATCAATGAAAATAACGTGTTACCTAATAAAATAGTGCCTTTACACAGCTTTCAAGAGTCAAATTTACAAAATAATGCCGAATACTCTGGTTTTATGGCAAATCGCTCCCATCAAGATTCTTTAAAAGAAAAGTCTGATGAGTTAAGCGAAAAAAACTTAATTCGGTGTACTTCAGGAAACATAGATACCTCACACACCTTTTCTTCATTTATTGTATCTAGCGGAACTCAATTTGCTCACGCAGCTGCGAAAGCAGCAGCTAATTTTCCTGGGGGAAAATATAACCCCCTACTTATTTATGGTCCATCAGGATTAGGAAAAACCCATTTATTGCACGCTATAGCTATAGAAATGCTACAAAATGACCCCTCTGCAAGAATTTGTTATATTTCTGCAGAAAGCTTTGTGAATGAATTTATCGATGCTGTTAAAAATCGTTCCACTGGCTCTTTTCACAGTCGTTATAGGAATGATTTTGATGCATTCTTAATCGACGATATTCAGTATTTAGGTGGTAAAGAAAAAAGTGAAGAAGAATTTTTTCATACATTTAACCATCTTTTTGGCTCAAAAAACCAAGTGGTACTAACTAGTGATAAGCCGCCTAAAGAATTACATAATTTAGAAGATCGATTAGTTTCGCGCTTACAACAAGGCCTAGTAGTAGATGTTAAACCGCCAGATTTAGAAACTCGAGTAGCTATTCTAAGAGCAAAAGCGGAAGCAGAAGATTTATTTGTACCTGATGATGTTTGTTTTATGATCGCTGGTCATATTCGAAATAACGTACGTGAATTAGAGGGTGCCTTAGTTCGATTAAGTGCAGAGGCATCAATTAATGGAACTGAAATTACTTTTGAAATGGCAAAAGAAGCTCTAGCAGATCTATTACAAGAAGGAAAAAATAATAACCTATCAATAGACTCTATTAATAAGTGCGTTTGTAGTTACTTTAAGATTTCTTTAAATGAATTAAATTCTAAGTCTAGAGAAAGAAAATATGCTGAGCCAAGACAAATTGCTATGTACCTTTCTCGAAAATACACGAAAAAAACTTTGCCTGAAATCGCTCATGCTTTTGGAGGAAAAGATCATTCCACAGTTATCCATGCGATTAAGAAGATAGAAAAAGAAATTATCTCGTCTACTACTATTAAAAAGTACTTAGACGATATTCAGCAAATGCTATAAATTTATTCACAATTTTATGTGAATTGAACTGGATAACCATTAATTTATATAGAAACTTCTAC
>JAMLID010000008.1 GCA_023954355.1 Oligoflexia bacterium | reverse complement strand
TTTAGCTACCTCAAAAAAGACATATAAATGATTTACTTCCATAATATTAGTAGTTTACCATTATATCTAAAATATAGATAGATAATATATAATCATTCTAATTTTCAAATAGTTTAATTTGAAGCAAATTCTCGCCAACAGAGAACTTATTGAAAAGGATTAAAAAATGAACGCTCTAAAATTTACTTTCATCTCAACCCTACTTAGCTTGAGCTTTACCACTAGCGCATTTGCAGACTCTTTAGATGTAAAAGTCTTTCGCACACTTTTAGGCGTTGGAGCACAAGCAGAGCAATTCATGTCTCAGGTCCATTTAGGGCTTGACCATATTGATTGCTCTTACTCAAACCACACAAAAAAATACAACTGCGAATTTTTTGATATAGCAGCAAATAATGGCCAAGGTGCAGACAAATACCTTAGAGGAAAAAAAGCGCAAAAACTCTTCGTTTTACTTGCTCAAGCTGGCGCACCTTCTGATAGCGCTATGGGAAAAACCACCGTCTACTCACCTCTTATTCGATGCAAACAAGCAATAGAGGGCGTAAGTGATGGCAGCGAATCAGAGAGAACCTCATGCGAAATAAGCATCAGCCAAGAATAATTTTACACTTGATTAGCTCTAATATAATCCCACCCTATTAGAGCTTTCATAAAGCACTGAGAAATCAGTGCTTTTTTTATCTATAAAAATGCTATCTTTTTTGACGCAACCGGCCTATAAAGAAGCCGGAGGCCAAAGCATGAAATCTTTATTTTTTAGCATCCTTATTTTTACCATCTCTTTTGACGCCTACTCAGCAACAAAAAATATTTTAGTCACTGGCTACTGGCCGCCAACAAACAAAATGCTAGAAGAGCTAAGCCCTAAGAACAAAAATTGGGCTGGTAAAAACTGGAAAAATCTCGGGTACGATGTTTACGCCTATTTTCCTACAAATACCGAAAATACAAAAGGCGTTGGAGAGGGTGATTTTAGAGTAGATTTTGCCTCAGTCTTCAACGACTTCATGAGAATCACAAAAGAGCTAAAGCCCGTTGCGATTTTGTCATTTGGTTTAGGTGCTGGTCCATGGGAAATTGAAAGTGTTTTTCCCGCATACTATCATCAATGGTTTCTTGACGGTAAAATTCCTTCTACCGTAGGTGTGCAAAATATTTCAGTACCTGAAAGTTTAAAAGTAAACAAAGAAAGAAAAAGCACTCTCCCTCTAGAAGATATTCAGCGTGCCGTTGAGCAATTAGGTGACAAGGGATTACGACCTTGGATAGATACCAGCGGAGGTGCTGGTGATTATGTATGCGGATTCACAGGCTATATCGAAAGCTGGTACCAAGAAATGCATTCAGATATAAATGATCCTGCTCACTGTAAAGCAGCAGGATTTATTCATGTAAGTGGCACTCAAGAAAAAGCAAAAGCATCTATGGAAGCTAGCTTAGAGGCCTTGATTCTATCCCTTTCAAAATAATAAATTTACTGCTTATTTTGAAAAATTTAGGGTATTCAAATCGTAATGCTCATCATTCTATTTTTTATAGCTACGGCAGTTTCTGCTCTAGGCACTTTAGCGGGATTCGGCGGGGGTATTTTTATGATACCTATCATGGTGATAGGATTAAAAATACCTATAGAGATTGCTATTAGCTCTGTAGCCATCTCTTTGTTTCCTTCGAGCTTGTATTCGACCATTTGGAATTTTAAAAGAAAAACAATTGATTTTCGTTTAATGTGGGGATTAGAGATTCCAACAATCTTTGGAGCAATACTCGGCGCTTACTTAACAAAACTATTACCAACAAAACCGCTAGAAATTATATTTTCAATTTTCCTATTACTGCTTGCTTTTAAAATGATACGCCCATCAGATGCAAGCAGCTTATTTGCAAAAGCATTGTCTCATTTGAATTCTATAAAACCACTTATTGTAAATAAAGAATATAAAGTCGGTCTATTTGCCTCTCTAGTGTTTGGTCTACTTGCAGGAACAATTGCAGGGCTTTTTGGCATTGGAGGCGGTATTTTAAAAACCCCCATCATGATCAATGTTTTTAAAGTACCCGTAAAAATAGCAACTTCAACAGCATTATGTATGATTGTATTCACGAGTTTTTCATCTGGCTTTACCCATTATAGACTCGGACATGTAGAAACAAATATTTTGCTTATTTGCATGAGTGGTTTTTTCACCGGTGCCTTAATTGGCCAAAAAGTAGGCTTCAAGATTCAAGATGCTTCTTTGAAAAAACTTATCGCTCTTTCTATTTTTTTAGCAGGAGCAAGCACCCTTATTCATACTTTATTTTTGAAGTAGTTAATCAATCTTTCAAAATGTTTTCGTTTCTAGTCCAGATAAAAATAGAAACACAAACTAAGAATGCAATCACAGAGTATTTGATAAGAACGGCTTTCACTTGAATGGCGGTATAAACAATTGAAACAAACATACATGCGATAGCAAAATATTTAGAAGAACGAGAAATAGCTCGGTTTTCTTGCCAGTTTTTTATAGCCCTTCCCAATACGGAATGATTATGAATCCAATGATAGGCCTTTTCTAAACTTTGCATAAAGCACCAAGCAGCCAATAGTAAAAATGGCGTTGCAGGAAGCAATGGTAAAAAAAGACCAAAAACACCTAGAGTTACAAAAATTGCTCCAAAGATAAAAAGAAGAGCTCGAACCAACCTATTTTTAAATAACATCACTTTTTACTCTTTCTAACCCACACAAAATTCTGAAGATTAATAATACGTGTAAACTCTTATAAAGATACATAAATAATACTTATAGATGAGCTAAACGCACTCTTCAGTATACGTATAGCAGAAAGTCCGCTAATCACTAAGCTAGCTCTGAATAAATTTCTTTAACAGCAACCGTTGAATCCACATGTACTTTCTTTATTTTCTTCTTCAACTATGGTCACAACTTTTTTAGAGTTATTAAGAATAGCAGAAATTTCGACTCTCCAACTTTGCGGAAACTCCGCTTTATGATTTAATCCCTCTAGAGCAGCATTAGCATTATAGTTGATTACAATAGATTTTCCTGTAGTAATTCTGCTAAATCGAACAGATGTTTTCAAAATATCTGAACAGTCATAATTAATTATATTTTTTCGAACAAATAATCTTTTTTCTGAAAAACCTGAAAATCCCGTTACCCCCCAAGCTCCTGTTATATAGCTAATAATATTTGATCTGGGCCCTGTTGCTAACTCTTCTAATTTTGAGCCAAAGTCTACTTTTATATCACCTCGTTCACATACATTTGTTTCAGGAAAAAGTTTTTGAATCGCCAGTTCTGTTACTAAAAAAGCTCCTGTTATAGAATGACAAGCATGTCCGGCAGCTTTGTAGCAATCTAATAAAGACAACTCAAAAGTGTGCATTTCTTTTTGTGCTTGTAAAAATTCTGCAAAAGGTTCATGAATCCTTATTTTTCTCTGTGCAGCTTTCATCTCCAAGTCTTCACTTTTAAAGTTCATTTTGCCTCCTATATAATTCATCCTTAAATATTAAACCATCGCCCATTCTCTGAGAAATCAAAGTCCATAAATCTACTTTTTCTTGTGGTAAGTGTGTTGCTAATGTTTCATGAAAAATACTCAGCCATCTAGAGAGAAGAGCTTTATTAAATCCAGCATGAAAATGCTTTAAGACTGGATTGTACTCTTCAGATAAATAGGCTCTTCCACCGAAGCGAATCCACCAAAAATGGGTAAGTCTTTTTATATGCTCAGGCCAGTTTGTTACAGATTGAAAGGGTAGGCTCAACACTGTATCGTTTTGAATTCTAGAATAAAAGTCATCTACAACTCGATAAATTTCGCCATGAGTGAACGCAATACTATTCAATAAAATATATTCATCTTCGCTTGGAAGTAATGTATCACTCATGCCCTACCCACTCTACTTTGCTCTAGTTTACCACTTGAAATGTTGTATATAATATGTAACATTTAACCAAATACGTCAAGAACAACAAAATGAGAAGGACAATAATGAGAATCAACGCTCCTTATCAAATTTTTTTCCCCATTGGTATACTCAACGCCATGCTGGCAGTTGGCATTTGGTTTGTACAAAATCTAAACTGGTTTTCTACTCCAGCTATTTTTATTCATGCAAAATTAATTGTGGGAGGTTTTCTTTGGAGCTTTATAACAGGCTTTTTAATGACGGCTATACCTAGAATGACAGATACCAAGAGCGCTAATGTAGTCGAATATATGAGCTCTTTGTTTTTAATCTGCTCACTAACTATTTTTTCTTGGAAACTGGATGGTCGTTTTTTTTATTTCACACAAATCCTTTTAATCACTTTTCTACTTACTTATGGAGCCAGAAGAATACTAAAGGCGAAAAAGACAATTCCGGTCTTTTTTTCTCATGTCGGGCTTGCAATGGCACTCGCATTAGTTGGATCTTATTATCACTACATCGGCAACTCTTATATGGGAATCCATCTGCTTCATGCGGGAGCAACGCTACTACTTATTCTTGGTATTGGAACAAGATTTTTTTCATTTTTATCGGGTCTTAGTTCAGATTTTGAAGAGAATAATAAAACGTGGCATAAATACATCTTTCATACTTTAGGCATATTAGTCAGTGTTTCTCTATTCTTGGCTGGCAGTGGTATGAGCATTGCGTACCTTTCTCTCGCTATTTTTTCTTTAGTCTATTTATTTTTTATATGGAAAATATATAGATCATCTAATAGACCTTCTGCGCTCAAGCATGGAGTCAGAATTGTTGCTGCTGCTATACCCATTAGTTTTTTTCTAACATGGCTCGAACCTGGACTATACATTACTTGGTTTCATATTTTATTTATAAGCTGTTTTAGTCTAATCACGTTTTCTGTTGCCACTAGAGTCATTCTTGCTCATGGAGCCTATCCAACTGATTTAGAAATGAATTCTACAGCTCTAAAATATCTAGTACTCTTTCTTTTTCTTGGAACAATTTCAAGAATTTTATATGCATATACTGACGGACTATGGAAGACTAGCTGCTTACACCTCGCCGCAACACTTTGGTTTCTTGCTATTATTTGCTGGGGGTATGCATTTTTTATTAAAATATTTAAGCCTGGGCCACAATCAAAACCTTCTTGTTAAAGGATAATCTATGCGCTTAACAGATAAAACAGACTATGCTCTTCGTGTTTTAATGTATTTAAATCAAGAGAAGCGACTTGTAACGCTCAATGAACTCGCTGAAACACTTGGAGTATCAAAAAACAATCTAATCAAAATATCCAACCACCTAGCCAAAGTTAATTTTATTGATACGATTCGTGGAAGATCAGGAGGTTTATTAATAAAAGAAGAAACGGGAAGAAAAAGCCTTAAGGACATAGTCATATCTACAGAAGAATCTTTTAATATTGCGGAGTGTTTTTCTGGACGAAGGTGCGAATGTTTCTTTCTAAAAAAATGCCTACTTAAAAAAGGATTAAATGAGGCACTAAATGCATTTATGGAATCACTGGCACAAAAAACACTAAACGATGTTACGATTCGATAGTAGCACTATCGTATAGTTGTTATTTATGATGGAGAAATCTTGCTCCCTCTCCTTGGCGAAAAAAAGAAAAAATCACTTGGAATCAAAACGATATTTTTGAAAGAGTAGACATTGAAGGCTATGCTTTTGAAACCCTAGGTATTAAAAATATTCCTTCTGATGAAATCATTTTACCCACACCTTGTGATAGATTTTTCACTAAGAGACCATAGTGGGTTTAATTTTTACGCCCCTACCCACAAAAAGCAATTCTCAAATGAATTGCAAAGTTTCTAGCCCTATGGCAAAAATAAATTCCTTTGACCCGGGCGCTTAGCTCAGTTGGTAGAGCACCACAATGGCATTGTGGGGGTCAGCGGTTCGACCCCGCTAGCGTCCACCACGGTTCTTCTAGGTTGGCAGTGGGTGATGCTTGGAGAGTGCTGTTAAAGAAGGGAGCCTGCCAGGGTAATATGTCAATCGTGTTGTCATTTTGATTCATCGATTGATTCTCTTAAAAGAATCGACTACAAGGGGGAGATGAAGCCCACTATTTTTTTTGATTTTGGCGGCTGCCTAGACGCACCTGGAATTCACACCAGGAAGCTCTTTTGGCAGGCAGCTACACAAGTTGGTTTTCTGGTTTCTGAAAGAGAACATTTTCAAGAAGCTTATACCAAAGCTGATCAACAAATGATGAGTTCCGGTGAAGCTAAGGAAATGTCGCTAGAGCAATTTAACGAACATAACGCTAAATTGATTTTGAATTTTTTATCTAAAAAGGGAAGAGAAAAAGAACTTTCCGATATAGTAACGAAAAAAATGTCAGAATATATTTCGCTTAGCAAGAGCCAGTTAGAAAAATATAGAGCGCTTTATGAATACGCGATTATTTCTAATTTCACAGGTAATTTAAAAGTTATTTTAGAAGAATACGGGATGCTTTCTTTTTTCTATTCAATCACAGAATCTTTTTATGTTGGAGCATCTAAACCAGATTTAAAAATTTTCGAATACGCTTTAAAGCAGTCTGGAGCTAAAGCAGAAGACTCGTACTACATAGGGGATAATCCGAAAAATGATATAGATCCTGGCAATAAGATAGGATTCAAGACAGCATTAATCTACGACGACTTAGAATACCAAAGCTGTGGCGCAAAATATTATGTGCGATCGCTGGACGATTTTTTTTCGAAAATCCAAAGTAAGTAGCCAATAATCATCCAAAATATTTCTACAGCGCGATAGAGCAGGACAACAATAAGAACAGACTGTACTTCTATCTTCATAATAGATTTTGTAAGTAACAAGACAGAGGCTTCTCTTGAGCCTACTTGATAGGGAATGAAGAAAAATAAATTATCCAATAGCGCTCTGCCAACATCTAGTAATAAGGCAGAAAAAATGTCTATTTTTTCTCCTAGTGCAATAAAAGCGATGTAAAATGTTAGGCCTTCAACAAATCTAGCTATTGTTTCTAAAAACACAGCACAAAGAAAACGAAGTCGATAATCTTTCATAAAGACATTTGTTCTTGAAATTGCCCACCGTACTTTAATGACAATAGGGTACCAGCCATAGTGCTTTAAACTATTTTTAGGGGCAATTTTAGGGAGTAGAAGAATAAGAGCAATAAGACTAATAGAAATAAAAATGAGGCTAATGATTCCATAAAAAAAACTATCAGGCACGGGATAAAAAGCTAAAATTAATAGTGATCCAAGAATGAAAGATAAAATAGTACCGATGAGATGGGCAATATTGTAAATAACAACACTCTTAATGGCTTGTTTAGGAGAAATAGATTTAGAAAGTAGATTCGCTCGTACGGGTTCACCTAAGATTTTTACAAAAGGACTAAGGTTGTTCCAGGCAATTCCAATGACGGTATATTTGGTAAATTGCAAAAAGCTATAGGGAGTGATTTTGATTAAAGGTGAACTTAACAGCCAAGCCATAGAGTAGCATAGAGCTACTGGTAGGAAAGAAACCATGATGGGAATTAACCACCAGCCTAACAAGTTAAAGTCATGGGCTACTTGGCCTAATCCATAGGAATACACAATATAGCTGAGTGAGCAGATACCTAGAAGTGCGAATAAGATTTTTCCAATCAAATCAACCCCAACTCTTTAAGATCATTTTGGAGTTTACTATCTTGTCTTTTTTGAAAATATTTCAAAATAAAAAGCATTATGGTTAAAGCAAAAATATCTACCACAATTAGATACAGATCGAACCGTCTTAGAAAGGCAAATGTTATAATCATGATCGTATGAAAATTTGCCCCCATAAGTCGCCAAGTTCTTAAGACAAATCGATTTCTGTCTCTATAGGCATTTTGAAAAAGTTTGCTCTTAGAGTCTTTTTCACTCACTAGCTTTTTCCATAGAAATCTTGTTTCGTCAGTTCTTGAGCTTAAAAAATTTTGCTGCCAAAGCCAAGAAAACCGAAGGTTCCAGAATATTTTGTCTTTTCCTATAGCACTTTCTTTTTCTGTGCGAGCTTCATGTAGCGTGTGATTCCAGTAATCGTTTTGTGTTTTCCCGTAGCCAAAATATAAATATTCTCTATTGTAATAATCCAAAATTGAACTTTGAAAAGAGTGGCAAACTCCTGCGAAAATTCCGATAGGCCAAATCCAATAGCCAAATATTGGGTACATGGTCATCATTGATCCAATATATGCAGAGGCGAAAACTAAATTATCGCAAAGACCATCTAATACGAGGCCAAATTTTGTAGATTTGCCTCCCATTCTGGCTAATTGCCCATCTGAACTATCGAAGATACCAGCGGTTACTAAGAGTATGCTTGCAATGATAAGATTCTGATTGCTTTCATTATGGTAGAAAAAATAACCACAGCTAAGGCCAAGTACTAAGCCGATAAATGTGAGCTGAGTGGGGCTCATTCGAATAAAGAAAGCAATTTTAGCGATTAAAAAGCCAAATAATCGATAAAAATATAAATCGAGTTTTTCTTCGGTATCGAAGCTTTTAATGCTTTTCCAATACTCTTCTTTTAACGACATAGTTTACGCGCTTGTTATAGATAATGAAGACATCATTTCTTCAATAGGATATTGAGCTTTCAGCAAATATTGTATGCCAAGCTCTGCAATGGCTGTACTTGCTTCTTCTCGACAGATGCGAAAGGAAGGCCAGTCATTAACATCTATTATATGTAATCCACCATCCCTATCTACAACACAGTCACCTCCGTATACCTTTAAATTTAGAGCGGCAGCAGAGGTATGTGCGATTTTTTCTAGTAGGGCATAATCTGGCTCGATAGTAGAATCTAAAAAGTTTCTAACTTTAATTGCCTTAAAAAAACGGCTGTTCACGCCATAGAATTTATAAATATCTCCATGGATATGTTTTTGAATAATAACTTCTTGAATTCCACGCTCTTGAAATTTTTTGAGCTTAGCTTTCGCTTCTTCTGCATTTTCAACTAAGGTTACATCTTCATCAGAGATTGCGTGAAAATCACTTCGTTTCAGCCAGTATGTTGTTCCCTGATCGAAAGAATAAGGAAACTCCTCTTTGGTATTAAGCGTAGAGAAGGGCTCATATCCCACATTTTTTTGCGATAAGAGTTGTGACATTTTTTTTCGGTAACAATTTCGAATTGCCTCAGCAGAGTTTATAGTTTTTTCTTTAGCAAAAGTTTTTTCAAGAGCCTCTAGAGCTTCCTCGCTTTGGCACATAGTAAATACGAGGTCGTAATTTGAAGAGGCAGAAGCAATTTCAGGTTCTTCTATATAATCTACCTGAATGGGTATCTTTTTGTAGTTTGCCAACTTTTGAAGGCTGTTTTCTAGGATTAAGCGGTCTGCTTCTATGGCATTATTAGAAAATTTCGGCAAACGATAAATTCCCAGAATTTTGTGAGTTTTCACTCTAAAGGCCCTCTAATATTGCGGAGTATTATATTCTCTGCATGAATTAAGTCAGATGGATGGTCTACATCAATAGTCTTTTCAACTACAAATACTTTTACTGCTTGGTTATCGTCTACCAAACTTTTCAGATAATTTCTCATTCTTTCTACTCCCTGATCTATAAGAGGAGCAATTTTGCTTCTGGCTGCTCTAGAAAGATAGTAAATTCCAGAGGTTACAAGCGTGGAGGGTTCTGTAGAGCTGATTTTAGTTACCATTTTCTTGTCGTCAATATGAACCCAAAGCGGTTTTTCATCATCGATATGTGGCGTAACTAATAAAGCTGATTCATTTTCGCCTAAATTCGAGCAAAAAGAGGCAAACTCTTGCAGGTCTTTTCTAAATAATACGGTATCAACCATGGCGAACGCCGCACTTTGGTTTTCAGGAATTTTTTTATTTAATTCAAATAAGGTGTGCAGCGATGATGGAGTGTTTACGAAAAGGTATTCTAGATAGGGTAGCTGAGGTAGATTTGCTTTGTCATCATTGCTTAGTAGTTCTAAACGAAGAGCGCAAGTAATAGAATGAAAGCCTGCTATAGAAAAATTTAATAGAGAATGTTCTAGAATGGTTTTTCCCTGAATTTTGACAAGAGGCTTAGAGTGGCCTTTTTCTTTCATTCTAGAGCCTAACCCAGCACCTAAAATTCCAAGCGGCATACTGTGTTTCATAAGGATGACCACCTTATCAGGAAAATCTATGTGCGGCTAAGAATATGATACTAAATTGAAAGCGTTTGTTAAGAAGTTGCAATAAAAAAACCAGCCCGAGGGGAGTGGGCTGGTTTAGAGGGAAAGTTATTATCTATAATTACATTGTTTGTAATGCTGGGCTTAGTAATAGTTCACCAGAATCTACTAGGGTAGAGCCTGAAAAAGATACATGAATTGAGCCATCTTGAAGGGGGATTAATACAAAGTTAAGGCTTGTATCTGAATCTTGACTTACAAATGCGTGGGTCGGTTTGCCATCGATAAATACAGTCTCAGGGCTTAAGCGAAAAGATTTACGAATATTATGATCAGCTCTAGAAACTAGGGTAATACGCCAGTATTTTTCTACTTTGTTTGCAATAGGTACCAAAGTATTGATTTGGTTAGCTAGGTATTCAGGGATACCAACTTCGTGAGTTGCTTGTTCAAAAGCAGCAATCACTTCTACATTATCTACAAGGCCTTCACCAAAGTGGGTGGTTCGCCAGTTAGCGGTTTCTATTTTACGTACTCCATCATCGATTAGTACAACTTGTGCTTGGCTGATGTATGGGGTTGAAATAAAAATTGATAGAAAAAATAGTATTGCTTTGCTCATTTAACTTTCCTCCTGCGTTTGAACGTAGAATAGCAGGATTGATGCCAACTCTAATAGATGCTCTGAAAGGTGTTTAAAGGCTCAAAATGAAAGCTTTAATGCTATTTTAGTTCCAAATTGGAGCTAGTATGGATTCAAAAGCTAGTTTTAGACCCGTTTTGGGTAACGCTATAAATTTTTTGCTCTCTGCAAAGGGCCTTTTTTTGCTTCTTTTCTTTCAAGCAATTTATTTATCACCCTTAGTTGCCGATTGGTTGGGCTTCATTGTAGACGAGGGCTATACTTTAGATGCGGCGCAAAGAATTTTGAAAGGGGAAGTTCCTCACCGAGATTTTTTCTTTTTATGGACTCCGGGCACAGCTTATTTGCACGCCTTTTTGGATTGGTTAGGCTTTGGTTGGTTGCAGTCAAGGTGGGTGGCTGCTCTTGTAGCAGCATTGACATCATCTATTCTTTTTTCTCATTTTTCAAAATTGGATATTGGTAGAAGTAGATTTTTTTTCTACTTTCTTCTTTTATTTTGGAACTTTTCTTTATGGGGTTTTCCCTATTCTTCTTGGTATGCCGTTTTTTTCGTAGCGCTTAGTTTTTATTTTATAAATAAAAACTTCCTATTAATGGGTGCCCTATTGGGTTTTTCATTTTGGTTTAAGCAAAATGTGGGAATTCTCTCATTCTTATTTGTTGTGGGTGGGCTTTTTTTAAAAGATCGAAAGAGCCTATTTCGCTTTATTTTTGCTTTCATAGCAACAGTATTGATTCCCTTTTTTATTTTATGTATTTTTTATGGCAAAGATTTTTTTAGCCACTTTATAAATCAAATATTTATTTTTCCACTGACCTATCAAAAGGTAATGTTTCAAGGGTTGCCGTGGCAGCAAATGGGATCGCCTTTGGTAACAATAGGTCTATGGTTGCTTTGCTTGATTTTTTCTCATCAGAAGGCTCTGCCTAAGAATATTAGAGCGATGACCTTGGTTCTTGTTTTATATACGACAATCATGATTTGGTCTCGATCACAGACTTATTTTTATGGATTATTTTTTTCTGCCTCCTTATTTATTTTTATAATCTCTCTAATTTACTTTTGCGTTAATTTTAAAAAAATGAAACAGGAAGAGACTATTTTATTTTTGTAAGTTTTGGTGCCATTTCTCAGGTTTGTCAGAGTTGAGATTTTCAACATTTTCTTTTTTTCTTTCCCTTTCTTTTTATTCCTTGGTGCGCGGCTCTTTGGTTTCTTAGAGAAGGTAAAAAATATCTCAAGTTTTTTGAAAGTGTTTTTGCTTTTACTTTTAGTTGTTGGAGGCGCTCTTCAAGATATTCGTATTTTTTATTTTAGAGCATTTGGAAACACGTTTCACTCTGGTTTGGTCGCTTACGGTTCTATGAGTGCATTGGTACGTGAAATGTATTCGGTGGAAGAAAGCTTAAACCAATTAGGCTTAGAAAAAAATGAGCCTCTTCTCGTTTTGCCACATGCAACATCTATATATTATTGGCTCAATCGAGAGAATAGGTTGCCGCATCTTCAGTTTTTTCCAAAATATATAGAATCCTATGGAGCAGATCCAAAAGAGGTACTTAAAGCATATGAGACGAGGGGGGGAAAATTTTTGCTACTACAGCAGAATAGCAGTTTATCTTTATTTTATCCGGATATATGGTCTGAGATAGAAAAGAACTATGTAGAGTTATCTAGGCTAGATCATTATTTTAGTATTTTTAGAAAAAAATACTAGTCTTCAAGGAGACAAACTGAAATGACGAAATCAAAAGAGACAGGTCAGGAGAACTTTGAAAAAAGTTTAAGCAAATTGCAATCTATTGTTAAAGAGCTAGAGTCGGGAGAGTGCACGTTAGAGGATTCGATTAAAAAATTTGAAGAAGGAATGCTCTTAGCTAAAGCTTGTCAAAAAAAATTATCTGCAGCGGAAGCAAAAGTTGAGCTGCTAATGAAGGCAAGTGACGAAGGTGTAGAGACTAAGCCTTTTGATTTAGATGAAGAATAACGATTTCTATGAATAAAAATCGGCTAGATTTAGCGCTCTTAGAAAGAAATTTAGCCTCGACAAGAACAAAAGCCCAGTATTTGATCAAAAACTCTTCCGTATTGGTAAACGGACAAATCATCACAAAGGCTGGATACGAAGTTTTAGCAGAAGATCAGATAGAGCTTTTAGAAAAAGAATACTCTTATGTGTCTAGGGGAGGGCTAAAGCTTGAGGCAGCGCTTGAGCATTTTTCTATAGATTTTTTGAATCACACGGTACTCGACATTGGACAATCTACAGGGGGCTTTACAGACGTATTGCTTCAGAACGGGGCAAAAAAAATTGTTGGCGTAGATGTTGGAGAGGGACAACTACACGAAAAGCTTAGAGAGAATCCTAGAGTTATGAGCTTTGAGTCCACAGATATAAGAAATTTTAGTTCTATCTGGCAGGGAGATTCGTTTTCACGGTTTGTTGTAGATGTTTCTTTTATTTCTATGAAAAAAATAATCCCAGATCTGTTAAAATTAATTTCAACTGACGCTATGGGTGTGGCCTTATTTAAGCCACAGTATGAAGTCGAGATCCCTCTCAAGAAAGAAGGAGATGCTCAGAAAGTGGATTCTTTGTTAAAAGAGTTTTTTGTATTTTCAGAAAATCAAAGTCTAAGGCTTGAATCTTTTATTTCTTGCCCTATTCTTGGTGCTGACGGAACACAAGAGTACTTATTGTTGTTAAAAAATTATGCGAACAAAAAATAGATATTTTATTTACCTTATTTTAACTTTTTTATTATTTTCTTGTGCCGGAAAAACAAGCACAGCTCCTAGCGCGAATGACGAAATTACTGCTCCGACTTTTGAAACACAAGTAATAGAGTCAGAGCAGATACAAGAGGGTGAGGTTTATGGACCAGAGATTCCTGTAGATGGAGCTACTGCGCCTGATTCCATAGAACCTGAAAATGCACAGCCCATAGAGATTCATCAAGACCCAAAATTATGTGTTGTATTAGGGCCTGGTATGGCCAAAGGTATAGCTCACGCAGCGGCATTAGAAATTTTAGTGAAGAATGAAATTCCTATCCATTGTGTTATTGGCACAGAAATGGGGGCATTAGTTGGTGCGCTTTATGCGTTTTCTAACGGAAGTATCAATAATTTACAGTGGCAGCTTTTTAAAATTAAAAACGAAAACTATTTTAATTTTCCTTTAATTACGTTGAAAAGCCCTGTTTCTTCTTTATCTAATATAAATGATTTTTTAAAGTCCGCGTTTAAATCAAATGATATAAGCAAGTTTCCAGTGCGTTTCGCCACGGTCTTGTCTGAGTCAACTGGTGCACAAAAAAGAGTCCTTGAGGGTGATTCTATGCAGGTATTATCTGCGTCTTTGTCAATCCCTGGTATTTTTGATTCTGTAAATGCTTTTGGAAAAACCTTTGTGTCTGGTGCGATAGTAAATCCACTTCCCATAGATTTAGCCAGAGAGATGGGAGCAACATTCGTAATCGCTGTAGATGTACTAGCATTAAATAAAAACTCGAATTCAGGGAAAAAAATTGAAACCAGAGTGAACTCAGCATTTTTATCGGTAGATCGCCTAGAGGCATTACAAGGGAAATCAGCTAATGTTTTGATTAAAGTTGATACAAGCAATTTACATTTTACTGATTTTGAAAAGCAAGGTGAGCTACTTTCTGCAGGTAGAAACGCCACTCAAAAGAAAATCGAAGAAATTAAAAACTTATGGAACGCTCATATAGGTAATAACTAAATATGCTGAAACCTAAAAAAATTGCCATCTTTCTTGTGGGACTCTCTCTTGTCTTTGCCATTTTAGGCGGGATATTTGTTTTAGTTATCTCTTTAAACTTACCGAAACTAGATAATATGCAAGATTATAGGCCTGCTTTAGGCTCTGTCGTTTATTCGAAAGATGGTAAAGCTCTTGGAGAGTTCTACGATATCGAAAGAAGATATTTAATAAATGTAGAAGATATTTCTGAAAACACGATCAATGCATTTATCGCAGCAGAGGATGATGGTTTTTTTAACCACGGAGGTATAGATTTTTTAGGAATTCTACGTGCATTTTGGGCCAATATTAGAGCAGGGCAAGTCGTTCAGGGTGGTAGTACGATAACAATGCAGGTTTCAAAGTCACTCTTGCTTTCATCTGAACGAACGTACGGTAGAAAGTTTAAAGAAGTTTTATTAGCATCTAAAGTAGAAAAAAATTTTTCAAAGATGCAGATATTGAATCTCTACCTGAATCAAATTTACTTTGGTCAAAGAGCTTATGGAATAGAAGCAGCGGCTAGATCATATTTTCGAAAAACGGCAAAAGACTTAGATATTCACGAGGCAGCGCTACTTGCTGGCTTGGTTAAAGCACCTTCGGCATATTCACCTTTAAGAGACCCGCTCAGAGCTCGGGAACGTCAACTTTACGTTTTGAGAAGAATGAAAGATACGGGAAAAATTTCAGAAGAAGAATTTGAAAAGCAGCTAATCATTCCAACCAAAGTGTATCCAGAAGATAATCCAAATATTAGAGTGGCCCCGTATTATGTAGAGCATGTTAGACAGCTAGTTGGTGCCAAATATGGGCTTGAGTTTGTTTACACTAATGGATTGAAAATAGAGGTAGCAGCAGATTACGAGCTTTCAGAGAAGGCAAAAAAATCTGTAAAAGGAAACTTAGAAGATTTAGATAAAAGACAAGGATATCGAGGGCCATTAAGCCATATCAGCACCGAGGAGAAGCTTGCAGAAGAAAGACTTAAGTCTTTAGATCAGGTAATTGAAAAAAAGTACGGATATAAAATTTTACCAGCAGAAGTCGCGGCAGATTTTTCGAAAACGAATTGGTCTAAGTATACATTAGAGCAAATTGAGAAGAGTGATGCTAATGCAGCTAAAGTAGAAGAACTTTTTGTTCCAACAGAGAATTATAGAGCAGTTGTTTTAAAAATAGAGAAAGATGGTAAAAGCGCTACTGTAGGTATTGGTCCCTATGAAGCGAAGCTGAATTTATCTGTAATGAGATGGGCTAAAAGAATTCGAGAAAATGAAACAGCGAATTATGCTCAAATTTCTAGAATACAAGATAGCTTAAGAGTCGGTGATGTGATTTTAGTACGTCCCCAACTACCTTTTCCCAAAAAAGAAGATGAGCTTATGAATGTTTCTCTAGAGCAAACACCTATTGCACAAAGTGCTTTATTAAGCTTAGAGGCATCTACAGGGAGTGTGGTTGCCATGGTGGGGGGATATAATTTCGAAAACTCACAATATAATAGAGCATTACAAGGGGAGAGGCAGCCCGGATCATCCTTTAAGCCGCTTTTATATTCAGCTGCACTAGATAAAGGATTCAACGCTTCTTCAATTATTGTCGACTCACCTATAATTTTTGAAAATCAAAGTGGTGGAACACTTAAGTGGATTCCTGAAAATAATAGCGAAAAGTTTTATGGAGATACAACTTTAAGAACAGCGATTATTAATTCTCGTAACGTTCCTGCAGTTAAAATTTTGCAAGAAATCGGCTTAAAATATTTTGCGAATTATCTGAAGTACGTAGGCGTTCAAGGGGAAATTAATCCCGACTTATCACTAGCACTCGGATCTAAGGGAATTTCTTTATTAGAGCTAACCAAGTTATATGCACTTTATCCAAGGTTGGGGCAAAGAATTGAGCCTGTATTTATTTTAAAGATTACTGACAGAGATGGGCATGTATTAGAGGAATACTCTTACCAAGAGTATCAGCGAGAACTTACAGCTAAGTGGTTAGAAAAAAAATCCAAAGATGAAGTGGCGATGAATAATGAGAAACAGATAGCAGCAAGTGAAGCTGCTATAGATCATCAAACTGGTACACAAATGAGGAATCCTGACCTTCCTCCACAGTTTGATGACCCCTTACGAGCCATAGATGAAAAAACAGCTTTTCTTATGAGTAATCTTTTACAAGAAGTAGTTCAGTATGGAACAGCTACCCCAGCTAGAATCTTAAAAAGAAAAGTAGGCGGTAAGACGGGAACAACAAATGAGTTTGTAGATGCCTGGTTTATGGGATTTTCAGCAGAAATCGTAACTGGTGTTTGGACAGGTTTTGATAACCCACGTAGTTTAGGTATGGGAGAAGTGGGATCAAGGGCGGCGCTACCGGCTTGGATTGATTATATGTCGGCTGCTTTAGAAAAATACACGAAAGACGAATATACTGTACCTAAGGGAATTGTTTTTGTGCGCATAGATCCGAAGACAGGAAATTTAGCTACCGGAGGCAATGCGTCGGGAATAAAAGAAGCCTATATCGAGGGTACTGAACCTACGTTCTCCAGGCAAAATCAGCAAACCCCTGATTCTAGTGACTTTTTTAGAGAAGATTTATAGAGGCAGATCTGTATAGCAAAGCCAGGGATCTCGGTGCTACAATCAGGAATGGTGGTTAGGTTACCACTTAGTATAGTTTTTTTAGTTTTCTCTAAAGCGCTTGGAGTAAGCGGCCGCTAGTTATTATCGGAGGGTGGAGCCCCAGCATGGATGCACAAAAGAGAAAAAATATATTCCTAGCTTATATTCTAGGATCTGTTTTTCTTCACATATTGTTGGTAGCTGGATTTTCTTTTGCACCATTGGGTCAAAAGGTACCTCCTGTTCCTACGGTATTCATTGATTTAGATCCGTTAAGCTCACAAAAAGAATTACTTCAACAAAGCCAAAATAAAAAAATGCAAATTGTAGAAACTGAATCTGTTCCATCTGATTTGGCGCGAGACGATGCTAAGTATCTAAGTGAAAAAGATCAAATGGTAAAAGATGAAACTAGAGCCAAGGCTGTAGATACTTTTCGAACGGGAGGTAGAACAACTAGAGCCGGTAAACCTGGAAAGATTATTGGTTTAAAAGATATCGTACCGACCACAAAAGAAGTCACTCCACCAACGAAAGAAGAAATGGATGGTTATTACCGCCAAAAGAAACAAGTAGTTCAGGTTCAAAGAGGAGAAGGTGATGGAGCAGAGGAATCTGACTTAGGTTCTGCTTCTAGTGATTATTTATTGGATGTTAAAGAGGGTGATAAAACCTTACTTAATACAAAGCAGTTTGTTTACTTTGGCTACTATAAAAGAATTCGAGAGCGACTAGAGGTGGCTTGGAATAATGAATTACGAACCACACTGAACACCTATATCTATGGTGGTAGGTCTTTGGCCAGTGAACGAAACTAT
The DNA here is from genome assembly GCA_023954355.1 of Oligoflexia bacterium. Lineage (GTDB taxonomy): Bacteria > Bdellovibrionota > UBA1018 > CAIPTA01 > CAIPTA01 > JAMLID01. Next base: position 92,501 of record JAMLID010000008.1, on the reverse strand, counting down.
GTCACAGGTGTAGTGGTTGTTTTAGATAGAGAAGGTAAAATAGTTCGCGTGAAATTACTAAAGCGTTCTGGTGCATTTGATCTAGACCAAGCAGCGGTAGATGCCTTTAATAAGGCTGGGCCATTTCCAAATCCACCAAGTGGGCTAGTAGATGAAAATGGTGAAATTCAAATTCACTGGGATTTTATTCTTCAGTCTTAAGCTTTAAAGCAGGCTCTAATGAAACTGAGAGCTCAAACGATTAAGCCCCTCTGCAAGTAAAACTCTATCCCAAAGCTTATCAATTTCTCTAAAATTCGAAATCAATTGTTTTAGAGAATCTTCAATAGAAAGGCTGTTATTTTTTGAATACACAGATGCAGTATCAAGAAGAAGTTTTATAGACTCTGAGTGAGTTAACTCTAGCAAACGAGCATGTGGATCCATAGACAGAGCATCTTCATCAGGCTCAGCTAGTTTTGTAGAAATAATCACAGAAGATAAAACCTTAGGGTCTACAGGTTCTATTTTACTCTCTATGAAATCAGTTTCAGTATAGGTAAGAGTAGATTTGAGTTGTTCCATTAGTGATTTTTTAGCGTAGACTTGGAACGTCAATCAAAGGAATGATTAAATTTTTCTTAAGTGAAGAATAAGTGGGTCTATAGTTGCTTTCGACGCGCGTAAAGCAACGGTAAAACTATAGAGACTGAAAAAAATTCCTATTGACTGAAAAAATTACAGAGAGTCTACAAGCTTTGTATAGTCTTCTGGAGAAAGTAATTCTGATGCCTCTGATGGATTATCCATTTCAATTTTAACCATCCAAGCATCGCCATAAGAGTCTGTGTTTGTTAGGCCTGGGTTGTCTGCGAGACTACTGTTAGTAGCGACAACCTTTCCACTGATAGGGCTATAAAGGTCACTTACTGCTTTGATGCTTTCTACAACACCAAAGGTATCGCCTTTTTTAAGAGTCTTACCAACTGCGGGGAGTTCTACAAATACTACCTCACCTAATGCATCCTGCGCATGAAATGTGATGCCAATGGTAGCTGTTTTACCTTCGATTTTTGCCCACTCATGGTCATTTGTGTATTTAAGATCTTGTGGATATTTAGCCATTTTTGCTCCTAATTTATGATTTTTTATAAAATGGTGTTTTTACTACTTTGGCAGAGAAAAAACGGTCTCGGATTTTGATTGTAACGACTGTGTCTAAATTGGCAAATTCTTTTTCAATATAAGCAATAGCGATAGGTTTTGCTAAAGAGGGCGATAGCGTTCCGCTAGTTACCTTACCAATCAATTTGTTTTTTTCCTGATTCCAGACTTCGTACCCTTGACGTGGAATACCTTTCTCTTCAGAGAGTAGACCTACAAGAGATTGACGTATGCCTTTTTCTTTTTCTTGCTCAATAGTTGTTTGTCCGCAAAATTTTTCTGGCTTATCGAGTTTTACCACCCAGCCTAATCCAGCCATGAGGGGGTTTGTATTTTGGTCTATCTCATGGCCATAGAGAGGAAACTTCATTTCTGTTCGAAGTGTATCTCTGGCACCTAATCCACAAGGAATTAGTCCAAGATCTTTCCCTTTATCTAGTAGAGAATCCCAAATCGTTTCTGCCAAAGAAGCCGGTGCATAGATTTCAAAACCATCTTCTCCTGTATAGCCAGTGCGACTCACGATAATTTTCTTTTCGTTTAAAGTAGTTTGTAAAAATCGATAATACTTTAACTCTTGCAAATCAAGATTTAAGTATTTTGTGAGTATTTTCTCACTCTCTGGGCCCTGTAAGGCAATTTGACAATACTCATTAGAAACATTTTTAATTTCTACATTAGAAAAAGATGAGGCCTGCTTTTGAATCCATTCCCAATCTTTTTCAATATTTCCAGCATTGATACAAAGTAGATAATGGTCTTTTGCTAATCGATAAACTAATAAGTCATCAACAATACCGCCATTTTCGTAACACATAACTGTATACTGAGCTTGACCATCTACTAATTTGCTAACATTATTCGTAACTAAAAAATTCAAAAAGGTTTCGCTGCCTGTGCCTTTTACGTCGACCTCTCCCATATGGCTTACATCAAATAGACCAGCTTTTGTTCGCACAGCCTGATGTTCGTTAGATAAACCAGAGTATTGCACGGGCATATGCCAACCACCGAAGTCGACCATTTTTGCGCCTAAATCAATATGCTTTTGGTTAAGAGGTGTTTTTTTCATTCTTATTCTTTAACTCTTTCGAATCGAACGATCAAGCGAACCCTTTTATTTCCCTTGCTCTCGCTGCTTTGCAGCGCGGATGGTATTTTGAATAAGCATAGTAATTGTCATAGGGCCCACTCCGCCGGGAACCGCAGTTAGTAATTGGGCTTTACCTTTTAGTTTATTACTATCGCCATCACCTACGATTTTCTTATTTTCGAGTCGGTTGACTCCTACATCGATCACAATCGCACCAGTCTTTATATGCGTATCATTAATAAAATTTGGAATACCGCATGCTAACACTAAGAGGTCTGCTTGTGATGTATGATGTGCAAGATTGTTAGTCTTAGAATGGCAAACTGTTACTGTCGCATCTAGTGCACTAAGCATAATACTAATTGGACGACCTACAATATTCGATCGACCAACGACTACAACGTTTTTTCCATTAAGTGAAAAATTGATATCTTTCAAAATTTCTAAAATCCCAGCAGGGGTACAAGGTACTAAACCTTCAGCGATTGTCTTTTTAGGATTCATTACAAGAGCGCCAATATTGACTGGATGAAACCCATCTACATCTTTTTCTGGAGAAATTTTTTTAAAAATTTCTTTCTCATCAATACCTTTGGGTAGTGGCGACTGTACGAGAATTCCATCTACTACTTTGTTTTTATTTAGTGTCTCTACAGTGGAAGAAATCTCTTGAAAGCTCGCAGTCGCTGGAAGTTTAAAATCTAATACATCAAGCCCAGCGTCTAGGCAGGCTTTTGTTTTACTTGCCACATAGACGTGGCTAGCCGGATTGTCTCCAACTAGAACAACGGCCAGGCAGGGTTTTCTATGGTGTGTTTGTGTAAACTCAAGTGCCTCTTGCTGTAGTGTTTGAGCTAATCTTTTGCGTAATTCTTCTGTTCGGTACCAGATTGTTTCCATATTTTTATGCCTTCGAGAGTATATTCTAAGTGTATAGAAACGTCATTAATATGACGTAAATTCTATGGAAAATTAGTCAAAAAAATAGCGAAAACAAAATGGTCTACTTTTGGAAGTGATTTTGAAAAAACTAATTCCCTCGAAATTCTATGAGTTTAATCTCGATTACGGTTCTGTGTATTTCTGTGGCTCAAAGCTTTTTTAATGGTATGGACTTTGCTTTTCCCTTAATGGGGAATTTTTTGCTCTAATCTTTTGCTAAGAGATTTGTACATATTTTAGCGTTAGTTAGAGCTGGGGGATTTATGAGTAAAGGTCTTTGGCCAGCAATATCAGGGAGCATGGCGCAGTCGCAAAAATTAGATACGATTGCGAATAATATTGCGAACGCTGATACAGACGGCTTCAAGAGAGATCAAGTGAGTTTTCGCGCTATGATGAGTAGTGCTATTACTGCCTATCAAAAAGAAGGCATCCCTAAAATGCCATATAAAGAAAAAGATTTTTATCGTTTAGATGGTACTGATAAGGCATATGCACATGTCGAAGGTACTTATACAGACCAAAGTCAAGGTCGACTAAAGATTACCAATTCTCCTTTAGATGTAGCACTAGAAGGGAAAGGTTTTTTAGAAGTCTTAGGGCCACAAGGACTAGGGTATACGAGAAACGGGAATTTAAAATTAAATGCCGAAGGCGCATTGGTAACAACTGAAGGCTATCCTGTTCTTTCTCCTGGTGGACTAGCAAACGAAGCTAGAGAAGAAAGTGCCGCTAGGGCGATCACCATTGATCCTAAGGGGGGTACGCCGACGATTACAGCAGATGGAAAAATCTATCAGAATAAAGTAGAGATTGGGCAATTGGCTGTAGTCGAATTTATTGATGGTCGTTTATTGGCGAAAGAGGGTAGCTCTTTATTTAAGAACACCGTGGCGGCTAATCTTTCTAATGAAGTGCCAAGCACAAAAATTCATCAAGGAATGATTGAATCGTCAAATGTGAATGCAATTCAAGAGATGACAGAGCTTCTGCAAGCGACGCGTTTGTTTGAAGCAAATGAAAAAGTGGTTAAAACATACGGAGAATTAGAAGGAAGAGCAGTAAACGAATTAGGTAAATTTTAATCACTGATTCCAGGGAGGGAACGGTATGTTAAGAGCAGTCCATACGGCAGCTACAGGCATGGAAGCCATGCAAACAAATCTAGATAACGTTGCGAACAATTTAGCTAACGTTAATACAACAGCATATAAGAAGAGTAATGCTGAGTTTCAAGACCTTTATTACCAGACAATTCGTGAACCTGGTTCGCAAGTTTCTGCAGATGCGGTATCTCCTACAGGTGTACAAGTCGGTGTAGGAGTAAAAACGGCAAGTGTGCATAAAAATTTCGAACAAGGTGCTGCGAAAACAACAGGTGAGCCATTAGATCTTTTAATCGATGGTGACGGTTTTTTCACTGTTACAAAAGAAAATGGTGAACCGGCATACACTCGTGATGGCAGTTTTAAAGTAGATGCTCAAGGTAGAATGATGAGTAGTAGTGGTCTTTTGATTAGTCCAGCCATTACGGTACCTCCTGGAACAGCTTCTGTTTCGATTGCGCCAACTGGATTAGTAGAAGCAAAAGATAGTGAAGGCAGAACAAATCAAATTGGCCAAATAGAGCTTGTAAACTTTATTAACCCAGCGGGTTTAAAGTCGGTGGGCGGTAATTTATATCAAATTTCGGACGCTTCAGGAGCTCCGGCACAGGGAAATCCAGGTACTGCTGGTTTAGGGATGATTGCGCAAGGAAAACTGGAAGCCTCTAACGTGAATGTGGTTAACGAAATGGTGAATATGATTCAAGCACAGAGAGCATATGAATTTAATTCGAAAGTAATGCAAGCAGCTGATCAAATGTTACAGGTGTCTAATAATGTACTTAAGTAGATTTGCTTTTTATACTTTATTATTTCTTTGTTTTGGGACATTCGTGTCTGCAAATACAGATAGAACAAGAGTTGAAGTTCGTTTGCACAAAGAAGTTAGCATAAATTCAAAACAAATTTATTTAGGTGATATTGGAACAGTTTACTCTAATCGATTTGATGACTTTTCAAAGTTGTCAAAATTATTAATAGCAACAGTCCCTAGTGATCAGAGTTCATTCCAAATTCCAAAAGGGTATTTAGAGCAGAGAATTCGTAGTGAAGTGAGTAGTAATGTTGATATGGTTTTAGATATACCTGAATCTGTCATAGTAAAATTGGCTGGAATAGAATCTATATACCCTCAGGTTCAACAAAGAATTTTAGAGTTAGTGCACAAAAATAATCCAGCAAACATAAAGTTTACCGTTGAACCTGCGAATAAAAGCTACCAAATAGATAAAGAGCTTTCTTTGGTCTCTGTTGATCCGGTGGTGAAAAAATCTCAGTTAAAGGGTCTAGAGAAATTTAAAATTATAGTTAAACAAAAAGATGGATCACTAAAAACGCTTTGGGTTGATTTTAATATTCGCTGGGCAGCAGAAGTTTATGTCGCAAATGAAAATATTCGATTAGGAAGTAAAATTTCAGAAGAGAATTTTTCTACAGAAATGAGAGATATCACAGAAGAAAAATACATACCTATTTTGAAATCTGAAGTGAGTGTGAGTGATCTTTTTTTAAAGGCTAAGCTAACAAAATCTATTCGTAAGGGAGACCCTCTGGCTAGTCAGAATATGGACAAAATTCCAGATTTAAAAATAGGTGAGAGACTAAAGGTGATTTTTATTTCTGATTCTGGGCTTCAAGTAAGTACTGAAGGTGTTTTGCTATCCAACGCATCAATTGGTGACCAAGCAAGAGTAAAGCTTAAAACTACGAGAAGAACAATAGTAGGGAAGGTCGTAGACAAGGGTTTAATGGAGGTTAGTCTGTGAGTCTAAGGTTATTTTTTACTGCTTTTTGTTTAAGTTTATTTTCTTATTCATGTGCCGATATGATTCAGTCTCTTCGAGAAGAGAGTATAGCTGTTAATGAAGAGGCTGATCGAGATCGTGAAGATGGTGAAAATAACATTTATGGGTATCAACCTAAAACACTGAAGGGTCTTAGTGCAAATAATGTAGATAACTATGAGCCTGAGGTGGTGCGAGGGTATGGAAGAAGATTAGCAAGCGAGGCTCGGCCTTCGTCAAATTATGGCTATGATAGTAGTGCTAATGAATACAAGCGTCTAACTAGAGCAGATTTTGTAGATTCTGATCCTTCTGAAAATAGCCTTTGGGATTCTCAGGGTCAGGGGAATTATTTATTCTCTAACAATAGAAGAAAAGAAATAGGTGACTTAGTTACTGCGAATGTTGAAAGAGAGTTAAAGCGAGAGATCCAATACCAATTGTGGATGCTTCTACCTCCGGATCAAAGAAGAGTAAGAAAGCCCAAGCCGAGTGCTGAAAAAGATGCCACAGCGGATGCAACCAAGCCACCACCAGCTGGAGAAAATAAATCTGCTGAAGAAAAGAATAAAGACGAAGCAGAAGAAGCAGCAAAGCGTAACTTGGCATCTACAGGAGCAGAAGACGATATCATTCGAATGGAAGTTTCAGAAAATATAGGAAACGGTTTGGTTCGTATGGTTGGGCAGAAAAAAGTAATTTATCGAGGTGTATCTAGAGTTGTAGAAGTAATGGCTCTTGTAAACGCAAAAGACATTGATGACCAAAGCATGGTTAAAAGTTCAGCATTTTTAGATATGAAAACACAGGTGATTCAATGAAAAAAATAATAATAGCATTTTTATTATCGTTATTAATTTCTCCATATAGTTATGCGGGTCGCATTAAAGATCTCGTGAGAATCAAGGGTGTAAGAGAGAATATGCTTATTGGCTATGGTCTTGTTGTCGGCCTAAAAGGAACGGGTGATTCTAGTGCGGATGTGACTGGTAAGGCATTATTGAGAATGTTTAATAAAATGGGCTTGAAGGTAGAAACAGAAGTGAAATCAAAAAATGTCGCCTCTGTAGTGGTTACAGCGAAATTACCTGCTTTTGCTCGTGCTGGACAAAAAATTGATGTTAGTGTTGCTAGCGTGGGAGATGCCGGAAGCTTAGAGGGAGGAACTTTATTAGTAACTCCGCTTCGAGCAGGTGATCAGCAGGTTTATGCAGTTGCTCAAGGTACGATTAGCTTGGGCTCTGATGCTGATGGTAGTGGAAAATTCTCGACCTCGGGACGAGTACCTTCAGGGGCTATCGTTGAAAAAGAGTTGCCTGGAGAGTTTTCAAATAAAAAAGCACTAAGACTAAGTTTAGAAGATCCAGATTTTACGACTGTTGCAAGAGTGGCTAGAGTAATTAATTCTGAATTAGGCGGTAAGTATGCCAACGCTGTTGATCAGAGTACAATTGATCTAATTGTTCCGTTTTCTTATGACGGAAATGCTGTCGAATTAATGGCGGTACTCGAAAATTTGACGGTGGCTACTGACAGTAAAGCTAAAGTAGTGATCAACGAAAAAACCGGAACCGTGGTAGCTGGCGGGCGTGTAAGAGTAAAAAATGTAGCGCTATCTCATGGAGATCTTTCTATTCAAGTTGGTGGAGAGAAAGCAAATAAGAAAGATGGTGGTCAGAAAGTTTTGGAAATTCAAGCGACTACCAGTGTTTCAGATTTAGCAAAAATTTTGAATGAACTAGGAGTAAGCCCAAAAGACTTAACGGCAATTTTTCAAGCGATTAAGTCGGCTGGAGCTTTAGAGGGTGAATTAGAGGTTTTGTAACCGCCAAAAAAAGTTGGCAAGAACAATGCAAAGGATTTAATAGATGCGAGATTCAAGGATTGAATCGGAAGCTCACGCAGGGAACAGGAAAAGGCTAGTTTGCCATGGAAGGTGTTCTAAATTTTTCTTGAATTTGAGCTCGGGCATGCATGGATGCGAGTCGCATTTATGGGCGGTAAGACTTCGGATGGTTAGTCTTACCGCTCTCTTTTTTTTCATACTTACAATTGATAAATCTCATGCACAAGATGCGGCTTATTATAGAGAGATGGTAGCTAAGAATCCTCAAAAGTATGGATCGCTTTGGAATGCAGCTCAGGGAATGGAAATGACTTTTGTTAGAGAGATGATTAAAGGAATGAGAAAAACGGTGCAAGAGAGTCCTGAGATGAAAAACAATCAAGGGTTTCAGATTTTTCGTTCCATGCTTGATGATCAGTACGCAGAAATTACGGTTCAGTCACAAGGCATAGGTCTTGCTGAGATGATCGTGAAACAGGTGACTGAGATGGAAGAAAGTGAAAGAGTCAAAAATAGTTCGGTAAGGGTGAGGGAATTGAATAAAAGTGATTTAATCAGAAAATAAAATCAGGTGTAGATTTATTGTGTTGTGTTAGAATATGAGTATCCCAATAGGTTTTGGGAACGTTTGTTCAGGAAGGACGAAGGTATGAAAATAAATAATCATTCAGATTCTGTAGAGCTTTCTTCATTAGCTAAATCGAAGAAATCAGACAGAGCCGCAGCTGCAAAAAAACGTGAAGAGGCGCAGCTTAAATCTAATGAAGGTCTTGGTATTGGTTCTACAGCAAATGTAGAAATTTCGAGTGAAGCAAAATCTTTGGCTTCAGCAAAGGCAATCGCTAAAGCAGATAATGTTGACCAAGAAAAAATTGATAGAATAAAAGCGCTTATCCAATCTGGAAACTACAAACCTGATTTTGGAAAAGTGGCAGATAAAATGGTGAATGAGTCAGTTCTACAAGAGTTATCATAATTAAAGGTTGAATAAACCTCTCGTCATGGAGGATGAGGGATGGCTACAAATACAAAAATACATTCTATTGAAATTTTAACGAATAACCTGAAGCATCAGCTTAGCCTCTATCGTCAGCTTATTGATTTATTAAGAGTAGAGAAAGAACAAATCATAAGCATTAACTTAAAAGAGCTGCGTAATTCGACTTATTCTAAAGAAGCGATTCTAGATGAAATTACAAGAGAAGAGCAAAGACGAAAAGCTTGGTGTGCAGAAGCGGCGCAATCTATGGGTGTAGAAGAGAAGATCGTTACTATAGAGTGGATAGTGGCAAAAATAGCAACTGGAAGTGAAGTAGATCAGCTCTTAAGTTTAAAACAGGCGTTGTCTCATTTAGTAATCAAAGCTCGTGAAATGAATTTAGAGAATCAAGCTTTGGTTAAGTCGGCTTTGGTAGATGCACAAGAGATGAAGAAAAATATTCTTGGACTAACAACTGATCAACCTAAAGTATACGGAAAAAACGGACAGCTAGGGCCTTCAAGTAATGATAAAAACCCAAGGTTTTTAAGCAAGGAAGCTTAATACATGGCAAATTCTGTTAACCTTTTCAATATTGGTAAAAGCGGGCTCATGGTTTCAAAGCACTCCATGAAAACGACTGGGCACAATATTGCAAACGTTAATTCAGAAGGGTACTCAAGGCAGAACGTAGATCAAACATCTGGACCTACGATTCCTTCAGGAAGGCTTACTTTCGGTAACGGAGCTTGGGCAAAAAAAGTTTCTCGAGTGAACGATGAATACTTAGATAAGAGAATATGGCTTGAACAAAAAAACTTTTCGAATGTCGAAGAAAAAGATATTTATCTTCAACAAACCGAGCAAATATTTAATGAATCGAATAACGATGGTCTTAATAGATTAGCGACTCGTTTCTTTAACGAATTTCGTAAATTGTCTACAGACACAGGAAACACAGCGATTCGTGCTAGTGTTCGAGAATCAAGTAAGCAACTCACATCTGACATTCGTAGAATGGATGCAGAGCTTAGAGAAGTTGCAAAAAATATCGATACAAGAGTTGAAGGTTATGTTGGTGAGTTAAATGCTCTAGCTCGAGAAGTAAGAGATTTAAACCTAATGATCGAAAGAGCAGAGATGGATGGTGGCGAAGCACCAGACTTGCACGATAAAAGAGATCTTGCGCTTAAAAAATTAGGGGCAATGGCAGATATTTCTACGAGCCGAGATAAAAATGGTCGCATTACCGTTACAATGTCTGGAATAGCTCCTATAGTAGTTGGTGAGAACGTTAATGAGCTAGAAGTGATGAGAACCCCTGCAGATGAGAAGACTGGTAAAAAAGAGGGACGTCTAGATATTTATATTAAAAATCCTGTTTCAACTAAATTAACGGAAGCAATTAAAAGCGGGAGATTAGGCGGGCTTTTAGAAGTTCGAGACAGAGATATCGTAGCTGCTCAGGATAGAATTAATAAAATTGCTTATACGATGGCGAATGAAGTGAATGCTATTCATAGGCAGGGTTTTGGCTTAGACGGTGCATCGGGGAGAGACTTTTTCAAAACGCCTACTCGATTAGAAGATGCAGCTGAAAGCCTATCATTAAGCGATACAGTAGAGTCTAATTTAGATTCGATAGCTGCAGCTAAAGATCCTAGTGCGCAGAGTGATAATAGAATAGCAATTGCTATAAGTGGATTGGGAGACCTAAAGGGATCTATGGGCGATGAGAACTCTTCTATACTTGATTCTTATAATGGCCTAGTTAGCGAGCTTGCAGTTAAGACAGCGGCTAATAAAAAATCATTAGTGTTTCAAAAAGATGTTTTGACTCAGTTAGAGAACGTTCGTGAATCGCTTGTTGGTGTTAATTTAGATGAAGAAACAGCGAACTTGATTCAGTTTCAGCATGCATACGCGGCGAACGCTAAAGTTTTACAAGTAGCAGATGAAACTCTGCAAACGGTTTTAGGAACATTTCGTTAGAGGGTAAGTGATGCGAGTTGGTGAGAATAGTACGTTAAATACGATCAAAGATAGTTTGAATCGCTCGAGGATTCGTATGAATGATTTGCAAAAGCAAAATGCGACAATGAAGAGAGTAAATGCGCCTAGTGATGATCCAGTAGGAAATACAAAACTGATGTCGATAAAGAATGATCAGCTTGATAACGAGCAGTTTGATAGAAATGCCAATTTAGCAAAAACATTTTTGAACTATACAGATTCGTCTCTAGAAGAAATGACGAATTTAGTGGTAAGGGCAAAAGAACTAGCCTTGGGACAAGCAAGCTCTGCAGCGAATGGTCCGGAATCTCGAATCATGGTGGCTGAAGAGATTAAAAACATCCTTCATGAGGTTTCTTCTATTTCCAATCGTCGCCTAGGAGATCGATTTATTTTTAGTGGATACAAAACAGCTACTCGTCCCTTTGATGACTCAGGCAAATACGCTGGGGATGAAGGTAATATTATGGTGGAGGTCCAAAAAGATGTTTTTGTGGGAATGAATATTCCTGGGCAAGATCTCTTTTTGGGAAAAATGCCGCAAAAAATATCGACTTTAGAGGGAGAAGGCGGGGGGCCAGAATTAGCTAACTCACCTGTGATTAGTGATCCAGAAGAGAATATATTTAAAACTCTAGATGCTTTACGAATCGGTCTGATGACGAATGATATAGATATGATTCGCTCAACTTTAGAGCCTTTAGATAAAATTAGAGATAGGGTGATCACTACAAGAGCGCAAGTAGGCGCAAGAACAGCAGGAATTGATACAGCCCTAGCCAATAGTGCGAAGAAGAATCTATTTAATGCAGAGTTGCAGTCTAATATTGAAGATTCTGACATCATTCAAGTGGTTTCAGATATGGCCAGAGAAGAAACTGTCTTACGAGCGAGTCTTCAGGCTTCCAATAAGATGATTCAACCAACTCTCTTAGATTTTTTACGATAAGGCATTGATACAATCTTAGAAATCGGTTATTCCATCGAGACCTAAGACAGAATCCTTCATAGGGACATGAGAGGTTTAGCTTTATGTTAGTACTTACAAGGAAGCTCGGAGAATCCATCGCAATAGACGATAATATTCGTATTATGGTGGTTCAAATTAAAGGCAAACAAGTTCGATTAGGTATTCAAGCCCCCAAAGAGACCAAAATCCACAGACAAGAAGTTTACGAATCTATTCAGACTTCTAATAAAGAAGCTGCCCAGGCATCTCCTAAGTCGGTTAGCGACGTAGCTGAAATGCTGAAGCGCGGTAGTAAACAAAGTGGTGGTTCTGACGGAAAAAATTCCTAAATTATTGTGCAATCCGCTAATAGCGGTTTACAATTAAGTATGTGGTTCTGGATTGGAGCCTCGGGGGGAATATGAAAATCAATACAAGTAGGTTTGGTTTATTAGAAGTTGAGGATGCTGATATTATCCATTTTCGTGATGGGCTGTTAGCGTTTGAGGATTTACAGAAATTTTTCATCGTGGATCCTTCAGATGAAACCCTAATTTTGTGGCTACAGTCCGCAGATCGTCCCGAAGTGGCGTTTCCCATTTTAGAGCCCAAGCTATTTAAGGATGACTATAAGGTTAGATTGTCTGGAAATGAATTGCGTCTACTAGAGATGGATTCAACAAGTAATATGAATAGCCTGGTTTACTGTATTTTAACAATCCCTTCAGATGTGACAGAAATCACGGCGAATTTGAAAGCTCCTATTGTGATTAACGGTAAAATGAATCTTGGCAAGCAAGTCGTACTACAAGAGAATGAGTACGGAGTGAAGTATGCTATGTACAAAGATCTGGTTGCGATGATGATGAAGACCAGCGCTATGAGGTCTGCTTCTCAAGAATCAGCAAAAGGGCTGCCCGTTACACTTTCGTTAAGAGAAGCTCGCAGTCAAGTAGAGGTTTCTGCTCTATAATTTCGGCTAGAGAACTCTGCTTTAATATCGTAAACGCAGAGCTTGGTCATTCAATCAATGTCGTATGTTTACATTGTGCTTTCTGTGGCATGATCCATCATCCGCAAATACATACTCACTTGTTCATTAGAAGGATCTTTGGATTTAGCCTCTAATAGTTCCATTTGTGCGTCGACGGTGTTTCCGGTTGCATAATAGACTAGAGCTAAATGAACGCGTGCAGATATATTATTAGGGAATTCTCTTACCAAATGAATTAGCTCGTTCTCTGCTAGCTTCCACTGTTTTCTATGACCATGAGCTTTTGCGAGTAGAATTCTTGCCTCTACGTTCTGTGTGTCGATTCTAGAGGCTTTTAAGTATTCGTTAGCGGCCTCATCGTAGCGTTGAAGTTTTCGATACAAGCTGCCAAGTTCAATATGTTTCGCTGCTATATCTTTGAGTACTAAGATTGAGGGAGAGGGAGAATTACTGCTTTTTTTAGCGCGGATTTCTGCTTGTTGAAAAACTTTTTTCCCCTCTTCATAGTGCCCAGTATCGTTATAAATTATTGATAAGCTTATGGCTGCATCTGTAAAATTTGGATCAATTTGAATGGCTCGTTTAAACCGATCAACAGCGCTTTCGAATTTATTTTGGCGGTGATAAATAGTGCCAATTAAATATTGAATTTCCGCACTGCCACTCCCACTTACATCAAGTTCTTGAAGTAGCTCAAGGGCATCTTCGCTATTTCCTTTGGCTAATAGCTGTTTTGCGGCGGCTAATTTGGCGCTCATTATTCCCCTTTTTTTTCCGCGATTTTCTTTTCGAGATTTTTTCCATTGGATAAGTATTTTCCATCTGGAAATTCATCAAAGAGCTGACTAAGAGCTATATTTGCTCGCGTTTTATCTCCCATCTCATTATAAGAATAAGCTATTCTGTAGAGCGCTTCTTCTCTATATTTTGAAGTTGGATATTCGCGAATCAAATCTAAATATCTACCAAGGGCTGATTCATAAAGGTCTCTTTTAAAATAAAAATCACCTACATAAGCTTCTTTATCTGCCAAAATTGCTTTTAACTCATCAATGCGCTTTTTCGCCTCGGCTGTATATTCTGAAGAGGGAAACGTTTGCGCAAGTTTACTGTAGGTGCTGAGTGCTGATACTGCTGGTTCAAGATCTCGATCTTCTGTTGATGGTAGTAGCTTAAAGTGCGACTCCCCCATTTGAAATAATGCATAGGGTACTTTTTCGTGCTTTGGATATAATTCTTGAAAAATTTTATAGGCACTGGCGCTTTCTAAAAAAGCTTCTTCTTTAAAGTGAGCGTCGCCAATTCGCAAAGAAGCAAGGGCTGCATATTTACTGTAGGGGTATCTGCTTTTTAAAATACGAAAGCGCTCAATGGATTCAATATAGCGATCTTTATTTAATAGCCTTTCACCCTCAGCATATTGTTGTTCTGGAGGGCTGTCGTTGTCTATTTCGGTAGACGAGCAGGAAAAAAGGCATAAAAAAGTAACTGTCCATAAAGCAGACAATAAAATAGTTCTGGTTTTCCAAAATTTAGAAATCAAAAAAAGCCTCCCTGATTCAATGTCTTAAAATAGGCAGATGGGGGGGCAAGCGTCAATGGATTAGGCAATTTTCACTTATCCGACAAAAATTGACTGATAAAGTCAGATATGTTAGTCTAAAAGTTAAGATAAATATAGAATGTTGTCTTATTTTAAGAATGGGTGGCTTATGAATTTGACGAAACTCGACAGTGTGTATAAAAAAATTCCCTCTTTTCAGGTAGTTATACTATTTTTGGTTGCTGCCCTTCTGTTACCTGCTTGTAAGAATGAAGAAAAAAAGGACGAAACAAAGCCATGTAAGGTTAGTGAGGCCTCTAAAGAGAAGAAAGGTAAGTCGGATAAGAACGGCAAAAAAGGAGAAGACTGCGACGAAGACGATGATTCAGATGGGCATGGGGAGGGTGAACCTGCGGCTCAGGTTCCTTACCCTTTTCCTGCTCTTAACGATCGCGTTTGTACAGTTGATCGCTTTAAGCAACCCACTGACGGCGGTGGCATAGTTAAAAAGTTAGATATCCTCTTCGTAATGGATAATTCGGGAAGTATGGCAGACGACTGGGGGCGAGTGGCCTCAAATATCGTTCATATGGTTAGAGAGTTACCGAACGATGTTGATATTCGTTATGGTGTAGTTTTAGGACATGTAGGAACTTGGAAGGGCCGTCTCTATGCTCCCAAGAAAATAGATTATGTTTTAGATAACCAAACTATGTCTGTTCAACAAGTTAGCTCGGATCTTCACAAAATTTTTACTGAAGCTATGAAAATTTCTGATGCAGGTACTGGAGAAGCGACTTTTTATAGTTTGTATCATGCAGTGACTAGTAAGGCGAAAGAGAACCAAGATTTAGGGTTTTTTCGTCCAGATGCAGCTTTGTCTATTATTTTTATGAGTGATGAGCATGAGATTGGATTTCCTTTTCCAAATCCACAGGCACCTGGCTTACCTAAGAGGTGCGATGCCTCTACGGAAGATAAAATTAAAAATGATTATTACGACAAAAACGGAATCAACTTAGAGATGACGTATAAAGCTGTTAAGGCCTTAAAAGGAGATATGCCTGTTGTTACTCATGCATTTGTGAATATAGACGCTGATGATCTTTTTAAGAGAAACTCTAAGAATGCGAGTTGTTTATATGACTCTTTAGGATACGGATATTTTGAGATGGTTGATAAAACAAAAGGAACTTTATTTAGTATCCAAGCAGACAAACAAGAGGGGATGAGTCGTTGCGGTAGAGTGACTAAAGAAGCATTAGATTTGATAAAAGAATTTAAATTATCAAAACCATCTGATCAGGTAGATGCAGATACCATTATGGTTGCAGTGGATGGTTATATACAAAAATTTGAGTATCGTGTTCTCACGAATACGGTTTTTCCTGAGTATGCCGGCAAAGCAGGCAGTGATGTAGAGATTCGTCATTGTGAACCTAATAGTCGTGTAGATTGGAATTTAGTGGGCTCAGCAGCGGAAAGCCAGCAAACAGAATTGACGGTTACTTTTGAAACTCCTGAATACGCAACTCTTGGTAAAGTGAAATACGGAAAAACCGAGGCGGCTTTAAATAATGAAGTTGAGGGGACTGAAACAACAACTAAGCATAAAATAAAAATTACAGGATTGAACCCCAATGAACTTTATTACGTGAAAGCCTTTGCTAAGGATGAGCTTGGTTTAGAAAAGTCTGGCGATACTCTAGCCATAAGAACAAAACCCGACTGGAATATCGCGAATTTCAATTTGGGCTCAACAAGAACTACGGTAGATGTAAGCTGGAGTACGCCTGAGTATCCTACTAACGGTAATATTAAGTGGGGACTAAGCTCTGATTCATTGGTGAACTCTATCTCAGGTAATAGCTTAACTAACAACCATAGAATCACGATTTCTGGCTTGAATCCTAATACAGTAATTTTCGTACAAGCTACATCATCTGATCAGTTTGGCTTGGTGAAAAACTCAGATATCATTTCTATTCAAACTCAAATGGATTGGGGTATTGTTGGATTTAGTGTGAGTGCAGGTGAAAATAGTGCGAGTCTTAAATGGTCGACCCCAGAGGAAACTACTGTAGGTCGTATTTGGTACGGGTTAAACAGCAACAATCTAGATCAAGTAACTAACTACACTACTTCTGGTCTGAGTCATGAGACTTCAGTAGCTGGCTTAGCATTCGGAACAACATACTACTTTAGAGTAGAAGCAAGAGACGCGCTTGGAAATATTAAAACTAGTGGATTGCAATCAGCCAAAACGCTAGAGGATTGGGGAGTACAAGATATCTCTATTGCGAAAACGTACAACTCTTTCACCGTAAATTGGAATACTGGTTCAGTAGAATCTTCAGGTGCATTGAATTGGGGCTTGGTAAATATCAGCCTTGATAATAGTGCGGGCTATAATAGCAGTAATGCGCACTCTGTTACTATCAATGGATTAACAGAAGACACCGAGCATTTCTTTCAAATTCATGCAGTGGACTCACTGGGTAGATCAAGGTCTAGTAATGTAATTGCTGTTAGAACCGAGAAGAAGCCTATTGAAGACTGGAGCATTACGAACGTAAGTGCAAATTCAACCAAGGATACGATTAACTTTCAATGGGATACACTAGAGCATGCTACTTTAAGTAAGGTGATTTGGGGTGCCTCAGATCAAAATCTTAATCACGAAATTACTGGATCATCATATGTAAATAATCATCAGTATTCGATTACAGGATTAAGCGCTGATACCATCTACTATGTACAAGGTATATCTGTAGATGAAAATGGATTAGAAGAGAGAACGGCTATCGTTCCAGTGAAGACGCTAAAAGATGAAGTTGTTCCTCCGCAAAATTGGGAAGTTTTAGGATTCGATGGAACAACTACAACAGACACGGCGACTTTAATTTGGCAAACTCCTGTAGTAGCCACAAAAGCAGTTCTATATGTAGGTAATAATCCGAGCGACCTAACTCTTAGAGTGATAAATATAGATACATTCTCAGAGTCTCATATCCATGGGGTTCATGGATTAAATGCAGATACTGTCTACTATTTCAAAGTTGTAGCCACAGACCAAGCTGGGCAGACGAAAGAAAGCACAGTAATTATGAAGCGAACAAAAACTCCCTAAGCGAACCAACGACCGACCCTCAATGGATGGGTAGAAAGAGCTTACTTTCTGCCCATCCATTTATTTTATTCTTTTGATTGAGCACAAAGGATATTTTAATCCAGTCATCTTTCATTTCTTCTAGGTTAACTAGTGATCCGGTAGGAATACTTAAAATATTAGGAAAATTCTCTCCTGGCCCGGCCTTTACTTCAATAGGATTTAGCGCACCTAAAATAGTATTTTTATTAAGTAGGCTAAAGCTTATAGAGAGTATAAAAAAAACAGCTGATAGGATAAGAAACGAATTCAAAAATATAGGGTTTTTTATTTTTATTATTTTTAAGACTAAGAAAAATATTAAAAACAATAACGGAATAGAAAACCATAAATACATTGGCAAATAATAAAAGCTTTCTGGTAATGAGCGATAAAATGAATTTGGCATGGCCAGGTCTTGATTAATTTTATCTCTAGCAATAGCTAAATTATCGAATACATCTTTTTGTAGGGGATTTTTCGCTATAGATTTAAGTAAATAAATAGAAGCTAAAGATGCTTGGTTTTTTTCTAAGTAATAGGTTCCAAAATTATATAAAAAATTACTATTTTGAATAAGTGAATTATCCTTTGCTAGTTCGTTTACAAAAGCATTACTATCGTCGGCAGAAACAGGTGATTTTGTATTATCTGTTTCATTGTTAGCAAATAGTTGAACCGGCAGAATTAAAAATAATATAAGAAAAAGCTTATTTATCATGAAAGGAAATTGTATATTTAATCTAGTTTTTTGGAAAGTGAATAGGTGAAAGTGTGCAAGTTCAAGGTTTAAAAGAATTTGTTAAAATTAATAGTATCGTTCAAATGGGGAACGAAGAGGTGGTGAATCTTTTGATCCCTATTTTTGAACAATTAGGGGCAAAGTTAGTTTTGCAGCAAGTGCCACATTCCACGGGTGATCTTTCTAAGAGACAATTTAATTTAATCGGTATTTTCGGAGATGACCTAGTAGATGGGCGTACCCGTAAAGGTCTATTGCTGTGTGCTCCTGTCGATACTGTTGATCCTGGAAATCCAAAAAATTGGACCAAATGCAATGGAAACCCATTTGACATACACGAATCAGAAAGTCGCTTATATGGATTGGGCGTGGCAAATACAAAAGCAAATTTTTGGGCAATTTTACAAGCAGTTGCAAGCTTTAAAGACAAGAAATTTACTTCGCCTCTCTATGTAGTTGCCAATTGCGGTGGTGAAAATTATTTTTCAGGGGCTAAATATCTTATTCAGTCTGGAGCCCTCAATCCTAAGCATGTTATTGTTGGTAGGCCTACAGGTCTACGTCTAACACATACTGAAATTGCTATGACGAAAATCGCCATTAGGATGTCTTTTGTGTCTGTAGAAAAAGATGCTAATGACTATAATGCAAAAATCATCGTAACAGCAAAAGAGCACTCTTTTCATACAGCAAGTAGAAAAAATGAAAGAAGTGCAATTTCACAAATTTTTAAATTTTTTGAAAGTATTAGGGCATCAACTATTGAACATAAAATATTTTTATTTTCTGCTCCAGGTGAGGCATTTAGAATGGGGGATGAAGCTAGCCTAGGTTTGCTGATAAAACCAAAAGATATAGATATAATTAGAGATCGGTTCAAATCTTTTTGCGGAAACAACAAAGATTTGAATTTAGAAATGCGAATGGGTGGAATAGGAGAAAGAGGAGTCAAAGTCATCTCTTCTCCTGTAGTTGAAGGGATTGTTAAAATCGCAAATCAAGTACAAGAATTTCATGATAAAAATATTTCTAATATTGGAGGCTGTGTACAATTAACTTCAATAGAACAAGGTAATGATTATGTAGAAATTATGGTCGATTTATATATGCCAGCAGATAGATCAGAGACTGAAGATAAGAAAATGATCGAAGATAAATTAAAAGAATCGATTATGAATATTCGATCAGAGCTCACTAATGTATCAATGGATTGGAAAAAGAAAATCAATACGTATAGGTATTTTACTGATCCAGCTAGCGACTTTGTACAATCCTGTAGATCGGTAATGAAAAAGTCTGGGATCGTACCTGAGGTAGGCGTCGGTTCAACGGTTACTGAAGCATCATTATTTGGTGAAAAGAAATTCCCTGTTGTGTCTATAGGTATCGGTAGCCTTGAAGAGGGCATTAATTGTCCAAATGAAAGCATTGGGATTGCTGAATATAATAAATTAGAAACTTTCTACAGAGAAATTATTGAGCGTAATTGCTTCACATAAGGTGTGTTCTAAAGAAATTAATGCAAATGAATGACTAAATCTTTTGCAAGAGTTCTATTCTATTGCTGTCTCTGTCATAAAGAAATGCGCGTTTACCGAATCCTGGAGTGAGTTTAGCTTCTTCAATTTTTAGGTTTAGTTTTTTTGCATTTTCGATAATCTCGTCAAATTCATTGGTAAGTAGGGCGAAGTGCTGTTTTGTTTTTTCTTTTGGGTTATCTGTGGTTTGTAGGTGTAGCTCTAAATTACCTAATTCAAACCAATGACCGGTATTATGACTGATCTTTGCTGTTAAGCGCTCTTTTGATTTAAGACCGAATAGTTTTTCATATGTCTCTATAGCTAATTCTAAATTTTTCACTTCTATTGCTATGTGGTGAAACTCAATCATGACTCTCCAGTCTAGGGTTTACTAGTGTTTTACTAAACCCTTTTTGCTGCTTTATTAGCCTAGTATAGGCCTGTTTAAGGTCGATAACTTCTTCTATTAATGAGTCAACGTCAATCACATTGGTAGAAAAAAGTTCGATTACTTTTTTATAGGTTTCATCTCCAGAGTGGCCTTGAGCACCATATATTTTTAAATTTTTAGTTATCATATATTCTGTTGATATAGATAAAGAATGCTCACAGCGGGCCAATAGGCATATGGTTGCGCTAGCTTTTGTATGGTTTTCAATTACTTTTTGTATTGTGCTGGCAGATCCCGCGGCATCAATAATCCAATCAAACAGTTTCGATCCTAATTCATCTGGCTTGTAATAAGCACAAAGTCCTCTTTTTTCAGCAAATTCTTTTCTTTCTTTTATGGGCTCTAAAGCTGTTATGGGATATTTATTTATAAGCTTGGCTATTTCAGCTACGGCGATTCCTATCGGGCCTGCTCCTATAACTAAAATAGAGTCAGATTCTTTTAGTGTTAAGCCGCCGCTAGCAAAATGAATCGCTCGATATGCAACTGAAAAAGGTTCTATTAAAGCGCCTATTTGTAGGCCTTTTTCTTTACCGTATTTTTCTAATAATGGTTCGATAGAGTGAAGATATTGGTAGGGAATAGTTAAGAACTCTGAGTGGGCACCATCATGGGTGAAGCCTATTTCTTCAAGGTGCAAACAGTGGTTGACGTTTCCTTTTATGCAATTTTCACATTGCCCACACCATAACATTTCTTCTGCGGTAACAGCGCTACCAATGGGGTGTTGTTTTTGAAATGATTCAGGTACGTTTTCTCCATACTTTTCGATGGTGGCACTGAACTCATGGCCGATAGTAACAGGAAGTTTTACAAGTCCTGGATAGTCCATGATTCCATTATTCTGCTCAGAGTGCGTTAGATGAAAATCGCTTCCACATAGACCGCAGTACGCAACTCTAAGCAATACGTCTTTTCCTTTTAGTTCAGGAGCCTTTGTGGGTTCTAGTTTTAATTCAATATTAGAATACTTAGTTTGAGATACTTTTTTTCCGTATAAACGAAGAGAGTTCATCTTTTATTAATAGGAGAGACGACTTCTAGTAAAATCCCATTTGGGTCTTGGAAGAATGTGATTGAGTCTCCACTGTATCCTTTTTTTGGCTTGATCCATGGCTTGATCCCCGCTTTTTTCATTTTTTCTACAGCGGAGTCAAACTTAGAGGTGCGAAAGGCAATGTGTTTGATGCCAGGCTCAAAATAAGACTTAGGTACCTTGGCTCCATGAACCTGGCAAATATTTTTCGCATAAGTTGGTTTTGAATTTTTGTATTCGAATAGTTCTATACGGCTAGATTTTCTTTTTAAGACAACTGCTCTTACGCCTAATTCTTTATTTCCGAATTCTCTTTCTATTTTGAATCCTAGGTAATTTTCATAAAAAGAAATTGTCTTCTTTAGGTTTTTTACAACTATAGCTACATGGTCGATATTGCCAAAGGGGATTTCTGTTCTCATAGATAGACTCTACCGAGGTTTTCATCTTTCGAGCAAGTCTCTTTTACTAAACCAATCTTAGGCAGATTCTTTTTTCTTCGCTTCCATGATCTGTCGTTGAACCTCCATGTCGAGATCTACAACGCATCCTCGGCTTTTGAACGAAGCTATAGTCGACGATTTTGAATTGAAATAAGACTCAGGACCATTGTGTTTTGTTATGATTTCTTTTGCTTTTTGGCAGATCTTTTTTTGGATAAAGAGAATCTTTTCCCAACCAATATTTAATTTGATGAATTGTGATTGGGGTTGTTTTTGAGGTTCAAAAATCCCTTGTTTTTTTAGCTCTTCTTTTTGTTCTAAGACCTCTTCCTCTGCTTTTTTCTTTTTTCCCCAGCTTCCGTGACCTGGAGAAGTTGGGTTCCCAAGGCTGTCTTTGGTAGGCGAATTTTCTTCGATTCCAGAAATTTCTTTTGCCCCAGAAATACGAAAAGCTCCTTGGCTTGCTTGTGTGCCTTTAGTGGAGCTGCTTTCTTGTTGCTTGCGAATGCTCTCTCGTTCTGGGCTAAATAAGCTGGCCATACTCTGCCCGAGAGGACTTAATTTCGACATGAAAAGACCCATCCCTTCTCTATTACACGCTTATCGGTAAAAACCATCGTAAACTTGAGTGATTTAATTTGTTAATAGGTAAAAATGACATGGTAACTATTTGTAAATCTTAGAGTTTTTTTAGAATTCTATTGACTGCGTAATAAATTACGCAGTAAACCTGAATTAGAGGCGCTGCTTCTATATCCCTACAAGAGTGTCTTTACGTAAATTCCTTGGTGGAAAGGTCTGTTTATGGATTTGTTTGATAAGTGTCAGTCGTTTCAAGACGCAAAAATGCTCCAGCAAGCTGGAGTCTATCCTTTTTTTAGAGCCTTAGAGGGGGCCGCGGGTCCTAGAGTAGTTGCTGAAGGTCGCGAGTTAGTAATGGCAGGTTCAAATAATTATCTTGGCCTTACTCAGCACCCAAGAGTGCGTGAGGCGGCAATCAAAGCCTTAGAAAAGTATGGTACGGGTTGTACTGGTTCGAGATTTTTAAATGGAAACTTAGATTTACACGAACAATTAGAAGCTGAGTTAGCAAAGTTTTTACAAAGAGAAGCGGTTCTAGTTTATGCAACGGGCTTTCTTGCGAACTTAGGTTCAATTTCGTGCTTGGTTGGTCGTAAAGATATTATTTTTTCTGATCGCGACAATCACGCTTCTATTGTTGAAGGCCAAAGCGCTGCAATAGGAGAGACGATTAAGTACAAGCACAATGATATGCAAGAGCTTGAAAGGCTTCTACGTGAATATGAACATGTTCCAGGTAAATTAATTGTTTTTGACGGTGTGTTCTCGATGACGGGAAGAATTGTAAACCTTCCAGAGATTGTTCGCTTAGCAAAAGCATATGGAGCTAGAACATATTGTGATTGTGCGCATGCCTTGGGAGTGCTCGGCCCTAACGGTAGAGGAACCCCTCATCACTTTGGATTAAACGAAGATGTAGACTTAATGATGGGAACATTTTCTAAAAGTTTTGCTTCTTTAGGTGGATTCGTTACTGGCAATAAAGATGTTATTCACTACATCAAACATAAGAGTCGCTCTTTTATGTTTTCTGCTTCATTGCCTCCTGCAAGTGCAGCTACAGTACTAGAGTGTGTTCGAGTAGTTCAAGAAGAGCCCGATTTGGTAGACCGTTTGTGGGATAATGCGCGCTATATGATGGCAGGTTTTGAAGAGCTTGGTTTTGACACCATGGGAACACAAACACCTATTATTCCCATTCTTATCGGTGATGACTTAAAAGCATTTATGTTTACTAAGAGATTATATGAGCTGGGTGTATTTGCTACTCCTGTGGTTTCTCCTGCTGTACCAAAAGGGTATGCGTTGATTCGTACTAGCTATATGTCTACTCATGAGAAAAAAGATTTACAATTTGTATTAGATGTATTTGCACAAGTTGGCCGGGAGTTTGGAATCATCCGTCAACAGTAAGGAGGCCAAATGTCAGGTTTGAGTTTTGTAGAGTTTTCTCCAGCAGAAAATAAGCGTGAGTTTAAAAAATTTATAAATCTACCTTGGAAAATTTATAAAGATGATCCGGCCTGGGTTGCCCCATTAAAATTAACGGTTCTAGATAATTTAGATCTAAAGAAAAATCCTTTTTATAAGCACGCTAAGATTTGTTTTTGGAATGCTTATAAAGGTAAAGAGCATGTTGGCCGGATAGCTGCTGTTGTTGATGAGCGCCACAATGAGTTTCACAACGAAACTACAGGTTTCTTTGGTTTCTTTGAGTGCATAAATAATTTAGAAGTTGCCAAGGGATTACTTTCTCGTGCTGAAGCATGGCTGCAAAAACAAGGGATGACAGCATCACGAGGCCCTGCCAATCCAAGCTTTAATCATGAAGTGGGCTTATTGGTTGATAATTTTAAAAGTCCACCATTTGTAATGATGACGCACAATCCTCCCTATTATGCTGATCTTTTAGAACAGGCCGGGTATGGAAAAGTAAAAGATCTATTAGCGTTTAATATGGATCGACCAGAGCAATTTGACTCGCGAATTTCGAAAATTTTTCAAAAGGTAAAAGAAAAAGGAAATATCTCATTTCGACCTATCGACATGAAGAACTTCAAAGAAGAAGTTCGCTTAATTAAAGATATTTATAATTCTGCATGGGAAAAAAACTGGGGCTTTGTTCCCATGGACGATGAAGAATTCGATCATATGGCAAAATCACTTAAAGACGTGATGTGGCCAGAATTTTGTATGATTGCTTTTTCAGGAAAAGAACCAATTGGTTTTTCGCTAAGCTTACCAAATATAAATGAAGTTTTGATTAATAACCCATCGGGCAAATTACTACCTTTTGGTATTTTCAAATTATTAAAAGGGTTGAAACCAAAAAATAAAAAAATCCGCCGAGTGCGCGTAATTACTTTAGGAGTTAAGCCAGAGTTTCGCCGCTTGGGGATTGCTCCTGTATTTTATTATGAAGCCTTTAAGGCGGCCGAACGCTTAGGTTTAGATGGCGGAGAGCTTTCTTGGATTTTAGAAGATAATGTTGAAATGCTACATGCGATTCAAATATTTGCGGGAGTTCCTCCTTATAAAACTTATCGAATTTTAGAAAAGTCTCTTTAGTTTTACCGTTTCTCACTAGTTTATAATTTTGAAAACGCTCCCTAGATTGTGCTAGGGTTTTTCTATGAGGATTCTTGGAATCGATCCCGGTTCAAATTTTCTTGGCTTAGGTTGTATAGAGACACAAGGCTCTAAAATTGAGTGCATTGGGTATCGTACTTTGAACGTCAGCGCAAAAGTTCTTAGGTTAGAGCAAAAACTTCGCGCTATTTATTTAGGTGTCGAGAAAGCGATTCAAGATTGGAAACCCCAAGAAGTGGCTGTAGAAGATGTCTTTTTCGCAAAAAATGTGAAAAGCGCTTTAAAATTAGGGCAGGCTAGGGGCGTTGCTTTGGGGGTTGTTTCTTTTTATGAGATTCCTATTTTTGAATATGCCGCCACTGAGGTGAAAAAAACGATCACAGGTTCGGGTAGGGCAGAAAAAGAGCAAGTATTTCGTATGGTTTCTCTTTTTTTGGGAAGGGCTGCCGTAGAAAATTTAGATAAAATAGACTCTTCTGATGCCTTAGCTATTGCGATTTGTCATGGGCAGTCTCGCAAAAGCCGCTTGCTACTTTCATCTGCACCACAAAAAAGATCTTTTCCGCGCTCTGTGCCTAAGGGTAAAACTTAAAAATGATCGCAAGACTTCAGGGCATTGTCTTAGAAAAAAGAAGAGATTATTTAATTTTAGACGTTCATGGCGTTGGCTACGGATTATTGGTTCCCGAAACGGTTATGGATAGAATTCCTAATCTTGGACAAGAGTGCGTGCTTCACGTATATACTCATGTGAGAGAAGACCAGTTGAGTCTTTTTGGATTCAGCACGCGTCTAGAAAAGGAAGTTTTTGAAATGCTTCTTACAGTGAGTGGAGTGGGACCTAAACTAGCTTTAACTGTATTGTCTGCACTATCAGCAGAACACACATTGGATGCAATAGCTTCGGGTAATCGAGTGGCATTTAAGGGAATTAGTGGCGTTGGTAAGAAAACCCTAGAAAAAATTCTCATTGATTTGCGAGAAAAAGCAGAGAAAAAGCTTCTTTTAGAAAAAGGAGTGATTGCTGGTGATAAATCTAAGCAGTCTGCTACTGGCGCTACTTCAACTGAGCAAAGTTTTTCATGGACACAAGACTTAGAGCAGGCGCTGGTTGCCCTTGGATATAAAGACCAAGATGTGCGATTTGCCATTCGCGAAACTTTAAAGCAGGGCACAGCCCATACAGATTTTGATTCGGCCCTAAGATACGCGCTTAAGTTTTTATCCTCAGGGATTAAAAATAAAGTTGTTAGAGGTACTGCCTAATGGACGAACGAGTATTAGATAGAGAAGCAGGAACTAAATCAGAGACTTTAGTTGATTTGGCTTTGCGCCCACAATCCTTCGAACAATTTATTGGACAAAAAAGTTTAAAAGAAAATTTAGCTGTTTATATAGAGGCTAGTAAAAAAAGAGGCGAGGCTTTAGACCACTGCCTTTTTGCTGGACCCCCTGGTTTGGGTAAAACTACTCTTGCACACCTTGTTGCGAGCGCAATCGGCTCAGAGCTTTTTACGATTAGCGGCCCTGCTCTTGATAAAAAAGGTGATCTTGCGGCTGTACTTACAAATTTAAAGCAAAACGATGTTCTCTTTATTGATGAAATCCATAGAGTTCCTATTGCCTTAGAAGAAGTGCTTTATAGTGCAATGGAAGATTACAGTTTAGATATTATTCTGGGCCAGGGGGCAGGGGCCAGAACTATGAGAATCGATTTGCCGCGATTTACGCTTATTGGTGCGACAACGCGTTCAGGCTTACTGTCGTCTCCTTTACGGGATCGTTTTGGAATTCACTTTGTTCTAGAATTTTATGAACCAAAAGACCTTAAAGAAATTATTGCCCATAGTGCAGCTCGTTTAGGGGTTACTTTAGATGATGATGGGGCATTGGAGTTAGCGAAGCGCTCAAGGGGTACGCCAAGAATAGCAAACCGTCTTTTGCGAAGAGTTCGTGATTTCGCAGAGGTTCATGCAGAGGGTCATATTTCTTTGGGTTTAGCTCAGTCGGCCTTAAAGCATTTGAACGTTGATGGATGTGGCTTAGACGCGATGGATAAAAAAATTCTTCTAACAATTATCGAGAAGTTTGAAGGTGGTCCTGTAGGAATAGACACCATTGGCTCGGCCATAGGGGAAGAATCTCAAACAATTGAAGACGTTTATGAGCCCTATTTATTACAGCAAGGTTTCTTGCAGAGAACGCCTAGAGGTCGAATTGCTTCGAAAAGAGCCTATGAGCATTTTGGAATAAAAGCGCAACAAAATGAAGTAAACCAACGAGAGCTTCAATTCTGACCTTGACCATCGAAATAAGCCAAGATATTACCTAAGTCCTTGGAAAATCTGGTTAACAGATAATTGGGGCCCATAGCTCAGTTGGCTAGAGCATCTCACTTTTAATGAGAGGGTCGGTGGTTCGAGTCCACCTGGGCTCACCAAGATTTTGTATTTGCGTTCCCTTCGTCTAGCCCGGTCTAGGACACCTCCCTTTCACGGAGGTAACGGGGGTTCGAATCCCCCAGGGAACGCCATTTTAAATTCCGGTATTCAGGAATACGAGTTAACCGGTATCCCAGGATACCAGTACAGGTATACAAGTTCACCCAACTAAAATTTATTTACCTTAATCTTCGGTTCTTCTAGGTTCGCAGTGGGTGGTTGCTTAAGAAGGTTGTTTGAAGAGGTAAAGCAACGAATCCAAGTCATGTTTTGCAGTGGTATATCGCCAGAAGTTTTGAATTTCTATAGTTTTTTGTGATTTTTGGTAAAGCTGTTTTATCTCAGTCCTTTGTGAGTTTCGTTTCTTCTGCTTGCTTAGTGAGTTTTATCTAATTTCTACAGGTATATAAGATTTTACGCCTATAGTTCTCTCTATTCTTAAATCCATAAGCACACCTTTGAACAAGCTTTGCTTTTCGATTAAAGCCTTCGGTTCTTGCATTTGTAATACGTGATAAGAAGTAGTTTAAAATCTCTTCTCTCCACCTCATAAGGGTTTTTCTAAATGTTTTAATTTCTTTTAACTTTGAATGAGCCAGATAGTCTGTGAGCTTTATAAAAGCTCTCCTTGCCTGATTGTAGCCTCTAATTCTGTAAAGATTCATAATGGCTTCTTTTGCATGATAAAGTTCTTTAAGTTCAGGTGTGTGTTTTAAGATTTCATCAAGAACAAATCTTTTGGAATAATCTAGCTTTCTTCTATCCATTAGAATCATTTGCTTTAAGGGATTGCCTCTTCTTTCTATTATTTTATCGTCTTTAAGTAACTTTATATGCTTTTGCACAGCCCCTGATAATAGTTTTACTACGTGAAACTTATCTGCCGTAATCTTAGCTTTTGGGAACATTTCTAAAACGTAGTTTTTAAAACTTTGAGAAAGATCCATAACAACCCATTTGACGTTTTCTCTATCTCGTATTTTTAAAAGATTCTCATCAGACCTAAGAAGCGGGGCGTATCTTCCAAAAGAAAGCTCTCGTACTTTTTTACGATCATAGTCTACAAAGACTGTGACAAACTCTTTAAAGCCATATTTTTCATGACGCATTAAAGAATGCTCATCAATCCCTAAAACTCTTGGCCAAGGAGTTTGATATTTTCTAATCTCTAAGTCTAGTTGCTCATAAAAGGCCTTATACACAAACCAGGAAGAGATATTGCAAGTTCTAGAAACTTCACTTAGACAAGAGAACTGAGAAGCACACCACATCACATGTTTACGAAATCTTTGAGAAGTTCTAAAACCCTTAAAAATTCCCTGAACAGATTCTCTAAAAATCTTTTTACAGTTTTTACATTTGAATCTTCTTTTACGAATTTTTAAATACATTAACTTATTGCGAAGAGGCGCATCTTTTACTTTTTGATAAACATGGTCATAGACAGAAGTACATTTACTTGCGCAATAAGGGCACACTTCAAAGGAAGTGGTTTTTTCTACTGTCAAAACACGCGTTGCTACCCCTGGACTAGAGAGATTTACAAACTTTAGCTCTGGCAATAATAAGTGATTTACGAGATGATCTTTTTGGGAAGGCATTTGGTTCTCCTTTTTTCTGCAAATTTATTTCTATACAAAACAAATTTACCTGAAATTCGAGGGCCTTGCCTCCTCTACACCCTAACAGCTAATACGCCGCATTCCACTGCCAACCGCGAAGAGCCGCTATTAATGCACGACTCACGCTTGCATTCCTTCGTTGCTTCGAACCGCTCGGGTCTTTTTGCAAACTATCTAAGCCACTATTTATTTGTGAGAAGCGCTTAGCATTGTTTTTATTTATAGTTTCCTTTATAATTATTTCCTAGTAAACTAATTTAAATTAAAGATGAGGTATGGGTGAAGAAAGCGCGAAAAATAAATGTGAGTGAACTAACAAAGCACATTGGCTTTTGGATGAGGATGATTTCAAACAGCGTTTCGTACTCATTTGCTCGTAAGCTCAATGCTAGTGGTGTCACCGTCGCTGAGTGGGTTATTCTTAGAGAGATGTACGGTAGTGGCGATAAAACCTCTCCTAGTACAGTTGCTGAGATTTCTGGTTTAACCCGTGGTGCGGTTTCTAAACTTATTACTAGGTTGCTCGAAAAGAATCTTGTTCATCGCAGAGAGTGTAGTGAAGATCGTCGATACCAAGAAATTGAGCTTACTAAAAACGGCAAATCCTTAGTTCCAAAGCTTTCGTTGCTTGCAGATCGAAACGATGAAGAGTTTTTTTCTGGATTATCAAATAAAGAGCGCAATCAGCTTATTGTGCTATTAAAAAAATTAGCTCAAATTCATCAGCTTAAAAATTTACCTATTGAATAAAAGGATGTCCTATGAACAAAGCAATAGAAAATCTAGTTGAAACACAAGCGTTTGCGATGAAAGTTCGTCCAAAGGTTGGGGGTTTTCCCTATCTTGCTGAGGCCTTTAGAGCGGCTGGAATAACAAGAAATCTTTGGTCGTTGCCTTCA
Organism: Oligoflexia bacterium; assembly: GCA_023954355.1. Taxonomy (GTDB): domain Bacteria; phylum Bdellovibrionota; class UBA1018; order CAIPTA01; family CAIPTA01; genus JAMLID01. The sequence continues at coordinate 62,636 of JAMLID010000008.1, read as the reverse complement.
TGTCAGAGTGTCTATTACACAAAGTATGGGGCTGTAGTGCAGCAGGGTAGTTCGCTTATACCCGATGGCATGTCTGAAATCGCTAAATTCAACAAAGAGGCACTAATTCGTGCGCTTAGAGCTGATCAAGAGGGTAAAAGTACATTCTCTGAATTTTTAAAAAGTAGTTGGGAAGCCGGTGTTGTTGGCTATGATGTTGATTTTATGAGGCGAACAGTGACCTACTATGGTGTGCTTGGCGAGTCTTATGTTGAAGAGTACCCCGCAGTAGATTTAGGATCAGAAAATTAGAATTTATCAGTTAGATCTAGCACTTTTCTAATACACAAGACATCCATAAAGAAGAGTGGTAGAAGCCCTTATGGGATTTTTAATGAAAATGATTGGTAGCCCAATGGATTTTTGGATGTATTGGGTAGCGCTTGTTGTGTTACTTCCAATAGCGTACTTGATCGTCAAAAGAATTAAGCTGCCGTAAAATAAAAAACACGAAGATTCTTTATCTTTCAAAAATGTTTTTTAATCTAACACCTCAATCTCTCCGTAAATACCATAAGTTGGTAATACCAATGGCCCGATACGAGGTCTAACTTTTCTAATAAATCCGATTTGTATGTCATTTGATAGAACATACTCTTGAGTAAAATGAGCGCCGAATACGAAAGGGCCAGCAAGTCTTGCACGATAGTCATGTCTATATAGCATATGTTCTTGGTTGAAATAAAAAGTCTGTTCTCTAGAATGCGTGTGAAAATTATGAGGAAATCTGATTTTGAAAATTGCAGCTCTGTTGTTGTAAATTTTAAAACTAAGCAGCTCAAAGTTTAATAAGATAAACGGATAGCTGATATAGTTCGTCCAGGCATAACCAAAGAAATACGCTGCATGCTCAGGATACCATTGTTCTATTGTAGTTTTTTTAAATATTAATCTCCCATCTTCTATTATTTTTTTCTCAGGAGAATAAATGATTTTTCCGTTTTCAAAAATATCAGTAGAGTTTTTGTAAAAAAACTCTACTTTTCTTTGTTTGGGAGAAACCCGAAAGGTTTCTGGAGCAAAAAACGTACGTCCCAAACCTTTTGCAAAAACTAAGGCTCCTCGAAGAATCTTTAATTTAAAGTGAATACTTTCTACTTTTTCCCAAGAATGCCAGCCACCATGAGCCTGGATGGCATTAGATAGGTATTCTCTGGCTTCAGGCGGCCAACTCTGGTGAAATTGCATATTTTGAAATTATACGAACTAACTCAGTAAGCAAAGAATTTCGATACTCTAACTATCTTTAATCGTATTTTTTTGTTGGATTTTAGCAAGAGCTAGTACTGATGAAATAACTAACATCATAACAACGGGTAGAGAAATTCTAGTTATGCTTGAGTAAACATGATAGTTCAGCTCGAAAGGTGTTATTAAATAAACGAATACTATAAATATGGCGTATCCAATCCCGGTTAAAATAGGCAACCAAGGCAGCTCTATGGGTTTTACCTTACGAAAGTATGCGTATGTAAAACTGAATAATAAGGGAATAGCAGCTCGCGAAATGCCAGTTTCGAAAATTAAATTCATTAGTATATTATTATAAAACTCTTGAGAATATACTCTGGAAATAAAGCGTCCAAGAGATCCTGTGATAAAATCGTCTGGATGTATTCCTAATTTAGTACGCGAAATAATCCATAATGCTGCTGGAATAATAGCAACTAGTAGAAAAATATTTTTTTTAAATGATCGAAATAAGCCGATTTTTATTTCCCAAATTATTGTTGCGATAAAGAAAACGATTAGAAAAAATAGTCCTTCCTGTTTTAACGCAGCCAAGGTTGTAAAAGATAAAATTGAAACAGCGATATGGCGTATAGAATTGGTATTTTTTGAATGTAACCAAAAAAGAACTCCTAGGCTTGCGTATAAGCCAATATAGCCATCCATATAACCTGTCCAGAGATGGCTTCCCGGGATGCCTAGAAGTAAAATAATTAACATAACAGTGTTCCAGGGACGGGCTTTAAATTCTAAGAGAAAACTTATCGAGGGTATTAGTAGTACAGCTAGAGAGATTTTTGGTAGATACTCGTTCCAGAATCCAACAGATTGCGCTGTGCGAGCCGCTAGAATTGGAATCAATTTAGGATAATCAAAGTGATAAAAGTGTGCATTTGGTATTGCCCATGTATTTAGATCGCCCAATCCGTTTGAGAAATAAATGATTTTTGCTGAGAAAAACCATATAGAGCGAGCATCAAAACTCCAGATAGGGTCTGTGATGATTTTTAAAAAATAAACGCTACTAAGAAGAGAGAAAAAAATAAAACTATAAATAGGTATTTTATTAATGGCTTTTAGTAAGTTGATACTTTTTTTTCTGACATAAAAAATAAAACCAATCCAGCCTGATAAAGAAGCTATTGGTAAGATTAGGTGTAAGTCATTCCAGTTTTTGATTAAAATATCGTGTACATTAATAAATAATGCTCCAGACAATATAATAATGCCAAGGTCACTCCATAAAAGCCCCTTACTTTTTTCAAAGCGAATAAGTGGTAGCCATACAAGTAATCCAAGCCCTACTAAACAACTGAAACTAAGGGCAAGATGCAATAACAAATCCATGACTTGCTCCTATTTTTTTACATTCGGTTGGAAGCGTCTCTATATTTGAAAAAATCTTAGTAGTTGCTTGAGTTGAAATTCGAATCGGCCATGCACCTTCTACGATTCGATGGTACCAATATTCCTTTTCTATCAATTTACTAACGCTATATTTTTCGATTCTATTTTCACGTAACAGATAGATAACTTCACGGGCTTGAGCTTCGATAATGTTTTCTCCCTCTCGCGCTTGGCTTAATTTTGGTGCTTCGCCAGAGGCGAAATCGCCTAATGTACGAAATGTAGAACGACGTAAGTCATCAAAAGTTTTACCTACATTTTGAAACAGAATAAGAAATAAAACTAAAATGAAGAACGAAATATATGAGTCGATTTTGTATGCCATGATTTTTCGCCAGCTTACAAGTAACAAAAAACGAATGCAAAGATGAAAACGCTAATAAGACGATTTGTGTTATGTGTCTTTAATTTAGGTACCCAGCTATTTCGGTTTATCGGTAAGAGTTTTCATCTTATGGGTTTTAAATTGGCCCCGCATCGTAATAAGCTCTTGAGATGCGAAAATTATTTCTATTCAGTTTTCTTTTTTTATTTTCTTTACAAACGATAAGCATCCAAACCTTTGCCGCAGACCAGCTAGAGGAAGACGATGTTTCTGAACAGACTGAAGAAGATTCTGTTTGGACGAAGGTAAAGAAGATGGGGACCAAAGCTTTCGAACAAAGTAAAGAGGCGGCGAATGATCTTGGAGAAAAGCTTGAAGAAACCAAAGAGTTTCGAGAAAGCTCAAGGTGGACAGTGTTGGGAAATTACTCTTTGATCGATACTTGGATACCTTCAAAGTACGGAATAGGTGTAGCATATATTCCTTCTGTTGATACCACTTGGGAGCTTGAGTATCTTCGTGGTTCTGTTTCTTTTGAATTTTTTATAAAAGATTTGGGTAAGATGACAGACGAGCGCCTTACTTTACTTAGAAGATTTTATTCAGACCGCAATAGCTTTAATTTCTTTACAGGCATTGCTTATCACTCTTTTTCTATTCACTTAGGGGATCGATTAACCTCTCTTGTTACGGGAGGGTATGTACCAAGCGTTGACTTAATAACTATTAAGACACTCGGGGTAACTTTTGGACTAGGCAATCGCTGGCAGCTTGCCAGCGGATGGGTACTGGGCGCTGACTGGCTGTCTATTTATATACCTTTAAAAACATTAGAAGCTGAGGCTCCCTACATAAGCAGTAACGCAAGTGAGTCTGGTAAAAATGATGTTCGAGATGTAATGAAGGTTATTAAACGTGTCCCTACGTTTGCAGTAATTAAATTTCAAGTTGGAATGAGCTTTTAAAGAAAACATACCGCTTGGCGAAAAAGTAATATATTTTCTTATAATTACTTGTAGTTTAAGGATCTTTAGGTGATTTAAAATAAATTTTATTTATGTTTTGTGGTTTTTTGCACAGATCTATTCACTAATATTACAAAATTTGAAAAATCCTAGTTGACACCTAGAATTCACTATCTTTATGATCTCTGCGGACGGGATTAAATGGTACCGTCTAAACTGAATATTTAAATAACATTTTATAAAGGAATCAGAATGAAAATTCTATTAGCTATAGCTTTATCCCTAAGTTTTATAACCACAGCATACGCATCAAAAGCTCGAGTGGGCGCGTTACAGACTGCTCGATTTTTAGTAGATAGTCAGACTATTTTTACGAACCCTGCGCATGTGAACTCGCTTGGCCAGCATTTTACAGCTGAATTTGGAGGTACAACGAACACAGCAAGTCCAAAAGCTGAGGGCGGCTTGTTCGTAAATAAAATGGGCGGCACTTTTGGAGTCTATTTAGGCCATATGAATACAATCCAATCGAGACTACGTAATCCAGAAGGGTACTATTTAGAAAACAACCCTGTAGAACTAATCTATGGAACTGGAAACTTTGGTGCCTCAATTTATTACGCTCGTGATAATAAGCAAACAACAGCTCAAAAGCAGCAAACTTTTGGTCTTAGAGCAGGATACGATGCTGGAAATTTAGAAGTATTTACGACTATTGATCTTTTTGCGACCTCTTTTAAAAGCGCTACTGCCGATTACAAAAGAAAACTTCCAACCTTTAATTTAGGGGCAGAATACGACTTCAATAAAATTTATATTTTCAGTGATGTTACCTGGGCAAAGTCTAAACAAGACATTGCAGCGCCTGCGAAAAACGATGCTCCTTATGATTCATTCACCGCAGAATTGGGAGCCCAAGATCGCACTCTAAGTAGTGGTCCACGCATGTTCTACTATGGTCTTTCTGTTCGTTACGATACTTTAACTAAAGATAAAAAGAAGAATGAATCATTTACGATTCCAGTAGTTTTCGGTATTGAGCAAGATCTGAATGACTGGTCGGTTCTTCGTGCATCTCTCACTCAAAATTTTCTTATTGGTCACACAAAAGATGCAACGGCTACTGCTCCAAATAATAAGAAAGATACCATTGCTAATAATACAACAGTAGCAGCAGGCGCTGGAGTGAAATACAAAGGATTCACTCTTGATGGGTTATTGGCAGCTGCTTCCACTGGTGTTTTAAATGCTAATAGTGTTTTAACCCAAGCGTCATTAACTTATAATTTTTAAAAACTAATTATTAAACTGGTTTGATGATAGGCCTCTTGAGTATATCTATCTCAAGGGGCTTTTTTTGTTTTTGGATTTATAGATTATGAAATTATACAAAGAGATTATAGAGTACTGGTTTTCTCCTAGAGTAAGTAAGCTTTGGTTTAACTCTACTAAAGAATTTGATGAAGAGTTGACGAGTCAATATGAAAGTTTATTAAAAAAAGCGATCAAGGGAGAGCTAAAAGAGTGGGAGTCAACTCCTGAAGGGACGCTAGCGCTGATCATTGTACTTGATCAATTTCCTTTAAATATGTACCGCGGAAAAGCAGAAAGCTATTCTACAGGCGATCAGGCTGTGGCAATAGCAAAAGAAGCTGTCCAAAAAGGATTCGATCAGAAAATACCAAAAGACCAGATCGCATTTTTATATTTACCATTTATGCATAGTGAAGATCTTCAAGACCAAGAAATGAGTGTTATGCTTTTTGAAAAAGCAGGCCTAGTAGAAAATTTGCGTTTTGCCAAACACCACCAGAATATAGTGCATAAATTTGGAAGATTCCCACATCGTAACGAAGCATTAGGGAGAAAAAGCACAGAAGAAGAGCTAGAGTATCTTAGCTCTAAGCAAGCATTTAAAGGCTAAGTTAGGCAGTTTGTCTCTTTTTTTTACAAAATAGTCCACTATTATGAAAGAAGAGGCTGTATGAAAAAAATATTGAATATTCTTTGGTTAGTCGTTTTGAGTATTTTTCCCATTAGTTCACTTATAGAGTCAGCCGAAAAAAAAGCCTTTAAGCTTGAGAAAGAAAAAAACAAAAAAACATAGCCCGGATTTAGAAAAAAAATGCAGAAAAAATATAAGTTTTTAGTAGTAGTGATCGGATCAATTATACCCTGTATTTTGTTTTTAATTACGATAGAGGTTTATTTTGGCTATCGTCTTAAAAGAGAAGATAAAGTTTCGGTTTGGAAAAAATGGTACGAATGGCAAAATAGGAAATCCAATAGTAAAACACTTATTGATAGAAAGTTTGCTTTATCAGTGTCTTTACCTGAGCCCATAGAAAAAAGTGGAAATTACCCAAAGCTTGAGAGCCTTTCATCTACCTATAAGCCAGCGTACAAAGATATATTCAATTCAGATTATTTTCCAAAACCAAATGTTATGTATGAAGAGACTTTTTCTGGGTTGGATGAGAAAAAATTATTTTCAATAAATTATTTTATAGATGAATACCAGCGCAGATTTAATCCAGTACGAAAAAAGTCAAAAAGAGATTTTTTTATTTCTTTATTCGGGTGTTCTTATGTGTACGGAGTAGGGGTAAATATAGACAATACGTTAGGCGAGTATATGCAGGCTTCACTAAATTCAACTACAGTTTATAACTATGGTATTGGTGGTACTGGGCCAGCTAGTTCATTATTGAGGTTAGAAAAGTGGAGTCCTAAAAACGAAATTTATGAAAATAAGGGCATTGGGCTTTATTTTTTCATGGATGACCATATAGCGCGTTCTATTGGATCAATGAGAGTTTCTGGAGTTTGGGGTAAAAATCTTCCTGTTTATAAAGAAAATAGTCATCAAAAAATGACTTATCTGGGAACATTTGAAGAAGTTTATCCCATTCGAACATTTATTTTTTCTCTTTTATCTAAATCAAATTTTTTAAAGTTTCACGGTATTGATTTTCCTATCAGATTTAATGAAGAAGAATTTCGTTATACAGCAGAGCTTATCAAAGCACAGAAAGAAAGATTTCTTGCTTCTTTTCCTAGTCAAAATTTTTATGTGGTATTATATCCTGGCTCTTCAGCAGTCTTTTCAGAAGAAATTATTGAAGAGTTAGAAAAATTAGAGATTCAATATTTAGATTATTCAAATATAGATTTGAGAAAATATGTAAGTGGTGAGATTTGGCTACCCGATTTTCACCCCAGTGCAGCGACTAATCAGTTTTTAGCGCATCAAATAATACAAGACTTGCATTTAAAATAAAAAGAGAGAGGTTTTACCCTCTCTCTTAGTCGAGTTTTACTAATCAACTTTGTTTTTAATTTCTTTAGCTTTGGTATTGGCTCTATCTTTTAAATTGCGTGCCTGATTTTTAGCTTTTTGAGCAACACACTCCATTTTACCATTCACTAAATGACAAATTTCATCTTTTGCATTTCTATATGTTTCATTTATTTTGTCGCCTGCTTTATTTGCGGTGGCTTCAATTTTTTCCATAGTAGTTTCTTCCGCGTATGCAGGAAGAGAAAATACAGCCATTGTTAAAGTAGCGAGAATTAGTTTATTTATTTTTATCATATAAGTTCTCCGAAAATCGAATTACAGACGGTCAATTAATTTTTTGGCTTGGTCTTTTGAATATCCATAGCGTTCTTGCAATTCACCAGCCAGGGTCTCTAAATTTCCGTTGATTCTGTCTAAGTCGTCATTCGTAAACTCTCCCCATTTCTTTTGAATTTTACCTTTAAGCTGCTTCCATTTACCTTGTGCTATATCTTTGTTCATTTCTTACTCCTTTTTAAGTTATCGATGGCTAGATACTAGGACCACATTCCAAAAAACTCTTCGCGAGATTGTGCAACTTTTGTTTAGAATTTTTCACAGAAAGACAGGAATAAAAAACTTCTATATATCAAATAGTTGTAGGTTTTATAAATGTGTAGAAACGTACACAAAATTTACACAAAACGGTAAATATAAAATGACGCTTCTGCGCTATTCTTGAGTTGTGGTCATGGAGTGACTTTTCAAAAGGTGAAATGGAAATGCCGCAAAATGTATAAATATATAGGGATAGTTTTTTTTCGAAGAAAATATAGTTGGACTTTAGATGGAATATTTTTGGGTGATCATACTAGGTTCTATCATTGGAGCTATAAACTTTTTTTCTTTATCGTTTGAAGAAAAAAATATTTTAGCTTCTCTTTGCTTCATCGGCATAGTTGCATCTTTAATTATGGATTATGTCAGCCGCGCGTTTGGCTTGGGCGGCCCGTACGATATTAGTGGCTTTCTATTTATATTAGTAGGTACCGAAATGCTTGTTTATATTCTTGCTTATATATGGAAAAAAAATAAAAAGGATCACGATATATAAATCGCTTCTAGCAACAATTTGTGTAAAGAGATTCACATTTATTACATTAGCCCTTCAAGATATCTTAATTAATATTTGCTAACTTCTATTTAATGATTGAAATGTAAAATTATATAGGAGGTTAATATGTTAAGTTGGGCTTTATTCTTTTTAGTATTCTCATTAGTGGCAGCAGTTTTTGGATTTGGCGGTTTAGCTGCAGCATCAGCTGGATTTGCTCAAATTTGTTTTTATATTTTCTTAGCTCTATTTATTGTTTCGTTTTTAGTTGGATTAGCTAGAGGCGGAGACAGATTTATTAAGTAGAAACTATTGATGCAAACAATAATTCTTTGCTGGTTAATAAATATTGTCTTTGTAATTATTTTAGTAACGTAAAAGGAGATAAAGTATGGAAAAGCAAACAGATAAAAAGGAAGAGCTAATCGCTGATTCGCTGAATGCTATTTTAGCCAATGAGTTTGCCTTATTTACAAAAACTTTAAATTACCACTGGAACGTTAGTGGTCCTAGGTTTCATAGCATACATACATTCTTAGAGCAGTTGTACAATGAAGAGCTTTCAATTATGGATGAACTAGCAGAAAGAATTAGAACTATTGGTTATAGACCATTAAGTTCAGTTAAAGAGATACAATCCGAAATGAAGTTAACTGAGCATCCAGGCAAGTTTCCTGAAACAACTGGGATGCTAAACGAGCTATCAGAAGATAATTTATATATACAAAATCAGATAAAAGACTGTTTAGGGTTCGTAGATTCGTGGAAGTGCGACCCAGGTACAGAAGACTTTTTGGTTGGATTGCTTCAAAAGCACGAAAAAATGAGATGGATGTTAAGGACTCATATAGAATAGTTCTATTACAATAGGGCTTTCGTTACATTGAACTTATAGCCAGATCCATGCACAGACTCTATAACTGTACTATGATTTTTGAGTTTTTTTCTGAGCTTACTAACGTGTGTGTCTACTGATCTAGAGTAGACATGCACGTTTTCACCCCAGATGGTGTTTAATACATCATCTCTAGAGATAACTACACCTGGCTGAGAGGCAAAATATAGCAATAATTTAAACTCTAAAGCGGTCAGGTCTATTTTTTCAAATTCGTTACCATTGTTTATTTTAACTTCTTGGCGTTTTTTATCTATTTCTAGTTCAGTCCACTTTAATAAATCTGATGTTTCACTCAAAATTTCAGCTTTTCTAAGCTTTGCTTCTACTCGGGCTCTTAATTCTAAAATTTCAAAAGGCTTAGTTATATAATCTTCGGCTCCAGCAGAGAATCCCAATACCTTATTGGAGATATCACTATTGGCTGTAAGAATAAAAATAGGTAAATTTGGATTTAACTCTTGTAATTTTGTGCATAGATCGATTCCATTACCATCTGGCAACTCTAGATCTAGTAATATCAAAGAGTAAGATTTTTTTTGTATATCGTGTGTGGCCGATTCAATGCTAGTGACCCAATCAAGCTCGGTAAGGCCGGCTAAGCCCTGTTTTACCATTTGAAATACTTCTTTGCTGTCTTCTATTAAGAGAACTTTTTTCATATGATTAGATGCCTCTTTTAGTGGGCAAAATAACGCAAAACATTGAGCTTTTCTAGGAAAATTGCTAATAATAGCGTCTATCAGGGGGTGCGCAATATGGATATGGTAAGTGCTCAAAATTCAAGAGAAATACCCGACGAGGGATTAGAGATATTTGTAGAAGAATTTATTACTGATAGAGAAAAAGAAATTCAAGAAGTTCATTCTTTTTTTGAAAGAGCAGATTTCAAGCAGATTAAGAAGGTAACGCATAAGTGGATTGGTTACTCTGAACCCTATGGATTTGCAACCTTGGCCGATTTGGCAAAAGAATTAAATATTTTACTCGATACAGAAGATTTAGTGAGGGCAAAAGCGGTTCTTTTGAAAATTGAAACTTATATAAAGTCGAAAAAAGAGAGTTTTGACATTGGATAGAGTTAAGGCGACACAGAATCTTATAGCGGAAACAAAAAGAAAGTTTACTATATTTTCTTTAGCAGGGTTACTGATCGTACTATTTTTTAGCCTTACAGCTCTTGAAGTGCAGCGATGGGAAATACAAGCGCAAGAGTCGATTCAAAAAATTTTTCATATTACACAAAGTCAAAATAGCTTAGTTCAGCAAATTAAAGTACTCGGCGATCAGTTAGAAGACAAAATACCAATTAGCAAACGAATGTTAATTAGAGCAGAAATCCGCTCCCTGGCTATGGCGCTAGATATAGAGAATAAAAAAGCAGATGAGTGGGCAAAAAATGAAGCTCCCCTATTACTAGAAGAACTTAAAAATTCTATACAATTGTCTAATATAACTAAACGTCTCAACGATTTTGCTGATGATGCTGAAAAATTTTCTACTGAAGGGAAGTGGAGCTCTCAAGCATTTAAGCAAGAAATTTCTTTTTTGAATCAAGGTGCACAGACAAAGCTTACAGACACTTTGAGAGTACTTAGTAAAAGAATGTTAGAAGCCAATAATCGATCTCTCTCTAAGTTTAGGAGAATGGGATATATATTTGTGGCGCTTTGTATTCTTCTGGTGTTTTTGGTTTGGCTATTGGTTTTTAGACCACTTTATGGAGCTGTGATTTCACAGCAGACAAAACTTGTAGATGCCGTTTTAGATATAGAATCTGCAAATCGATCTAAGATGGAATTTCTCGCAAATATCAGTCATGAAATAAGAACTCCAATGACTGCCATATTTGGGTATGCTGAGCTTTTGAAAGAAGATGGACAGATTGATTCTGTAAAAAGAGATGAGGCAGTAAGTATTATTTTAAAAAATGCCAGTCATCTTCTGGGTTTGATTGATGAGCTACTTGAGGTATCTAAAGCCGAGTCTGGTGCAATGGTGGTTCAGTCTGTGTCATTAGATTTACCTGCGCTATTGTTAGACGTGTGGTCTCTACTCAAAGTAAAAGCTGAAGAAAAAGAAATATCTTTAGAGTTTACTTTGATGGATGAAATTCCAAGAAAGATTATTTCTGACCCAAAAAGAATTAAGCAGGTATTATTTAATGTCATTGGTAACGCCATTAAATTTACAGAAAGTGGGTTTGTTAACGTAAAAATTCAATTTGAAAGGCCCGATACTTTATTAGCCTATATTGAAGATAGTGGTTGTGGAATTAAGCTAAAAGCTCAAGAGAAGCTTTTTTTGCCATTTTCCCAGGGAGATTCATCTGTAAGTAGAAAGTATGGAGGAACGGGATTAGGTTTAGCGCTTTCAAAAAGAATTGCTAACTTGCTTGCAGGAGATTTGCGCTTAATTAGCAGTCAAGTAGATAAAGGGTCTACATTTTTATTTCGTATGAAAGCGAGTCTTCCTGATGAAATCGAATTTATAAGCACTCTAGAGCAACCAATCTCAAGTAGAAAATTTAATTTAAAAGATACATCAGAATCTATTGGTTCAAAAAACACACTTAAGAATAGAAAGATATTGATAGTTGATGATGCAAAAGAGAATGCTCGACTTTTTCAAATTTACTTAAGTTCGGCTGGGGCTGAGGTGTTAGCGTTTAATGATGCAAAATCTGCTATAGAAGAAGTAAAAAATGGAACTCAATTTGATTTAATTCTTATGGATCTTCAGATGCCAGAAATTGACGGATATACAGCGTTAAAAGAACTTAGAAAATTAAATTATACAAATCCTGTATTGGCTCTTACAGCTCACGCCATGGAAGAAGAGAGGCTTAAAACTAGAATGTCTGGCTTTAGTGATCATGTTACTAAGCCTGTAAATAAAACACGCTTAATTGCAATTGTAGAGTCTCACTGCGGGATAGTTTAATTTATTTATTCAATTCACTTTCAGCAATCTTTCTTTCATCTATATTAGAAACTAGATAATTTATTTCATGTAAAAAATTGTTCCAATCTTCAGGTATATCTTTACCAGACGACCCAGTATATAGGTTATTTACTAGCGAATTGGCTCTCATAATCGCTAAAGATGAGAGTTCATCATTTGGAAATTTAAAAATGAAATTAATATAAGCCAACAGTGCAGGAAGTTCATAATTTCTGTCTCCAATTGAGTATAAAATTTCAGACTTTAAAAACTCCAAAGTAGAATCATTCATTTTATCTTGCCCGTTTGGATCCTTGATTTTCTTTAAGCTTGAAAAAAGTAAATAATCAGATTCGCTATCGGCAGGGAATTTTTTATTTTGTATAGCTTTTTCAAATAGTGCGATTGCCTGTTTGAAGTCGCCAGACTTGTCTTCTGGAATTTTATAAAAAAGAGGCTCTATATGTTTATTTTTTAAAATACTATCACGACAAAGCTTAAGATCAGTGTAAACAGTATTATTTTTAAGATTACGAAACTTAGATAATGCGCTTACGGCAATTTTTTTCTCTGTAGCGAATAAAGAGGCCGCTCGAAGTAGGTCTAGAGTTGTTTTAGTAGGAGCATAGTTTTTATTCTCTTCAGATGTCACCGGAGGTACTACTCCTTGTTGGTAGTCTTGTTCCCAGTTTTTCATAATTACTGAAACTGCTGGCAAGGTCTGATCTTCTGGCTGTGAATTTTTATGAACATAGAAAGTAGTTACAAAAATTCCAGCCAGAAGTATTACTGCTCCACGAACGACCCTCTTGGAATGAATCATTCTATTTATCCTAATAAATTTCATCAAAATAGAAATCGTTTAAGTCGTCACATGAAAAGTCATCTATTGCTGTAACAGATTTTGAGATATCTTTTAGTTTTAAGTTACTGGTATCTCTATAGTTGATATTAAGTGTGTATGTTTCCATATATTCTCCTTTGTTAATGATTTCTTTAAATCGTAGAGGAGATTCTTAGGGACTTCCTTTAGATATGTTTTTCCTTTTGTGAAAGTTTTTACACAACTAGACAGTTTTGAGTGTGTGTTTTTTACCTGCTAACAGGGGCAATAAAAAAGCCCTTACGATTGTAAGGGCTTATAGATGTAATAGAGTATTATGGTTTAATAAATAGTGAAGTTTTTCTCTTCGTAATTTCCATCAGGACTCAAGAAAAGAAACTTATGATCACCCTTAGGTAATCCTACTAGATCTAAAGAATCTTTATAGGGGGTCACTACAGTCAAGCAGACACCTTCGTATTGTGTACCTAAAATAGAAACTTGATGTAGATAAGGTGAAATTTCAAATATCTTACTATTTTTCATATCTACACAGCTGTTTGGTAAATTACCATAAATAGATACTCTAACAGCGCTGGCCGTTGATTGGTCTACTTCTACTCTTTCTATCGGGATAAGTACTTCATTACTTTCATTTGCGTATAGTGTAGGTGTGGTTGTAAAAATACTTAATAATAGTATTGGGATTATTTTTAATAGTGACTTTTTCATGATGGGGCCTCCTTGTCGTTTCGATACTTTATTGTTGTATAAGTAAATTGAGTCTCTGTATGTGCATATCAATATTTGGAATAATGGTCTCTTTTACATGTGTTTTGCATAGAGGGGGTATGCTTGGATTCTTTAGTAATTCTTGGTATTGATCTAGTCCCATAACTTCTCCGTCTCTGAGAGTATTTAATAGAGTCGTATGGCCGATGAAGTTTGCCGTTTGAAGGGCGATTTCAACTACGGTACCCCAGATCCCTGAGGTTATATTTTTTTCTTCAGCATCTGAATTAGATACTAAATGAAGCTTCCAAAAATTTACTGCATTAATATGGTGCTGGCGAATAATGGAAAGGTCATATTCTTCGGTAACTTTTTCATCATCACTTAATTTTCTGATAGCTTCATCATAAGCTTCTACGGCAGAGATTTCTCCTTGAAGAATATTTTTTAGCGCATCTGTGTCTACTTGAGGGGCAGATCTAACTAGATCATTATAGAGTTCTCTATAATTTTTTTCTGTATTATTACGCATTTGTTCCATACGACATCCTTTCGATTTTGTTGATGTACAGAGAATATGCCTAGTTCTTTAATAGATCCTCTTTAGAAGATTTAAGTAATGTGAAGTTTTTTACACAATTTATACATAAGGGTTACAAGCAATCTTTAAGCTTTACTATAAACTTTTGTAATGAACATAAATGTAATTTCTATGGAGAACTGTATGAAAAAGCAAAAAAAACTAATTAATGATAACGTGTACGTAGATCTTTTAGACTATGATGTCCTCTCAAGAGAGCTAGATAAAATTAGTAAAGAAGCAGATCTAAGAAGAAAACAAAAAGATAATATCTTTATTCGTAGATGACTGAACTGTATAAATTATATTAATTTGTATTAAATTGAATTTTATTTTCATCCCAAGAAGATACTTCAATCATATATCCAGTAGGGTCTTTAATATACCAAGAGAGTGAGTGCGAGTACCGAATTGGGCTGCCGTAGTACGTTTTAAGATTATTTTCTTTCAAGAGGTGTTGCCAGTATTCTCGATTTTCTACCTTTAATCCAAAATGAAAAATCTGATGAAAATTGTCACTATCTTTTACCATAGCAACTCTTTTGGGAAACTCGTAAATGCAAAGCATAGAATTTCCATTTTTTAAAATCCCCCAGGGGCCATTTTCTTCTATACCCTCTTCCACTAATTCAAAGCCAAAAATGCTTTTGTACCAATGATAAGACTCCTTAAAGTTTTTAACGCTTAAATTTAAATGGTCGATTGATACTTTATTTTTCATTTGTGCTCCTTTTTAATGAATATGAATTAAAAAAGATGTTAAATCGACTAAAGTGACGATATATTGTCGTATGGATTATGAATCGTCTAATTTGTCTTCGGTGCTTGCTCAAAATCTCATAGAGCTTAGGTCTAAAAGAAATTATAGCCAGCAAGTCTTGTCAAATCTCTCTAAAATCCCAAGATCTACGATTGCTCATTTAGAGTCGGGACTAGGAAATCCTACGCTTTTTCATATGACAAAAATAGCTGCCGCGCTTGAAGTAAGCGTCGAAGAGCTTTTACAGCAACCGAGACCGACTTGTTTGTTAAAAAAAGCGAGCGAATTTGAAAGAGAGAAAAAAAATAAAAAAGGTGCATTTGTTTATAAACTTTTACCTGATCCCATTCCCGGAACAGAAATAGATCGTATGGAGATTCCCAAAAATATACGATTTCCTGGTGTTCCACATACATCAGGTACCAAAGAATACTTCGTATGTGAAAAAGGCCAGGTAACAGTATATGTGGCTGGAGAGACGTATGTGGTGAATGAGGGAGATTTATTAGCTTTTCCTGGGGATCAAGCGCATGCATACCATAATAAGGGAAATATTAAGGCCATTTGCTATAGCGTAGTAGTTAGAGCAAGTTTTATAAAAAGATAAAGTGTGCGAATAGGCGCTCGTTTTCATAAATGTTATTGAATGAATATGAAGCTAATTATCATTACACTATTTTTATTTTCTATCCCCAGCCTAGCTCATCAAGAAGTTTACTATTGTAAGTCGGATAATAAAAACATAGAGCCAGTTCGTTTATTTTTATATGACCATGATCTTATAAGAGTAAAGTTTGTAAACCTTGACCCCGACCGCTACTATTCTGGAAAAAAAATAAAAATACAATTCGCTACAAAAAAAGGCCCAAAAGAAGAGTTAGACTATCAAGTTGTAAAATCTTCTTTTGCAGAAATTGAATATCGCCTTTGTGGTGGGCCTGCTCTTATTTTAACATCGAATCAGAACAAAATTAGCTATAGTTGTAGTTTTGAAGATAAAAATAGGCTTGGATGTAAATCAAAAGAATAAAATTTCTTAAATTTTCCACCATATCGTCAGAAATTGTGTTAAAAACAATCCTCAAAATATAAATTATGAGGCCAATATGGGGATAGAGAATTATTTAAAGCAAGTTAATCTTTCTGAGTTAGATTGTTTTTATGCCGACTTAAGAATAGAAGAAGAGAGCGGAGTAGAGTTAGGCTATAAAAATAATGAATTAGAAAATTTTAGCCCTTTAGGTTCGGTTGGTGCCTTTTTACGCGTGTATAATAACGGAAAATGGTTTTACCGATCGTTGACCGAACTGGATAGAATTCCAGAAGCCTTTGAAGACCTTATTCATCAATCAAAGCAAATTAAAGGAACTAACGAAGACTTATTTGGGCATGTTCCTGTGCAAAGAGATGAAATCTTAAAATTTGTAAAAAATGATCCAAGAAATATTTCGCTAACTGAAAAGAAAGAGCTTT
The DNA here is from genome assembly GCA_023954355.1 of Oligoflexia bacterium. Classification (GTDB taxonomy): domain Bacteria; phylum Bdellovibrionota; class UBA1018; order CAIPTA01; family CAIPTA01; genus JAMLID01. The sequence continues at coordinate 46,070 of JAMLID010000008.1, read as the reverse complement.
GTGAGTCTTATTTCGATTTAACAAATGAAATTCCAGAAGTTAGAGAATATAAAATTTATTATAAAGATCGATATCAAAAGAGAGCTTTTAAGTCGAATAGAGGTCGAGAATTTATTTATGACTACGTAGATTATGGAATATTTTTAATATTTACTCTTCGAGATGGCGATTTTATTTTTAAAGATGCGAATCGATTATGGGGACAAAATATTTCTGATTTATCGGGCAAGCAACAGCAAGCGAAAAAATTTATTGAAGAGAGTCGCCGACACTTAAAGGCCCCTATAGTTAAGCCTGGTAAGTATACCGTTTTGATGAATTCTGATGTCGTTGGTGTTTTTACGCACGAATCGTTTGGTCACAAATCAGAAGCCGACTTTATGTTGGGTGACAAAGCGGCAATAGATGAGTGGAAAATAGGAACGAAAGTAGCATCTGATATTGTTTCTATTGTAGATGATGGTAACGAAATTATTAATTCTGGATACTGTCCAATAGATGATGAGGGTATTCCATCGAAAAAAACATACTTAGTAAAAAATGGAGTTCTCAGTGGTAGATTACATTCGCTAAGTACTGCCTCTGCTTTTAAAGAAGAACCAACGGGTAATGCTCGTGCGATGAATTTTGAATTTGAACCCATAGTTCGTATGACGAATACATATATAGAGGCGGGAAAAGATTCGACCGAGAGCTTGATATCTTCCATTTCTGAAGGAATCTTTGTTTCTGATTACAGACATGGGTCGGGTTTAAGTACTTTTACAATAGCTCCTACTAGGGCGTATGAGATCAAAAATGGAAAAATTGGTAACCCCATTAAAGTGTCTGTTATTTCAGGGACTGTTTTTGAAACACTGAACAACATTCAAGCTGTTTCTAAGGGTTTAGAAATTCACAGCTCTGCATTTGGTGGCTGTGGAAAAGACGAACAAGCACCACTGAGAGTTGCCGACGGAGGTCCGATGATAATCGTTAAGGACATGCAGGTAGGATAATATGAAAGACATACTGAAATATAAAACAGCTGAGTATAAGGTTAAAATTGAGAATAATGAGGTTTCAGCCTTTAGAAGCAAATCAATCGAAAAAACTGGCGCTAGAGTTTTTTCTAATGACGGCAAAGTATCGATTGCGGCACAAATAGGCGAATGTTCTGAAGAGAAACTTTTTCAGGCAGCAGAGAAAAATAAAGAAGCTGCACTACCGGTTTTGTCAAGCCCTGTGAGTTCTGAAAAAAAATCCTGGTCAAATTTGCAAAAAAATCAGGTTCTTTCTGACAGCGCCTTAAACCAAGCCAATGAGCATTTAGATTTGCTGACTAAAGAGTTACCAAACTTTCTTTTCCAGGGTCAGATATTAAACACAGAAGAAACTCTTCGCTATACGAATAGTAATGGTGCTGACTTGTCGGTATCTACACATGAATATAGTTTTACCTATGATGTTCGCCGAAAAGGTTCTCCCAATATAGCCGATGGATTTTTCTTTCATGAAGAGTTAGCGAAATCAAATGCAAGAGAAAACCTAGATTGGAGTATAGAGCTCTTTAAATCTTTTGATAATGAGGTGAAGATTAAGCCTGGAAGAAAAAAAATCCTGATGCTTCCCGACGAAGCGGCATTAGATAAGCTAGGAGAATCTTTGCGCGCAGATTACTACTGTGAAGACACAGCTCTTTACGCGAAAAAAATGGGCAAGCAAATATTCAATCATCAATTATCGATAGTAGACAGTAAGATGAATTTAGCTAAAGGAGTGTATAGGCCATTCGATTGTGAAGGTACAGTAACAAAAGAAGATGAGCTAATTCTTTTGAAAAACGGAGAAATAGTTAATTTGATTTCTGATCTAAAAAATCAAAAGAAGCATAATATCCAGTCAACAGGCAATGGGTTTCGTCGCTATAATTCAGCCGTTCATTTAAGTTTTTCTCACTTATCTATTGCTCCTGGTAAGCGATCGTTTCGTGAAATTTTAAAGTCAGCTGGCGAGGTTTATATTTCTTTTATGGGCTTTGGTGGTGATTTGACTGGCCAAGGTGATTATTCTAGTCCGATACAGTTGGCATTTTTATCTAATAATGGAGTTATCGAAGGTAAGCTACCTCAAATAGCAGTTACCTCTCACTTAGAAAAAATGTTTGGAAGCCATCTATTAGAAATTGCTAAAGATGGGCCATATAAATATTCAAGTCAGCCTTATTTACTTGTCGAGATGGATGTTCAGTTAATCTAAGTTTAGTTTTCTGAAATTAAGACCAAAACCTAGATAATAAAGACAAAAATTGTTAGTCTTTCGTCTATGAGTAGAATAAGAGTTGCTGCACTTCAGTATTTTTTTCGTCCTATAAAATCATTTGATGATTTTGCTTCACAGACAGAAGCGCTAGTAGGAACAGCTAGAGATTATAAAGTTAGATTACTAGTATTTCCCGAATACTTTACCACGCAATTATTGAGTCTGGGTGATTTGCAAAGACCTATAGCAGAGCAAATTAAAGACCTATCTTCTCAAGAAGATAGGTTGGTAAATTTTATGTCAGAACTCGCTAAAAAATACAAAACAGCTATTGTTGGAGGCACTCTTCCTGGTTTCGATGATGATAAAAAAAGAATTCTAAATAAATGTTATGTTTATTCAACAGACGGCAGTAGTGAATTGCAAGCGAAATTACACATGACAAGATTCGAAAAAGAAGAATGGCTTGTAAGCCCTGGATCAAGATTAAGAATTTTTGAAACAGATTACGGTAAGTTTGCTGTAACAATTTGCTATGATGTTGAGTTTCCTGAGATTGCAAGAACAGCAGCTAGATTAGGGGCGCAATTTTTGGTTGTCCCATCTTGTACAGATGATCGACAAGGATATTTACGCGTACGCTATTGTGCTCAAGCAAGAGCTATAGAGAATCAAATGTATGTTATTCATTCTCCTACTGTAGGATCAATACCTATGGTACCTGCAGTTTCTTTAAATTATGGGCAGGCAGCGATTTATACTCCGAGCGATTATTCTTTTTCTCGTGATGGTATTTTAGCAGAAGGCCCTGTGAATCAAGAAAGCATGATTATAGGAGACATAGATTTAAATTTAATTGAGGAATCTCGAAGACATGGGACAGTACTACCACTTAGGGATAGTCAGACAACGGAAGATCTTTTAAAGGTGGTAGATCATGTCAAGGTCAAGTCTTAATAAACGCTTTATAGTAATTAACCCAAGGCCAGAACATTTTTCACAAATTCAAGATCTTTGTAAAAGGGTTTATCCATTTTCGAATCCTTGGCTAATCGCTCAACTAGAGTCACATCGATCTTATTTTCCTGATGGGCAGCTTATTGCGATTGATAAAGAAACTAATCGTGTAGTTGGATTAGCTTTTAGTTTGATTATTGTGTGGAACGATTATTCTCCTCAAGATAATTGGGGAGATTTTACTTCTGGAGGTTATTTTCATAACCACAATCCTAAAAAAGGAAAAACTTTGTACGGAGCAGAGGTTATGGTTGATCCGGAGATGCGTGGGAAAGGAATAGGCAAATTACTTTACAAAGGTCGTAAAGAAATTGTAGAAAAATATCAGCTGAAAAGAATCCGTGCGGGAGCCCGATTGCGAGGGTATAGCAAATTTAAAGACAAATATTCGCCATCAGAATATGTAAATAAAGTTATTAAAAAAGAAATATTTGACCCAACTCTGAGTTTTCAGTTGAATCAGGGTTTTGTTGTAATTGATGTAGCGAAAAACTATCTCTTTAATGATCCAGAAAGTTTGGGATATGCAGCTGTAATTGAATGGATGAATCCAAAACAAGCCAGTGCTTCTGATTGGAAAAAGCAAGAAAACAGCGTGAAGTATTTCTTAGAGAGCAATAAATATGTTCCTGAGTTTCTTCCAAGAGAACTTCGTCGCTTAGTGAGAAAAGTCACATCTGAGTTAGGACAAATTATCAAAGAAAATGAAGGACCTAAATTTTATTCTAAGATAGAAAAATTTCGCGAATTATTGAAAAAAACAAGAGGAAAAAATAATTCAGTTATTCTGGACGGAATGCTTAAGTCTCTAGAGAAAGAGTCAGCTACAGATAGAATTGCTATAGCGCATTCATTTTCACTACAACTAGAGCTGGTAAATGTTTGCGAATCTGCATACAGAACGTGGAGGCAAAGACATAAGCCGATGCCACAGTCTCTAGCGAAAAAATCAGAACTAAACTATGTGTTAACTGCACACCCAACAGAGGCAAGACCTAGAGAGGTTGTATCGATACACAATAAACTAATTAACGTTTTAATTGAGGGCGTTCAAAATAACTTTGTTTTTAACGAGCAAAAAATATCTACATTGATTCGAATGTTATGGATACATCCTTTAGCAAAGCAAAAATCTCCTACTGTTATGGACGAGGCAGATTATGTCTATTCATTAGTTTTTTCTAAGTCCATTTTTGATTTTATAGTTTCAAACCATCCATCATTTAATTTGAAATTAAGAACATGGGTAGGTGGCGATAAAGACGGTCATCCAGGTGTAGACAGATATACAATGAAAAATAGTTTGGATAAATCAAGATCGTATTTGGTAGATCTGATCATTCAAAAAATTGAATTAATAAGATCCGATTTAGATCTGTTAGGTGAGCAAAGTAAGTTTGCTAAAAGAGAGAGTAAAAAATTCTTAGAATTATCTAATGAGCTACAGCACTGTAGAACAATTAAAACTGCAGATGGTAATCAGATAAAAAAATGGAACATGAAGTTTCAGTCTTTTATAAAAACAGCTAGTGATTTTTTACAAAAGCACTATCAAGTTTCATTATTATTAAAAGCAATCGAGCTTTTTCCAGCACTGGTAATGCCGCTTGAGTTGAGAGAAGACGCAGGAAAAATCAAAGAAGCTTTAACTAGTAAATCTTCAACTATTCGTCTTATGTTAGTAGATTTACAAAAATTTGCTGGAGCCCTCGGAATAAGTTCTTACGCTAGAGGCCTTGTCATTTCTCATTGTGAGTCAGCGGATGATATAGAAAATGCAAAGCTACTTATTGATTCATCTACATTAAGTAAAAATCTACCAATTATACCTTTATTTGAAAGCCGAGCAGCACTACAAAATGCTAAAAAAATTACCAAAGAGTGGCTAAAAAATAAATCAAACCTAGAGAGAGTTAGTAGGTTCTGGTCAAGGAAATTCGAAATTATGCTTGGATACTCAGACTCTTCTAAAGAAATAGGAGTTTTGCCCAGCAGATTATTAATTCGAAAAGCTATGTTTGATTTAGAATCTGTACTTCATTCTTATAGATTAAGCCCTGTTTTTTTTCATGGTTCTGGAGGCAGTGTTGCAAGAGGTGGCGGTAGCTTAAAAGAGCAAATAGCGTGGTGGCCTAATAGTGCTGTTAAATATGCAAAAATGACCATACAAGGTGAAATGATTCATAGAACATTTTCCACAAAAGAAATTTTAAATTCACAATGTATTCATTTAAGCAACGAGGCTCTAAAAAGAAAGGTTATACGCCCAAATACTAAAAACTCTACAGAATTAGAAAAGTTTTCAGAATTTGTAGAAACAGAATATAAGTCACTCTTGTCTAACAAAAAAACATTGTCCGCGCTTTTGCAGTCGTCACCGTATCAGTACTTAAATTTACTAAAAATAGGTTCAAGACCAAGCAGTCGACCAAGCTTAGACCATTCGATTTCTAACCTTAGAGCGATTCCTTGGGTTTTGTGCTGGACACAAACAAGAAACTTATTTCCAAGCTGGTGGGGGGTTGGTTCTGCATGGGAAAAAATGTCACCGGAAGAGAAAAAAACCCTAAGAGAAGTGTATGAAAAAAATGCTTTCTTTTCATCATATATAAAATCTCTTGGATTTACTTTGGCAAAAGTCGAGCTAGATATATGGGAAATGTATGTAAAAAGCTTTGAACCAGATTCACAAAAAGAATTGGTCAAACTATTTAAAAATGAATACACAAAAACTTCTTTATTTTTACATGAAATAGCCGGCAATAAGCAGTTGATATGGTTTAAGCCATGGCTAGAAGAAAGCATAAGGCTAAGAGCGCCACAAATTCATATTCTGAATCTATTACAAATCTTAGCCATTAAAGATCATCAAGAAAGCTTACTAAAAGAAACCATTGTTGGGATTTCCTGCGGTATGCTCACCACTGGATAGTTGCTAATGGTGTCTTGCTCCGAATCCTTTAAACTTTGATTTCCATGAGTTTTTTGGTTTTTCATGCTCAGCATTAGCTTGAGAATTGTTATTGAGCTTCTTATTTTTCCACTCTTTAGCTACATTTTTTATTTGCTCTTTTTTCTTTTTAGTTAATTTGAATAGCTCAGAGAGTGATAAAAGAGATTTTTTACTTTTTTTCTCTTTGTTTTTTGAAACTAGGGTTGATGCTCTTTTCTTAGGAGTAGCTTTCTTTTTATTTGTACTAGTTTTTGTCTTAGCTGTTTTTCTTTTTTGAGGTGTTTTTTTAAGTGCGGCCACGACAGCTCCTTTAATAAATTGTTTATAATTTAGTATCGGAATCATTAACATTAAGATTTAGTTCATAATTAGTGTGCTTTATGAATTTTAAGTGTTTGCCATATTGATGATAAGAAATTTTTTTTATTGAAAATGACATTAGAAATAATAAATGTTCGGTGAGTACAAAAACACTTATTTTTCACTATATTGCTTGTTATTTGCTTGTTTACAGGGCTTTTCCATAATTTTAAAAATTGATAATTAACATCTCTTAAATTACCAATTTTCTTATCTAAGATTTCACATGGAAAAAGATCGCCATTTGGGTATACAACTGCATTTACCCGCCCAGCAAAGCACTCAGTTTGAAAGGAATTAGTCTGTAGAGTATTGACTAGTACACGTTCTGACTTCATTTTATTTACGTGGTAAAATGTACCGGATAAATTGGTCGCTAGTCTTGATAAATATCCGGTTTCTATATCTTTATGGTTAAGTTCAAGGGTTTTCATATAAAGAGGTAGGTTTAAGTTTTGTGCCGCTGTGGCTTCTTTTGGAGACTCTGCGCGTATGTAGGGTAAGTTAATAGAATTAGGTTTAATTTCATTGCGCAAAAAGTTATAAAAATCAAAATATTCATTCTGATTTTTATATTGAAAAGTAGCAACAATCGAAAATGAAAGCAGAGAAAATCTTCTTTGTAAGTCTTTGATGACTTCAATAGATTCGAGCGCTTTTTGAAAACTTCCTTTCTGTAGGCGAATTTCATCATGAGTTTTTTCAAACCCATCTATAGAAACGAAAACTGTTACTTCTGTGCTTTTATTTTTTTCGAGTAGCTTGGTAAGCTGTTCACGAATTTTTTGTGGATATGAGCCATTCGTTTGGATAGAAAGTTTATGAATACTATTATTCTTAATAAATGTAAGTGCAATTTCTGATAAATCTTTTCTTAAGAAAGGTTCTCCACCAGTTAGTGCTAGGTGATAAAAATTTGGTAAACTTTTACTTATGGCACTTATTTCATCGGCAGTCAATTCAGTATGATTTTTATCATTTAAACTGTCATGATAAAAGCAATGTTCGCAAGATAGATTACAACGATTAGTAACAAATAAAGTTAAATATTCGAAAGCCGTATTGCTTTTGGGTAGTAGAATTTTTTTTAATATTCTAAGTGTTGTATAAAGATTCAGAATTTCATCCCTCTTTTACGCTTTTCATTATAATAACAGCTGAAAAAGAAAAGCAAAATGCAGATTATGGCCATAAATATATTATTAAAAAAATAATGAAAAAATCCAAATATCAGTACAGACCCATACAAAATATAAAATTTAGAACTAATTTTATAAGGAATTTTTGTTTCTATAAAATTGTAAAAAAAGTCGATCAAAAAAGTTAGTATGCGAAACGAGCCAAATTTTGATTGACCATATTTTCTTTCTTTTAGTGAGATAGGCCATCCTATGATTTTTTGTTTATGTAAAAAGCTTTTCATTAGGAAGTTTCTATGAGAACTCGATCCATATTGAAAGCTTGGCATCTCAGCAGAAAAAATTTGAAACCCAGACCCAAAATCTGAAGATTTAAATCCTAAAAAAATATTAATACATTTGTTACCGAGTATAGATAAATATCGCTTGTAGGTGCTTTCACTATGAATTTTTTTTCTAATGCCAACAATATGTTGGTCAGTAATTAAATTTTCTTTATATATTTTATATATATCTAGCGAGTCATGCTGGAGATCTGCATCCATAGTACTTATTTTTTTAGAAGAGCTAGCAAATATTCCAAGAAGTAACGCGTAAGACTTACCTAAGTTTTTATTAATCCTTAAAACTTTTATTTTTGGATTTTCAATTTTGATTTCTTGATTTGAGCCATCATCAATTATGAGGCATTCAATATTTTTATTTTCTTTTTCAAAAAAACTTATTGTTAGAGATAAATTTCTTTCTAGTTCGGCGATAGATTCAGTTTCATTATATGCTGGTATAATAATTGATATAAATACGTTATCCTCAAGAGTTCTTTTGAGAGGAGTTCTCTTTAAATTATCTCGAATCTTGAAGAGCATTCGCCCTCTTTTGTGTTCAACGTCTAATAGCGGGTATAACCATCCTGTAGTAAGGCCTAAAATAAATCCGGTTAAAGAAAAGATTTGAGATAATAAAAAAATCCAAGGATAAAAAATATAATCGCAGATGTGTATTTTTTTTATCTGGAAAATAAGAGAGATATATAAAATAAAAACTTCTAAGATCAGCAATGCTAAAATGTAGTAGCCAAATAGAAAATATATTATGAGAAGAAACGTTCCAGTAGCGATGGCTAAAAGAACAGGAGTGTGTTTGATGAAAATTTCTGGAAAAACCCAGAAATTAAGACCTGTCATAAATCGTCGCTCAAACAAGTAGTAGAAAAATGAAAAAAAAGGAGATCTTATTCTGTGATTTGTAATAATGCTTGAGGATGCATAAAATTTTGAATCTTTTCTTAATAGGTAAAAAAATTCGGTGTCATCAATATACATATTTGCATATTCATTAGTGCCTAGAATGCTATTGAAAAGATCTGCTCTAACAAAAATATTATAGAATGAGCATTGGTGAAAAGGTATTTGCTTTATTGATTGGTTTGTATTTTCTCCGTGCGGCTTTGCTTGAAAAAAGCGATTATATAAAACATGATTTATAATTCTTTCTTTCCAGTTATTTGAGGGCCAATGTCCTGATCCGGATAGAACATTAATATTGGTATTTTCTGATAATATTGCATAAGCATTGGATAGCCAGTTTGCTGGGGGCAAAGTGTCGTCATCGGTAAAAACATACCATTGTCCTATGGCTATTTTTGCAGCTAGATTTCTCTTACGGTTTGGATGCTTGGAGTCAGATTTTACTATTTTGATTCTTGCGTCTTGATGGTTGAAGTCAAAATTCTTTTCTATACCTAAAATTAGTTCAAAATTGCCGTAGGATTGTTGTAATAGAGAATCTACAAAATTGTGTAGGGTGGCTATCTCTCTACTTACTGGGACGATAATACTAAAAAATGGAACTGCTTTCATTATCTTTAAAGGCAATATACCCTAGTAATTGCTCATTTATTAGCACAAAACTAATGGCAATGAATTATGTTTAGATATATCAGATTAGTCTATAAGCTTACTGTAGGTGGGGTTTTTACTCGAAAAAGAATTTTGAATTTACTGCGCAATGGTGTGTATTACGTTCTAAATATTCCTCCAAAGCACACATACCCATCCCTATTGATAGTAGAGCCTAGTGGAGTTTGTAATTTAAGATGCCCTTTATGTCCTACTGGGGCTAAGTTTAGCGATGGAGGCACCTTAACTAGAAAAAGAGGGCAGCTGTCTTTAGCTAATTTTAAAAAAATCTTAGATAAGTATGAAGAGCATGCGTTGATTTGTGCTTTTATTGGGTATGGTGAGCCATTTATTAATCCAGATCTATGCGAATTGATTGCGTATGCCAAAAAGAAAAAATTATATACTCAAGTTGTTACGAATGGCCACTTTATTGCAGATCAAGAAATTGCTGTTAAGGTAGTAAAGTCAGGGCTAGATAGCATTGTATTTTCAGTAGATGGTGCAGACCAAAAATCTTATGAGCAATATCGAGTACGTGGTGATTTAGAGAGAGTGAAGTCATCTATTAGTAATATGGCAAGCGCTAGAAAGTTAATAGATGCAGAAAATCCGACAATAGAAATTCGTACTATATTGACACCTTATACGTTACCTCAAAGAGAAGAGTTGTTTTCTATGAGTAAAAAGTTGGGGGCAGATAAAGTATTTTTTAAAACAATCAACTTAGAAAACAGAGTAAATTCAGATCAAGAAACAAAAAATAGATTTTATTTGGGTGGCGTATTTAGTCGGTATATAGACAGCGTTTCTCTTAAGTCTAGGAATAAAATTAAAAATGAATGCCAGTATATATGGTTTTCGATTGGGATAGCATCCGATGGGATGGCGGCTCCTTGTGGGTATATGATCGGTGCCCCGGGTCTTATGGAGCTTGGCAATGAACTAGAAGATATAAATAATCCCTCATGGACTAATGCCACTACGAATAGTTTTAGAAGAAAAATTTTATCTGAAAAAAGTTCAATTGAAGAATGTAAAAATTGTACAGGCAAACTATCTGCTGAAGGTGGTGGACCACCTAGCATGTTGTTTAGAATTTATAATTTATTGAGATTGATGACTAGGAACTAATTTGATCTACAAAATACTAATTATAGTGATGTCAGTTTTTTTTATAGGATACTCTCAGTCTGATTTTTCTAGGTATGGGAGAGATGGGCTTTTTCCACTTTATGGCTGGAGAATGTATAGTATATTTTATTCAAAACAAAGAGATGCTGTCTTAAGAATCTCTTATGCAAATTCTGATGAAGTGCAAGTTAGTTGTGTGGTTCCTTATTGTAGTATTTTCAATAGAGAAACAAATATTAGATTGTATTATTACATGTTTAAACTCAGCGATACTTTAAATTACGATCTTGACCTATCTAAGAAAAAAACAGTTTTTTTAGAGAATTTTTTTAAAAATTATTCATCAAAAATATTGGCGTATGAAGTCGTGCGAGGAGAGCTAGACCTTAGGTATTTTTTAACGGAAAGAAAATTAGTCACTGAAGAAAAAATTATTTTTAAAGGTGGTATTCAGTGAAAAACTTTTTTAAAAATTTAACAAAAAAGCCAGAAATAAATATAGACAAGCTTGCAATGTGCCAAAGGATTTTTTATTTATTTTTAGCATTAATAATCTACCTTCATATAACTAGAATTGGATTTTATGATGTAATCTCATTTCAACCGCAGTGGCCCATTTTTTATTTAGAATATTTTGGTGAATATACAAGAAGAACAATTTTTTTAGTGAGTTGTATTGTTTCTATTTTACTTTGCTTTATTGCGGTAGAAAATCCATTCGATAGAATTCTGAAATCGATAATAGCCATTCTAATATTTTTGATTACTTCATATTCATGGTCTTTTGGTTGGACTGATCACTCGTATCTTTTTCCACTTTATGCAGCGATAGGTTTTTCTGTAGTAGGAAAAAATAATAAAAAAAATTGGAATATATTAATTTTCGGGATTCAACTATTTTTTCTTCTTCCGTACTTATGTGCTGGTTTATGGAAGCTGCGCTATGGAATTGATTTTATTTTCACTGAGGGGTTTTCGGAATTCAAACCGTTGGAAGTATCATATATTCGTAATTTAGTGTCTACTGCTTCAGTGGGCGTTCAGTTTCCACACTTTTCTTTTCTTTTATCTAAGTGGTTCTGGTTTTTTGGAGTCTTATTTGAGTTATTTATAATTTCAATTGCATTCATTCCCAAGTTTCAGAGATATGGCGGATATTCTATTTTTCTTTTTCACTTCAGTATTTTTTTAATGTTTGAAAATTTTATTTATTTTACGCCAGTACTAATAGCAATCCCGTTATTTATCCTTGGACCCTATTCAAGAAGCGTAGAAGGCGTTTAAGGCGTATCTGTTTCTTCTGTCCCTGAAATATCAGACTCAGGCTTTTCTTGTTTTTTCCCTTTTAGGTTAACACTGCCTTTGCCTTTACCCGTTGCGGTTTTGTTCTTTCTTGATTGATTATTATAGGAGTCTTTTTTATTTAATGTATTAGATTGTAAAGACGCAGATTTACCTCTAGAAGCTTCAAGATCATCGATTATTTTATAGATATCTTCTTCTACAAGAACAAGCACCTCTTGGTTTTCAGCATAGCAAGGCTCCGCTAGCAATATATCATCTAAGTCTAATCCCGCTTCGGCCCAAGCAATTTCATCTGGTACATATATGTCTTTGATATAGTTACTTACTTGTGATCGTGCTTGCTTAGCGGCATCTATTAGCTCGTTTAGAACATCTTGAGAAATTTGATAGTTCGAAGCACCCCCCTGGGTCGCTTGTGTTTGGCTATTAGCTGTATCTGAAGTATGTTCTTGAACAGAGCTGCTTAATTGGCTTTTCGCTTCTTTTGTTTTCTCGTCTACTAAATCTTTCAGTTTATTTAGGCAAAGAACAGCAGCTTCAGCATAGGCTTCATTGTCACTACAGTCTTTGGTTTTTTGATCAATTTCTTCTCTAGAGATACACTGAAATGATGGATAAGATTTTCTCGATTTAGCAAATGAAGATGTTTCTAAGCAAAGAGAAATAGCCAAAACAATCAACCCTTGAATTACTAAATTGTACATCGAGATTCTCCCCATCGTTTTAAAACTATTTCTTTTTTAATAATCTATAACATTCTGAAACTGAATTTGTGTGACACATTTTTACCCATTCACAGCTTCGTCTTTGTAGCCAAGAACCAGAAAAACCTTTTCTATTTGTATAGGAGCTACCAGTTCCACAACGAGATCCACTTGGTGCGGGGCTCGCCACATGCTCTTCTTTATATTTTTGTACTACAGCGCTCTTGCCTTTATAACTCAAGGTATGACCTTCAGAAGGACTATTACTCATATGGTATCCACCACCACCATGAGTTAATGCTCCAACACGTCCTTTGATAATTTGAGGTGCTAAACTTCTGGCTGTTTTGTGATTTCCATTGCTTGTACTAAAATCCATGGCGATTCTTGATGTGTGATTAGATACACCTTTGGCGGCACGACCACGAGCGCACGTTCTCACTAAATTGGCTTGACATGCGGGTGATCGATAGCACGATATGGGGCTTACTCCTTTGGACCTTACGGCATTATAGAAAGCAAACCAAGACGCATCTTTTTTAATATTAGTTGTATTGCATCCGCCGCATCCGTTAGGGGCTCCTGGACCTTTTGAAGTACATGCATTAGCCGGATTAGATAGCAGTATGCAAGCGAAAGTTAAACCAAATACCAGGGGTAAATATTTGAAAAGTTTCATATTTTCTCTATCGTTCCTTCGAGCAAAAAACTTAAAGTATCATTCTATAGGGTAAATATATTATTCAATAATTTTAGGCATTTATCATTGAAGAAAAACTTAGATACGAATTTTTATTTTTTGCGCAGCATTTTTAGCAATTTTAACAGCGGTTTCCGTGTTTTTCCCTCTGGCTAATGCTACTGCCATTCTTCGGTTTGGCCAGGTTTCTTTTTTTCCAAAAACTCGAACATCAGTTTCCTGGATACTGAGAGCATTTTGTAGTCCTGAAATGGATTTTACCTTTCCTTTTTTTGTGCCAAGGATAGCCACAGAAGAACTTGGTCCGTAATACTTAATAGGGCGAATGGGAATACCTAAAATCGCACGTAAGTGAAGATCAAATTCATTTAAATCTTGAGAAATAAGAGTGACCATACCTGTATCATGGGGTCTTGGAGACAACTCAGAAAAAATGACTTCATTTTTTGTAAGAAAAAATTCCACTCCAAAAATTCCATAGCCGCCTAAGGCATCAGTAATCTTCTTTGCCATAAGCTTTGCTTTGGCTAAGTGCGGTTTTGCAATTTTTGCTGGAATCCAAGATTCTCTATAGTCCCCTTTTTCTTGTCTATGCCCGATGGGTTCAACGAAAAGTGTTTTTTTATTTTTTTGCCGAATGGTGAGTAAGGTAATCTCAGATTCAAACTGAATAAATTCTTCTATGATTACTTTTTCTTTATCTCCCCTCATCCCTGTAACGGCAAATTTCCAGGCGGCTTTAAGATCAGAAGATTTTCGAACGATGGATTGGCCTTTTCCAGAAGACGACATTACTGGCTTTACAACATTTGGAAAACCAATACGTTTAGCGTTAATAACAAACTCTTCATATGAATTTGCATATAGATAGTTAGCTGTTCGAACTTTTACTTTTTTAGCGGCAAAATCTCGAATTTTATCTCGGTTCATTGTTAAATCTACAGCTTTTGCGCAGGGGGAAATTTGGATTCCTTTTTTTTCCCAATATAGGAGTGCCTCAGTACGGATGGCCTCGATTTCTGGGACGATAATATCTGGTTTTTCTTTGGCAATAACCTTATCTAAGCTTTTTTTATCGAGCATATTTACAATGTAGTAAGCATCAGAAACTTGCATTGCAGGTGCATCTTTATACTTATCTACGGCAACAACAGTTAATCCGAGGCGTTTTGCGGAAATTACAAACTCTTTCCCCAATTCTCCAGAACCTAAAAGCATGATCTTTTTCATAATGAGAGCCTAAAGCCATGTTTATAAAAATTCCATTGAAAGTGTGTCTTTGTAAGAATAGATTATTTGTAAAGAGGTATTCGTGAAGGCGCTTAAAGAATTTTCTGCTTATTTATTTCTTGGGGCAATACTCGGGTTAGGAGTATTTGCCTGGTTTTCTCCCAGCCTAATAGTTTGGTATTCGTCACCACCCGGGAGTGTTCCCATGAATTGCGATGGTGCTGTTGAGTGGGCCATATACACATATAGAAAAATACTTATCGTTGGAATCATTTTTGGAATGGCACTTTCAGTTGTGCTCTTTGTAGCGCTCAAAAAGCGCAAGCCCGCACAAGTTGTGCCTAATAAAGACGCAGAACCCTCAAAACATATAGAATAATATTTTCGTATTGTTTCTTTTCGGTAATCTTTCTTAAACGAGAAAAATTTTAAGGAGGATGAATGAAATACTTATTAAGTCTAATGGTTATCGGTTTTATTATCAGTTCTTGTGCTACTTTGCCATACGAGCCTTACGCTCGAGAAGTGAAGAAGAAGCCTCGAAATGGTGGCGTGATTGCTTTGAGAATGAATAATAGAGCAGAAGATCGAATGAAGGCCGAATCTCTAATGCGCTACAATTGTGGAGATAGCAACATAGTTAAAGTTTTAGAAGAAGGAGAGGTTGTAGTTGGTGAGCAAACTAGTTCTACATCGTCGAGAAATAACTACCCTACATCTGGATTAAGTTTTGGAAGTAGTGGATTTAGTTTCGGCTCTGCCAGTACAGATGAAAGAGAAACGCATTCTACTACAAATCAAATTCGTGAATGGCAGTTAACATATGAGTGTTTAGCCGATCAAAATGAGGGTGTGCTCAAAAAAGGTAAAAATATTAGTAAAAAATAAATTTAAGAAAAAATTCTTACTGTTTTCAAATTTGCAAATTCGCTCAGGGTATAGGTTGAAAGTTCTCTTCCATACCCTGAGTGTTTTATCCCTCCGAACGGAAAAGCTGAATCTGACTTAACAAACTCATTTACAAAGCAGGTACCTGCTTCCAATTCATATCTAGCAATTTGCTCTGCTCTTTCAAGATCTTTAGAGAAAACAGCCGCCCCTAATCCAAAGGCTGATTGGTTAGCGAGTTGAATAATTTCTTTTTCTTCTAAATTTGTTACGACGCATGCAACGGGAGAAAATGTTTCTTGTTGAAAAACAGGCATATTTGCTGAGCAGTTAGTGAGAATAATAGGATTAAAGAAGTACGAATTATTTTTAATTTGCTGACTAGTATAGTAGATTTCTGCCCCTAAATGTAGAGAAGCTTGTATTTGTTCGTTAGCGTCCTTTACTAGTTTTTCTTTTGCTAAGGGAGCTATTTCTCTTTTTGAAAACTCTACTTTAAAAGCATCGAGAAAATCTAAGCTTATTTTTTTGTCCACTAAAAAACGTTTAGCTGAAATACAGCTTTGGCCAGCGTTCAGTAATCGAGAAGTTGCACAAAGCTTTGCTGCTTTTTCTATATCTGCATCATGCAGAATTAGATAAGGGTCTGAGCCACCAAGCTCAAGTACGCATTTTTTTAGATTTTCTCCAGAAATTTTTGCTATAGAGCGGCCAACATTAGTTGAACCGGTGAATGTAATCGCTGCTATGTTGCTAGATTCGATAATAGAGTGCACGTTTTTTCCGTCTAAAAAGACAGAATGAAAAACAGGGTATTCGAATGCTTCAAGAAAAATTCGTTCTAATAAAATAGAGCATTCACTAACGTTTGTGGCATGTTTTAATACCAAAGTGTTGCCAATTAAAATATTCGGTATAGCTGCGCGAACAACCTGCCAAAAGGGAAAATTCCAGGGCATAATGGCTAGTATTGGTCCTAGTGGTTCGTAGCATACGTAGGATGAGCCTATGTTTTGTTGTTTTTGAAAAATAAACTCTACTTGCTGGATATAGTAATCTATACAACTTACACACTTTTCAATTTCAGCTTTTGCCTCAAGAGGAAGCTTACCCATTTCTAGGGTTATCGTATTTGCAAGCAATTGACTGTCTCGAATAAATAATTTCTTTAACTTTTCTAGCTTTTGTGTTCGCTCTTGTTTAGGGGATCGTCTCCATTGCTTAAATGAGCGTAGGTTCTCCTCTAGTATAGATTGGATACTTTCTGCAGAGTCGTATGAGTATTCCTTGATTTTTGCTCCAGAAATGGGAGAAATGGTAAAAAAGTGTGTATGCTCCATATGCAGACTTTACAAGAAAGAGAACTTTCAATATAGGGGATTTTGTGGATCCACAAAAAATAAAACTTGAAGATAGCTGGAAGAAAATTCTTCTTAATGAATTTGAAAAAGACTATATGCAAGATTTGAAAAAATTTCTTGTTTCTGAGCTACAGCAAGGAAAAATGATTTACCCTAAAGGGAGCGAAATTTTTTCAGCACTGAATATTACGCCTTTAGATGACGTAAAGGTCGTTATCTTAGGGCAAGACCCTTATCATGGGCCAAATCAGGCTCATGGGCTTTGTTTTTCTGTAAAGAAGGGAGTCCCTGCGCCTCCTTCGTTAAAAAATATATTCAAAGAATTGGCCTCTGATATCGGAATAAAAATACCAACTCACGGTGAGTTAACAAGCTGGGCACAACAAGGGGTATTACTATTGAATACAGTTTTAACAGTAGAAGAGGGAAAAGCGGCTTCTCATAAAGGCAGGGGTTGGGAATTCTTTACTGATAAAGTGATTTCTATTTTAGGAGACAGAGAAGATCCATTGGTGTTTCTCTTATGGGGAAACTTTGCTCAAAGCAAAGCAAGCTTAATTAAAAAACATCACAAAATATTAAAATGTGCTCACCCATCACCTCTATCAGCGCATAATGGCTTTATCGGTTCAAAACATTTTTCTAAGACAAATGAATATTTAGTTTCAATAGGAAAAAAGCCAATTGATTGGAGCATACATTAGTGCAAAAAATGGTTGAAAAATCTAGACAATCTGAAGAGCTATCTCTTGCAAAAAAAGTTGATGTTCAAGAGCTAGATAATACCATTAAGGTAATTGTTTTACAGCATCCGCAAGAGCCAGATAAGGTGCTTGGGTCTGCTCCGCTTATTATTCGCGCATTAAAAAAATCTGATTTAAGAATAGGTCTTTCTTGGCGCTCTCTTAAATCTGTCGCAGGTGAAGAGGCGATTCCGTCTGAATGGGCTGTGGTGTATTTAGGATCAAAAAAAGATTCAGTCTCAGTAAAGTCGACTATAAGCTATCTCTCTAAAAAGGGAGAACCTATAGATGCGCCAATGAATTTGAAGGGTGTGATTCTTTTAGATGGTACTTGGAGTCAAGCCAAAACACTTTGGTGGAGAAATGCATGGTTAACAAAGTTAGTTAGAATTTGTATTCATCCAGATCGACCTTCTTTATATGGAAAACTAAGAAAAGAGCCAAGAAGAGAGGCGGTTTCTAGTGTTGAGGCTATAGCATATGTATTACGTGAGTTAGATACATCTGGAGAGAGCCTATACAGTTCTTTAAATCAAGCTTTTGAGCGCATGCTCAACCTCTATAAAGAGGCATCTAAGAATCAATAGGAATGGCTTTAAATGCCTCTGTTGCTTCTAGTAGTTTTTGTGTAATACCGCCTTCTGAAGCAGAGTGTCCTGAGTCTTGGACAATATGTAATTGAGCTCCATTCCATACTTTGGCTAAATCCCAGGCGTTTTTTACTGGGCAGACAATATCGTATCGACCATGAATAATGACACCTGGAATCTGCTGGATATGTTGTATGTTATTTAGAATAAAATTATCTTCATCAAAGAAGGCATTATTCGTAAAATAGTGGTTCTCTATTCTTGCAAACTCCAATGCATGTTCATTGTCATCAAAAGAAGCAATGATTTCTTCATCTAAAAACATTCTACAAGTTGCGCCTTCCCATTTGCTCCAAGCTTTAGCGGCTTCGAGCTGTTCTTGCTTGTTATTGCTGGTTAGTCTTTTATGATAGGCCGCTACCAAGTCTGTTCGTTCGTCTTCTGGTATTGGGGCCAAGTAACTTTCCCAAATATCAGGGAAAATCTTTGATGCGCCCTCTTGATAAAACCATTGAATTTCTTCTTTTCTACAAAGAAAAATTCCACGCAGAATTAGGCCGAGAACTCTACCAGAGTGTCGAATAGAATAAGAAAGAGCAAGTGTGCTTCCCCAGCTACCTCCAAACACAATCCACTTTCTAATACCAAGGTGCTTTCGAATTAATTCAATATCGTGAACAAGATCCCAGGTGGTATTTTCTTGAATCTCTGCTCTTGGGGTGCTTTTTCCGCAACCTCTTTGGTCAAATAAAATAATGCGATAATGTTTTGGATCAAAGTATCTTCTGTGTTTAGCGTCGGTAGCTCCACCAGGACCCCCATGTAAAAATAAAATAGGTTGTCCATCCGGATTTCCAGACTGCTCAAGATGTATTTCGTGTAGAGACGAAACTTTTAATCGTTCAATTTTATATGGCTCTATTTCTGGAAATAAATTATTCATTCTTAGAATTTACGAGAATAAGGAGAAATTGTGAAGAGTCTTGAGAATTACCTCATTCGTATTTATGGAAAAAAACTAGCTAGCTTAAAAATAACCGATCAAGATGCCTACGTATATGCTTCTATTGGTTCTAGAGACGACTTAACGGAAAGAAAAAAAATTTATTTTGAAAATGAATTTTTAGGTCTTGCTGACTATTCTGCGGCCTTTTCTGAAGCAGAAGATTTTTTAATGAGAGTTGCTCCGTATTTGCATTTTCCTAGAGACCAAAAAGAAATATGGATTCCGCGTTTAGAGCGAATGTTAGATTGGATAGTGGAAATAGACCAAAAGTTTCCTAGCTTAGCTCACTGGACAGGCATTTACTTAAAAGAAGAGGCCTTGATGGGAAAAAAATCATCTGATTTGGTGCTAGGGCCATTTCTGGGTGATGTAACAGAGCATATTCGTATTTCCATTGATCGTGGAATTTGTGGCATGGCAGTGCGAGAAGAGAGAGCGGTAAATGTTCCTGATGTTACTAAGGTTGCCGAGCATATTGCTTGTAGTTTAAAAACAAAATCTGAATTGGTGATTCCTTTGAGAAATCGCAAGAATGAAATTGTAGCCGAACTAGACTTAGATAGTGAACGTTTGGGAGCGTTTACAAGTGATATAGAATCCGAATTGAAAGAATTAGCGAGAGAATTTTCTGACAAGGTATGGAAAGCCTGATTCTTGAAATAAAATATAAGCCTTTTTGGCGCTGCTATATAAAATTTACCTATTATATTCATTAACAAAAACGCTGTTTTCTGCCAAATCACATGTAAGTATATGAATTTACTTAATTAAAATAATGGTAAAAAATATCAGGCAAATAAATTTTCTTTTGACTTTATTTGATGCGCACTGTTATAACGCAGCTGGGCTTAAGCCTTAATTTATTGATGGGTTAGATAATGGGAAAGGATAGCAGAATGAAAAAGATGAAGAAGCTACTCGCTGGAATGACTGTTAGTGCTGCGCTGTTGGCATCTACCTCGCAAATCTCATTTGCAGGAATGTCTTCAGATCAACGACTAAATGATTTTAATCAAATGGTGAACTTGATTGAAAGAAACTATGGTCCGCTTCGTTGGAAGCAAACAAGTATTGGTTTGGATTGGAATCGTTTGGTTTCTGAGTATAAAGAAAAAGTACTTAAGGTAAAAAGCGATACAGAATTCTATACCGTTCTTGCTAAATTTACTTCTTCTTTAAAAGATGGCCACGTTAGCGCGATGGTTCCTTCAACAAGAAGAGCGAGATTAGGTTTTCTTTGTGATTTAGTAGATGGAAAAGTACTAATCGAAACTATCGATACCTTAAAGTTACCTGAGCTTTTATTCCCTTTCAAAAAGGGCGATCAGCTTTTGGCAATTGGCGGTGTTCCTGTAGATGCGCTTTTAGACGAGTTTGAAGCAATTAACGATACAGGCCACAAGGCAAGTTCTCGTAGAATTGCTGCTGCTAGATTAACGAGTCGTTCTCAGGCCACGGGAATGCAGATTCCTAGAGGTGTAACAACTGTTACTGTTCTTAAAAAAGGTGCTGCTGAGCCTGTGACTGTGACTGCTACTTGGATTGTAACTGGTACACCAGTTCTAGAGTTAGATAATCTTGATGCTCTTTTAACAGAAGCAGTATCAAGTGCAGTTTCTACTGCATTTGATGGCGAATCATTAAAAGCAGAATTGAATAAGATGTCTGAGTTTCAAATGGCGTTGCCAAAGCTTCAATTAGAAGAGTGGGCAAAAGCAGGTGTGAATGATATCGGTTCAACTACTTCTATGTTTAAGCTGCCTGAGGGAGCAAAAGAGTTAAATGGTCTTCCTGTAACAGCTGCAATTTACGAAGCTGCTGGTAAGAAGATTGGTATTTTAAGAATACCTTCTTATGGTGACCAAGGTCTACTTAACGTAGTGGCAAGAGCAATCAGTACGATGGAAAAAGAAACTGATGTCTTGGTATTAGACCAAACAAATAACCCGGGTGGATCTGTTTCGTTGGTATCAGATATCATCAGTTTATTTGCAGACAAGTCTTATAAAGATATGGATTTTGAAGTTCGTCCTAGCCTTGGTTGGGTGACAGCTTTTCAAGAAGTAAATACAAAAATTGCGGATATGTTAGCGAAGAATCCTAAGGATCAAGCAGCAAATGCGCTAAAGGCTAGATTTGAATTTTTGGAAGAAGAAATTAGAGATTCAATTACGAATAAAAAGTTTTTAACTTCTCCTATTTCTTTAAACTTGAATGGTTCATTCGGAATGATTCAGCCTTCAGGATCGGTACGATACACAAAACCAGTATTGCTTTTGATCAACGAGTTTGATTTTTCTGGTGGAGATGCATTCCCTGCCTTAATGAAAGACAATGGCCGCGTTACTCTATTTGGTCAGCAAACCTCTGGAGCAGGTGGAAACGTAAGAGAGTATGGTCCTTTGGCAAACTCATTCTTTAAGTTTAGCTTAACTGAGAGCTTGATGGTTCGCCCTAATGGTGAATACATGGAAAATAGAGGTGTAGTGCCTGATGTATCATACACTGTTACTGAAGATGATTTCATGAACGGCTACAGAGGATACGTTAAAGCATTCACTGTAGAAGCGTTAAAATTAGCTGGTGCTTCTGATGTTGAAATCAAAGATTATGTTGATGGAAAGCCAGCGGCTGCAGAAAATAACGGCTTAACAGATAAGATCTTAAATAAATTAAGATTGAATTAATAAAATAATTCACCGCATTGTAAGGCCTCTCTGTAAAGAGAGGCTTTTTTTTGTCCAAAAAAAACTCTAGAAACGTGCTAAGCTTTGAAGGATTTCAAAGAAAAGCACATCTTGGGAGTTTTAGGATGAAAATCGATAGCACTAAAGAATTTGTAGAAAATACCTATAAAAAAATGGAGAAAAACTTAGCCGTTGTTTCAAAGAGGCTAAATAGGCCATTAACATTAGCAGAGAAAATTGTATTTGGTCATTTAGATGATCCGGAGAAACAAGAGTTAAAGGCTGGCTCGGCTTTTCTATTATTACGACCCGATAGAGTGGCCATGCAAGATGCAACGGCACAAATGGCTCTTTTACAGTTTATGAGTGCTGGAGTAAAAACTACAGCAGTGCCAAGTACAGTTCACTGTGACCACTTGCTTCTTGGTCGATTTGGAGCGCAAAAAGACTTAGAAAACGCGCTCTCTACCAATAAAGAAGTTTATGATTTTTTAGAAAGCGTTTCGAATAAGTTTGGTATCGGTTTTTGGAAACCAGGCTCAGGAATCATTCACCAAGTTGTTTTAGAAAATTATGCATTTCCTGGAGGGATGATGATCGGCACAGACTCTCATACTCCAAATGCTGGTGGGCTAGGTATGGTTGCAGTTGGTGTGGGCGGCGGAGACGCAGTCGACGTGATGGCAGGATTTGCTTGGGAAGTTAAACAGCCAAAGTTAATAGGTGTTCACTTAAAAGGAAAAATGAACGGTTGGACTAGCCCTAAAGACGTAATCTTAAAAGTTTTAGGTATGCTCACTGTAAAAGGTGGAACCAATAAAATTGTAGAGTACTTTGGAGAGGGATCAAAATCGATTAGCTGTACTGGAAAAGGCACGATTACCAATATGGGTGCTGAACTAGGGGCAACTACTTCTTTGTTTCCTTATGACGAGAGTATGTCTAGGTATCTAAGAGCTACGAGTCGCGCTGATCTTGCGGACTTGGCCGATAAACATATGCATTTGGTGACAGCTGATAAAGAGGTTCTTGCTGATCCTAAAAAATTCTATGATGAGTATATTGAGATAGATTTAAGTACGTTAGAGCCTCATGTGGTGGGCCCGCATACTCCTGATTTAGCGCGACCTATTTCTGCATTGAAAAAAGAAGTGCAAGAGAAGGGATATTCTCCAAATTTAACGGCAGCTCTTATTGGCAGTTGTACAAACTCTTCGTATGAAGATATTTCTCGTGCGGCCGATGTGGCTAAGCAAGCTATTGCAAAAGGGGTAAAATCTAAGAGTGAGTTATTTATTTCTCCTGGCTCTGAGCAAGTATTTGAAACTGTAAAAAGGGATGGCCTACTTTCTACTCTTGAGCAAGCAGGGGGGGTAATTCTAACAAACTCTTGTGGCCCTTGTATTGGTCAATGGAAGAGAGATAACGTTGCTCCAGGTACGGTGAATTCTATCATCACAAGCTTTAATAGAAATTTTAAAGGAAGAAACGATGGAAACGCTGAGACTCAGTCTTTTATTTCATCTCCTGAGATTGTTGTCGCTATGGGATTATCTGGAAGACTAGATTTTGATCCGATCCATGATACCTTAGAGGACTCTAGTGGAAAAACATTTAAACTAGCAGAACCAAAGCCAGCTCCGGATATTCCACCTTCTGGATTTATTCCTAAGCGAGATGGTTACGTGAACCCTAAAGAAGATGGTAGCTCAGTTGTAGTAAAAATTGCTCCAACAAGTGAAAGGCTTCAAGAGTTAAAGCCGTTTGCTGCTTGGGATGAAAAAGATTTTGTAAATTTCCCTCTATTATTAAAAGCGAAAGGGAAATGTACGACCGACCATATTTCTCCAGCAGGACCATGGTTAAAGTTTCGCGGTCACTTAGACAATATTTCAAATAATATGTTTTTAGGGGCAGTGAATTCATTCAGTGGAGATATCGGTAAAGTAAAAAATATGTTCACAGGCCAAGTGGCAGAAACTCCAAAGATCGCTCGTGAATATAAGGCTGAGGGTAAGCGTTGGATAGTTGTGGGAGATGAAAATTATGGAGAAGGTTCATCAAGAGAGCATGCGGCTATGAGCCCAAGATTTCTCGGTGCAGCTGCAGTAATAGTAAGAAGTTTTGCCAGAATTCATGAAACAAATTTAAAAAAACAGGGCGTGTTACCACTTACGTTTGCGAATCCAGCTGATTATGACAAAGTACAAGAAGCCGACGAGATTTCTATTTTAGGGCTCACAGCGATTGCTCCTGGGTCAGATTTAAAATGTGTGCTTAAGCATAAAGATGGTAAGACTGATGAATTTTTACTAAAGCATACATTAAATAACGAACAGATTCGCTGGTTCAAAGCTGGTTCAGCCTTGAATGTTTTAAAGCAAGGCTAATTTTAAAGCTTAGTATTTGCGTTCAGAAGCTCATCAAGATACCGTTTGAAAAAAATAGGAGGGGTATTTTGATGAGTTTTTTTCTTTTATTATTGGTTGCAAGTTTTTCAGCTCAATCTTTGGCTGGTAGCGCAGTTCACATTCCTCAAGACATAGTGAAGTTGAAAAAAATATTGAAAGGTTTGAATCCAGCATTGGACACTAGAGATGTCCGTAGAATTTATGAGTACTCTTGTGCGCGAACATTTCTAGAGGGCGAAGGGGTTTCTCCTCATGCTATTAACTGTGTGGCTGGTCAAAGGCTAGGGATTTTGCGGTCGAAGTACCATTTTTATTTATACCAAAGTGATTTTGATAATAATTTTCCTGCCTACTCTGGAAGTTATTTTTCTCAAGGTATTTGTCATTTAAACATATTAAAATTTTCGTGCTCTGATAGCGTTCCTCAAATTAAGTTTGGCTTGTACAAAGAACCAGTGGAGCCTTTTGTTGTCGCTATTACCTTAGCAAGAGCTCCTGAAGGAGAAAACGTGGTGAGCAACTATGGATATGCCGCTTTAAAAAAAGCAGATGGAAGTTGTCCTACGGGATTAGTGCCAATTAGCGCATATAGAGCTGATCCAGAATCTATTTTTATGAATGACCCTTCTCTTGGAGGCGATAATCCTCCCAGCTCTTTTGTGAATATAAATGGAGCACTTTCAGATACTCGTGTAGGTACTGTTATGGTGGAAGCTCAGCCAGTATATAGACAAAAAAACAAACAGAGATGTGAGGGGAATCCGCCAAGATTGGGTATGATTGTTGGTTCTTGCCAAGACGCTACCTTTGAGTCCCCTGAGCTTGTTAGGTCAGAGGTCTATAAGAGGGCGTCTGCCGAGGTATGTGCCCTACCTTCAGAGACCTTATAAGTTAAGGCAAATTTAAAGGAAGAGTTCATAAGCGAATTGACTCATAAAAAAGGTAAGTAGCTGATTTTTTGACTCAAAATTAGGTAAGTGCTGACCCATAATCCTAGTAAGTGAAACTAAAAAGACGATTTAGAGGATCGTCAATTGGAGGATTATGAGCCAGCGAGCTAAGAGAGAATACCTGTTAAAGATAATGGAACGCTACCAAAATTCGGATCAGGAGGGAAAAAGTAGGATCTTGGACGAGTTTTGCAAGGTATGTGGATACAACCGAAATTATGCCATCAGAAAACTCAATCAATCACTAGAGCTAAAAAAGAAAAAACCTGGGCGTAAACCAATCTATGATGAAGAGTTTATAAAAGTTCTAGTGAGTGTTTGGCAAGCAATGCAGCACACTTGCTCAAAGAAGATGGTAGAAGCGTTACCGTTATGGTTAGTGCACCATGATTTTACTAGAGAGGTAGGAGAGAAGTTAAAAAAGATTAGTGCCTCCCAGATAGATCGATTGTTAGTAAATTATCGTAACCCAAAAATTAAAGGAAAGAGCCTTACCAGAGGGAATAAAAGCTTCATCAAGCGAATCATTCCGCTTAAGCCTCTAGATGTACAGTACACAAAGCCAGGTTCTATTCAAGGTGATACGGTGGCCCACTGTGGAGATAGCATTGCAGGATTTTATGCCTATAGCTTAACAATGACAGACATTTATTCTACGTGGACAGAGAATAGAGCGACCTGGACTAAAAGTGCCTTTCTGGTTGGTGAGGCAATTAAAGACATAGAAAAAGCAATGCCTTTTCCGATGACAGACTATAGTGCAGATAATGGTAGTGAAGTTTTAAATGAAAGCATTTTTGATTATTTTCAAAAAAGAGCAAATAAAGTCAATGTGACAAGAGGAAGGCCATATAGAAAAAATGATCAAGCCTATGTTGAACAAAAGAACCATACGCATGTAAGAGGTCTTTTGGGTTATGAGCGAGTTGATGAAAGAAGCCTGGTTAATAAAATGAATGAAATTTATAAGCTTTGGAATCAGCTGCAAAACTTCTTTATTCCTTCCATGAAGTGTATGGAAAAGAAACGAGATGGAGCAAAAATCATAAAGAAGTACGATAAGCCAAAAACTCCCCTATTAAAGAATTTTAGATTCTGCCGATGTAAAAGAAGAAGCTAAAGAAAAGCTTCGTGCTACTTATGCTTTGTTAAACCCCTTTGAGTTGTCTAAGGAGATCGATAAGCGACGTAAATCCTTCTTCAGCATACTCAATAGGTTAAAGCAAGGCAGGGTTGCCTAGTGATTATGGGCACTTACTTTCCACTTACCTTTTCTAATGAGTCAATACGTAAGTTTAGCCTTTATATTCAACTAATTAACAGGTTTAGATAATAATTGACTATTTTGGTATGTTTTATTATAATGCTTCCCAATATGAAGAAGTCACCAAAGAAGCAGCTTATAGCTCTTAATTCTAGCCCACTAAAATCCATGGCAAATTTTGAAGCATTTTTAGCGGTATTCATTTTGTTTATCTTATTTTTAACCAATAGTACTGAGCTAAAAGATACTAGCTCTACGCACCAAGCAATTCAGAAAAAAACGTCTACGCTAAAAGCAAAGAAATAGGGACTACTACTTATTTTTCAAGTCAGAAAGTATATCTTCCACGGGAGTTTTTAGCTTTTTCTTCGAATTACATTCTTTACAAGAGGGTACAACATTGCCTTTAGTGCTTTTGCCACCTCTGGCTATTGGCACAATATGGTCCATCGTTAGTTCTTTTGAATTGAACTTGTTTTCGCAATAATGGCACTTTCCCTGGCCAATTAAATTTTTCCACCATTGGCTAGCCCTTAAATCACGAGCCTTTTTCCGCTCTTTTTTGATTTCTTCAGTGCTAACTACATTATACCAGTCGTTCATATTGCCTTTTACCCACCTATTGTATATTCCGAGAGAAGGAAGATTTCAAATATGAATGTAGAGTCTATAAATTATAAAAATCGATGGTCTCCCTTTCGTCTATCAGAGAGAGCCGACAGTATAGGAAAGCTTAGCCAAGATAATGGTGTGGTTGATCGCCTTCGTTTGGTTTGTTTTGCTGAACTACAGGCAAGAGATCTCTTTCGTTATGGCGCTGAAAAATTCAAAACAATTGCTCCTATGGAATGGATCGAGTCTTGGCTTCAATTTGCAGAAGTAGAAAACAGGCATGGGCAAATGCTATGGGATAGATTTATTGATTTAAATGGGATTATCGAGAATAGGGCGGTTTCTAATAAGTTATACCGTCATTGTTTGTCTACTGAAGATCATATTTTATTCTTATTTCTACTTTCAAGTGCTGAAGAAAGAGGTATGGAATCTGGGTATATTCTTTCTGAACAAATGGATTTAATAGATAAAAAAAGTGCAAATATTTTCAAACAAATAGCAGAAGAAGAAGAAGAGCATGTTGAAAGTGCTACGCGTTTTCTTAAAGACTATGATTTAGTAATGCTTAAGTCAGAGGCTATTCGAACAAGTAAAGAATTGCAGTTGAATTAATGGATAGTTTATTTAAATACAAATGGGCAATTATAGGTATTGTCGCGATGATAGTCGCTGGTTCAGGTCTATTTGTAGGTAAGCTTCAAGAAAAAAAGTTTTTAACTAATTTACATTCGAGTATGGGTTTTACTCTTATGGACGTAGACTATCAGATGTACTCACTAAAAGATCTACCAAAAGAAAAATTTCTGTTATTAATTTTGACTCCTGACGGGATACCTACAAAAACGGTTCTACCATTTGCAAGATTTTCGGCAAAAAGCAAATCCCTGACTGAGATAGGTATTGAAATAGCTCTGGTGTCTAAACTGAGCGTTGATCTTTTAAAGAACTTTCAAAAAGCAACACGTTTTAAAGGTAAAGTTTTGCTTGATCCAAGTGGGTTTATTGGAAGAAAAATCGGAGCTTGGACAACACAGAATGAAACGACTAATTGGAATTATGTCATTATAGATAAAGACATGAATATATATTGGAAAACTTCTGCACAACAACCGTTATTAATAGAGCAGCTTGTTGATTCAGTTAGGCGGTTTGTAAAATAAGGCAGGGCTTATTTTTTAGAAGAGCTTTTTGAGTGAACAACTTTAATAATCGTATGTATATTGCCTCTCACATTAAAATCTGCGACTACTTCAATTTCTTTTGGATCAAGTAGGTTGATTAAATCATCGGCAATAATATTGGTCACATCTTCGTGAAAAACGCCCTGGTCTCTAAATTTATTGATATAGAGCTTTAAACTCTTAAGTTCTACACACCATTTATCTGGGTTGTAACGAATAAAAATGGTAGCAAAATCAGGAAATCCCGTCTTCGGACAAAGACAGGTAAACTCTGGACAGGTAAATTCAATTGTATAATCTCTCTTGGTGGTGCGGTTTGGAAATCTCTCTAATTTAGATTCTTGAATTTGCTTCGTACCTTTTTTTTCATTTTTCTTCATTTCGCCTACTAATCATTTTTTTGCTTTTAAATCAAGTATGAAGGTGGAGAGAACATCCCATCCTTGGGTTGTACTCATAATATTAGGTTTCACTACGGCGGTTTATCAATTTTTGACATCGATCCTCCTTTCATTGTTCATTAAGCTGCTGACAAACTCGGTTTTTTTCCTGAACGTTTCGCTTCGTACATCGCTTTATCAGCAAGACCGATCATTCTTCTGACTTCACGATTTGCCACTGTCGCTGTTGTCACCCTACACTTACTGTTACTCCTACTTCTCGCTCTATTTGTCTTCTTAGCGCTTCTGCTAGAACCTTAGTTTTTGATATTGTTGAAGGGACTGCTATGACGAATTCTTCTCCACCAAAACGACCTACTTCTGCTCCTGCTTTTTTGGCTCTTTGAATTACTTGTGCTACTCTGTGGAGAACATGATCACCAACTAAGTGACCTTCGATATCGTTAATTTTTTTGAAATTATCGATATCAATCAAAATGAGGGAAATTTCACAGCCATGACTGTATTCAATCATGTGTTGCAGACGATTAAAGAACTCGTCTCTTCTTAGGAGACCTGTTAAGTCATCAGCTGCTACTCTATTTTTCAGTTTTTGGATTAAAGACATCATTTTTGTGACATCATTTTCCATTTCTGAAATCATTTGACTGGTTACTTGGTTTTCATTTTTTATATTCTTCATATCCGCCTCTTGGTTAAGATAAAGCGAATTGAAGGCCAGATTTTTGGCTTAATTATTTCAATAGGTTAGATCTGAGGTGTATCCTAATAGAGACAGTCGTATAAGAAACAGATTGAGAATCTTTGAACTAAAATCGTATCTTAATGGATAATGCGTTCATCCATTATTGCGATTAATATCTAATCTTCTATTCCCCATCTTATGGAGATATTGTCATTAGGGTCAGATGTGTATTTTTGATCTCTCCAGATGAGTATAGCTTTTCGAAAATAGTAGTTTTTGTTGTTGATACGAGTAATTGCAATATTAAGTAGAGAGTCTAATTCTTTTTTACAACTAGCTATGCACTCTGGGGAATAATAAAGTCTAAGAATAGAATCATTTATCCTTTTAATGGCCGCATCTCTTGATGGTGTGCTCCAGGTTTCATAGGCCGAACTGCCCTCTTTACAACCATTAATGCTTTGGCAGTAAGTATAACCATCTTCTACAATAGAAACTCTGTTCGTAAGTCTGAGCATTAAATCTTGCGTCTTTGATTTCATCAATTTGGCAAAATCAGGTTTCCAGTCTGGAAATACATGTCCTATAATAGCTTCGGGTAAATTTACATAGGAGCGATAGAATTTTGAATCATATTGTTCTAGAGAATAATTAGGCATAGACGTGGCGGCTTTGTTCGTCCAGCTAAAGAATTTTTTTTCTAACCATAAAAATTTAAGAAATCCAGATTTTTCTCTTTCTGGAAAAATACCCCAATCTTGTAGGCCATAGTCTGAAAGTTCACGAATTTTTCTTGGAACATCAGAGGCAAGAATTCGAATAGGCTGGGGCTCATCTGCATTTACTAAGCTAACTAGTTCTGTATGCCCAGTTGTATTGCTATATAGGTTTAAAAAAACGGTACCTTCATCAAAGGTATTTCTATTTATTGCTATTGGATAAAGATCATGCATTAAAGAGTGAGTGTAAGTATTTTGTAAAATATAATCTAGAGAAGCCAAAAAACGTTCATCTTCCCACCAATTTCTATTGGGACTAAGCCATTCCCATCCTGGTAAGAAGCTCTCGTGTGTAAAAAGACGTAGTGTGCCTTTTAAATGAAATCCTGCAGGGAGCCCATTCATTCTTGAAAAAATCCATCTAAGAGCTATCGGAACATCGGCGCAATCAGTAGAAATTTGGTGTTTTTCAAAAAAGTTTTTACTTACTTCGGTGCGAATCCATTGGCTATACTTTTTTTCCCAGTCTTCATCCCAAGAATAAATAGCACGCCAAATTCTTTGGTTTTGGATGCTTGGGGGGAGTGGGATATCTTTTAAGTTTATATGTTCAGAAACTTTTTTTTTAGGGGTGTTTAATAAAAAAGAAAATTTTTTTTTATTCGTTTTATAAACTTTTTCGACTAGATGCTGATACCCAAATTTATCAATTTGGTATTTTTCAAAAACAATTTGTTTATTGCTATCTTCTTGAATCCAAAATGTTTGAGAGTTTTCCCAATAAATATTTTCTGCAAATGCAGAGAAGCTAGTAGCAATCAGTAAACAAAAGCAAAAAAGAAAAATCCAGAGTGCTCTCATAAATTAAGCCGCTGATGTCTTGGTTTCAACATTATCTTGAATGGATTGATCTCTGAATGCTTCTGCTTTAAGAGAGTGCTTCTTTAACAATCTACATAGGTTTGGTCTACTTACTTTCATAAACCTAGAAAGCGCTGAAACATTTCCATGAAAATGTGTGAGCTGCTGCTGTAGATACTCTTTCTCCATTTTCTGAGTATATTCTTTTTTCCACTGATGGTAGGGAACTCCAATGCTCGACTGTTTGCTGGCTTCATCTACTGCATCAATTTCAGGTTTGGTGTTAGTAGTATCTTGGTTAGAAGCTAGTGTTAGTGTCGTTTTTCTAATAGGCGTAGCATGTGCCAAGCCGAGAGCATTTGCTATTGACTCAGGTGTTACAACAGAACCTTGAGAGGCTAAAGCAGCACGCTGAATAACAGTTTTAAGTTCTCTAAGATTTCCT
This sequence comes from Oligoflexia bacterium, assembly GCA_023954355.1. Taxonomy (GTDB): domain Bacteria; phylum Bdellovibrionota; class UBA1018; order CAIPTA01; family CAIPTA01; genus JAMLID01. The sequence goes on along the minus strand of JAMLID010000008.1, from coordinate 14,582 downwards.
GGCCAATCATAAGAGTTCATTAATTGAAAACATTCAGTCATGAACTCTCTAGGTGCTTTTGGATTTCCTTGAGTTATTGATTCTAGCATTTTTTTCGCAAAAAACGCGATATCTTCCTTACGCTCTTTTAAGCTAGGTAAATGAATTTGAACGGTATTTATTCTATAAAATAAATCTTCTCTAAATGTTTTTTCTTTTATTGCGTTAGTTAAGTTTACATTAGTCGCTGCAATTACTCTCGTATCTACTGCAATTTCTTTTTCTCCTCCTACGCGTCTAAATGTTTTTTCTTGTAGTACGCGTAGAAGCTTAGATTGCATTGCTAAAGGTAATTCACCTATCTCGTCTAAAAATAAGGTTCCTCCTTCTGCGAGTTCAAAAACACCAATTTTTTTAGAATTAGCTCCGGTAAAAGCCCCTTTTTCATGACCGAAAAGTTCACTCTCAATTAGAGTTTCTGGAAGAGCACCACAGTTCACCGGCACCCAAGGACCCTTCGATCTACCGCTTAACTCGTGAACGAGTCTTGCGGCGACTTCCTTCCCTGATCCCGAGGCGCCAGTGATTAAAACACCCATATCTGTTCCTAAACTGTTTTGTGATAGTTGTTGAATAGTCTCTTTGACTGTATTCATTGAGCTAGCGACGCCTAGAGTTTCAATTTTGAAGTTTATTTTACTTTCTGTATGCTGAATTCTATGAACAAGCTCAGATTTTGCTTCTAGCTGTGCAGATAGCTTCTCATTTGCAATAGAAAGCTCTTGAGTTAGTTTATTGTTTTCATTTTGTAGATATTTTTTATCAATAGCACTTTGCAGTCTGTGATGAAAATCTTCCATATCGAATGGTTTTTCTAAATAATCAAATGCTCCAATACGCAGAGATTCAATGGCGGCACTTTTTTCACCGTGACCGGTGATAAAAATAATAGGTGCATCACAACCACTTTCTTTTAGTTTTTCGAACATTTGAAATCCAGTCATGCGTGGCATTTTGATATCACTTACGACAACATCTGGCTTAAAATTTTGAAATACATCATATCCACGAAATCCATCTTCTACGGCTATTACTTCGTGGTTTTTACTTTTTACGGCTGAAGTAAGTAGTTTTCTTATTGTTTCTTCATCGTCAACAATTAGTATTTTAGCCATGGTTTGACTCCTTGCTTTTGTATTCAGTGGATGAATTAGAATTATGTGTTCGGTAATCTACAGGAAGAGTTAAGTTAAAAGTTGTACCTTTGCCAATTGAGCTTTCTATCATCATTGTACCGTTTATTTTCGATAGAATTCCATAGGAAACAGAAAGGCCTAATCCTGTTCCTTTACCAACCTCTTTTGTTGTGTAAAACGGATCAAAGGCTCTTGATTTCGATTCTGTACTCATGCCAATCCCGTCATCTTTAAATGTAATTTCAATGAATCTTTCAGAATCAGTTGGTTTTCTGCGAACTCTAATTTCTATTTTACCGCTCGCTTTTTCGGTTGCTTCTATAGCATCTCGTGCGTTTGTAGCTAGATTTATAAAAACTTGTTCAAGCTGAAATGGGTTGCAGTAAATACTAGGAATATTTTCTTCAGCTTCTAGATTCACGCAAATTCCTCTAGACTTGAATTGTTGGTCTAGTAGTTTTAAAGATTCATTGATTACATCTGCTACATTTACGTTTTGAAAATCTTCAGTACTTTTTCTGGTAAACTCTCGTAGTTGTTGAATGATTTTTTTCATTCTGACTGAGTTTTTTACTATCTCTTCGACAAAATCGGTGACTTCAGCTGTGCTATTTTGATTTTTTACAATTCTTTGAAGCTCTTGTGCGAATCCCATGATTCCTGCTAGTGGTTGATTCAATTCATGCGCTACACCAGCAGCAAGCTCACCTAGTGCAGCTAATTTGCCGGTTTGTACTAATGCCTCTTGAGCTGATTTTAATTCTATATGTGCACGCTCTAATTCTTCATAAGCATTTCGCAGTTCCCAGTGCTTAGTGAGCAAATCTCTTTCCATAGACTTTTTTTCACCCATGTCGTGTAAAATACAGAATGCGAGAGATTTTCCTTTGGCTTTTTTAGGTTCAATTAATTTTACAGATAGTGTCGCGAATGCCAAATACCCGTCTTTTTTTAGTAAAACTATATCTTCATAAAACCCACTATGAGAAATCGTTTCTTCTGAAAATAAGGTGCTGCGTACATTAGATTTTTTAGCAGTTTCTTCTGAGGGAAAAAGCTGAGAGATGTCTTGATGGTTTAGCTCTATACTGGTGAATCCGGTTAAGTCTTGTAATCTGCTATTTGCTGAAACTATTTTTTTCTTATCAGTATCGACTAAAAGTATAGCATCGTTAGCTTCATGAAAAAGCATTTCATATAGATCAAGAGAGGGTTTGATTTCTGGAACAAGTTCTAAATGCTTGCTTTTAGTTTCAGTCTTTTTAAGTGCGTTTCCCATTAGGCGCTCCTTAAAAAAGCTGAAGCATTATCAATATCATCACTGATTTGCTCACTTATGGCTTGTAGCTGTGCTTCCGAAATATTCAAAGACTTCATGATTTCTAGAGAAATAGAGCCCTCAGACGCATTTCCTGAGTATCCAATTTTATTTTTTACTACGATTTGGTTGGCCAAAGAAACAATTCGTATAGAGGTTTTTATCGATTCAAGAATGGTTTCCATAGGTGTTACATCTACGTGGTGATAACGAATGCTCATGCGGATGACCATAGGTAGTTGCCATTTGTTTGCTATATATTCGCCTAAATAGCCATGAGTAGGGACTTCTAATTTTTTTTCGGCTTCGTAAAATGAGATTTTTTCTCGTTCAGCGAGTTTTAATGTTTTAAAAAATTCTTCAGGAGCAATTTGAAATAATACCAATTTCCCTATGTCATGCAGTAATCCGCAAGTGAAACATTCTTCAGGTTTTTGATAACCAATTTTTTTTGCAATAACTTCACTTGTGACTGCTGTGCCTAGGGCGTGTTTCCAAAAATCTCCTAATGAAAAGTTGCTATCAGAGTTGTTTGAGAACATTGAAATTACAGATACAGATAAAACTAATTGAGCAAGGGTGTTGAATCCTAAGTACGCAAGTGCTCTTTTTACGTCTGTAACTTCACCTGGAATTCCATAATAGGGAGAATTAATTAGCTTTAAAACTTTTGCTGTTAGCACTTGGTCTTTTTTAAGCACTTCTGCGATATCCGCTGAGCTTGAGTTTGGATTGTTGATTAGCTCACTTACTTTTGTTGCGACTATTGGAAGTGTTGGAATGTCGTTTAGTTTCTCTAAGAGAGGCTTCCATCGTTCGATTTGAGATTTATCAATTGCTGAATCGCTCATACCCTACTGTATCGGCTTAGATACGGGTTGAATTGAACAAAAGAATCCCTTTTTTGAAAAATAATTTAATTTAATAATTTCAGATGTTTACATTACCTGCCAGAGGATTTTCGATTTTAAGAAATTTCAGCGTTTTGGATATTTAAATGATCAATAGCTGACTTCAAGAGAGCTTGTCCGGCTTCGAATTCTTCCCATATTACTAAATCGGCACCGAGTTTTAGTAGGCGATCTCTATCCGTCTGGTATTTGACTCGCATAAATATTGGAATTTTTGGAAACTCTTTTCTAACTTTTTTCAGTAAGGCCTGCATGGACGAAGGGTCTGGAACTGTTACCACAAGTAGACTGGCCGATTGTATGCCAGCGGCTTCTAAAACAAGCATTGATGACGAATCACCGTAAACAGCGTGTTGGCGATTCGATTTGAGTTCTTGAATGACTCTGTAGTTCAAATCGACTATTACTGTTAAAATACCAAGAGATTGTAGTTTTTTCGCTACAAGGCTTCCTGTAGGACCATAACCACAAATGATTACATGATTTGTTAAAGAAGCTTCTGCCGACACGATCATTGATTCTGTAGAGTTGACACTAGCCATTTTTCTATTAATCCAAGATGTGCGATTCATAAAAGAAAACACTCTTTTAAGTCTAGGATAAATTTTTAAGATATAAGGAGTGCTAATAATCGAAAGAATAGAAATACCAAGGAGCTGTTGATACGAATCTTCCGATAAAATTTCATTCTTTTTAGCGGATAAAATAATTAGAAAACCGAACTCTCCAATTTGAGCAAGGCAAAGTGCAACAAAGGTAGAAATTTTCGCTGTATAACGAAAAATAAAACAAGTAATAAGAATTAAGATAAATTTAAAGCTAATAATACCAGCTAATCCTAAAGTGAAAATTTTCCAATTCTCTATTAGGTATAAAGCATTCAATAGCATCCCAACACTAACAAAAAATACAGCACTAAAAGCATCTTTAAGAGGTAATACTTCACTAGCTGCTTGGTTTCCAAAGTCGCTTTCACTTACTAATAGACCAGCAATAAATGCACCTAATGCTAGGCTTAGGCCTGTTTGTTGAGTGAGTGCTGCGATTCCCAAAGTTAAACTTAGAATAGATATAGAAAATAATTCTTTGCTATGAGTTTGGGCCACGAATTTTAAAAATCTTGGAATTAGAAATCTACCTAAAATAAATACGGCTATGAGAAATAAGATTAGCTTCCCTACAGTAATTCCAAGGTAGTTTAGAATCTCACTATTGATTTCAGTAGACTTAGCCAAAAAGGGGATCAAAATTAAAATAGGAATCGAAATAACGTCTTGGTAAAGAAGAATGCCTGTTGAGATGTTTCCGTGAGTCGATCCAAGCTCGGCACGTTCAGACAATAGTTTTAAGACAACTACTGTTGAAGAAAGGCCAGTTGTGAATCCCCAAACAATAGACTCTCGAATAGATAGCCCAAGTATATTATGTAGGGCGATAAAAGCGGCACAAGTTAATAGAACGATTAGAGAGCCACCGTAGATTGATATGTTTTTCACTCGTAATAGTTGAGAAATAGAAAGTTCTATACCGATAGTAAACATTAAAAGGCCGATGCCAATTTCAGCTAATAGCTCTACGTTTTCGTAAGGTACAAGAGCGAAGCCATGAGGGCCAATGAGTAATCCGCCAATCAAATAGCCAATGATGTTGGGTTGTTTGAACCTAACTAAAATCGTAGCTGAAAGTAGCGCAGCGCTGAGCACATATAAAAGTGATAAAAGAGCAGAGTGTCCATGCATTTTTTTATTACACTCTATTCTTGGAAAAACTTCTATTTGTTTTTGCTAGTGAATAGAGAAGTAACTCGAGTGCTAATTTTTTTGATCAATTCAGGAGCAACTTTTTTCTTGTTAACAGACGATCGCTTAGGAGAAGAAAGGTTTTTATTATAGTTAGAAACAATTTGATTGAATTCAGAGTCGCTTAAATTTTTAGGCTTTCCTGTTTTCATACAGTAAATAATAGGATTCCCTGTAATTGGGCTTGGAAGCTCTTTAGGATCAAAATCTTGAGCAAAGTTTGATGCTTTTCTATTGTTGTTTGGGAAGCGTTCTCTTTTCGGAGAGCGTGACCTTTCGCTTCTGTCGCTTCTCTCAGGTCTTTCTGGTCGCTCTGATCTCTCTGATCTCTCTGGTCTATTGTGTCTTTTTGTTCTTTCTGGCCGGTCGTTTTTGAATTTTCTAGAAGTATTTTGTTCGTTTTGCTCTACGTATGGATTAATTTCAATATTCATATCTTCGTCCTGTAACCATTCTACTGGTATTTTAGTGCCTAAAAATTCTTCGATACGTATTTGATTGTACGCATCTTCCGGACCGCAAAGCGATACGGCTACCCCTGAGCGACCAGCGCGAGCAGTTCTTCCAATGCGATGTACATAAGAAGCTGCTTCTTCGGGTAGGTGGTAGTTAATGACCAGAACTACATCGTCTACATCGATTCCACGAGAAGCCACATCAGTAGCCACTAGGGCTCTAAATTTTTTATTTTTAAAGCCTTCGATGGTTGTGTTTCTTTTGTCCTGACTATAAAGACTTGAAAGGCCTTTGGCAGGTATGTTGTTTGTGTTTAGTAGTCCAGCAATCCAACTAACCTTATCTTTGTAATTTGAGAATACAATGATTGTTCCATCTTGTGATTCATGTTTTTTGCAAAGGGCAATTAATGCTTTACCTTTTTCTTCATCGCTTACGTGATAAACGATCTGCTTTATTTTTTCTGCAGTTACTTGATCTTTAGAGATGTTAACTTCGACAGGAGAAGACCCAAATTCATAAATCAAATTTAAAACTGAGAAATTCATGGTTGCACTAAAAAGTAATATTTGTCGCTCTTTAGGGATTTTTGTAAGCAAGTATCGCATGTCTTTAATGAATCCCATATCAAACATACGGTCGGCTTCATCAAACACAAGAGTGTTCACTTTTTTAAGATCAAGAGCCTTCTCTTTGTATAGGTCAATGATTCTCCCTGGTGTACCGATTACAATGCGGGCCCCTTTTTGAAGCATTTGAATTTGCTCTTCGGGATTTACTCCTCCAATAATACAAACCGAACTAAGCCCCATATTTTTAGAAATACGATCTGCTTCTTGTTGGATTTGTGTCGCAAGCTCTCTAGTGGGAGCTAAGCAAAGAGCAATGCTTTCTTGATTGGCTAATAGACTTTGTATAGTAGGGATTAAAAATGCAGCCGTTTTACCTGTGCCGGTACGAGATAGACCTGAAATATCTTTTTTATCAAGCGCTATAGGCAATACTTCTTTTTGTATATCTGTAGGGCCTGAGAAGCCCATAGCGTTTAGATTTTCGATAATTTTTGCATCTAGGGGAAAATCTAAAAATGACATGATGTGTTTATTGCCTCTTTATACTGCTAGTCTAAATTTGAGAATACGCCTAGGTATTAACAATATTTGTGAAATTTGGCACGGATAGATTTTTCTCTGGTTAAATTTTTTGAAATTTGGCAAATCTCTTCTATGCCGCTAAAAAAACTACCATCTCAAGAAGTGGATGAACGACTAAATCAGTGCTCTGGCTGGAAAAGACAAGGCGATGAAATAGTAAAAACCTTTATATTTCAGTCGTTTGAGAAATCTATTGAATTTGTGAACCGTTTGGCCGTGGAGGCTGAAAAAATGAATCATCATCCTGATATTGATATTCGTTACAATAAGGTTTCTCTTCTTTTAACGACTCATGACTCTAATGGTCTCACTGAGAACGATCTTAGTTTAGCAAAAAAGGCTAATGAATTGGCGTGAAGAAATCTCTCGTTTCTGAAGGTTTTGGCTTAGGTAAGAATTTTCCCCTCTATTATCTTACAACTATTAATCTTTTTAACTATCTAGATCGCTATATTTTGGTGGCTCTATTGCCAACAATTCAAAAAGAGCTCCTGTTAACGGACACGCAGGTTGGCATGATGGCTTCAGCTTTTATGCTGTCTTATTTTATTACTTCACCTTTATTTGGATGGTTTGGCGATAGAGGTAATCGCTTTCGTTGGATGTCGCTCGGTATAGCCGTTTGGAGTATTGCAACGGCCGCTACCGGTCTTATGAAACAATTTTTTAGCTTAATATTTATGCGATTTTTCGTTGGGGTTGGAGAAGCTGCTTATGGTTCGATTAGTCCTGCTGTCTTGAGTGATTATTACCCTAAAGAACGAAGAGGAAGAGCTTTTGCTGTTTTTTTCATGGCGATACCTGTGGGCAGTGCTATGGGTTATTTATTGGGAGGAGTATTAGAGGGGCTCATCGGCTGGAGATTAGCTTTGTGTGCTGTAGGTTTGCCTGGTCTTGGTTTAGCCTTAGGACTTCTTTTTTTAAAAGAGCCAAAGCGGGGGGCTCAAGAAAGTACTGATGAACAATTTGTCGCTGAGAAATCTCTTAAAAACGTTCTAGTGCCTTTGGCAAGGAATGTACCTTATGTGCTGACGGTTGCTGGTTACTGTGCATACACATTTGTTTTGGGGGGGATTGCTGTTTGGATTCCTCATTTTATGGAAAGGTATCACCAAATGCCTTCAACTAAAGGAAATATGTTGTTTGGAGCCGTTACAGTTATTGCCGGTTTTGGAGGTACTTTTTTAGGTGGAGCCTTGGCAGACCGCTGGGCGAAAAGTACTCCAGACAGTAATTTGCGTCTTTCTGCCTATACATTATTTTTAGCCGTACCTACGTATTTGCTGGTTATGGAATCTAAGGGGATGGCTTTATTCATTGGCTCTGTTTTTTTACTAGAGTTTTTACTTTTTATGAGTACCAGCCCTATAAATGCTGAAATTGTAAATCGAGTGCCTCCAAGTATGCGTGCTCTTGCTAGTGCATTGGCAATATTCTTCATTCATTTACTGGGAGACGCAATTTCTCCTACCTTAATTGGCTACATTTCAGAGGCAACAAATTTGTATACGGCCATGTATCTTTTTATATTTGTTTTATTTTTATCAGCTGTTTTTTGGTCGCTGAAACCTTTATTTTTTTGGGATGCCGTACCTTTAGCTGAGGAATTTAAGCTTCCTAAATCTCAGTGCCATAGAGGTTATTATGGTGAGGGAGTAAGAGAAAACTCTTTAGAGGCTTTTGAGCGTGCTGTAGAAAATGGATCGCAAATGCTTGAGATGGACATTAGGCTTTCAAAGGACAATGTTCCTATTGTAATACATGACGATAGTCTTGAGCGAACGTATGGTCATAAAGGATTAGTAAAAAATTTATCTTATGTTGAGCTTCAGAAGTTAGGTGTACCTAGCTTGAGCGATGTTTTACGTAGCGAAAAAATAAGGCAAGCTTATCTGAATATTGAAATAAAGAGTACTGTGCTATTTTCTTCTAAGCTTGAACGGGCCATTTACTCAGTAGTTATTAAAAATCAACAATCGCTCAATCGTATTTTATTTTCTAGTTTTAATCCTATTAGCTTGTGGAAAATGAAGAAGTATTTGCCCTTAGTCCCAAGAGCGTTAATTGTCTCAGACGAAGAGGCTTCTTGGAATAAATGGTACTTAAAAACAGCTTTTTTGGGTTTTTTAGCTTGCCCTAGTCTATTACACTTAAACCAAGGGAGCTTTATCTCTCAAAGAGAGAAGTGGAAGAAGAGAGAAATTCCCATGGGTGTTTGGACTGTTACAGATCAGGGAAAGGCTGGGGAATTCTTGAAGTTAGGTGCTGTTAGTATTATATCCCCTATACCGAGGATTGTATAAATGAAAAAGTACTTTTTTAAGAGTGAAAGCTTGAAGTCAAATCACCCGTGGATTGATTCAACAAATTTTTCTTCGACTCCATCAGAAGAGGTTTTACGTACGGTTTTAGATAAAGTAGAGATCGCAGTAAAAAACAGAATCAAAAATGGTGGTAAAGAAGTGAAAGTAGTTTTTGATTTAGATTCAACTATTTTTGATGTTAAGCCAAGAACGCTAAGAATTATTAAAGAGTTCGGAGCAACAAAAGAAGCTAAAGACATTTCAACTGAGATAGCAGAATGGTCCCAACAAATTACAAGTTGTTCATTGCTGTACACTTTAGAAGAACGAGCTAGGGCTAAAGATACTCCAGGTACAGAAGAAGAGAAAAGAGCATATTTTTCTAAAGCAATGTCTTATTGGTGGAAAAGGTTTTTTTCTGATGCTTATCTTTGTAATGACCGACCTTCTGCTGGTGCAGTAGATTATGTACATAAAGTGGTCGATTTAGGAGCAAAGGTTATTTACCTAACTGGTAGAGATTGGCCTGGTATGAGTAAGGGAACAAAATCGTCTCTTCAGAATTCGGGATTTCCCTTTCATCAAGAGATTTCAGAGTTATATATGAAGCCAGCTGCAGGACAAGATGATGCTGAATTTAAGGACGAAGTTTTAAGAGAAATTCGAGTAGATAGCGAAGTGATAGCTTTGTTTGATAATGAACCGGCAAATTTTCATGTTTTTGAAAAAAACTTTCCAGAGGCGATGTTGGTCTTTATACATACAAATTGCTCTAGTAAGCCGGCTAAACCTGTAAAATTGGCACATAAAATATCAGATTTTTTATTTTAGATTCTCTCAAGCTTATCCGTAGTTTGTCTTTAGCTAGTATATGTACTTAGTTGGGTAATGTTTCAATTTGCCATTTTATATAAACAAAAATTATTTTTTGACAGAAAATTGGCTGATACAAATAACGGCTTGGATTTCAATAGAAAGAAAATTTTTTTTCTAGTAACCGTGTTGCTAAATCGTGTATGGAGCTAAATGCTTGAAGGTCTTAGAGTTTTAGATTTTCAGTCTCTTTTACAGAATTTTGTCGTCGATAAAAGTGTATTTTGATCACGACAGAAGTTTGACAGTTTGGATACTCATTGTTAGCATTTTTATAGGTGGTTGGGATTCTCTAAGTCCCAAGAGTTCAGGTTGAAAATTTATCATTGTAATGGCTCCATGGTAGGAGCTAGGCCAAGCCAGGAAGGGAATAGGCATGACAAGAAAGTCAATTCTTATCGTTGACGATGAGATTTCGATAAGAAAAGCCCTTACAAAAGCGCTCGAGAGAGAAAACTACAACGTAAAATCAGTCAAATCAGTAGCAGAGGCTTTAGCAGTCTCTAAAGAAGTGCAATACCATTTGATGATTACAGATTTACATCTACCTGATGGAGATGGCCTAAATTTAATTAGAGCCATTCGTCAGAGTAATAAAGAGATGGCATCTATAGTAGTGACAGGGTTTGGTTCTGTAGAAAGTGCTATAGAGGCAACCAAAGAGGGGGTTTTTCATTATGTTACTAAACCCTTCAATATAGATGAAGTGAATGTATTAGTTGGCAGAGCTTTGAAGCACGAAGAGCTATCTTCTGAAAATAAGCATTTAAAGCAGGCACTACATAAAAAATACAACTTTGATAATTTCATTGGTGATAGTTCTGCTATGGTCAACGTATTTTCAATTATTGAAAAAGTTGCAGACACTAGCTCTACAGTTTTGATTACAGGTGAAAGTGGAACAGGCAAAGAGTTGGTTGCTAGAGCGCTTCACTATCATTCATCAAGAGCAGATAAACTTTTTATCCCTGTAAATTGCGGTGCGATTCCTAGTGGGCTTTTAGAGAGTGAGCTCTTTGGTCATATGAGGGGTGCTTTTACAGGTGCGGTAGCTAATCGCATGGGAAGATTCCAGGCAGCAGATGGAGGAACTCTTTTTTTAGACGAAATAGGAGAAATGACTCCTGATTTGCAAGTAAAGCTCTTAAGGGCTTTACAGTATCAGCAAATTGAACCCGTAGGATCTGTAAAACCTATAGAGATAGATTCAAGAATAATTGCAGCAACAAATGTGGATTTAGAAAAAGCTGTGGTTGATAAGAGATTTAGAGAAGATCTTTATTATCGTCTTAATGTGATTCCTATTGTTGTGCCTCCTCTTAGAGATAGACGAGGTGACATACCTCTTCTAGTGAATCACTTTTTAAATATTTATAATGACGAGAAAAACTGTGATGTGATTATGAGAGATGAAGGGTTGATGAATATCCTTATGGGTTATGATTGGCCTGGAAACGTTAGAGAGTTAGAGAACTTAGTTCAAAGAATGGTTATTCTTAAAGGGGCAGGGGAAATCGAAGTTAAAGATCTACCTAGTAAGTTTTTTGGTAACAAAAATATAGATATACCTTATTTAGTTGATAGCGCTAAACTTAGTTCTTCTATAGATGAGTTTTTAAATCTTGTTCTTCCTGATGATGGGTTAGATCTCAAAGCAGTAGTAAATCGATTTGAAGATCATCTTTTAAGACAGGCATTGAATCGTACAAATGGAAATAAAAATAAAGCTAGCGAATTATTGAAAATGAATAGAACTACTTTAGTAGAAAAACTAAAGAAGAAAAATCTTAGCTTATAATTCAAAACTATTATTTTACTACTGAAGCGGGCCCTTTGGTATTGGTTTGCTCTACCGCTTCTTGCTGTTTCTTTTCGTCTAGTTTGTTAATTTTTTCAATTTGAGCGTCGTCACTTGATTTAACAGCTTGTCTAACAAAAAATTTAAGAACTGTATTTCTATTAGCTCCACCGATAAGATTTTTTAAATCTTCATAAAGTGAGGCATCTGAAAGTAGTGCACCTACGGTTCCTTCGCCATTTTTAACTTTTTCAGTTACTACCTTTAAGTTTTTCATTGTTTCGCTAAGTTCCTTAGAGAAGTTAGCTTGTTTAAACTGGCTGGTGAGATCTTTTAAATTGTCAGATGTTTCTTTTAAATTGCTCATAATACTATCCATCTGATTTTTCTTTGCCATCGCACTGGTAATGATTTTTAAATTCGCTAGGTTTTCTTTTAGAAGCTCGACTGCGCTTGAGCCATCAGAAAGTATGGATGTTAAGTCTTTTGATGTTTCAACATCTAGGTAGTCGCCATCGCTAAGAATTTGGCTTTGTGGACTGCCTCCGCTTATTTCTACAAACTTATCCCCTAAGACACCTTGGGTTAAAAAACGAACAGAACTATCTTTTCTAAAGCGGTCTTGAAATTTTTTGTTAATAATTAAGCTAACATTTACGCTATCAAAGCTTTGCGAAAAAGATATGTCATTCACTCGTCCGACAGCTAATCCACCTGATTTTACAACAGCGCCTTTAGATAGACCGCCAGTATCTGGCACTTTGAACTGTAACTTATAATATGACTCAAATAATGAGTTACCGCCTCCCATGAGAGCGATAGTCACTAAAACTATAACTAAGCCTGAGAAAACAAAAATCCCTGCTTTAAGCTCAATATCTACTTTTCTACGCATGTTTTAACCTACCGATCCTTCTATAAATGCCTTAACGACAGGATCAGTAGATTTCTTTATATTTTCGACGCTTTCTACTATATGAATTCTTCGATTATTTAATATAGCAATTCTGTCAGAAACTTCGAGTGCGGCAGGTATGTCGTGGGTAACAAAGATTCCTGTTTTTCCCATTTTTCTAAGCTTGGCCATAATCTCTAGCAGATTTTTCGTATTTTGTGGGTCTAGCCCAGCAGTAGGCTCATCATAAAGGATAAGTTCAGGTTCTAATATAATAGATCGTGCTAAACCTACACGCTTTTGCATTCCACCAGACAGACTAGCAGGTAAAAGTGTTTGGCTACCTTCTAAGCCGATAAGAGAAAGCATAGAATCTATTTTTTCTCTCATTTCATTATCAGAGAGATTTGTATGCTCAATTAATGGATAAGCGAGATTTTCGGCTACTGTCATAGAATCAAATAAAGCTCCGTTTTGAAAAACATAGGCTATATTTTTTCTGATTTCGAAAAGTTCTGTTTCTGTTAGATTTTGAATTTGTTTTCCTCTATAGAGAATCGAGCCTGAATCTACGCGCTCTAATCCTATAAGCGAACGTAGAAAAACACTCTTCCCTGTACCAGAGCCCCCAAAGAGAGACAAAATTTCGCCTTGTTGTACACTGAGATTGAGTCCATCGTGTACTGTTTTTTCACCAAATTTTTTTCTAATATTTTGAACTTCAAGGATAGTCATATTCACTCCTACGAAGATAAATAGATGAATAGTTTTGTTAAGAAAAAGTCACCAACCATAATCGAGATACTAGAAGTAACCACAACCCATGTAGTCGAATCACCAACTCCACGTGTGCCGCCTTCTGTATTCAATCCTCTGTAGCAGGCAATCATAACGATGAAGAATCCAAAAAATAGAGTTTTTGTTGTTCCTGTCCAAAAGTCGTTGAAGGTAAGCCCTTCATAAACTTTTTCTATAAAGAAGAAGGGTTCTAGTCCAATTTCTAAGCCAACGAGCATTCCAGCGAAAATTCCCATTAAGTCTGCGAATAAAGTGAGTAGCGGCAAGCAAATAAGCATTGCAATAAGCCTTGGGATCACTATTCTTTTTATCGGACTAGTTCCAAGAGCGCGAATAGCATCTATTTGTTGAGTTACTTTCATAGAGCCAATTTCTGCAGCTATACCAGAACCCATTCGTCCTGCTACCATTAAGCTAGTAAAAACTGGTCCCATTTCTCTTACGATGGATAGGCCGAGTACTTTTGGTATATATAATTTGCCTCCGAATTTTTCTAATCCGTAGCCAAATTGTAGTGTCATTACTGCTCCGCTTGTAATTCCTGTAATGGCAACAAGTAATATAGACTGAACGCCTATAATTACGACTTGTTCAAGGGTTAGTCCTAGGTAAAAAGGTTTTGATCCCAATTCTTTGATGGTTTGTTTTGTAAGTAGGGTTATACCACCAAATGTTTTTAAAAATTCTACTGTATGTAGGCCGACATTTCGAATAAGGCTCTTCATTGAGAAACTCGAAATGAGGCTACAAAATTTTTAAATTCTTGAATGCTTGAGCCAACTTTGTCGGTAGCGACTACAAATATAAAATCGTATGTGCAGCTTTCTTTTTTCAAAACTACTGTTTCAATTGTCAGGTTTATTCCGTCTACAACGCCGCTAAATTTTGATTCTAAAGCATCTATATTGCTTATCTTAACAGATTTAGTTTCTAAAGTTTTTCGGTTCGCAATGCCTCGTACTAGATTATTAGTAAGTGATTCAAGAGAGCTAGATTGATACTTTCTACAGATGCTATTTAAAGAAATAATGGCTCCAGTTTCGGGATTTTCGTATGCCATATCAGCTTTCATAGTATCACTTAATTCGAGATCTTCATTAGC
>JAMLID010000079.1 GCA_023954355.1 Oligoflexia bacterium | reverse complement strand
CAAGTTCCAGCTATGCCCTTCCTTTCGGTAACACCTAATTATGATTTAATAGGATACTTTCTTAATAACCAAATTATTTCAGTAGCCAAACAGCCCCCAACCAAGGCTCCTAATAGCCACAATCCGGCTATAGCTGCTGCGAACTCGACTCCGAATAAACTAAATAATATTAAAAAACACACTCCTAAAGAAAAAATTTGCACGAACTCTCTAGAGCGTAAGCTTTTAATTTCTTCTATCGTCATTAGGAAACCAGAAACTAGAATAGGTAATCCAATAAATAACGAACCACAAACAAACATACAAATATGATGCCCCCACATTTGCATAAACCAAGCATCTAAAGAAGACTCTGTACCAAAAGGGTTCATTCCAAATTGATGGCAAACCGATAAAGAGAAAAAACCAGCTACTAAATTAATAAAGAATAATTTTACAAAAATAGTGCTAAAGCTAGGATTTAATAATTTATTCATATGCGAATAAATTTTTTCTGAAATTTCTTTTGGCACCTCTGAATTTTCAAATGCTAAAAATGCCTGATATTCATTCAACCATTTTTCATTTTTTTTATTCATCTTTACCTCTACTTCTAACCAAGGTTTTCATTTTCTTAAGACCCCTACTAACTAATTGTCGCACATTCATGGGTGAGGTATTGAGTATTTCGGCAATTTCTTCAAAGGTCTTCTCATTTATATAACGGTTGGTAATCGCTATTTGTTGATGCTCAGGTAATTGCGCTAAATAAGGCTTTAACTCTACCGCATCTAAAGAGACATCATCAATTTCTTCTGATACTTGTTCTAGGTTTTGCTCTAAATCTTCTTTTATACGACCTAACTTTCTCAGCCTATCCACTAAAACCGAATGTGTAATAGAAAAGACCCAGGGCAAAACAGGAAACGATTGATTATAAAGATGTTTAGATTTATGAATCTTTAAATACGTCTCTTGCATAAGGTCTGCTGCCTCTTGGTTAGATAATAATCTTGAACGCAAATAGCCGTATACCTTCTTTGAATGACGCTGATAAAGCTGCGTGAAAGCTTCTTCTGAGCCACTTTGGTACATCACCATTAGTTCTTCATCTGTACTGTTTGCGTGAAGCAATTTCGCTCCTTATAAAGTGATACGAAATAAAAACTCATTTGTGACAGCTTGCCTAAAAAACAATAAAAAGGCAAAAAATTCAAAGATTTAGCTATATCTAAAACTTAATTGTCACAAAAATTACATTCAGTCGTATTCTATGCAAGGAGATTTAATGAAGTACTTATTTCTATTTTTGCTTAGTGCTAGTTCCTATGCTCATCCTGTGTCATATAAAGGCTCTTTAGCTCTCATGAGCTGGAACCAAGCCCATATGAGCGATCACTGGGTGGCATACAATTTTCGTCCAGACATGTCTATTGCGGCAAGAGTAATTCGAACAGAAGATAATTCTATAAGAAGAACTTATTCTGGAGCACAGTTAAACTATTTGCTCAAGCGCTGGAACGGCAATGATCATCAAGCCAATAT
>JAMLID010000078.1 GCA_023954355.1 Oligoflexia bacterium | reverse complement strand
ATCACAAAGCCATAGATGCCGTCTTTATAGCCCTTATAATAAAAGTAGTTTTTCCACCACGTGGCAAAGAAGGCGACAAAAAGATGAGGTAACGAAGTTCTTTGGCCTTGCTCGAAACGATCAAATGCTTCAATCGTTGTATACTTATTCATTTTATTAAAAAAACTTTCCACTGTGACATTGGGATTATGCTCTAAATACGCTTCTTCGGGGGCGCGAACGAATCCACCTTCGGCTTCGGGATATTCGTGAATTACTCCCACATATTTTGCTTTTGATTTTCGAAAAAATCGATCTTGATAAGAGGGGTTCCAGCAAGCTCCGGTGATTTCTTGCCCTAAAAAATATTCTTTTCGGCGAATTTTAAATCCGTTAGATTCAATAGATTTTTTACGGAATATTTGCTCCATCCAATTTTTTAGCTGCTCAGAAACTTTTTCATCTGCATCTACAACCAAGACCCAATCGTTCGCGGCTACAGATAAAGAATAATTTCTTTGGTCTCCAAAGTTTGTCCACTTTCTCTCAAAAATTTTTGCGCCATATTGCTTGGCTATTTCTCTTGTTTGGTCTGTAGAGCAAGCATCAACAACTACAATTTCATCGGCAAAGCCGCAAGAAGCTAAAGCACGAGCTAAGTGCTTTTCTTCGTTTTTCGTAATCATGACAACAGATACTGGTAATCTCATTTAATCTCTATTCTCATTAAAGTTTTAGCCCAAATCAATGCAATAAATAGTGCTCCCCATAAATGAATGCAAGCAGCATCTAATCTTGTGCCTAAGGGCGCGCCCATTACGTCAGGAGAAGAAAAGAGCGTAACAAATAAGAGGCTAAGCACTGCCAAAGTCTTTAAGTGTTTTGGCGTTTGATCTTTGAAAATTTGCGCAAGGGGAAAAAACAAGAACAATAAATAATCTTTCCAAACGATATGAGATAAAAATAAGACAGAAAATGATCCTGCCGCTAAATAATATTCAAAATTATGTTTTTCTTTATTCTTTTTAAACGCTAACCACCAAATGCTGCCTGATAATAGTGCCCCTACCAAGAAAGCAATTATTTTTACAAACCCAATATCTAACTGAAGAAAAGCCCATTTTTCTACCCCAACAGCGTGCAGAGGAAACTCTTGATCAGTAAACGCTCTTTGCAAAAGAGCAGAAATACTTTGATTATGTGAGTGTAAGGGAAAGCCTTTAGATTCAAGAGATCTCAAAAACTCTTCATAGAGAAAAAATGGACTCTTCCATAAGTAAAATAGTGGAATTAAAGAAAATAAAAATAAACTAATCATAGCGCTAAGCAAAACAGCTTTCGCTTTTTGTAAAAGAAATCCAAGGCCAAAAACCAAGGGATAGATCTTAATCACAGAAACAGATGCCCACACAAAGCCTTTCCAACGAGATGAAAGATTTGTGGACAGTAAAGACAAGCCAGCTAAAAGCGCTAAATTTACCTGCCCATAACCAAAAGTGATCAATAAATATCTTGTTAGTAAAAGCATGGAGAAAATTTTTGCCCATGAACTTCT
>JAMLID010000077.1 GCA_023954355.1 Oligoflexia bacterium | reverse complement strand
TAAGGTTGAAGCAGGAGTAAATGGCGACTCTATAGAAGAGAATAGCTTTGTGGATTGTGATGTTGATTTAGGCACTGGCCCGATTGAAGGAGCGTTTAAAGCTAAGGTAAAAGGAAACAAGCGACAATTTTCTGTAATTTTAACTAAAGAACAAGAAGGAAAATTCTCGATTAGTATTGAACTTTTAATAGCCTATGTGAACAAAAACTGGCAGGGTACTGGTTATGTCAATGGTTGGATAACAGAAAATATTGGCAAGACCGGTTCAGTGCGAGCAGAGGTTCGCGAGAGAGTACAGTTCTAAAAATATTCACTTATTTGATGCCGAGTATTCTATCTTAATTTAGTGGTTAGAATATTAATCAATAGTAGAAAGTCTTGTTGATATGACTTTGCGATTCCGAAACTCAATATGACAGTAATTTCTCATAAAAGGTGGTAAAGATATTTTACCTAGTCGTAGAGTTCCTTGGTTTATACTAGTTAATGAATTATCAAAATTACGAATTTTGTTTCCTGAAATGTCTTTAAGCATTATGCCTTCACCCAGACCACTTCGGTGTTCTAAAGAAAATCCTAGAGCAAGGGCTTTGGGTATTAAATTTTCAATTTCTGTGTGAGTAGATATTTGGCAAATTTCACGAACATCTTCAGTTCTTTTTTTCATAGAAGTAACAGC
Organism: Oligoflexia bacterium; assembly: GCA_023954355.1. Classification (GTDB taxonomy): domain Bacteria; phylum Bdellovibrionota; class UBA1018; order CAIPTA01; family CAIPTA01; genus JAMLID01. The sequence goes on along the minus strand of JAMLID010000077.1, from coordinate 894 downwards.
TAAAGCCAAACTAACTACTAGTAGTGATAAGCTTATAATACCCAACTTAATCCAAAGACTCTTTTTTACTACTAATACCTCAGAGGGCATTTTATTTACTGAGCACCGCTGATAGGTCCGAACGGATAGCCTAATGGCGACCACGAACACCACAAGGGTAAATCCCAATAATCCAACATTAGCCATGTTTTTTTCTGGTGCAATCATTAAAGAAAGCATTACTGAAAATTGAATACCAAAAATAATAAAAGTAAAAATTTTTAATAAAAGCATAATAATCTGAAGCCATTTTTTGCTACTTTGTTTAACTGGTCTCCACTGAAAATATGTTTCTGTAAAAAAATACAAAGCTATTACTGGAAGAAGCACATAAATATAATTCATCGATTAATGTTAAAATTCTTTGTTTAGATTATAAATCTCTATTTAATGTTCTAGTTAGTAGATAGGTAGAGTTCGAAGATTGAGAGTTGAGCATGAATGATGTGAGTCTCTAGCTTAGACCTGTATTCGTGTTAACAATTTGTCTTGTTACTTATGTGAGTGAATTTTATTATTATTAAATGTCATCAAAAAATCATCAAACCACACTATTTAAAGGTATTTATGAATTCGAAGACCCTTCAGGGACACTTTTAGCGGCTAAAGTTCCCTATGATGGTTCTGCCGATTTATACGACGGAACAGTAGTGATCGTTCGGCCTAATCAATGTTGTGCCTTCATTTATAAAGGTGAACTGGCTGATTTGTACATGGACGGCACACACGAATTAAAAACAGAGAACTTGCCAGTATTGACGAGATTATCGAATTATCAATTAGGTTTTAAAAGCCCTCTACGTGCTGAGCTTTGGTTTTTTTCCGGCCACTTATTTACTTGTCGAAGATGGGGAA
>JAMLID010000076.1 GCA_023954355.1 Oligoflexia bacterium | reverse complement strand
AAATTTCTTCTGTAGACAGCCCTTAATTCAGTCAAAAGTATTGTTTATTACTAAAAATCAACAAAATGCTATCTACACAAAACCAACTGCCCGCATAACCGCATTTGATGAGCTAATAAATATAGATAAAATCACTCAAATTGATTCTGCTTTAAAAACAGCAACCGACCTCGCCGTTGTGCCCATGCAAACACAATACGGCTGGGAAAAGAAAACCATACATATACCGATCTCCTCTCTGGTCTCACAAGAAACTTCTAGATATTTACTAGCCAGAAAATTAGCTCTTGGCGTACCAGACACTGGAGATACAATGTCTTCAACAAAATATAAAGAATGGGAGAATTATGGCTTAGAGGCCGGTGTACGGGTTCTCCAAATCGAAGGAATAGACCCCATATACAATAATAAATTAAAATCACTTATACAAAAGTACAAACAAAGAGATGGTGGAATTATTCACACTCTGATCTTTCGGCCAAATTCGAAGAACTTAAATATGTCTAGCGCTGTATTAGATAATTTTGAAAAGACACTTGAGATTAATTTCATGCCTGATCTTATTCGATTTGCGCCAACTAATTCTTTTTCGCTCACCACCTCTTTACTGCTTTACCCATTAAATGAAATTCACCAAAATTTATTATCTAATTGGACGGTACTTCTTCGTTCTCTAAAAAGAGATTTAGGATTTTCAAATTCTTGGTATCGATTGCCCTATAATTACTTTTCACAACTCGACTTTTGGCTCTACAAAATATCACAGGTTTTTTTCATCCTCTTTTTAGTAGAAATTCCGTTTTTATTTTTAACCATTAAAAGAAAATATCTTTCTTATACTTATGTTTTTTTAACTTCTATCTTGCTTCTAGCAAAATCTATCTGGATGCAAAATGAGCTTTAAACTTACTTATTTCGAAGATTTTCTATCTGCCTTTCTTATCGGGATATCTTGTGTTCTTCTCTACAATCTTTGGGGACTATCTTTTGACACATGGTATTTACGTGAAGACTCTTGGATTATGGCCAAAGGTAATCTCTCTTTTACAGATATAATTTATTTTTTTATTAGACAAAAAGATGATCTTGGATACCCTCGTCCAATTAAAGATTTTTTCTTCGGAATACCTCTACTGATTAAAGCTGATCCTATTCATATTTATCGGATCGTTAATTTTTTATTTTTTCTTGCCAACGGTGTATTGCTTTCTATATTCAGTTTTAAACTGATAAAATCACGCATTTGGGCAATTGCTGTTGGCTCTAGTTACTTAATGATGGTTTGCCATATTCAGCCAGTATATTGGTTATGTGCCATGCATACGACCTCAGGAATCTTTTTTTCTTTAATTACACTGCTTTTAACTTTAGAAGAAAAAAAGATCTCTCATGCTATAATTAGAAGGTTTAGCATTTTAATATTTTTTTGGATGACTATTTTATCAAGAGAGCTGCAAATAATTATTAGCCCCTTAATATTGCTTTTGTACTGGCATAAAAATAAAAAAATTTTATGGGAGATAATATTAGCAAGTATTTTTTTTCTATACTACTACCTCTATCCTTTGTACGACACTGGAAGAATTGCACACGCCACACTTGAATATTCTAATATTTTCTGGTCAATTTTTTCTTATATATCACAGTGCTTTCAATCTTATGCTGGAGAAATGAAATTAGAATCCATTAAGCCTTACCACATAGGACGAATCTTGGGCTTTATTTATATGGTAGTGACTTTTGTCCTCTCAATTTGTGTCGCTATAAAATATAAATCCATTTTCTCTTATTTCTTTTTTATAGGCTTTTTTTGTGCGATTCTTGTTTTAGCCCCATTTTATCAAAATTGGGCTCTAGAGTATGGAACTTTCATCGCTTTTTTTGTAGCACTATCTCCTTTGGTCTGGTTAGAGCTCATTCGCAAACTTTTGCCTAACGATCAATTCGAAAAAGTTATACCTATTTCTTTTATTGTAGCAATTGCAGTTCCTATATATTCATTTCATTCATCCTTCGCAAACATTCAACACTTAGCAAAATACATGCACAAAGAAAGTGCAGCATTAAAAACTGTAATCACAGAAGCAAAAATCTTTTTCTCAAAAACCCCAAGGGGGAGTGTCTCTATCATCAAAGATATAGGATTTTTAAAAACAAATACGAATTATACTTTAGTACCAGTTTTTTTTCACTATGGCCTAAACTCAAGCGTACAGAATCGTTCTGTCTTTATTGACCCTAATGCGCTTCCACAAAATCTAATTTTTCCTAAATTAGACCCTTCTGAACAAAGCAATATGCCCGTATTAGCTAACGCTAGAGCTTTTCATTATATATATGCAGCAGAAAAATTCTGGACAGTAAAAAACTAGAAC
>JAMLID010000075.1 GCA_023954355.1 Oligoflexia bacterium | reverse complement strand
CTTCCACCTGATACCAGGATTGGTCCACAGCCACTGCGATTAAAATGATACCTTCTTGCTTCCATTTATCAGCCATAGACAAAAGTTCAGGTAATTCAGATAAGCAGGGGCCGCACCATGTAGCCCAAAAGTGAACGAAAATTGCTTTGCTTTTGTGTTCTGATAATTGAAAAGGAGTGCGTTTCCAATGCAGCTCTTTAGGCACAATGACATCTGGCGCAATTGTGCCAACTTTTACGGCATTTACGCTAACAGGTGGCTTTATAAAACCGATAACTGACTCTTCTCCTACGATTCGCCAGAAAAAAAATATAGCCGGTACAAGTAAGAGAAGAAATATTGCCTTAAGTAATGGAAATAGCTTAGTTTTTTTCATAACTGAGAAAATCGTTTTTTTTATTTGGTTCCTGCTCTTTTTTCTTCATCATGTTATACTTATCTTAAGGATGTTTAGAAAATCATCGAGATTTTCTCTAGAAAGAGTGAGAAAATACCGATTAGGTTCATTATGATTATGAACGAAGTGGTGGGGAAATGATAGGACTCGTTTTCAATCCTAAACAAAAGGATGCGCGTGAACGCGCAAGAGACGTTCTATTGTCTAAAATCCAACCAGAGTTTGATCGCTTATATGATTTTTTCTATCAAGTTTTAGGCTGTGAAGAAGCAGCATTAACGGTTATGCAGAGCACTTTGCGAAAAGTTGGGCGGCGCTCTTACCAAGAAAATTACAGCAAATATTTAGAGGTATGGCTCTATCGTTTAGCGTTTGAGTCGCTTCATCGTTATTATCCACGCCATATTTCTGAGGTTGATGAAGACGCAGAGATTCCTTTCAAAACGCTTTCGTTAGAAGAAAAAATCGTTCTTTTATTGAAAGATCGTTTAAGTTTTTCTGCAAACCATATTGCGTCGGTTTTACAAGTCTCTGAAAACAAAGTCGGTAGCTTACTGATGACCGCAAGAGAAGGTATTGCCAAAGTTGTTTTAAAGCAAAAGTGGAGTAGCAAGGGTTTACTTAATCTCAGAGATCGTATTCATTTGCATTTGAGATTAAAAGAATCAGATACGATATCTACTGCCTATGAAAAATCTGTAGCAATGGCTATGCGCTGGACTCTAGATTTACCAAGTGTGAAGTTTAATAGTGTAGAGCAGTCGGTTCGTAATCATAGAATTTTACCAATTTTAGGCAATTCTGAGAGAATCTCGTGGAACCAGCTGTCATGGCAGTACAAACTAGGGGTTGAGGCATCTGTTTTAGGATTCGTTGGCCTATTAGCTGTATTGGTTCTTCCCTGGGCATTTTCAAAAGTAAATGCCGATGCTGTATTAGCTGGGCGTTTTTCTGATCTTTTGGTTCCGAGCCAGGTTGAGCAGCAAGTAGTAGCTGCTGATGCAATTAGTACTGATCGAATTTTAGCGTCTGTTCAAAATGCCGAAGCATATGATGCTTCGGCAGAGGTAGACGAGTTTGCTGAGATGGAATTCCCATCAGGCGATTCTTATGAGGTAGGAACAGCTCCTCTAGCGCCATCTCGCCAAAGTGCAGCTGTATACCGCTTGATTGTACAAAGCTCTAGCCCAAAAGAATTAATCCCAAGAGTACGTGGACTTTTCGCACAAAAAAATGTGAAAGAACGTGAAAGTTCTGGAAGAGTAATGCCAGGAGGAGTTTTCTTTGACGGTGTTACAAACGTTGGTTCATATCCTCAGTTAGTACAAGAAATTAAAAAACTTGGCCAAACAAAAACATATTCTCATAACCCTGGGCGATCTAGAAATCCAAATGAGAGAGCTAGGGTAATAGTCTGGGTTCAACAAATCTAAAGCTAAGATCTGAATAAATGTCCAATCTCCCGCAGCTGCGCATTCTGCTTCGCTGGAGCACATTTAGTGCTCGTGGCTTTTCAGGCTCCTGCCTTCAAAGTGTTGCTTCGCCTCGCTTCCGTTCCGCCGTCCCGAGAGGGAGATTCACGGCTGATCAATCTTCAGCACCTCGTGGTCGGTGCGACCAACCTCGTACATCCTGTATCCGCTCCTCATAAATGAGGAGCCTAACCGCGTAGCTTCCTGCTACTTGTTCCTTGATCTTGGAGCATTTCTTCAAATCTTGTGTTTGTCTGGCTAAGATCTGAATAAATGTCCAATCTCCCGCAACTGAGCGTTTTAGTAATTTTCTGAGTCTATTTGTTCTGTGTATTTTTGCGCGATAGAGTACTTACTTAATTGCACTATCGGGCCAGATAGTATCTATGAATTCATCGAACGCTTTAGGATCTATTGTTACAGATGGAATCACTGGGGGTGACTCAGAGTCTTTAGCATTAGATGGTGTTCTGTCAGCTTTTAATTTTGATTCTGATTCTGTGATTACATGATCAATCTCACGAACTACTTGAGCTGCAATTTCTTTTGGATCTTCTATAGTTTCTTGCGTATCTGGGTTGATCATTTTTGAGGG
>JAMLID010000074.1 GCA_023954355.1 Oligoflexia bacterium | reverse complement strand
AACGTAGAGAGAAACAGCGCTTATTATAAAGCGCTGTTTTTATTTTTGCGCTTTATTCACAAAGACCAATAAAGGGTAGTTCTCGATACCTTTGATCGTAGTCTAAGCCATAGCCAACAACGAATTCATTTCCAATAGTAAAACCTCTATACTCTACAGGCACTTCTACTTTTCTTGCCTCAGGTTTTTCTAATAAAGCACAGCACGCAATAGATGCTGGATTACGCACGCTCAAAAGCTCTCTGATATATTTTAATGTTAAGCCAGTATCTACAATGTCTTCGATGATCATTAAATCTCGGCCATCTAATGGCGTGCTAATGTCTAGAGCTAACTTTACTTCACCTGAAGAGGTTTTCTCTGCACCATAGCTAGAAACTGAAATAAATTCGCATCGCACAGGAAGCCTAATGGCACGGACTAAGTCTGCGTAGAATAAAAAGCTCCCTTTGAGTACACAAATCAAAGTTAGTTCTTTACCTTCATATTTTTTGGTAATTTCTTGCCCTAACTCTTTTACTCGAGCCTGAATTTTTTCTTCTGAAATTAATACTTTGATATTGTTGATTGATGTCATACCGCTTACTTATTGTATTTCGCCGCTTCTAGCAACACTTTCTCGTATGCTCGATTAATTTTACAGAAATGCCATACCCTATTGCAGAGCCCTGCTCCATGTTCTAGTGTAATGCTATGCGAATTTTAATCGTTGAAGACGAAAAGAAAATGGCAGGCTTTTTAAAACGGGGGCTAGAAGAGGCCGGTTACTCTGTTGATCATGCAGCTAGTGCTGCATCCGCTGAAATGCTTTCAGGTGAAAATCCCTACGACTGCATTGTTTTAGATATAATGCTTCCAGATAAAACAGGTTATGACCTTGCTCTATCCATACGAGCAGAAGGCTATAAAGGACCCATTCTCTTTTTATCTGCTCTATCATCAACTAAAGATAAAATACGTGGATTAGACGTTGGTGCCGATGACTACCTAACAAAACCTTTTTCTTTTGACGAGCTTTTGGCAAGAGTTCGCGCTTTACTACGAAGGCACAGTAGTCCGCAGGGATCAAAACTTCGCTTTCACGATTTAGAACTTGATCTTGTAAAAAGAAAAGTCAAAAGAGGCGAAAGAGAAATTGCTCTGACAGCAAAAGAGTTTTCTCTCTTAGAGTATTTTATGCATAACCAAAATAAAGCCCTTTCTCGCACTTCAATTGCTGAACATGTTTGGGATGTGCATTTTGATAGCGATAGCAACGTAATTGATGTTTATGTAAATATGTTGAGAAAGAAAATCTCAAGTGGAGATGAAAAAAAGCTCATTCATACAATTGTTGGTGTAGGATATGTTCTTCGAGAGGATTAGAAACTTTCTACGCAGCATTCGTGTTCGACTTACTTTTCTTTTTCTTCTATTATTAGGAACAAGCTTAACAATTTTTTGTACAGTTCTGTACCAGGTTTTCGTGCAAAACCACCAGCAAGAATTTGACTTTGCTCTGTATAACCATACTGTAGATGTTGCTCAATCCATCTCTGTAGATTTTTTTGGTGATTTCACCTTGAACTCTAATATACATTTAACTAGAGAAAAGATTTTCCCTTTTTCTACGGGGCGCTCTTATGTACAAATCATTTCTCTTGATGGACAAATTGTTTACAAATCTCATAATTTAGGCTCATCAAATCTTGTTCTTGACCCTCAAGATTGGCAGGCTGTTTTTCAAAAAGGTTTTATTTTTAAAACCGTAGAAAATGCTAATGACCAAGTCGGACCAAACAACTCTACTCTAGGTAGCTATAGGCAGATAACTTATCTAGTTCGTCGAGGGAAACCTTTATTTATATTACAAATTGCGGTTCCTCTAACTTTACTTGAAGGTGAAGCAAAAAATTTAATTCTTTTCTTCGCTAAAGGTGTTCCTATTACTTTATTTATAGCTGGCCTATTTTGTTTTTACTTAGCCCATCGCTCATTATCTCCAATGAGAGAGATTGTTCATCGAGCAGAACGCTTAAGTCCCTTTCGATTATCTGAAAGAATTCCAGAAACTGGAGCTAAAGATGAAATAGATAATCTTACGATCACACTTAATCAAATGCTTAGTAGAATAGAAAAGGCATTTAAAACTCATGAAAACTTTATTGCCGATGCCTCACACCAGCTAAAAACACCATTAGCTATTGTGCGAGGAGAATTAGATCTATTAAAGGGCAAAGAAGAGTCTATCGACCAAGTTAAACTTTTTTCTGAGTCTGCTCAGCAAGAGTTGCAGCATATGTCACGCCTGATCGACCACCTTTTACTGCTCGCAAAAATTGATGCTGGCGCAAGCTCTTTAACCATGAGCCCATTGCGATTAGATGAAATTTTAATTGATGTAATTTCTCGTCTCGAAATTCTTGCTAAGAGAAAAGAAATTTCTATCAAATTAAATTTGAATACAGAAAATGAAAAATCAGAATTTATTATTAAAGGTGACTTAGACCTTATACAAAGCATGTTTAGTAACTTGATAGA
>JAMLID010000073.1 GCA_023954355.1 Oligoflexia bacterium | reverse complement strand
AAGGATTCCACAAAAATAGGCCGATTTACACGCTACCCAGTAGCTACATACGAATAGATTCATCTAGAGGGCGGCCGCTACCATCGCAGGTTGGAGCCATGGAAGCCCCGACTTGCACCCAGTGGCCTTCGCCCTGAAAGTTTGCAGGCACTTTAGCTACGCACTGAAAATCAAAAATATCTTCTGCTGGGCAACCATTCATTGCAGGCACTCGGATGCGTCCGCGATTATCGGCTGTATATTCAATGCCGTAGTACTCGCCTTGAATTACGATCGATTCAGGGCAGACATGCACGGATTGCATCTGCGACATTTCTTCATTTCTTCTATCGTCTCTTGAATCGTTTTGCTCTATGCCCTGAGCTTCTCTTGTTGCAGAAGAAGCTATTTGACGGCTCTGTGCTTCTTGAGGGCTTAGGCATTGCGTTTCTGCCCATACTCCTCCCCCTCGCACACAGCTTACTGAGGCTGAGAGTTTTAATTCAGGGGCGTAGATTTCTTCTCGCGACCATTCTTTTGGTTTTTCTGAAGCATGATAAAAAAGTTTTACTCGTACTTTTACCGAGCGAGTGTTTTCACAGCGACCTAGACTACAAACAGGAGACCATTCGGCCTCTACGCGAAAGGGACATTGCGCAGATGGATAAGAATCACAAATTAGCCCTTCATAGGTTAGCCCTTTTTTAGTGCCTAGTTGCGAGAGTGAATAAGAATTTTGTGTATCTTCATAGAGCACGAATAACCCACCTTGCCCTAGACAAACCCCATCAACGGTATACAAGCACGAAAAAGAATTCGGATTTCTCTCGATGCTGTAGTGGACGAGTTCTGGCGTATTTAATACTTTTTCAATTTTTGATTGTAGCTCTTTGAAGAGAAATTCTGGATCTTGAGAAGATGCTAAATCTCTTGACCCACCAGAGAATAGAAAGTATGCCCCCCCTATTAAGCCAAAGGCTCCTACTAGTAGTAATACTACTAATACCGCTGACCCACCCTGTTCTCGATAAATCTTCACAATCTTTTATCGGTAACCCCCTGCCACTTCTTTAGTACTAACCACACCGATTCCGGATAACCGATCACAGCACACGGATCACTGAACCGGATAAAATATGAAACCAAAAGCCAAAGCTTTTGACCCTTTAGGTATCGTTATGGCTTTAGCTATAACGATTACTACCTAGCCAATTTTTATATTGGTAAAAAAAGAACAAAATGTAGGTAATTGCACATATTGCCAATGCAAAAATTACAAAAAAATAGATGAATGCTAAAAATATTTTTCTTACCATTTTCTAGCCCTTAGCTTTGCTTGGATAAGTTTATAGATATGAGCGCCAAGTTTATCGGCTAACTCAACAGCTTCAGATTTTTCGCTACAAATAAACTCTAAAGATGCTTGTGTTTCGCGAAGTGAGCCTAGAGCAATATAATAAAATTTAATTTTATCTCGATTCGTTGGCTTTGCTGAGCCTTCAGCTAGATTAAGAGCAACAGAACTTGAAGCACGAAAGAGCTGATCTTTTAAGTATGATGGTACCTTTAGTAATAAACATTGTTGATGTAGCTCAACGGCTAATTGATAGGATTTAAATTTTTTTAGCATAGATTTCTCCTTTTCGATGAATGAATTGTTTCTCTCACCAAAGTGAAGAGACAATTCATGAAGAGAGAAAATAGAAATGATGCTAAAAAAGCTTTTATGTTATTTAGTTTTTGAGGACTGTGAAAGAAAGGGTATTAGCACTTACTAATATGACATGGCAGGAGCCGGAAACATCGTTTTTTAAGAAATTGAAACGTATACCAACAGTTACTAGAGTTTAAATACGAAGTTCAGAAGTCTCTAGCAGAACGCCTCAACGACGAGCTGAGTACGTCACCAAGAAACCAATACGAAAGTTGATTCTGTGTGCGGATTGTGACCAACACAGTAGTAGTATTTGGATTTAGTTTTAATTTATGTGCGAGGACACAGGTAAATTCATTCTCACGGCTTCCTGCTAACCGCTTTACGGCGCTTACTGATCGCTGAACCAGATCAAACTTATAAAACAAAAGCCATAGAGGGCTTTTGACCACTTCCCTATTTGTAGGCTATAGCTTGTTTTGTGGACCGTGAAATATAGTATACAGTATCTATTTTTTCCGTTTTTTCTTCCATTTTTTATACAAAAGAAATCCAATAAGAATAATGCTAAGTACGATTCCTATAATTTGTAAAAGCCAGTGAGTTAGCGCGTAGTGAAGAATTTCGCCTAAACTCGGCCAACCATCAGGATCATCACAGACCCCTGGCCCTTCATCACAGACAGCAAAAGAAATTGAATTATTCGCAAATAAATTTACTAATAAAAATGATGCAATTTTATTTTTTTTATATCTGTTAAAGAAATTAGTAATTAGCTTTAACATAAATGGCTCGCTTCCATTGTTCGACTATCGCTATTTTTCTTAATTTATCAATATATTATAATTGTATCTTAACCCTAAACTCTGTCTATGTGAATTTAATCTCTCTTGTAAATGGATTTCTCTTTTTTGTAAGATTTCTTTTCTTTTTAAGAGTTTATTTCTTTTTTCCATATCTGTTTCTTTTTCTAACTCTTTACTAATAGATAAAATTTCTCTATTTATACCATCTAGCGACTTTTCTATATCTCTGGCAAAGCGCTTATTTTGCTTAAATACTTCTATACTAAAAATATGAGTGCCAGAACTTAATGGTGACGTTTCTGATTTAAATAGCCCTTCTTTTACTCGATCAATCCTTTGATTTGAATCATCTACTTTTGCCACTAACGCGTATTCCATCTCTTTATCTTCTAAAGAAACTAGCTCACGCACACTAATCTTTGCTCTTTCGCCACTATTATAAGAACCTTCCTCTGAGCTAATTTCAAACAACTGTATAGGTTGATCAGCTTGCGAGGCAGAAATCGCTAATCTTTGCGTAGCTGTAGAAATTTCTGAAAGAAGACCTGCATGCGGATTGTGACCAACAAAGAAGTAGTATTTGGATTTAGTTTTTATTTATGTGCGAGAACGCAGGTAAGTTCTATTCTCAAACTACTTTTTTCGACTTTTCTTTATAAACCTATAAACGAAATAAATTACTAAAATTATTATAATAAAAATAAAAGTACGTTCTACAATTAATTGAAGCCTGACATCTGAAAGCGCCATTGGATGATCATCACAAGGGCCAGGTCCTTCTAGGCAAGCTGCATGACATAAGGAATTGGAAAAGAATAACAGAAAAAAATAGTACGTTAAAGTAGGGTTTTCACATAAAATTTCTTATTCTTCATAATA
>JAMLID010000072.1 GCA_023954355.1 Oligoflexia bacterium | reverse complement strand
TGTACTTATAGATACGTCGAGCTTAGTTAATGATAAATTATGCTCTTTAAGTGAAGACTCCAAGCTTGTTGAATGGCTTCGAATCAAAGAGGCTACTTCATCATTTTGAGCTTGAATAGATACTTCAACATTTTTACCACTAGTACCTACTTTTACTCTAACTTCTCCAAGGTTTTCAGGATGAATGACTATTTTCATTTCTCCTCCACCTTGAAGAGCTCTCATACCAATAGAGTTTGATAACTCACCAACTATAGCTGTTTTTTGCTCACGCGAACTAAGTCCTGACAAAAACATATCCTTTGATATCAGTTGATCATTAGCCAAGTGCTTTTCTGTCATCAAAAAAGGCATTCCATCGTTTAATTTCGGTTGAAATACTTTTGAGATATCAGATTCTTTTTGATCGCCTCGACCAGATAATCCAGAATCAGAAGAAAAATTCTTATCTAAAAGACTCATATTCTTCATAGAGCTTTTATCAGCTAATAGCTGGTTAAATTTACTATCTGCCACCTTAGAGTCTTGAGACATTTGATTTTCATCTCCAGAATCTCTTTTAGAAGCTTTTAGTAAATTTAAAAACTCATTTGTTGAAACTAATTTCTTAGGTGAACTTTCATCCTTAAGATTGAGGTTTTCTACTAATTCAGAATGTCTAGCATGCTGAAGCGAATCCTCTCTCTTGGCTGAAGTTACCCTAGCAAGTATATCATCAATATTTCTTTGAGATCCTTGCTGGTCTTGAGCTTGAAGCTGCTTCTGAGTAATAGATTCGTGAAATTTTTGATTCACATTCTCTAATAACTTTAGTTCTTCTTGACTCAAGGGAGCCTCTCCCTTTTTAGCTAACATCTCTTGAACTACACTTTCTCTCACCGAAAGATCACTAGCATTTGATTTACCATCAATTGCCAACATCTTTTGACTTTGATTTAGTGCAGGCAAAACAACTTCTTCGCCACTTTGAGGCAAGTTATTTTTTGCACCGTTCGAGATGTTCGCCAAGTCTGCTAAAAGTATTCCCAGATTTCCAACAGCGCCATATTCTAAGGCACTCTTTCCAGAACTGGTCCCCATATTGGTCCGACCTTCTACTACAGACTGAGACTGCTCTTCATTTTTATTCAGCGACTTAATCATTTCCATTAAGGGCTGAAATTCTTTACCCTCTGCTTTTCCTGCTTCTGGCTTGCTTCCAAACAATATGTCTAGCAACCCATAGCCGGGACCTGCAGCGGTAGCATTTCCCATATCCACTTAAACTCCTTTCAAAATGAATATTTACATTTTTTTTACGTCTTCTCCCCCCTTCTGCTGTCCATTTTCTTGCACTGGCTCAGCATCTTTTTTTATTCCACTACTATATCCAGTATAAAGCTCTGATAATTTAGCGCCCTTCTTTTTATCTACTAGGTTTAATATTTTTGCAGCTTTAGCAATTTGAATTTTAGCCAAAATTTCTACGGCTAATTCAGGATCTAAATTTTCTAAATATTCTGCCGCTGCCTGAGGTTTCATAGTTTCTACGACAGAAACAAGTTTTGTTATTTTTCCTTCATGCTCTGTTTTGAAGCCATCTAATTTATTAGAAATGGCTGATTGAAGCTCTTCGATTTTTTTCAATTTTTCTTGGATTATTTTTTCTTGCAACTTTAATTCATTTTCTTTTTCTGCCACTCTTTGCTCTCTGGCATCTAATTCTTTTTTTCTATCTTCGAGTTCTTGAATTGCCTCTAAGGTCAAAGCTACAGGTGTTACAGACTTTGGTTTTTCTTGTTTTTTCGCAACACTAACTACTGGCTTTTCTTTTTCATCAGAAGCAGAAATTGCTATACCAGAAACCAACAATAATCCGATAAATAACATCCATATTTTATTCATCTTCGCTTCCCTCTAATTCACCTAAAATTTTCAATTGAGACCTAGTTACATAAAGTTCGTCTAACTCTCTTCCTTCAATCTTTTTCTTTTCGTTAAGAAACTGCTGATGCCTTCTTTCTTTTAACTTCTCCATGATTTTTCGCTTTTTTCTAGCTTCAATAAAGTCTCTATAGACGTTTCCTACTTCTTGTTCATCCATTTCTAGTTGTCTTTTAACATCAACCCTTCTTACTTTTTGCCCTTGAATAAATTGATCCAATAGCCAAAAATCACTCGAATTTATTTCATCTTGATTAGCTGGTGAACCTAATTTACTAAACTCTCTTCTGGCCTTTACTTCTAGCATATCAAGAGCAAGTAATCTCTGCTCTGTCTTTCTCATTTTTTCTAGCGAACGAGAAAGCTCAATTTGCTTTTCTTGTTCTTCCATTTTTCTATGTCTTTCAACTGCATCTAATTTATAAATAAATTTTTTCATTAATGACCTCTCACTATTGCTCTCATTAATGCAATTGTTTCAGCGACACCACTAGACTCAGTAATATCCTGACGAAGAAAGCGATTTATGAAATCATTTAATTCTATTGACTTATCAATTTTTGGATTACTACCTTTAACATAGGCTCCAATATTAATTAAATCTTCTGCTTCTTTATACACAGACATTAATTCTCTGACCGAAGATGCCAAGTCTTGATGCTCTTTACTTACAACTGATCGCATAACTCTAGATACGCTTTTTAAGACATCAATTGATGGAAAATGATTTTTATCAGCCAGCTGTCTCGACAACACAATGTGACCATCAAGGATTGATCTTGCCGAGTCTGCAATCGGATCATCTAAATCATCGCCTTCAACCAAAACTGTATATAGCCCTGTTATCGATCCCCCTTTTTCACCTCTTGCACCAGCTCTCTCTAAAAGTCGTGGTAGTGTCGCGAAAACTGATGGAGTATATCCCTTAGTAGCTGGTGGCTCGCCCATTGAAAGTCCAATTTCTCTTTGCGCCATACAAAAGCGAGTAAGCGAATCCATCAAAAGTAAAACCTTTTTACCTTCATCAGCAAAATATTCTGCCACTGAAGTAGCTAAGTGTGCTGCTCTCATACGAAGTAACGGAGACTGCTCGCTTGTCGCTACAATAACGACAGACTTCTTTAGACCTTCTTCACCTAAATCTTTTTCTAAAAACTCTCTTACTTCTCTTCCTCGTTCACCCACAAGAGCAATCACATTGACTTCGGCTTTGGTATACCTAGAGATCATACCAAGCAAAACACTCTTACCTACACCAGAACCAGCCATGATTCCCATACGCTGACCAGAGCCACAAGTGATCAAGCCATTTAGCGCACGTACTCCTAAATCTAAAGTATCTTTAATTGGTGCTCTAGTTAGTGGATTCACTGGTGGCGAATAAATGGTCTTCTCTAATCCTTCATTTATAGCTGGTCCGCCGTCTA
>JAMLID010000071.1 GCA_023954355.1 Oligoflexia bacterium | reverse complement strand
ATTTCTTGCTCTTTCATATGCACTTGGCTGAGATTATTTGCCAAAAACTGAAGGGCATCACTTCTTCTCTCTACTAAGAAACTTTTACGAAACTGATCAAGTGGCTGTAAAATCTGGTAATCCCCATCAGATAAATAGTCTATTCGATAAAAACTTGACCTTCTGGCAAAGTATACTGAGCTTCTTTTTTCCCCCCTCGTCCCAGTTTTTTGTTGAAAAAAGAAGGCAGGTACTCCCGATTGTTCCATGATGTCTACTTGTTCTATATTGTCTAACCAATAATTTGCCGTTTGCAATAATAGAGGGCGAAAAAGAAACTTCTTCCAGGCAGGTAGCTTAAGTTGGCCTCCTTGGCTGATTTTCAGGGATGTTTCTAAATATTTTGCTTCACGATTTTCGTCTTCTGAAAAGTACTCAATCAAAGGAAAAGAAAAGTCACTTCTTCGTCCAAAATAGACAATTCGCTCTTTTGCGTAGCGGTCTGTGGTATTTACCAAAACGGTAATTTTTTCGATAAATCTTTGTGGGGGGCCTTTTTTGTATTCTAATTTTGGAATGGCCTTTACTTCTTTTAGTGAGGGCAGGGGGCTCATTAGCTCATAAAAAGGTAGAGTTTTTTCATCGTCTATAGGTAGTGATTCGACATAAGCGAGCTGAACAACCGGTGCTTTGGATGCTAGCCACTCTCCATAGCCGTACCATGAGGCCGGAATAGCAACTAAAATGAATAAAAGGAATTTCATATTTTCTAGCTCCCTTAGAGGCTTTTTGCTAAATTATAGCCGGGAGATAGAGCTATGACGCAAGAAATTTTTGCTAAACGAAGAAAAGAACTTTTTGAGAAATTGAACGGAGGAATGGCAGTGCTATTTGCTGCTCCCGTTGCGACAAGAAATAATGATGTTCATTATGAGTTTCGTTCTTCTAGTGATTTTTATTATTTAACTGGCTTCAGAGAAGAAGAAGCGGCCGCGATTTTTTTACCTAATGATGAAAAACCTTATCGATTATTTGTTATGCCCAAGAATCCTGAGCGTGAAATGTGGGAAGGCAGACGTACGGGTGTAGAGAAAGCAAAGTCTCTTTATCAAGCAGATGAGACCTATGCAATTGAACAGTTTTCGGAAATCTTCTCTACTCTTCTCAAGAAAAATGGCAGACTTTACTACACCTTGGGAGACTTTCCTGGGCAAGATGAGATGATTCTTAATTTGCTTAAGAATTATAGTCCAAACCCTAGAGCGGGCGATAAAATTTTTGAATCATTATCGTCTCTAGCGCCTCTTGTTTCTCCTATGAGAAAAAAGAAATCTATAGAAGAAATAGAATTGATGCGTAAGAACTGTCAAAATTCGGGACTTGCTCATCAAAAGGCAATGGAGATTACTCAACCTGGAATGTATGAATATCAAATCGAAGCAGAAATAGAAAAATGGTTTCGCTTTGGGGGCGCAGATGATTTGGCCTATGCCTCTATTGTGGCTGGTGGTGAGAATGCAACAATTTTACATTACAAAACAAATCGAGATCAGTTAAAAGACGGCGATTTATTGCTCATAGATGCCGGCGGTGAGATGGATCTATATGCCAGTGACATTACGAGAACATTTCCAGTAAATGGAAGATTCACAGAAGCGCAGAAGAAAATCTATTCAATTGTTTTAGATGCACAAAAAGCTGCTATTCTCGCAGTTAAGCCAGGGGTTCGTTTTTTAGATGTTCATAATGCTGCAACAGAAGTCTTAGTAAAAGGTCTGATGGGGCTTGGGCTTTTAAAAGGTGATCTAAAAGAAATCATGAGCGATAGATCTAAATACGCTAAATTTTATCCTCACAATACAAGCCACTGGCTTGGAATGGATGTGCACGATTGTGGCGCATACTTTGATGAGAATAAGAATTCGATTACTCTAGAAGAAGGCAATGTTTTGACTATAGAGCCAGGAATATATATTCCGTCAGATCAAAATGATGTTCCAAAAGAGTATTGGGGAATCGGGATACGTATTGAAGATGATATTTTAGTAACAGCAAACGGGCACGAAAATCTTACAGCAAATTGCCCTAAAGAAATTGCTGAAATTGAAGCCATTGTTGGATCTAGAAAAACCTAATCACGTAGCCAGTTCACTGCTCGCTTTAATAAGTTTTGTTTTCCATGTGAGGCACAGTTGCGATAAGGGCAAGGGTTGGGTCCTGGAAAATCTCTACACATTTTAGGGCGAGTTTCGTAAATCTGACAGTCTCCATTTTTGCCTAAATGGTTACAGGTAAATAATTCTTGTTTTTGATAAATACCTAAAGGGATGAGCATGGGGTAAATGATTTCTATATTTTGAATTATAGTCGCTTCGCCTTTTTCGTATTTGTGAAACTCACTTTTCACAAATTCAAAGGGGTACTCTAAAGAAAAATTTTTGCAGCAGTTTCCTGTGCATCTGGGTCGAGGATCAATGCTTCCATCTAGGGGGTCATAAATAGCCATTGGGTAGAATCGTTCCAAAAAACGATAAGAATTTCAAGCCTTAAGGGGTTAGAAATAGGGCAATTTTTCAATCTTTTTGCCTATTTAGCAATTTATGTCTAAAGATTTGACCGCTTTTATACGATAAGAAATCTGAACAAAAAATTTCGGGGATGGATCAAGAGGAGAAAGGTAACGATGAAAACCATGAGAATGAGTGTACTGACATCAATATTACTAATTGTTCCAGCAGTTGTTTTTGCTGCTGACCAAGAGGCTCCAGTTGATTTAAGCCAAGATATTTGTAATTCACAAATTTCAAAAGAAGAAGTAGAGAAAATACGTAAAGCTTATGAGAACCATAAAGCTTGTGCCTACAATACAGGAAAATTAGCTCCTAACGATATTGTAAAAAAGCGTGGCGAAATTCAAAACAAGTATAATGCAAAATTCGATGCTCTTCCTAAAAATACCGATAGTAGAGCTGCACACAATGAGCTTATAAAACAGCTTCAGACAGACTTAAAAAAGCTTGAAGACAGCGTTGGTAAAGGTAAGCTACAAATGGCAGAAATGTTTAAAAAAGATTACGAAGACTTTGAAAAGGTTTTTAAAGCTTTTGAAGAAAGAAGAAAAAATCTTTGTGCTGAAAAGAATAAAATTGGCCAGGGTCTTGGAGTTGTAGGATCAAAGTTTGACGTGAGCAGAATTGAAGCTCATGGAGCAACTGCAGATGCCAAAAAACATTGCGAATACTACAAAGATACTGATGATCAGCTTAAAAAAGGTAAAGGTGCCCTAAGCTCTTATATGAATAAACTTTCAAAAACATATGAGGCAAATAGAAAATTACTTCGCGACCTAAAATCAAAAAGTGAAGCAACTGTTGCTAAGTATGGAGAAGGTAGCTATTGGACAAGCAGTGACTGGTGTTATAATAGCGGTTGGGGAGTCAAAGAATCTCACTTAAATAAAGAAATCAAAGAAGTATATGCTGATAAAGAAGGAGCACTTCACAAATTAAACGACAGAATTTTTGGAGCTGAAATCCCAAGATTTGATGCAAGAAAGAAAGAAATCGATGGAATGCAAGCCAAGCTAGATACAGCTATGAATCGATGTGTGTCTGTGGCTGATGAGAAAGAAAAATCACTCTCAAAGAAAGAGTGGGAGCGATTAGACGCAGCTAAAGAGCCATTTCGTCAGAGAGAAGTGCTGGACTCTGCTACTGCAAAAAAAGTTAGAGATTCTTATATGAGTGAAAATAGCGCGATTGGTGATGCATTGAGATCTTCTATGAAGAATAAAGAGGATGCAGTGAGAATGCAAGATGCCTACAATAAGTGGGCAATCAATAAATACGGCTTAGATGGTGCGCCTACATTATATAAAGATGGAGATATCGGAAAAAGATCAATTACAGCTTTTCATGATGCTATGATGAAGGATAGAAGCGGTTTCTTACAATATCTTCAAGCAGAAGGCTTCACTATTGACACTAACCGTGGTTTAGCAACACAAGAAACACCATCCTTTTAATTAGAATAAAAGTATAGTGTTTTAAAAAGCCTCAGCAATTTGCTGGGGCTTTTTTATTGCCTACGCGGAATACCCCGCGGTCTAGCCGCGGGAGTCTATAG
>JAMLID010000070.1 GCA_023954355.1 Oligoflexia bacterium | reverse complement strand
GAGTAATACTTGCCATGGAAGATATGCTTGAATCTTCTTATAAAAATCATTTATTTGATACAATAGCTAACAATTGCACTAGTGACGAAAAACATAAAATAGCTACTACTTACGCAAAATATAGTAGATATACTAACTTGTATTGGTACAACAAATTTTTATTAGAATGAGAGCAAATAAGTCTTTAACTTTTTTTTTAAAACTCATGTACTTCTTAGTATTTGTCCCCCTTTTTTCTCTTGCAGCAGGTGAATTATACTTTAGGTTTTTTCATAAAAAATCTTTTTTGCACGATTTTTACCGACAGTTGAGTTTCGCTACAGAGATACACGAACCACATAATACTCTTGGATATAAGCCTATATTTACTAATTTTCTGATAAATGAAGGTTATCAGTATAATGAAGAGGGCGTTAACCTAGATCGCTCAATCATAAAAAACAGAAAAAACAAGGCTGTTTTTATAGGCGACTCTGTCACTAGACGCG
The DNA here is from genome assembly GCA_023954355.1 of Oligoflexia bacterium. Classification (GTDB taxonomy): domain Bacteria; phylum Bdellovibrionota; class UBA1018; order CAIPTA01; family CAIPTA01; genus JAMLID01. Next base: position 3,980 of record JAMLID010000070.1, on the reverse strand, counting down.
GTAAAATCATCCAATCAATTGAGTCTCTTTCAAAATACAAAACTTGGGATTTTTATAACCTAGGAGTAGAGGGATACAATATTCCACAATCTATTTCTTATTTTATGCTCTACGGAAAAAACATCAAACCAAAGAGAATCATTTTACAGATTCATAATAATGACTTTATTTATTATCCAATGCTATTATTTACATCTAACGATACTGCATTATGGTTTTTTCATGAAGAAGAGCCGATCCATTTTAATTTTCGTCTAATTCAACAATCTTATCTTTATGAAAACTATGTAATGGCTCGTTACTCAATCTTAAATAAAGAGGCCAGAAGAAAGAACCTTATTCAAAAAAGATCTATAGAAGAAATAAAACGACTCAAAGAATATTGTCTCCAAAATAATATTGAACTGTATTTAGTTGTACTTCCTTTAATTAAACCTACAAAAAATTGGACTGAAGAAGAACTCAGATCAAGAGAAACCTCATTGAATATTGGCAAAAATCTAAACATCACAACAATCGACCTTTTTGATTCTCTTGACGAATATCACGAAAAATCTCTTAACTTAACAGAAGAAAATAAAGAGGATTATTGGCATCCAAACCAGTTCGCAGCCGAGATTTTAGCTAAGAAAATTTTAGAACGAATCCACTTTTAAACACTTACTCGTTCTAAATGCTTTTCAAGCTCTTCTTTAACTTTTCCTTTAAATGGGCTCAAAAGTAGCGGGAGATCAATCTCTATTTCCACAAGTGATTTTCCAGACTTCTCGTTCACACAAATATTACCAGAAAAATTTGATCCCTCTATCTCTCCTGTACAGGATTTAGTATCCCAATCAATATTTGCGCCTAATTTTTTTAAAGTGTCTCTGCCTGTTAGGTAGGTTTTTACCGCTTGAAATACTTTTTTCTTATCCCCATCAATTTCGCGTTTTACATTTACTTTAGGCATCCCTATCCCCTTCTGCTGGTATCGACTCTTGTATTTTTTTCCAACCCTCGCTTAATGGTAAATCTTTATCTCTCCAACGGCAACGAACGATTGCACGAATCTTTCCCTTAGACTCGGCTACAGAGCATATTTCAAGATCTTTTTTTTCTACAAACTCAGGCTTACCTGTACTACCTTCTACCAAAAAAAGGCATTTCCCTGGATGTCCTAAGTTCAAAGATTTTTCTATTACCTCTTGACCGGGGTAGCAGCCCTTGTTTCGATCTATCCAAGAATAAAAACCTGCGTCTAAGGCAAAGGTTTCACGAGCCTTCCATTCATGATTTGGCCAGGGCACTAAAGAAGATACTCTAGCATACTCCCAACCTTCATCTGGTTGGCTACTATTGGCACAAAAATCATAGCCGACTATCCATGAAGGCCACAAATAAGGAATCTCTTTTTTAAACTCTACTACTCGTTTATTCGTTTCTTTTTGCGATTTTAAAAGAGTATATCTCTCTTGTCTTTCTATAAGTTCAATATTTTCAGCAAAAATAAATTTTTCTAATTCTTCTTTTAAAAAAGGAAGTGTATCTGAAAATGTAAGCAAGAAAAAATGTTCGTTTGATTTTTTTATCAAGTCGAATTGACCTAATATTTTTGAAGATCCGTCTAAGTAGAGGCCTTTTTCGGCTTGAAGCTCTTCTAGCTTTCGTACATTAGATGCTAATACTTTCGCTAAATAATCAAAACTATCTTTTCCCTTAATCTCTATAGAACAAAACATCTATCCTCCAACATACCGAAGCATTTCTGTAAATCCCCAACCCAGCCCAAAAACTGGATACGCTATAGTATATAAAATCCAAATCGATAAATAAGTTATAACTTTACTTAGTATAGGATTCATTTTTTCTAACCAATAGTGAGATACTGTTACTAAACCGAACAGTGCACTGACAAATAAACAGGACGAAAGTGGTGCTGGGTAAGCAATATAATGACTAATACTTCCTCCAAGAGAAAAAGTAAGCAAAAGAGCAATAAATCTACCCCACTTATCTCCAAATCTTCGACTAGTAATCAATACAAGCGGCAAATAAATAACATCCCAATACCACTCAAGAACCCAGTAGTGAAATCTTCTCCAATAGTCAAAAAGTGTTTTTGCTAGCCATGGTTTATTGAAATCAGGCTCTACCTTAATTCCACTCATGCTAAAGATTCCTGCGGTTAAATAAGAAATCCTTGCCTTCTCTATCATGGTAAATAAAAAGGCGATTGGTCCCACAAGAAACAGAACTTCAATCCTATTGTTTAAAAATGCAGAATTTAAAAAACTTGCTGTTGGCTCTAAGAGTAAAGAAAAAACGATCGAAAAAGCTAGTCCCGATATAATCCAAAAAAACTTTACGTCTCTTATGTCACCAGAGCGAATTTTATCGGGAATTAAATAACCCGCATGAAATGGTTGCAGCCAAAAAGCTGGATGCAAAAAATAAGTATAGGTTTCAAAAAGATCTTGCCTCTCGTTTCTAAAAACATTTTTTACCCACCATGCAACTACTCTAAAAAAAGTAAAAACAAAGAAAATTCTCAGTATAAAGGGAGTGCTTAGTTCTTTACCATTTTGAAGCTGACCAAAAAGAAACCCGCCGTGAGAAAGCGGAATAGCGGCTAGGATAAATAACAAAAAAAGAAATTTTGGAGGTCGTTTTCTAGCCAAAAGCCAAAGAATGAGGGGCAATAGGGCCGTACAAATCCCTAGTCCAGGAACTCCAGCAGCTACACAAAAAGAGAGTAAGAAAAAAATCCATAAGAGCACCCTCCCCTCTTTTCTAGTATTTTCAAAAATTCTCACCCAATAAATATCGCAAGCCAGTAAAAAGCTCCAAAAGCTCAGCCCTTTTGTTAGCAAAGGATAAATCCAGAGAAAGTTTAAAACCCCCATAGATTCTGCCAAGGCCACAGCGGCCACAAAAAGCATGGGGCATAAATGCCAAAAAACCATAAAAATAACGTACTTCCATTCTAGACTTCAAGCAATCTGCTCGACAAACTAAGCTCTTTCAAGCTATCTTGACCCCGTGAATATAACGCAATTCGAAAACAGAAAAGAAGACCATATCCGGCTCTCTCTTATGCCTGAAATGGAGACTACTGGCCAAAGCGGCTTAGATTCTATTCAACTCATTCATGATTCATTACCTGAGCTCAACTTTTCTGAAATAGATCTCTCTAGTCGCTTCTTCAAAGAGACAACAAAGTCTCCATTTTTTATCTCAAGCATGACTGCAGGCCACCACAAGGGAGAATCTTTAAATACTTCTTTAGCTATTGGGGCCTCTATTATGGGATGGCCCATGGGAGTTGGATCACAAAGAAGAGAACTAACGGATAAAGCAGCGGCAAACGAATGGGCGCGAGTAAGAAAATTAGCAAAACATACGATTTTTTATGGAAATATTGGCGCCTCTCAGCTCATAGACTTACCAAGCTCTAATATTCTTCGTTTAGTTGATTCTCTTCAAGCAAAAGCGTTATTTGTTCACCTAAACCCTCTTCAAGAAGCCCTCCAACCTGAAGGGACCCCTAATTTTAAAGGAGTCCTCAAAGCTCTCACAAGACTTTGTAAAGACTCTCCTGTGCCCATTATTTTGAAAGAAACTGGCTGTGGTTTTTCCGCACTTAGCCTACAAAAACTGACAAAGCTTCCCTTAGGGGCCGTCGACCTTAGTGGTAAGGGCGGAACCCACTGGGGACGCATAGAGGGCGCTAGGTCTCCTCAAGAAAGCCCCTCAAATATAGCCTCACAAACCTTTCAAAACTGGGGAGAATCTACCTTGCAATCTCTTCTGAACGCCTCTAGCCTAAAAGGGAAAAGAAAATGGGAAGTATGGGCCAGTGGCGGCATTCGAAATGGACTCGACGCAGCAAAGGCTTTGGCTTTAGGGGCATCTAAAATTGGTTTTGCAAAACCTGCTCTTAGTCAGGCACTGCTTGGAGAAGAGGCTTTGGTCAACTGGATGAAACAAATGGAGCATGA
>JAMLID010000007.1 GCA_023954355.1 Oligoflexia bacterium | reverse complement strand
TTTCATCTTTTATTAATTTTAATAAGTACTGCACTTTTTATATCTCCACTATTGATTCTTGCATCATAAGGTTTACAGATTTAGCGTTGGGTATTTGTTTTATTTCAGAAATAAGCTTTTCTTTTTCTGCATCTTTTCTGAATTTAAGGTGGTAGGCATAGTCTAAAACATCGCCTTGTCCCATTTCTCTAAGAGAGATCAGGCTGAACTCTTTACAGTACGTAGAAAGTACTTTTTCTAATATACCTTGTTGCTGATCATTCGTTCGTAAATTTAGACGAAGTAAACCATCAAATTGTGGACCATAGGCAAAGGGAGTTTTTGCTAAAACAACTACAGCAATTCCAAAACAAACAGTACCAAGGGCGGCTGTAGAGTAGGCATGAACTCCACTTGCTAAACCAATAGCAAGAGAAGCAAAAATAAAGAACATATCCCTTGGGTCCTTTATATTAGTGCGGAATCGTAAAAGTGAAATCGTGCCAATCATTCCAATACCGCGAGCAATATTATCACCAATGGCTTGCATCGCGATTGCTGTTAATATTGGACAAAGAACTAGGCATTGAAGAAAATTTCGAGAATATGATAATCCGTTAAATGTTTTGATATAGAGAATTGCAATAGCGCTACCTAAAATGAAAGAGAGCAAAAAGGCATAGAAGACAGAAAAGAAGGTTGGGTTGGCTACGGTACTTGAGAGTACTGAATAATCTAACATATGGTAATACCTCGATAATTAGGGTCTCGGAGAAAAATTCTGAGTATTATTATCATCTTTTAATTCTAGTGTAAAGCAGCGCGTTATTTTTTTGTTAGGATTCTGTTAGGAGCCTTCCTTGATCTAAATTGCAGCAGCCATCTCTAAGGGGATCAACATCAAAGAAGCAGAGAAAATATCTCATACTATCCGTGACAAGTTTTTGATTAGAAAGCGGAAGTTACTTTTTTTGTACGCATAAATAGGGTTTAGCTGCCAAATCAATTTTGATGCAATGTGAGAAAAGGCTATACATCTAGTCTGATTATGTTAGAACTTGTCTTCTTTGCTACTTTTGATGAGCCTATGCATAGTGCACTTGGCCTCCAAAGCGATTAGCGAGCTCTTGTTAACATTGGTTTTCTTTGGGTTCGAGCAATGTACTCTCGTTAATATTTCGAGAGAGAGGAACCTAAATGAAGTTTATTGAGCTTGGCGTATTGCCAGCAGTTTGTGATTATTTAGAAAAACAAAAAATCACGTCTCCAACCCCAGTACAAGAAAAAGCTATCCCTATTGCTTTGGGTGATAAAGATATTGTTGTAACGGCAAAAACCGGTACAGGCAAAACTCTTGCTTATTTATTACCAATTGTACAGCGATTGCATGCGGAAAAAGATAGTATGGCACTTGTGCTAGTTCCCACTAGAGAGTTGGCTACTCAAGTACAATCTGTGCTTAGTAGTTTGCTTAATAGCTTAAAAATGCCTCCTGCATGTGTTCTCATCGGTGGGGTTTCTTTTAGACCTCAGTTAGACGCATTAAGAAAAAAGCCAAAGATTATAGTAGCGACACCTGGTCGACTTTTAGATCACTTGCGAAACTCTAAGTTAAATTTATCTGCTGTGAAATTTCTTGTATTAGATGAAGCGGATAGAATGCTTGATATGGGATTTCTTCCACAGGTAAAAGATATTGAAAAACATCTTACTGATGATAAACAGATATTCTTATTTACGGCTACGCTACCTAATGAATTAGGCAAGCTCTTAAATCAAATGTTAAAAGATCCTGAGCGTATTTATGTAGACCCTCCATCTGAGATGAATGGAAATATCGAGCAAAAATCCATTAAAGTTTCTAATGATATGAAGCAAGAGACCTTGCTTGATGCCATTAAAACAGAAGAAAATAGTATATTGGTATTTGCTAGAACAAAAAGAAGAACAGATCGATTAGCCATGTTTTTAGAGCAGTATGGGGTGCGTGCAGAGAGAATCCACGGAGATCGTTCTCAGGCACAAAGACAGAAAGCAATCGATAGCTTTCGTAGAAAAAAAGTTCGAATTCTTGTTGCAACTGATATTGCTGCTCGAGGGCTTGATATACCTTCAGTAGATTTAGTGGTGAATTTTGATCTTCCTGAAGCAAAAGAAGATTATATTCACCGAATAGGTAGAACGGGTCGTGCTGGAGCAAAGGGCGTTGCTTTATCTATAGTGAGTCCTGATGAAAATTATCTTTGGTCTAGAATTAGCGGAGAAAAAAGCGAAGGTGGCGATGCTGGAGCTCCTCCAAGAAGAAGATCTCGTGGAGGCAGAGGCGGCAGCAGAGATAAGGGCGGCTTTAGTGGCGGTAGAGGTCGAGATAGAAGGCCGTCTTTTGATAGAAAAGAGTCGAGAGGATTTCGTGCAAAACGTGAAGACTCTAGGCCACGAGAAGATAGAGAACCAAGAGGCTTTAGGTCTGATCGTGAAGAAAGTTCGCCAAGAGAGTATCAGGGAAATTTTGATAAGCCTATGAAACGAGGTAATAAAGTTCGTTTTGGCCAGCCAAGAGAAGCTAATGTAGATAGAGAAAAGAAAGGCTTTGGCAGAAGAGAGCCAAGAGGCAATAAGGGCGATTTTGCTTCTAAAGATAAATTTTCTCGTAGAGAGAGAAGTGATGGGAATGATCGAGGTGATCGACCAAGAAGCGCTTCTTTTAAAGGCAGAAAGTTCAGTGGAGATAAAAAAAGAGGGCAAGGCTCTTCTTTTAATAGCTCTCCAAGATCAAAGTTTTCTAGAGGAGAAAGGCCGGTTAGAAAAAATAGATTCTCAAGTGTAGAGGCTGCTCAATTCTGAGTTACTCATTGAAGTGATTGCACGAGTTGTTTTTTTATTCATAGTTTCTTCGTCCTATTTGTTTAAAAGTATAGGCAATAGGGCTGTGCTATGCTGTGGGAGTGGGCTTGGGGCATTTCTTAGTCTAATAGGATTTCGTAAAAAAATAGTACGCACTAACCTAGAGATGACACTTTGTAAGTCAAAGCACTCTAAGCGTAGGAGTATTTTAGAGAAATCTATTTACCAACATATAGGTACTTTGTTCATCGAAATTTTAAGAAATTTTTCTCTTAATAGAAGCGAAATACTTTCGGCCTTTGAAGTTAGTTCTAGAGATGTCGAAAGATTAAAGCGGATTATTGATGAGAATAAAGGTGCAATCTTTATTAGCGGTCATATCGGAAACTGGGAGCTAATTCCAATGGGGATTTCGGTAAGAGGTTTTCCTGTATCTATTGTAGTGAAAAAAATGAATTCCGCGATTTCTCAGTACCTAATAAGTCATCTGCGTAAACGAACAGGTATTGGCATTATTTATTCTGGTAAAGCCTTAGAGAAAATGGAAGCAGAGCTAAGCCAAGGTCGTTTTATCGGCATGATGATGGATCAAAATATCACTGGCAGTAAGGGGATTAGGGCAAACTTTTTAGGTGTTCCAGCGTCTTCTATTCGAGGAATATCGCATCTAGTGAAGAAAACCGGTGCAAAAGTATTTTCAGTGGCCATATATAGGAAAAAGTCCGGGAACTATCAATTCTATTTGAGCGAAGAAATTGAATACCAGAAAATTAGTGATTCAAATTATTCTCCGGTAGAGAAAGAAGCTAGAGAAGAGTGGGTAAACACCCAGATCTATCAAACAGAAGTAGAAAAATTGCTTCGTAGAAAGCCTAGCCAATGGCTTTGGATTCATCGAAGGTGGAAGTGCTCAAGAGAGCCACTTGTCATAAATCAAGAGCATAAAGAGAATATAAGTCTTTAGGTAGCGATATATAACCATATGAAAATATTAGTATTTTAATATATTGACGCATTGCGCATGTCGCGGTATAAACTGCCCTTTAAGAATAGATTATATTTAAAGGAGTACCTTATGTTTCGAACAGCAATTACCTTAGGAGTCATGGGACTCATGATCCCTACGTTTGGATTTTCTGCAACTTTGACAATGCAGCCAAGCGGAAAAGAAATTGAAAAAGTAGCCATAGCTAAGACTGCCGTAACAAGTATAGACGGTCGTTCTGCTAATTTATCTTTGGCAGGGGCAGGTATTCGTAAAAAGACATTATTTAATGTTAAGGTTTATGTTGCTCAATTATTAGTAGACCAAATCGACAAATATACTCGTAATGAAGATCAAGCGTTGGATTCTACAAACCAAATGGGCTCAGTTGCCGTTCATTTGACTTTCTTAAGAAACGTAGGTGCTGAAGACGTTATGAATGCCTATTTAGACAGCTTAGATGCAAATGACGTTGACACCAAAAGTGAAGAAGTTAAGGCATTTTTGAATGCTGTTAAAAAAGGTGGAGATGCTCCAGAAGGCAAGTCAATGGCGATTGTTGGCGAAAGATTAGCCAATGGTAGCGAGCTAGTAACATACGAAAGCCCTACAGGCGCTGTAACTACCATTCAAGGTAAGGCCGGCTTTGTTCGCTCTATACTTTCTATTTGGTTAGGCGAAATGACCGACTCTCACTTAGAAGATCTTAAAAAAGACTTAGTTAAAGGAGTGCAATAATGAAGTCATTATTCATACTACCAGTAACCGCAGTTCTAATTTTAGGTTGTAAAGCAAACGATGCTATCGACGCTACGATAGGCATGAAAGAACAAATGAGTTCTATGCTTACAACTACAAAAGAAATGCAAGAAGAAACAAAAAAGCTAAATAGTGCGATTCACTTACAAAAGTTAGATGCGGCACTAAAAACTATCTATGCTCCTGAAAATACGAAAGCAGTTGTTCCCCCTTCGTCTGGTCTTATGGCTGGAGCAAAGGTTTTTGCTGAAGAAGCAACAGCTTTAGAGTTAGTAGAATATACCTATGTGACTCTTAAAGAGGTAGATAAGACAGCAATAAGAGAAGGTAATCAAGACTATCCAGAGTTGGTCAAGGCATTCAATCATGAAAAGCTAATCAAGATTCTAGCTCTTCAAGCAATAGCTGCTCAAACCCCTGAATCAACAGTTTTAGAAATTGTTAACCAACAGATCTCTGGTGGTGGCGGTCGTTACGAAGATTATGCTTATAACTTCTTAATGCTTAGAGCGATGTTCTTATTAGATTTTTATTTAGATTCAGGCGTTCTCTCTGGCCCAGTAAATAATATGGGTAAGTTAGAGAAAGCTTACGAATATCTAAAAGCTTATGAGACCATTGCGAACTTTTCGTTTGCAGATCGAATTGGCTTAAAGACCGTAGGTTTTATGGATCCTCAGCCTAATTTCGATGTAAAGATAGATCCAAAAGCCACAAAACTTATGTGGAAAAAATTAGTTCGTTCTATTGAGAGAGATATGCCAGCAGAGTTTAAGGCTGAAAATTCTCCTTACCTAAGAAGAATTATTGAAATTCAAGATGATGCTTTACGCACTTTAGAAAGAAAATAAACTTCTGTTTTGGTACTAAATTGGGATTTGTATTTGCCTTTGGCTAAATACAAGTCCCTTTTTGGTACTTATGCATTGATTAGCTAAGACAAATTAAAGAGAAGAGCTTGGCACACATATTGTATTAGTAAGAGTAAAATATAAAGGAGCCAATATGACAATTTTACTTTCACTAATTTTATCGCTCTCACAATTTAGCAATGCAACTGTAATTCAAAGTGAAGCAACATCTGTATTAAATAGATTTTATATAGACGATAGTTTACCGTACCAAGAAAAAGACATTATTAGCGGTACGGTAATAGTAAATAAATCTAAACGCTATATTCTATTAGAGCTTAGTCTTCGTCCAACATGCCCTGTGGGTCGCGTTTGCGCTGCCATTATGCCAGAACTACGTATTGTTAAATTACCAATTACTAAAATTGGACGTAGTATGTGCAATACAGATGTATATATGGCTCAACCTAGAAGATACAATAAGAGTCTTTATGAAACATTGACTGTAGTAGATAATACGAACAATAAATGTCCTACTTTTGCTCCTCTTTCTCCGACAGAAGTTAGCTATGAAACCTATAGTGGTGATAATTTAGAGATTAAGACATTTTCTAAATTTGAAGGTAGTCGCTTAGAATAAGTCCATCTTTAATTGCTTAAATTTATAGCCCTTTTCTGGGCTCTTTTTTTTAGAAAATATTGCTGCAGTTTTCTTTGGCATTTTTTACAGCAGTCTCATCATATGGCTGTTTAAAGTTTAAAAACTCCCCTAAGGATCGCATATAATCATCATTTAGAAGAGAGTCTAGTTTTAGATATAAGCCTTCAAAAGCATTTTTATAAACTGCTCTTACGTCGTCATTTGGGGTTATAACTTCAGCCGTAAATTGCAGTTTAAATTTCTTTTTTGATTCTTCTTTCATTTTACTAGGGGGGTAGCTTTTTAATGAATTGCTTCCAAGGCCAATAGTCTGAGAAACATATAGATTGTCTAACCCTTCTATTCCATTAATTTTAAAATAAAACGAATGAACTAGATTGGGCGAAAATTTAAAGCCACTTTTTTTGACTGCGAATAGTCCCTTTTCAGTCGAAAGATAAAGTAAATTGAAATCTGTTTTCGATTCTAGATAAAGAACGTTTGTTTCTTTTTCATACATAACATGCTTGGTTGAAGCAAATGTAGTGCTAAATTTTTCTTCTAATCGGTGGGCGCGAATTAAAGAGGACGCGCAGTCAAGCTCGCCAGCATGTGCATAAGAGAAGAATAAAATTGATAGAAATAAGCTCATATTAGCTATTCGGTTGAATGTATAAAATTAAGAAGAAAAAACACAACACCCTAGCGTGTTGGGCTCTTGCTAAATTACCAGAGAAAAGGTTCCGAAATAGAGATGTGTTAAAAATACTTACTTATTTTATTTTTTGGGTAATCCCTTGTTTTTCTGGAGTTCAATTTTTGGAGTGGAGTCCACAGGGCTATGAGTATTCGTATCTTATACTTAAAAAAGATGGTGAAACAAAAGAAGAAGCCGTTCAGCGATATATAAAAAATTTAAAAGAAAATAAATTACTTAGAGAGTACAAAGGTGATTTGAGTGATTTGCCGGTACTGCCTAGTGAAATTAAACTGAGCTTAGGTTTTAACAATCGTGGAAATGTTTTGGCCTTAGCAAATCATTCGGGAGACATGATCGCCTCTCAAGATAGAGCTCGTAAAATGCTAATACCCTTTGAGCAAAGAAAATTTAAACCTTTGATTCTACCTTTAGGAGCGACGTTGGGGTTTAGCCCAGAAGAAAGAAAAGAAACGTATAAAATGATAGCTGAAAATTTTGATGGGCTTTTAGCCATGGGGGGCGATGATATTCATCCCAGGTTCTACGGTGAGAGAAATAGATATGCCTATAACCTTAATGCGTTTAGAGATAAAGAAGAGCTAAAATTAATCAAAGCCTATTTTGAAGAGGGCAATGGTTATTTTTACGGTACATGTAGGGGGCACCAAGCAGGGGCAGTGGCCAATGGGTGTAAGCTCTTTCAGGATATTGAAAAAGAATTAGAAATTAGTCATCCGTATCGTTCAGTTCATAAAATAACAAAAAGCACGAATAGTGAAGACTCTTTCCATAGACTTTTTGGCGACTCACCAGAGGTAGAGGTAAATAGTATTCATCATCAGTCGGTTAAGGTAGACGAGGCAAATACCAAATTAAAAGCTATAGCTAGAGCAAAAGGGCAAGATATTATAGAGCTTGTTGAGTATTCGAATGGGCGAGGGATAGGAGCGCAGTTTCATATGGAGCTTATGCCGGACTCAAAGCACTATAATCAGTTTTATGATTTTATTGCTCTTAAAATTCAAGGCGCTAAAGAAAAAAGACAAAAATACTTTAGTCGTGATGGTCTACATTTGTCTTGCGTAAGTCGGTACGGAAATTTAATTAAATAAACTTTTCCATCATACAAAAATATAGTCCGTCTTGATTGGGGATTCCAAATTCTGGCTGCCCATAGGGGAACTTCTTGGTTTGCCCTGTTTTTTTATACCCTCTACGCTCATACCAATTTATAAGTTCTGTTCTTAGGTAAATAACTCCAAGAGAAATTAGCTTTGCTTTTTTTTGTTTCGCATATTCTTCGGCTTTGGATAAAAGAAACTTTCCGTGCCCTTTTGCTTGTATATTTGGATCAATAGTAAGCATTCCAAGATAACAGATGTCTTCTTTAGGGTTTTGATAGATTTTTAAATAAACACAGCCAATAAGTTTTGTATTATCAAATAAGCAAAGCATATTGGCCTCAGGGCTTAGCTCTTTCTTTAATAAAGATTCATCGATCCTTTGGCCTGATAAGAAGGTCGCTTCTGATGTCCAGCCTTTTAGGCTTTCTTCACCTCGATAAGATCGGTTAATTAATTTAACGACGATAGGGTGATCTGTATCTTTGATTTCACGTACCCACAGACTCATATTGTATGCATAGTCTTATTCGGTAAATGATTCAAGAAAAGACTAAAAGCTATCTACTATCTTCAACTGTTCCTGTTGATCCGTGGTTAAAGAGTTGGATTGGTCTGATGTGTATGGCGGGTATGGTTATCCCTTTTCTACGGCTAGGAATAGGATATTTATAATTTGGAAATAAATCTCTTCTAGTAGAGCGGCAATCACCCAAGGTATTTATGATCCTTGCTAGAGAGTTGCTTCCATCTTCGTTTGAATCAATGTACTGATATAAGTCTTTCTTTTCCTTTTTATAGCTAGTTCTTTGTGCGTTGATTACAGCTTGTAAGTGCCCAATCACAGGGGCGCATCTTTTAATTAAATCATCAGTATTTGCATCTAGTGCTTCTTCTAGTTCGGTGCATAAATCATTGTTATAATATACAAAGGTTTTTCCTTTATATTGGCCTTCGTGCTGGTGAATTTGATAGTCTTTTACGTAGCAATGATTTTTACCATCGCCCCCATCCTTATAAGCAAAGTTGAATGTAAGTGTTTCTGATGGTTTGTTGCTGTCGTATTGTGGTTCAATAATTTCTACTTTAGCAGGGTAGCCATTTGTTGTTCTTGTTAGGCTGATATGTGCTTGGCCGCTTTGTCCGACGATTTTCTTTTTAATAGAATCAACTTTATCTGTTCTTTTAGAGCTAGTGATCATGGGGTCTTTATTATTGAAAACTAAGTTACCTTGGGGGTCGATTTGAAAATCTAACGATGACCCTTGCACATTGCGCATGAAAGGAACGCATCCCGACATATCGACTTTGATAGATGCCATGGTTGGGGTGCTGAGCAGTGCGAAAAGAGTAAGTGTAGAAAGAAAAAGTTTCATAAAAAGCCTCCAACTCTATTGAACCACGAAATCGCTCTAAGCCCAAGCAGGGCTTGATCTTAGGGCGATCTATACGGAAAATGACGACTTGAGTGAAAGGTGCAGGAAAAAGAAAACCGTGTAAATTTTTTTGTGACCCCTTGCACTTTTTGGGAAAATCCTTACGATAATTAGCAACTTAATCATTTTTAGCCATTATAGTAAGTGAGTTGCCCTTGAGTAAAATTACCAAAAGCAGTACCGCAGAATATTTTGCCAAAAACCTACAGCAGGTAGGGTTTTCTTCTCCTCTAAAGGCAGTTTTGACGACCCTTAAAGAAGCTGTCGATAACTCTTTAGATGCATGTGAGCAGAATGGGATTCTTCCTGAGCTATCTGTAGAAATTAAAAAAGTTGGGAACGGATCTTCTCGTAATACAGATTTGATTCAAATTGTTGTGGAAGATAATGGCCCAGGAATTGAGCCTGATGATTTAGCAAAAGTTTTTGGTGAATATCTTGCTTCTTCAAAATTCGGGCGTGGCCAGTGTTCTCGTGGACAACAAGGGATTGGTATTTCAGCAGCAACAACTTGGGCTCAGTTAACGAATGCGAAAGGAGCATTTGTAACTACCAAGACGAAGAAAATGCGTAAAGCCATTCATGGACAGGTAGATGTTGATATTAAGTCAAACGTAGGCGTTCTTAGAAATAAAGAGACTATCGACTGGAATAAAGACCATGGAGTAAAGGTTAGTTTTAAAATTGATGGTCGAATCCAGTTAAACGGTGATGGGGGGCTAATTACCTATTTAGAGGGAACTGTTTTAGTGAACCCACACTTAACTTTGCACTATAAGCTGATGGATGCTGATTGGGTACACGTTGAGCGAGTTACTGATACAGTGCCTTCCGTGCCAGAGGCGACTTTGCCACACCCACATACGTTTAAGTTAGGTGAGTTCATTACCCACGCCACTTTATTTGGTAAAATCAGCTTAAGGAAATTTTTAAAGACAGGCTTTTCTCGAGTTAGTGAACAGGCAATCAGTCAGTTTATAGAAAAGGGATTACCAAAAAATCTATTAGAGAAGCCAATTACTACTCTAGGGGATGCAGATTTTAAAAAGGCATTCCAGGCAGTGCAAGATTCGCCCTTAATGGCTCCATCTACAAAATCGGTATTAACCGTTGGAGAAGAATCATTATCTAAATCAATACAGCGTCTTGGAGAAATAGACTTTTTTTCTGTAGCTACGAGAAGACCAAGCATTTGTGATTTTAAGCCGGTGGTTGTAGAGGTAGCTCTTGCTAGATTTATGAATCGAGGTGAAGGGGATACGCCAGTTCAGTTGCTTAGATTTGCAAACCGTGTACCTCTACAGTTTGATAAGTCTGGATGTGCGATCACGAGAGCAATTGAATCTGTGAATTGGAAAACCTATGGACTACAGCAGCCAAAGAACTCACTGCCTTTGGGGCCTTATGTTTTTGCTGTATCGGTAGTTTCACCTTTTATTAAATTTAAAAATGCCTCTAAAGAAACAATCGATGCCAGTGATGAATTGGTAGATGAAATTCGCAGAGCCTTGATTCAAGCGGGTCAACGACTGTCGCGCCATATTAAGAAAGAATTTAAAGAAGCTGATTTAGAAAGAAAACTGCAACATATTGAGCAGTTTGGCCCTATTTTAGTAGAGGCACTTGTTCGAATCACAAAATCTAATGACAGTAGAAAAAAGAGAGCTGAAGAAGGATTAAAAAAATTATTAGGACGAGATTCAAAAGACGCTGAAGAAGAGTTAAAGATTGCGGAATCACGCCTAGCAGAGCAAAAAGCTAAACATGCTCATATTTTTGGTGAAGAAGCAGCAGAGAGTGAAGGTTCTTCAGAAGATGAGGGTGAAGTAAATGAATCTCCTAAAAAATCCAAAGCTAATGCACCAAAGAAGAAAGCAAATAAGAAGTAGGTTATGGCTAAATTATTAAAAATTAGAGAATTAAAAATTGATATTCCCAAAGAGGCAAAGGCCTTGGCTGAGCAAATGCTTTCTGATTTAGAGAAAAGTAAGCGCCCAGTTTTGGAGGCAGTTAAAACTAGCTTAGATAATTCTTTTTATGAGCCTAAAATTGGATATTTAACACCTGGGGACAAGGTGGTGCGAACAGAGCTTAACGTGAGCTCTGTTCAAAAATTAGCACGAGTCGTATTTATTTTAGAGATCATGCTAAGAAATTTAGACATAGGCGCGGTGAATACAAAAAGAGAGCTTTACTATATTTGTAAGGGTTTAATTAAAGGCGAAAAAAACCTAAAACCTCTGGATTTTGAAGACCAAGTAGAGAGTGACGCGATCATAGATTTTATTGGTGACATGCTCAGAGTATATAGAGAAGAATTAAATTGCTTCGCTAACGATAGAGGCGGCCAAACATATTCACAAAACTTAATTGTTACAGAAACTCTTTTAGATGGGTCAAAAGCTGTAATTGATCTTTCAACTTTAGGTACAGCGCCCTTTCAGCCAAAAAATAAGCCACAGTCATTAAAATTAAAAATTAAAAAGAAATTAGATTTTTGTTTAGTTATAGAATCAGAAGGTACGGCTAATACCTTACAAAGTATGGGTTTTACGAAAAGAAATAACTGTATTTTGATAGGCGCTGGAGGGGTTCCTTCGAATGGGGTTCGTGGATGGTGTAAGCTGATTCAAGAACAAATAGATATACCTATATATTTCTTTGGAGATCTGGACGCATACACGATGCAAAATATTTTTAGAACGCTAAAGGCTGGGTCTGCTTCTTCTTTAATCAGAAATGCTGATTTTAGCGCACCCTCTGTTAGATTTTTAGGTGTGCTTCCTGATGATGTGAAAAAATATGATTTACCATATTATAACGTGAAAGAGAGCGATCCCTCTGAACAAAGATCTTTGAAAAAAGCAAAAGATGCTATTGAGAACGACCCATTTTTTCAGGATAAAAAAAATAAGGGGTTAACAGATATTTTACGTTGGCTCTTAAAAGAAAAAATTCGTTGCGAGCAGCAGTCTTTATTTTCTGTGGATCCGAAAGATCCTATTAAAATGGAAAAAATTATTTTAGAAAAAATAAAACGTGGATCATACGTATAAAAAAAAGAAACGATTTTTTCTTCGTATATTTATTGTCATAGTTTCAACTTATCTTCTTTTAGAAGGTCTTACTTATATCTTTTATAATCGCTATGACGCTGCCATTGATTGGGTGTTGGATAAACAGCTTGGGCATACTGGACCAAAGGATAAGACTGTCTTTGTATATGGAGTTGAGTCTACATATGATGAGTGGGGGTATCGAACGAGAAGTGAAAAAGAAAAGGCATCTTCTCTTATCGTTTTGGGAGATTCATTTACTGAGGCAAATGATATTCCTCTAGAACTAACGTACCAATCGTTATTGCGAGCTAAATTAGAGGTTAGAGAACAGAAAAAAATTAATTTAGTTTCTTTAGCATCTGCAGATTATGGAAGTGTGGAGCCTATACTAGCTTTTCATAATAGAAAACCAAGTACTGATGCTAAAATGATTGTATTACAATTTTTAGGCTTCAATGATTATGTTAACAATAATATTGTTTATGCTAATAAAAATGAATCATGGAGTGATTTTGTTCGACCATACAATATTGAACAAGACCCATTGAATTCGCCAAAAATAGAGTATAGCAATCCTATTTTGAGATATTTGTTATTTTATTCTTCCTCTTTTCGCGCCTTTTATATGGGGTATACAAGACTAAAGTGGGATAAGTGGATGAGCGAAGGTGCTCCTCATGTTTCATGTTCTCCGGTGCTTCAAATGTTTTTAAAAGAACCAACAGAAGAATGGAATCGTGGACTGATTGCAACAGAAGGGATGTTTCGTAAATTAGTATTAGATGCAGAGAATGTTCCGATAGTTGGAGTATATTTTCCTGTAAAAGAAGAAATTGCTCTAGATGATTGGAAGAGAATTAAAGATCCAATAGAAAGATGTTTTCCGGGTAAAGAAAGTGATCAGTTACTTGGAGAAAAGAGATTTATAGAGATTGCTACTAAGGTAGGAATCCCCTCATTTAGTTTGCGTCATAGCTTTATGCGACACGAAGACTTACATTCACTATATCAAGAAATGGGCGGGCATTTAAACCAAAAGGGTCATGCTTTTGCTGCGGAAAAGATTTTTGAGGTTCTTCCTAAAAGTAACTAAAAACAAAAAGCAGCTGAGTTTTTTAACTCTTCTTTAATCAGCGCTTTTTTCCCTATTTTTACTTTTCCCCCAGGACAAGTAGGGCATGATATTTCTCGTTCTTCTTGAAGAGTGCTCCAGTATTTTGCAATGCCTTGCCAGCGACCGCCTGATTTACAAGATATGCATCCATCGTTTTGCGTTAGACATGACATAATACCCAAAGCACAGCTAAGATTTTTTTCTGGATTGTATAAGTCTTCCTGGTTTTTAATCGAAGAACAGCCCCTTTTTTGATAACAGCTGGCCTTAATAGATCGTAACGAAATTTGCGTTAGGCCAGAGCTAATAACACCTTTTTTAGTAGAGTCGTATCGCCCTTCATCTGAGGCAGTAAGAGGGATGTATAAAGACTCAAAGCGAACAATATGACTTATTAGCGATTGCCACAAATAAGACTGTAATGTCTTATCTAAGGAAAAATAACGAGGGCAAAAATATTCAATATCTCTTGGTGGTGAATTAAGTAGAAATTGGTTTTCTTTTTTATCTATAGATTTATCTATTGAATAAGACCAAGTGCCTTGGGGGTTGTAGGCATCCCACGGCAGTGGGTGAGGGGTTTTTGTTACTCCATCAGGCAATGAATTATCAAAGGTATTTGAGATAACTAAGCTAGGATTTAAATCAGAAATATGAATATAAAATTCTTTACCCAATAAGTCACTTCTGCTTTCGTGTGTCGAAAGAATTTTTGCAATATAGTAGGGCATACTATTTTGCACGATAAGATTTTTTGAATTCAAAATCCATTGATGAAGTTTTGCTTGGCGTAAATCAATACTTACAGTGGTGCTTTCTGGTGCTTGGTCTTTAATAACTAGAACCGCAAGAGTTTTGCCTTCGTGCTGCAGTTTTTCGGGAAGACGAAGATTCGTGAGCTGTGTTACCGGTGTTTGTGTGATGAGTGTTTTGGCTTCGGTAGGTAAAGAGAATAGAAGTAGTATTGATAGAAACATAAGCTCCTCCATGAGTTATGAGTACTTAATTTTATAGTGCATCAATATATAGGAATGTTTAATGATAATTATTTAGTGTATTCAACACGTTATCGCTGAGATTTCTACAAGGTAGCAGCTGAAATTTTTGGAACTTACTGTTTTTATTTGCTTAAAAAAAATTAAATGGATAACCTAGACTATGAGAGTCAAGGAATGGCTCATTTTAGGCATGAAGCTTATGAAAATATTTTTAATCATTTTGATTGCTGTTCACTCAATAGAGGCATCTGCAAGTTGTGACGATGAAGTTCACTCTGGCTTGTGGAAGTCTGAAAGCGTCGAATATCTTTATGATTGTGCTTCAGAAGCTCGATCTACTACGGCCAAATCAAATTATTTCATTGAACTAGCAAAAAAGAAGTACTCACTCGGACTTTTTAAAGAGGTAGAGTTAATTCTTTTAAATGCGAAAAAAGAGCTTCCTTTCAATTTAAATTTGTCACTGGCCTTGATTGATTTTTACCTTATACAGGAAAGTTTCGATCTAGCAGAAGATGCATTTAGTATAGCGAAGGCATTGCACTTTAATGACCCTAAGTTTCAGGTGTATGATCTAAAATTTCAATTATTAAAAGATAAACAAAATAATTCAAATCCTAGCATCAAAGTAGCTGAATCAATTCCAGCACTAGAGAAAAAGCCAAAACTTCTAAAAGCCTATGTAGAAAACCTAATTGCTAAAAATGAGATTTCGATGGCGACTGAAATTTTGAATAAGATAAGTCTAAGCTCTGGAAAGAAAATGCTTTCGTTTAAATCTGTAAGTTTAGGAAAAATAGCGATACTAAAAAATGATTTAATAAGTGCAGAAAAGAGTTTTAAATTAGCTTTAGAGCATGACAGTTCAAACTCTTCAGCCGAGGTAGCGCTTTTCAAATTGTTAGTTCAGCAAAAGAAAGATAAAGCTGAGCTTTATTCATTTGTAAAAGAGCGATGTGCTATAGAATCTTGTTCTGTTGAGTTAACGTTTGCACTTGTTAAGTTTTATCTTAGCGAAAAGAAAATTGAAGAGGCAGATCTTTTATTAAAACGATTCACTGAGGGTGGGCATTTGGATGAGCGCGCAGATTACTATAAGGCAATCATAATTAAAGAGCGAGAGGGGACAGAGTCGCTTGCTAATTATTTAGAACCACTTTCTGATAAGTACTCGTGGGCAAAGCTAGCATCGGCCAAATTATATTTTTTAGCCGGCAGCGTTGATAAAGCAGAAAATTTAATTGGAAGCGATCAAGTTAAAGAACTTGCTAAGGCAAAAGAAAGCATTGAGAGTGACTTAGTTAAACTAGAGAAACCAAATGCAGAAAAAATAGTTCAAACTAAAAAAGGGTCAATCTTAAATAAAAATGCTGATGAGAAAAAGAATCTAGATTATGTCATAGTCAGATCAGGGGACACACTGCCTAAGCTTGCTAAAAAGTATCTGGGAAGTAGAAAAAAGTGGAAGCAATTAGCGGATAATAACGGAATAAATAATTCAAAAGATCTAAAAGTTGGAAATAAAATCTATTTAACGCAAAAACAAAGAAGCATAGCCAACGAAAAGCAATTTTCGAAAACCACGGTAAAGAAGGGAGAAAGTTTAGCTGAAGTTTCGTATCGACTCTTTGGAACGCACAAGCTTTGGAAAAAACTTTTAGAATGGAATAAAGAACTTATTTCAGACCCAGATCATTTAAAGGTCGGTATGAAGATTAAATATATCGACCGAGAAGGAGAGGCAGATTGATTCTATTATTGCTTTCTCTGCTGACGAGTTCATTGGCGATTTCAAATGATCCAATTCTTGGAGATGCTCCTCCTGTTGAAGCAAATGATGGGGAGCAAGGTAGTAATTTAGAAAATGTCTTCTCTGAGCCTGCTAAAAAATATGCTGAAGCAGTAAAAGAAGAAATAATTTACGATCATACCTTTCGTTTTAAATTTGGAATGGGGTTAAAGAAATACAATCTTGCTAGTAGTGGCTTCAAGGCTACGCTTCCAGCAGAAAGATCTATTTTTTTAGGGGTTGATTGGGATTTTCCAATAGAAAATTTGGGTTGGATAAAATCAATAGATTTAGTAGCTGAGTATGGACAATACACTTTCGATAATTTAAGAGGGCTAAATAGAGCTTCTATAAATTCTAAAGAATACTTACTTGAACTTAATCCGAAAATGTATTTTAGCAATTCTTCAGACTATTATCTTTTATTAGGCTATCGCTTTTATTCGAGAAGCTCAGAGCATTCTACACCTAATGAGCTGATATCTTCACTTAATAGTCATTCGGTATTATTTGGTCTGGGCGGAAAAGAAGAAATAGGAAATCGATTCTATTTAGAGGGTAAATTGAAAGCATCAGTCCCCTTTGATTATAAAGAAAAGCAGGCTTCTAGCGGTAGCTATCGGCAGTCGTTTCGTATGACCCCTGAATTACATTTGGTTAAGAGATTTGAAAATCTGTTTCTTAGTATAGGTACTGAATATAATTTTAGCTGGACTAAGTTCAATGGATCAGGCGCCAGAGGAACGATAGATGCAAAAGAAATAGAAAATGAAATTCGAGTACCATTGGGGGTGGGATGGAAGTTTTAAAAAAATCACTTTTATTCGTTTCTATAATCTTATACTCATGCGGATCTCCCGATCTGGAGGGTGTTACCCCAGTTACCCCTCAAGTTGATACCCAAACTTCAAGTTGTTCAAGTTCTAGTATTTTTCAAGGTACAAAAGGGAACGTTGCTGCAACGGCGAGGGGAGTCTTTGCAGATGTGAAAATGATACCTGGGACAACTAGGACTGCCATTGCATACTATGACCGTAGCTCGTATACCGTTAAATTTTCTTATTTTGATGGAGTATCTTATCAAACAGAGATTATTGCAGGAGATAATACAGGTAACGGATCTGCTACTCATGTTAGATTAGATTTTTTTAGTGATGGTAGGCCAATTGTTGCCTATTCTACAACTGCAACTACGGTAAAGGTAGCCATGAGATCTGCTGCCGTTACAAGTTCTGGAGTGTGGACAGCAGCAGTAGTTGATACGTTTACAGCTGGTCAAACAAGAGCTCTATCTATTAGTGTGAACCCACTTGATGAAGTATTGGTAACATATATTACTCATGCGACGACTACTCCTAGGTTAAGGGCGTTGTTTTGTGATGCTGGCTGCTCTTCACCTTCAAGTTTTTTTGGAATGACCGCAGCAGAAAATATAGAAGGGGCTAATATTGGTTCAAATCAAATGGATCCTGGAATCTCGTGGTGCAGAGTAAATTCTGCAGGTACTGACTTTTATCCTGTAGTAGCCTATGGGGGAACAGCACAAATGAGATATGGTGTTTGTAGGCAATCAAATCTTAGTAATTGCTTAACAGCGGCTTCATGGACTAAGCAAAATATAGCTGCTATGGCAAATTCCGTAATGGTAAATCCTATTTTAGACCCAACTGTAGTTGATGATGTTCCAAAAGTCATTGGAAGAACGGCAACTGGTATTGTTCCTTATTTAATGAATGCATCAACAGCTTGCTCTGCAGCTCCAACTGCGTTTACTGCAGGCGCTGCCATAGGTGGCGCAAATGCAGGCAATTCATGGGCAGATGTTTTAAAAGATGGTTCTGGAAAATTTCATATTGTAACCAATATATCAACTACCTCTGTTGGCTATTTTAATAGCCAAACTACTACTTTCAATGGTGCGTGGAATACCGTAGGCACTATGAATACTGTTACATTGCCTGCTGCTACCGCGGGAAGTGGTAATGCAGCCATAGACACAAGCTCTGGAGTCGTTTATGGAATTTATGGTTCGAACGCAGCACCTTATCAGATGTATTTAAGTAAGGTGAATGATATTACCGTCGCTTCAAGTGCTGCTACGTTTACAAATAGTTTTCCCGATAATACGGGTAATATTATGCAGGCTGGTACAGGACTACCTATTAAAAATATAGGTGCCGATACTGCGCCCTCTGGTAACCCTGGTGTGGTATTTATAGATTACTCAGTAGGAGCATTAGCTAGCGCAGTTGTGAAATACGGGTATAAATCTAATGGAAGTTGGACTTTTCAAACCATACCGACAGGTGCCAATCCTAGGTTTCCCTCCCTTGCTTTTGATCATTTAAATCGCCCTTGGATTGGGTATTTTGATGATACCGATGATCGTTTTTATTTAGTGTACAACGCGCAAGCGGATGGATCGGGCACATGGAATTCTATTCAAATGCCTCTAACACCAACGGGTACATATACATTACCAGCGGCAAATGAAACTGCTATGGCTATGTATTATTCGGGAGGTGTAGCATACCCAGTATTATTCGTAATAGATAATACAAATACGATTAGGGGAATCAGATCGGGTATGTATAGTTTGTCTAGTGGTACTTGGTCTAATTTAAATATTACGACTCCACTTATCACCTTAGGTGGAGCAAGTGGGGGAAGAGACCTAAGTGCTGATTATGATACATCAGGAAACATTGTTCTTTCTTACTATGACTTAACAGATACTGTTCTTAGATACGGTTATACTTCTAATGGTGGGTCTAGTTTTTCAATCAATAGCTCTATTACACCCTTAAGCCACGGTCTAGGAGCCGCTATTAAAATTAACCCAGCTACATCTAAGCCAGCAGTTGCATACTATGATTTGGCAAACAATAAAGTATACTACTCTCCTTGTACAAGTACGCTATCAGGGTGTGCCACTAGTGGTTGGGTTAGTGCAACTGAAATAGAAAACGCAGCTGGAGTGAGTACTTTAACAACTACAACAAGTAATTTCATGCAAGCGGGTTTAGAGTTTACAGATTCAGGTACTGCTGTTGTTCAATATGTTACCGGCCAAGCAACCACTGGAAGCCTAAAGCAGTGCACTGTAACAAGTGCATTGGTATCTAGCTGCACTACAGTGCACGCAGGAGCCAATGGCAATTTTTCTGGCTCTAGCGTGAATAATTATGCGATCGCCGGCTGGGCCTTAAATTTAGTAAAAACGGCGGCTACTTATTTTGAAAGCTTATTTTTAGGCCCTGGTGGTTGGGTTTATAAATCTACATGCAATATCTAGCTTAGCCGCCAATATATTCAGCTCTACAGTAAGAAGCGCCTTGCGGTAGCGTAAGTTTTTGGAATGATTTTTTGTTATTTCCTGTAATGAGTACGGCCTCTAGGGTTCTATCTTCTGTGATTTTTGCAAAGTCAGAGTTGTAGTAAATTACACGCCAATTCCCTTGAATCAGAATCTGCTCTGGGTAATGGTTTTCGACTTCTACATTAACATTTGACCGGTTGCTTGCTACTGAACAGCGAGCTACATAATTGCGTAAGTTTAAGGGAAAAGAAGAGGTTGCGACGGTTCTTTGAAATTCGGCTAACTGAGCTGCTCTTTGTGCTTCTTGCTCTCTGGCGATTCTATCATTCTCTTCTTGTGCTATGAGATTACGTGTTTTTTCATAGGAGTTCTTAAAAGAGTCTACTAGGTTTAGCCTTGTTACACTTTTACAAAGGGAAAGTCTTCTAACGCCTTCTTCTGGGCCGCGATTTGCGCGAGCTTCATCAAGAGCAAACTTTTCTGCTCCAGATGGTACAAATTTCACTCAATGACTTTTTATAGCCAGAGAGATAGCTAGAGCGAAGTGAGCTTTGGTTGCTACAGTCTGCGAATGCAGTAGAGAAGTCTTCTTCTTGCCATGCTTGCGCTCTTGCGCTACCAAGATTGCTAGCTCTTGAAGCTGAACAATAAGATTTTTGAAATTCTTTATCGTAGGCAGATTGCAGTTTTTGCGAGTTTTTAAGATCAACACAGAGAGAAAGTTTTCCTTTATTTGGCTTATTTGTGTTTCCCTGCTCACCATCTGTTTTACCTAATTGCGATGCCATGGTAATTTGGCAAATTTCATTCTTTTTTTGCTGAAATCCATATAGATAATCTTTAGAAAAAGTAGCCCCACTATAGTCCCCTTCGCAGCTGCTGCCTTCAGTTCGAGAGGGCTGAGAAAGTCTGCCCGCATCAGCATCTTCCATGCCTTTTTTAACTGCATACTCTCTATTGCATTTGTAGCGAGTTAAGGCAGCGCAAGAAGTGAAAAGAAAGGGAATATATAAGACACATAAAAATAAAAGAGCAATTTTTTTCATGCCATTGAGTGCATAACAATTTTTGTAAATTCGCAAGAAAAAATATTCTAATATTGAGGGCTTTATTTAGGTAGCAATTAATAATGTTGCATAGCGTGCGCGCAAGACCGCAAATTACTCATTTTGCATTTCTATATCGGCTCTAAAAATTGCTTCCGGGCCGGTTGCTCGACACTTACCTTCCGAACATATTATTTCTAAAAATTCAAATGGGCTAAGAGTAAATATAGAATCACTATGATTTATGTTTCTATAAAATGTTTGCTGTCCAGTTAGGCTTTGCACTTCTTGTAAATAGGGAAAACCAGAGCCGACATCTAAGTATAGTGAAGCGTAAATTCTTTTTACCGCATCACCAGATAGTCCAAATTCTCGCGCCAGTACGATTTCGTTTCTAAAACTAACCTTAATTTCTAACGGCTGGTCTTTATAAGTGCTTTGGCAGCTAAATATTGTGGGAGGTGTTGTGGCTCTTCTTTCGGGATGTTCGCGAAAATCATGAACGACAATAGTAGTGTCTTGTCTGCATACCGACTCGTAAATGATTCGACCATTTGGGTCACTCCAGTCGACAGATGATTTTCGAATATGAATCGAAATCTTTGCATGGTTGGCAAAAGTATTATCAGAAAAAAAGAGGCTAATAAGGCAAAATAGAAAAATCTTCATAGTTATAGCTATATCGCTAATGATAAAATTTTTGCAATTAATTCAGAATAAGGAAGCCCATATTTTTTTGCGGCTAATGCAAAATCGTCTTCCTTGCCAAGCGAGGGATTTGGGTTAGCTTCTATAAAATAAACACTACCATCTGGTTTGACACGTAAATCCATGCGCCCATAGCCAGACATTTGTAATAGGTGGTAGATTTTTTTACACTGAATTTCAATTTTTTTCAGACTCTCTTCAGAAAATGATTCTGATGGACCTGTATCAATACCCCATTTTTTACGATAGTTTTCATCCCACTTGGCTTTATATGTTGCAAAGGTTGGCTCTCCCTCTGGAACTTCACGGAAAAACAATTCTCTTGGGGGAAAAGCAATGGTCTTCTGGTTTCCAATAATTCCAACATAAAGTTCTTTTCCATCAATAAATTCTTCGATTATAGCATCGGATTCTAATTTTGAATGGATGAACTCGATTCGCTCCAATGCATCTTTTTCTGAGTAGGCAATAGATGTTTGTGAAATTCCCTCAGAAGACTCTAACTGTAGTGGTTTTATAAACGCTGGAAAAGGAAAAGAGTGTAAGGCCTTTTTAGGACGTTTTTTTTGAGAAACGATGAATTTAGGCGTTTTAATTCTATGGTGGGCTAGTATGAGCTTTGTAAGAGCTTTGTCTTTGCATAGTCTTAGTGTGCTTGGTTTTGCTCCTGTATACGGAACTTTTAGCAATTCAAGGAGGCCAACGATATAGGGTTCATTATCTCGATTAGACTCAAATGCTTCACATAAATTAAACACCATGTCTGGACGATCATTTCTTACTTTATCGAGTAGGGGCTCAATTCGATCGCTTAAACCTAAGGGCATAACTTCATGATCTAGTTGTTCAAGCGCTTTTTTTACATCTCTTTCTGTTACCCAGTCAGGCTGATCAAAGTAAGGGGTATATTCACCATCCGCAATTTCTTCGGCGACATCAAAGAGTAAGAGAATTTTGAGCTTTTTTGCCATTAGTTAAACTTTACGCTTAAACTTCCCAGTAAATAAATAATTTTTTACTAAGCTTGTTAAAAAGCAGGAAAGTTCAGACATGGTTTCAAGTTCAGGCTTTCCTAATCGCAAATCTAAGCGATTGGAGCGCTCAATAAGTTTTTTAAGAAAAGAATCTATAGTAATTTTTTTCTCACTTGTGGCCCAGGCTAAAACATTCACTAAATGTTTTCTGTTTTTAGAAAGAAATCTTTCAGCCGAATACTCTCTTTTGGGTAAAGTGGTGTCTCCATTGAAGATTTTTTTTAGATCAGTATCATAAAAGTCGGGATACTCGTCTTCATTTTCTTTTTTTCTTTTATCGTAATATTTTTTCAGGCTTATCTTACTGTTTTTAGCTGCATAGGGGAGTCTGCCACTCACATTTTTGGTTTGTAATTTCGGGCATTCAAGAGCCAGCTGTTCGATATACCGTAACTTTTCTAAAGCTACGGGGAGGTTCTTGTAGTCTTCTTTCCACGACCGGTCTGAGCGCAACCATACGGCAAAAGTTTCTGCAAAATCTTCATCTGGATGTGATTGGGCATACCAATGCCCTAGGTTTTTTACAAAAGACTTACTGTATGGCCTTGGTCGGTACGTTTCAGGGGCATAGGTCCTCTCAGGTGATCCGAATATAGAAGCCCATTTTCTTCGTTTAGAAAATCCGTATGTATGGTCAAAGCAGTGCCCTGCCTCATGTCTTAGAAGTCTAAGACACCAATCTTCACTACCGCCCTCTACTTCAAGCATAATTTTTTGCTCTAGTTGTTTAAGGCGAGGATGCGCCAAATAAAACGGGATAGAGATAGCGTTCATCCCTTCGGGACTGAACCACTCATCACCTAAGTAGATTTTGGGTCGGTGGGGTAGGTGTTTTTCTTCGAACTCTTGATAGAAGCTTACAATAATCGGAAATAAATCAGAAGACTCAATAGATAAATCAAGGTCACATATTTTCGTACCTAGTAATTCATCATCACTAAGAGTGCTGATATCAATTTTGGGTTGCTTGGTCTCATTGCTCATTTCTTTGTTCATTTAACAAAAAAATAGGAGCAGAACAAAAAATATTTTTTATTTATAAGTCAATCTTTGGTTGGTTTGTTGGGCTGATTTTTTTACACTCCATTTTATGTAAAATAGTGCCATCTACCTCACTTAAATTGAATCTGCCTGTAGCATCGACAGAGCCTCTTACGACGGATCCCTTCGTATAGTCAGGGGCTAAAGTAAGCTGTGCTAAAAGTTCCCCAGAAACTACATCCTCTAAAATAGAAAACGACTTACCCTCTAAGTCTACTTGGTAGCGAACCATATTGCCGGCAACCAGTACGATAGGGATTTCTTTTGTTTGCACTACATCACGATTGTTTTGGTCTAGGGTTCTATGAATGGCTTTACAGTTTAACGTACCTGTAGTCATATTTGCTTGAGCAAAAGCCACAGAAATGAAAATTAAGAATGTTGTCATTGGATTTTCCCCTCTCCTGACAAAGGGTCTATCAAGATTGATTCGTCATGTCAAATTGAGGCTTTGGATTTTTTCTCTAGCTTCGTTAGAAGTTCGTAAATAGCCGGAACTACAAATAAAGTAAAAATTGTTGAAATCAAAGATCCACCTATAATCGCCCATCCCATAGGTGCTCTGGTTTCGTGCCCAAGTCCTGTGCCCATGACTAGGGGAATTGCTGCAGCGATTGTAGCAATTGAAGTCATAAGAATTGGGCGAAGTCGCACTTCCCCTGATTTAATAAGGGCATCACGTACAGAGGAGTGATCTTTTTCGCGTAATTGATTCGCAAACTCTACGAGCATAATAGAGTTCTTCTTAGCAATTCCCATAAGAACGATGAGCCCAATAAAGCTAAAAATGCTTAGGGATTGGTTAGTCAACCAAAGCGTAAGAAAGGCACCACTCACACTAAAGGGAAGAGCCATAAGAACGGAAATGGGGTGGATGAACGAGTTAAACTGGACTGCTAATATGAGGTAAGCAACTAGAATTCCTACTATGAGCGCTTGAAATAAAGAACGAAAAGATTCAGCAAAGCCAGCGGCGGCACCCTCTAGCGCAAAAGTGTAGCCAGGAGGTAGGTTCTTTTTAAGAAAGTCTTCAGAAGCATTGATTGCAGCGCTTTGTGAGCCTTTAGGGGGTAAGTTTCCATAAACAGCAACGGCTCTTTGGCGATTTACCCTGCTAATAGATACAGATGTTTTTTGCTCTTTAATAGAAACAAGCTCTGAGAGGGGAATCAAATTGCCAGCGATATTTCTTACATAAAGGCGTTCTAGGTCTTTAGGAGACTTAATGCTGCCTTCTTTTAGTTTTAAAGCGTACATCATATCTACGGCCATCGGAGGTATAACGACCCTGGGTGATTCCACCGACTGCAGCAGCCAAAATTTGACCAACGGATTCAATGCTTACGCCTCTAGCTGCCATACTGCTTCGGTTGGGGACAATGGTTAACTCAGACATTCCTGTGCGGAAGTCTTTGTCCATATCTACGCCTAAACCAGACTTTTCAAATATTCAATGAATTGGTCTGCCTGTTTATTAAGTTCATCAAGGTTTGGTCCTCTTAAGCTAAAAGCAATGGGGTTGTTTCTACCAGAAACTAAATTTCTCGCTGAAATATCTCTCATGACCACTCGAGTGCCTTTGATTTTTGAAATTCTTTTCTAAGGTCACTCATAATTTCTTGGTGATTTTTGTCTCGTTCTGCTCTTGGCATTAATTCTAGTGGCATGAAAATATTCATAGCTCCACCGCCTGGTATTTCCACAGAGCCAACAGAAACAAAGAAGCCTTTTACGTAAGGATTTGCCTTAGCTACAGCTTCAATTTTTTGCGACAGATCGATTGCTGCATTTAGTGATGTTCCGGGAGGAGGAGAAGAAATTACCAGAATGACGTTTTGGTCCTGTGAGGCTTCAAACTCTTGACTGATTTTTTTTGTGATAGAAATAAAGGCGATAAAAATTGCTGTTGAGACGATTAGAACAGCCCAGCGAAAATTTAAGGCTTTGGAGAATTTTTCCGTATCTATCTCCTAAAAAAATGAAACTTATGATCTAAAAACTCTTCAAATCGGTTTGTTTTTGGTTCTGCTTTTAAAAAGGCCGCAGCTCTCATCGGAGTAATTGTTATCGCCTCTAAGAGCGAAAGCATTACGGCTGCAGACATGGTTACACCGAATTGAAAAAAGAATTTTCCAATAACTCCATCCATGAAAATAACTGGCATAAATACGGCTACAACTGCCAAAGAAGAGGCGATAGCAGCTGGCAATACTTCTCTGGACCCGTCATAAGAAGCGATATGAGAAGGTTTTTTCATACGGTAGTGCCGCATGATATTTTCTAACAGCATGATTGCATCGTCTACTACGATCGAAATTGATAGAGTTAACGCCAAGAGGGTAAATAGGTTCAGTGTAAAACCTGAAAGTAAAAGTATAGAAAATGTTCCTACAATAGAGGTAGGAATGGAAAAAAGAATATTTATTGCTGCAGGGAAGCTTCCTAAAAATAAAAAGCAAACAATAATGGTGATTAAAGCTGCTACCCATAGTTTTTCTATTGTCAAAGAAACGGTTGATTCTGTGGATTTTGTAAAGTCAACATTAATTCTATAGTCAAAGCCTTGAGGGAATCGCTCTTTAAGTTCTTCCATTTTTGCTCGAACCGTTTTTGCGACAACAACCTCATTTGTTCCTCTTTGTTTTTTAATAGAAATATTTACTGAATTTTTTCCATCAACACGAGCAACTCTTTTAATATCTGAAAGTCCGTCTTCGACTACAGCTACATCTTTAATATAGATCGTGCGGTTGTGAATAATTTGTCCACCACGCTTTAAGATTTGAATTTTACTTACTTCGTCAATGTCTGCAGCTTCTCCTAGCCAACGCACACGCAACTCACGATTCCCCTCAGTGAAATCTCCAGCGGCACTTTCAATATGTTGAGTACGTAGAGCTTCGATTACGTCTGATATAGTAAGATAATTTTCTTCGAGTTTTTTTGCGTCGAGCCATATCCTTAGGTTTCTTTCACTAAAGCCCTGAATACTAACTTCACCAACACCAGGTAGAAATCGAATTTGGTCTAGTAAGTATCCATCAACAAATGAAATCATTTCTTTTAGATTTGCTCCCCCGTAGACAGACATATACAGAATAGGATCTTCTTCTGGGTTTTGCTTTCTGATAACCGGAGGGTCTACGCCCGTCGGTAGTCGTAGCTGGCTCAGCGCAGATTGTACTTCTTGTAGAGCGATATCAATATTTCTTTCAATGCCAAACTCTAGAGTCACTCGGCCTTGACCCTGAGATGCGGAAGATCTCATTTCTTTAATGCCTTCTACGGAGAGTAGTTTCGCTTCTACTGGATCAAGAAGATCTGCCTCAACAACTTCAGGAGCAGCACCCTCATAAGTAAGAGATATCGAGAGCACAGGAAAGTTTACGTCTGGCATTTGGCTGATACCTAAGCGATTCAGAGATACGGCACCAAATACAATCAAAGTAAACATGAGTACCCAAGCAAATACTGGGCGGTTGATGGAAATTTTAATTAGATCCACAATGATTCCCTCTTTTTTAGTACTGATAGTATGATGCTAAAAAGATAGAGTTTCTAAAAGAGAATTCTTCTGTGGCAAAAATGTCGAAGTCGAGGTTAAATTTCCTTATGAAAGCATGGAAAGAAAAAATATCTACGTTTGCAGAAAAATATGATCTCCAGCTCTCAGCGGCTTTCTTTATAGGAGGCTTTTTGTGGGATATTTTTCTGCTATCAGATATTGATGATCCTTTATCTATAGGGCAGCAATTTTTTTATCTTGTGATAGTCGGTTGGATTTTAGAAAGAAATCTTTTAATCGACTTTGGTTCTTGGAATGGCCCAAAATCTAGGATTTTCATACAACTGTGGAAGTATAGAGTTTTCGTACTTCACTTTTTATTAGGGAGTTTGCTTAGCGTATATTCTTTATTTTATATCAAAAGCGCTTCTATTTTTGCTTCAGCTGGTTTTCTTGTTTTTATGTTGCTCATTCTTGTGGCGAATGAATCAAAACTACTGCAAGAGAGTTCTTTTAATTTAAAAATAGCGCTTTTTGTTCTCTGCATATTTTCATTTTTTGCCATTTTGTTTCCTGTAATTTTAGGGTTTGTAGGATGGATTCCTTTTATCTTGTCTGTGGTGTTTACTCTATTGTGGATATGGATTTCCTATAAGAGATTAGCTTCTCGTGTTGATGATAAGAAAAAATTATTTACGAGTTTTTTTGGCGCTGGAGGAGGCGTTGTTGCTTGTTTTACCATATTTTACGCACTTGGATGGATTCCCCCAGTGCCTTTATCCGTCGAGAAAATGGGAATTTATCATGATATTAAAAAGGTGGACGGTGTTTATGAGCTTTATCACGAAAGAGCTTGGTGGAAATTTTGGCAAAAAGGCGACCAAGATTTTCGTGCCTTACCAGGGGATAGAATCTACGTATTTGCTAGTGTGTTTTCACCTGCGCGTTTTGACGATACGGTAATTTTGCACTGGTTTTTTAAAGACGAAAAACAGGGCTGGGTATCTACGGACAAAATTCCCATGAATATTTTAGGTGGTCGTGCGGGTGGTTATAGAGGAAATGCGGTAAAAAAACATTACCAAGAAGGAGACTGGAGAATTTCTGTAGAAACGCGTGGCGGTACAGAAATTGGGCGTATTTATTTTCAGGTAGAAAAGATTGAGGGTGAGGTTCCGGAGCGATTATTTAGTGTAGAAAAATATTAAATACTGGTGTCTTTGTTTTTACTTGGTGCGGCAATGGCGGTTTTGTCCAAATTATGCCCTTTTTCTCTCATAAATCTCTAGAGAAATTCCGACCTTTCTTTTAGGGTAGGTAAAATGGAAAAGCTAAAAAAAATCTTTAAAGAAAAATCAGAACAACAAAACATAAAATTAAAAACTCTTTTAAAAGAGCATGGTGAGAAAAATATAGGCGAAGTTCAGCTGGCTCAAATCTACCAAGGGATGAGAGGCATAACAGGAATGATCTATGAGACCTCTCTTTTGGACTCGCAAGAAGGCATTCGTTTTCGTGGGTATTCGATTCCAGAGTTAAGAGAAAAATTACCAAAAATTAAGGGCGGAACAGAACCTCTACCTGAAGGATTGTTTTACTTGCTTGTTACTGGTGAAATTCCAAGTCAACAAGATGTTGAGATGCTCTCTAAAGACTGGTTTGAGCGCTCAAAAAAAACGCCTAAGCAAGTTTTCACTGCTATTGATGCCTTTCCTAATGATAGCCACCCGATGACGATGTTTATTGCTGGAATTGTCGCCGCTCAGCCACAATCTGTATTTGCTCAAAAATATAGCGAAGGATTAAATAAAAAAGATTATTGGGAATATGTTTTTGAAGACTCTATGACCTTAATTGCTCAACTGCCAGTGATAGCTGCTTACGTATTTCGTAAAAAATACCATGGCGGCAAAAAAATTGAGCCTAAGGAAGGCTTAGACTGGTCTGCTAATTTTACAAAAATGTTAGGAATAGAAAATGACGGTTTCACCAAGTTGATGCGTCTTTATTTAACTATACATGCTGACCACGAAGGTGGGAACGTTTCTGCTCATGCTGTTCATCTAGTAGGATCTGCGCTTTCTGATCCTTATTTATCGTTTGCTGCCGGTATGGCGGGTCTAGCTGGACCACTACATGGTTTAGCTAACCAAGAAGTAATTAAATGGATTTTTGAGATGCAAGAATCTATTGGATCTAAAACACCTTCGAAAGAGCAAATTGAAGAGTATGTTAAGAAAACAATTAGCGAAGGTAAGGTTGTCCCTGGCTATGGTCATGCCGTATTGAGAAAAACGGATCCGCGTTTTACGGCTCAAATGGAGTTTGCTAAAGAGCATATGCCTGACGACGAGTTAGTGAATACAGTTTGGAGAATCTATGAGTGTGTTCCTCCAATATTAGAGTCGCTTGGTAAAATTAAAAATCCGTGGCCAAATGTTGATGCGCATTCTGGAGCCTTGTTGCTACATTATGGAATGAAAGAATATGACTTTTATACAGTGCTATTTGGAGTTTCTCGAGCTCTAGGTGTTTTAGCTGCTCAAGTTTGGGCAAGGGGCCTAGGGTTTCCTTTAGAGAGACCCAAGTCGTTGACCTCTGAAAAAGTATTTGCTTGGATAGAGGGTAAAGAAAAACTATAAAATCTGTTTATAAAATATACAGTTGTGTAAAAAATGATCCCCCCTGTCTCTTTTTAGATACAGGGGTTTTTTGCTTTTTTCATAACAAATCTGAATAGTTGTAGGTTATGAAACTTGGCAAGAAGGTTGAATCTACTTATCTAAGGTGGATATGAAGATAATACAATTACAAATAGGATTTTTGTTTGCCATAAGCATGGTACTAATTTCTACGGCTATGGCAGCTGACGGAGGAGAAACCACTTTATATGTAGGTGGCGACGGAGAAGGCTCTCGTCCAGGCGAGCCTTCGGTTCAAGCACAATTAATTGATGCGATTTATAAGGCAAAGAAAAAAGAACAAGAAATAACAAGAGGAGTACCCATTCCAAAATTTCGTGAAGATAGTGCAGTAGTGCAGGATGAAGCTATAGCCGAAAAAATACCAACACCCCAATTTAGACCAGACTACAAACCAGAAGAAAGTGTCGTGAGCGGTCTTGATGATAAAAATGTTCCTGCCCCTCAATTTAAACCAGAAAATTGGGAAGAGATTGTAGCTAAAGCAAAGGCAGCAGAGGCTGCGGAAAATGCAAAGAAACAAGAGGAATTAGTTGCTGAAGAAGAAGCTCCGAAAGTGAAAAAGGCAGCAGACAAAAAACCAGCAACATATAAAGATGGATTAGATTTAAAGGGTCGTCTTGCAAATTATTTAGCAATAGTAAAGCGTCTTGAGAATGATCTTGAAAAGATGAACACTAAAGTTGGATCAAAAACTACTTTAGAATCTTGTGCTCCAATGCATGGTAATAAATTAAAAGAAGTGCTTGATCCGGCGAAAACTGAGCTTAAAGCACATGCTAAAAGAGTGAGTGCTGCGATTAACGAACTTGATAAAACCATGAAAGATTCTGCTGCCTCTGCTTCAATAAGCGGTGGAGCAGTGTGTGGTAAAGAAATCGCTAAACAACTTTCTAATTCTTTAGAGCAGCCCATCTCAGGTGGCCTATCTAAGGCTGAACTAAGATTAAAATCAGAGTATAATTTTTTAGTAAAAATAGACAAGCAGCTGGACGAAAAACATAGCAAGATTTTATATCTGTATAACTCTCCAGATAAGCAAGAGTGCTTAACTGGACAAAACGCCTATTTGGACGGTAGAGTTCAGTATAAGAAGTTACAATCAGATTTGGTTTCTATGATGTCTGGTCTGAAAGCCGAAAAAACAACTATACATTCTTTTGTAGTCGAAGTTTCAAAAACGCAATCATGTGAAAAAGTAGCTAGCAACTAAAGGCTCATCCGCTAAAAGGTCTGATTTTTTAGGATCTTGATTTAGTGGTGACGATTTCTATCGAATAAAGTAAAATTAAACCATGGCTAAATCTAATAATAGCGGTAGTGCATTTACTTATGGTTTTATCGGAATAGCTGTTTTGGCAGCTGCAATGGTTGCTTTTTATAAATATAAAGAGCGATCAAGAGTAAACGAAGCAGATATTGATCTATCTGATCATGTAGAAATTTCTGAACCAAGAGAAGGTGTAAATTCCTATGTAGGAACATATTCTCCTACGAGCCCTATAGAGGCTATTGAGCATCGGTTTTCATTTTTTACCGTCAATAAAAAAGATGAAGGTGGCTATTTAGGAAGTGCAAAAATGGAGCCTATTGGTGGTGGATCTCCAGAGTATTTTGAATGTAATGATGTAAAAGCAAGTGAAGCAGAATTATTTTTACGTTGCGTAAGTTCTAACTTAGGTTCGTTGTCTTTTAGTGGTACTTGGTTGCCAGCGGGAGATGGAGCTCCATCAGCAGAAGGAAAATTTCTTTGGGTTAAAGATGGCTCAGCAATCGCAGATCAAAGGATTACAGTTTTCTTAAATGCGAATCGTTAATTTTGATGCGCGATGCATAGATCGACAAACAATTTTGAAAGCGATTTTCTAATAGGTTTTTCTCTTGTAACGTTTTTGTTTCAAAGGCGAGTATACGTTTCTTTTTCTTAAAATATAGGTGATTTTCGATGCTTGAAAAAATTTGAGATTCAAAATTTTTTCCTTTTGCAGTTAAATAGTATCTACTAAGAAGCACTGTAGATTCTTCTAAAGAAGTGAGCCTAAATTTTCCAACAATATCTTTATTTCCCTCTTTACATAGATACCACTCGGTATATGCGTCATGAGGTCCTTGGCCGCCGATCTGATCGTCTGGTTCTAGTGATTCATATTCTTTAATGTCGGGTACTTCTTCTACTCGATGGATTGTTATTCTTGTCATTGGCTGCACCTCAGAGGGGATCATAAATTCCCAGACGCGCCATTCACCTAAATACTGCAATTCTTTTAAATTAGTCAGTTTTGGTGGGATGTTTTTTTCTAAATGTATAAGTAGGCAATCTTTTTCTGGCCACTTTAAAAATGAGCATAAATCAGTGAAAACTTGCTGATTGGCTTCGCTTAGTCCAATGGCTTCGTAGCAAGGTGGATCAAGTGTGATGAATTCACTGGCTATTGGTTCTTTTGAAAAAAAGTAAATACATTGATTATGCCACTTATTTTTCGTGCCGAATCTGGTAGACAGATGATCTAAGCCTTCTAATACAAGTATTCCATCACTTTTTTTCATCCATATCAGTTTATCGGAAAGGCCGATCTCAATCTAGTAACCGACAGAGAAAATTTCTTATCTTATGTGTTATTTAAGATGGATTGCGTTACATTGATTCCTGTAATGAAGATTGATGAATTAAGAGTTTTTTTTCAAAATCACAAAGATCCATTGCAGTATGAGATGCGAAAAACAAGCTCAGAAGCAATAGATAAAGCCATTGGTTTTGAAATCAGTAAAATAGAAAATAGAATCCTAAGAAGACAGGATTATGAAAATTGGAGCCATATTGGGTGTAGCCGTTTTTCAACACCATACGAAGAGTGTCAGGAAATTTTACTATCTCTTGATATAGAGAAAAATGCAACTCTGGCTGATTTAGGTGCTGCTTACGGCAGGTGGGGGATAGTTTTTAAAATATTTTTTCCTGATGGTAAATTCATTGGCTATGAAATTGAAGAAGAGAGAGTAAAAGAAGGTAGACGAATTTTTGAAATGCTAGGCCTTGCAAATACAGAGTTTTTTGCGGCAGATTTAAAATCTATTGAGTTGCCCTTCGCCGATCTATATGTGATTTATGATTTTGGTTTACAAAAAGATATAGAAAAAATTTTAGAAAAAATGAAAAAATTAACACATTCATTTATTTTAATTGCTAGAGGAGGATCTGTAAGAAAGATTATTGAAAAAAATCATCCTTGGTTGCAAACGTATAGAACAAAACATTCCATTAATTATTCTATTTATTATAAATAATTTTATCGTTTGTGACATTTGTAGAGTTTGTCATTAGTTGTTTTCTGTAATTTAGTAAATAAATAATTTTAGAGAACTCTAAATGTGCGATCCAATCTATG
Organism: Oligoflexia bacterium; assembly: GCA_023954355.1. Classification (GTDB taxonomy): domain Bacteria; phylum Bdellovibrionota; class UBA1018; order CAIPTA01; family CAIPTA01; genus JAMLID01. The sequence goes on along the minus strand of JAMLID010000007.1, from coordinate 79,565 downwards.
ATCGAAATGTCTAATGGACGATCAAGAATTTGAGGATGCCTCAAATTTTGTTGCTGTACCCTGATTCCATTTTCTCGAAATAGTTCTAAATTCATATATCGTGCAGATCCTATGGTCGAATAGTAAGTAGATGCTGATACACAATTGCACAAATTAATCAGGCGGAGATTTTTATCTGGCCTAGCTTTAGGCTCTATAAGTTCATAGTCAGTAGCGTAATGTATAGATGCGCTAAGTTGTAGTGCATCCCAAAGAGAATAAATACTTTCGGTGCATAAATCGATTAAGAAGGTTTTGTTACGAGATTTTTCGAAAAAATTTTTACATATTGGCTCTAGCTGCGTGTGAAAATAGGGGGCTTTGCCGTAGATAGACTGAATAGTACTCCAATGATGTTTTTGCCAGTTTTGCTGGTCATCTATTTTGATTTCATGAAATGGCTTGTCTCTATGGTTTTTTGATTGAATAGGTATGGTTAGGTAAAAAGCTGAGCTACTCCTTGATTTGGGTGGAGTTATTTTTGCCCTATGCTGTCGTCCCTGCTTGATCCACTGCACGGTGTCCAAAAAAATAAAATGATCAGAATTAGAGATTTGCTCAAAATAGCCTATCCATGGAAAATAATGCGGTTGTTGAATAGAGGCAATCACAGGAAAATTGTATTCTAAAATTGCGTACTAGGGTAGAAGAGAATGTATGAATAAAGCACAAGATTTTTCTCTTTTTAGTTCAGAGGGAAGAAAAGTTTCTCTATATGAGCTTTTAAAAAAAGGCACAACTCTTTTGGCCTTTTATCCTGGAAATTTTACTCCAACATGCACAAAGCAACTATGTGATTACAGAGATAATTTTTCTGAATTTTCCTCTCTTGGAGTTCAAGTAGTTGGGATAAGTTCTGATTCTATAGATTCGCATAAAAAATTTTCTGAATCTTATCAGTTTCCTTTTATCTTTCTTTCTGACCCTAAGCGTGAGGTATTCAGCCTGTATGGAGTTAAGTCAAAAATTCTATTTAATATGAACTCTAGAGCTGTTTTTTTAATAGATAAAGACGGGAATATTTTGTTTCAGAAAAAAGAGTTTATTCCAATTACTCATATGAATTCTAAAGATTTACTCAGCGAGATTAAGAAAAAAATAGATGGAGATAATGTATGAAGATAATCGTTTGCTTTTTATTGTCCTTGTTTTTTTTGCTTCCTATAAAGTCATACGCGGATTTACCTTTAGGAGCGGGAGTGCTTTTAGGTTCACCTACAGGCGCAACGGCTCGCTACTGGTTGAATGATGAGCACTCAATAGATATGGCTGCTGGCTGGACAGTTTTCGGTGCCTCAAAATTTCATCTCCATGCTGACTTTTTATTTAGTAGAAACGGTATGCTTGAAGTTAAGGGCGAGCCCTTTGATTTATATTTTGGTGCTGGTTTAGGTTTACGCTCTAAGTCTGGTAGAGCAGATGGAGAGCTTGTGTTCGGTCCAAGAGTACCAGTCGGAGTCAGTTACGAATTCGAAGAACCTAATTTAGAGGTTTTTGCTCAGGGAGCAGTAAACTTGGGGGTGATTCCATCGACTGATTTTTATGTGGATGCGGGGGTTGGAGTTCGTTTTTATGTTTTCTAATAGCTGGCCTACATGATTGTGCGTGAAAGACAGAGAGTTTGTATTTAATTAAAGTTTAATGGGTTTCAGATTAGAGTTTGATTATGAAAGTCAGCGTAAATCATGAGATGAGCATAAAGATTTTCGGGCTTCTTAGTCGTACACCATGTTTTGCGAAACAAACGATTAATATTTGCTCTTAACATGGCACAAGTATGATTTAGACTAAACAAAGGATCGTGATATCCTTTTTTTAATTCTCCTAAACCAGAACTAGCAGCCTTTCTTCCCTTATATTGCAAGTGCGCTGCTTTGGGAAAATAACTACTAACATCAGATTTATAATACGGGTTTGAATCAGAATAAATCAGTGCATTTTCTGTAATTAGAGACTTTAATTTTTTAAAAAGGCGTATTCTGCCTTCTCTTCGTTCGTCTTTACGCTGTCCGTAACGTAATCTAGCTTTTTTAGCGATTAATCCATGAGCTGCCATTTGAGAAACTTCTACTCCCAGTATACGTCTTGTTTTATGCTCAACGGCTAATGTCACAGATAGAGGCTTATACTTAGTACTTTCAAATGTTTCTAAGTCGTCAAATTGGATTATTGAGGCCTTGTCGATTTTTAAATTATTGGAGCGAAAAGAAAACTCACTTTTTAAAGATAAAAATAAAAATTTTCTCACTGTTGTGGTTCGGTGAATATTTAAAATTAGTGATGCTCGCCTTAGAGAATTACCTGAAGCGAGTAGTTTTCGTAAAAGCTCGTTCTTCTGGCGCTTCTTTTGTCGATAACAGATCTGAAAGCTTGCAGCAGAGAAGTAATTTCGGCAGTCATTGCAAACGTATTTTTGTACCTTCTTAGAATCCGAAGTTCGATAAAAGAACCCACGTTTTTGGAAATTCAGTCCGGGTTTATTTTCTGATTGGCATTTTCTACAGCAAACGTTCATTTCTTGTCTTTAAATAGCAAATGATAAGCCAATTTCTTAAAAAAAATCTTTTTTTAATTTCAACGCACAATCATGTAGGCCAGCTTTTACTCGTACCGCAAGGCCTCAATCGGAGACAAGTCAGAAGCCTGTTTAGCCGGCCACAATCCGAACAATAATCCTACGGCCATAGAAAAGACCACTGCTAGCACTGCAGCCGAAAGGGGTACTATTACCGACCAGCCAAACCAAAGTGAAGCAGCAGCGGATAAGGAGTAACCCACGCATAGCCCTAGGCAGCCGCCAAGTAGGCAAATTAAAATGGACTCTACTAAAAACTGAACCATAACGTCTTTTTTTCTCGCTCCTAATGCCTTACGCAGTCCAATCTCCTTGGTTCTCTCTTTAACGCTTACAAGCATTACATTCATGATACCTATGCCACCGACAAGAAGTGAAATTGAAGCGATTGCCGCAAGTAGAGATGATATAGCTTGAGTACTTTTGTTTACGGCTTCTCTAATTTCATTCAAAGAGCGTACTGAGAAATCATCTTCGATACCTTCTTTTAGGCCTCTTCTTGCGCGTAGCACGTTTCGAATTTGTTCAGTAACATCATCAATGAGTTTATCTTCGCGTACCGCTACTGTTAGATTATCAACATTTTGTTTTCCTAGCACTCTATGCATTGTGGTGAGGATGGGGACTATGATTTGATCGTCGGCATCTTGAAAGCTGTTAGCGCCTTTTGCACTTAGTACGCCAATGACACGAAATTCCACTTTATTTACTTTGATAATTTTTCCTACAGGATTTTCTCCAGTACCAAAGAGTTCTTTCACGACAGTTTGGCCCAAAATTGCCACGCGCTCTCTTTTTCTATTATCTTCTTCGGTAAAAAAGTGACCTACAGTGAGGCTTGCATTCTGTAATTGCTCATAAGAAGACGTAGCGCCAATGATTCGAGTAGACTTATTGTTGGCTCCGTTTGAAACAGTAACAGTTCCACTTACGGTAGATCCTACGCCTGAGATAGGGCTATTTGGTGTTACTTGTCTTTGTAAGGCAGCTAAATCCTCTAAGGTAAACTTTCTCAAGGGTCGTGAGTTTGTCATCTTAGGATTTGATTTTGGATTTATTGGCCAAATCGTCAAAAGGTTTGTACCTAGGCTAGATAATTGTTCTTCTATAGACTGCTGTGCGCCTTTACCTACAGAGACCATTGCAACAACAGAGCCGATTCCAATAACTATACCTAAAGTAGCTAAGGCCGTTCTCACTTTGTTTAAAGATAAAGCAACTACGGCCATTCGAAGGTTTTCTTTGATTCTAGACCAACCAGCCGATGCTTTTGTTTGAAATGAGTCATTGTTTAAAGATTCAGAACCACTTTGGTAAGCGATTTTTTTGTTTCTCTCATCCTTTTCTACTTTTCCGTCTTTTAAGGTAATGATTCTATTTGCTCGCTCAGCCACGTCAGGTTCGTGAGTAACGAGAATCACAGTTACACCTTCTTCTTTATTTAAGGTTTCTAGCATCGATAGAATTTCATTTGACTGTTCTGAAGAGATATTTCCTGTTGGCTCATCTGCAAATATGATTGAAGGTCGATTAGCTAGTGCTCTAGCGATAGCGACTCTTTGTTGTTGCCCACCAGATAATTGGTGTGGCTTATGATCTAATCGCTGGTTTAATCCAACTTTTTTTAATAGTTCTTCTGCTCTAGGATAAGGATTATCATCTCCAGCGTATAGCATTGGTAGAGAAACATTATCTTTTGCTGATGTTCTTGGGAGTAAATTAAAAAATTGAAAAATAAATCCGATTTTTTTAGAACGAAGAGCCGCTAAGGTTTCATCATCAAAAAGTGAGATATCTTGTCCATCCAATAGATATTTTCCAGAAGATTTTCTATCTAAAAGCCCTAAGATTTGCATTAGAGTAGATTTTCCAGACCCAGATTGACCTATAATAGCGACGAAATCTCCACGCTCTATGGATAGACTTATGCTATCAAGTGCTTTAACTTCAAGTTGCTCGTCGCCTGGAGCTTGTCCTTCGGGCCGATATACTTTACTTAAACCTTCTACTTGAATAATAGGCTTCACGTATTACCTTCTTCCACCTCGGACACGCACACCAAATGGGGTAGAGGGCGTGTTTTCAGAAAATACGTTCTGTTTTTTAATTAAAATATTTTCTCCTGGTTTAAGGCCCTCTAGTACTTCTACCCACTCACCATTTGACAAACCAAACTTAACAGATCGTTGTTCTTTCTTTTTATCTGTTCCCGCAATACTTACCTCTTGAGTGAAGTTTTCTCTACCTTCAGCAACCCAGGTAGGTAACAAGACGGCTTTATCTTTATTTATGTATTCAAATTTAATTGCTGCAGTTAATCCAGCCCTAAATTCAGCAGGTAGGCTTTCAGCTAAAAGTAGTACTTCGTAAGTATTGATAGAATTTTTAACAACAGATTGATGTGCAATTCTCTCGACTTTAGTTTCAACGATGAGATTTGGGTACGAGTCAACACGTACTTCGGCTTTTTGTCCTAAGCTAATTTTGCCTAAATCGGTTTCGTCTACATCTGCCATAACGATTAAGCGATCTGATAAATCAAACAGTGAAGTTTGTTGAGTAACTGTTTGACCAACTACAATATTTTTTGAAATGATCGTACCTTTTGCAGGAGAAATAATGGGTGTTGGCTTATAAACATTCTGCCAGTCTTCAATTTGTTCTCCGCCTTTTGCTCTTGCGCTATCCATAAGTGCTGCACGATCTGTTGAACTCATCCAGGCAATGATTTGTCCTTTTCTAACGGCTCCGCCCTCTTCTACAAGAATTTGGTCTATTCTTCCGGCAATTGGGGCTGTAATTGTAATTTTATTTTCTGGTTGTATGGTTCCACCGGCAGCTACAAATAGAGTAAATGTACCTTCTTTAACTTCTAATTGCTCAAGAGGAGCTTCTTTAGGAGCCTTAAAAAACCAAATTCCGATTGCTATTAAAATTACAACAGCTATACCAATATATATTTTACTATTTTTCATTCTTCTAGGGTCTTTCCTAATGCGTATTCGTATTGAGCTAAATTTATTTGAGCATCTCTAATAGAGTTGATTTCTGTTTGCTCGGCCTGCGCAAGCTGAGATTCTGCCTGTTCCCATTCAATAAAGTTTTTAATTCCAGATCGATATTGAGCGCTTACGGTTTTCAATCGTTCTTCGGCAGCTTCTCGTACTTCTCTTGATAGTGGTATTTTTGCATAAGCATTTTCATACAATGTCTTATACTTTTCTATTTCGTTCTGAATTGTATTTTTTGTATCTCTAAAGGTTAACTCTTGGGCTTCGTAAGCTAAATTGGTTTTTTGTGTGTCATAATAATCAGTAAAGCCATTAAAAATATTCCAAGATGCCGTTATAGAAAATGCTGAGCCTTCGGTGCGGCTTCTTCTTGTCGTCTCTGGCTTGCTATCTTCTCTAGATTTTGAATAATTAAGATCTACGTTTGGATAAAAAGCAGATCTAGCAATTGTTTTATCTTTCTCGGCTTCTAGTACTGTAAGTTCAGTTTTTCGAATACTAGGGTGATTCTCTTGAGATTCCTTAGCATAATTATTCAGCGATTTAGGATCAATGAGGCTTGGAGCAGTGATAGATTGTATAGAAATTGACTGATCTCCAATAATTGAAGATACAGTATCTATTGCTTGCATAAATTCTTCTTTTGCCGAAGCTAAATTGAATTGAGCAAGTTTTGTTTCAGATTGTGATTTTCTCACATTCCAGCGTGCCTCTGTGCCAGAATTATATTTTATAGAAATTAATTTTTCGTTACGAATCTGTCGGTCTAATACTTTTTGCGATAAGCGTATTTTTTCTTGTTGAATATATGCATTTACAAAAGCTTGTCTAAGTTTAAGACGAATGTCAGATGATTCTACTTTTTGTGCATATTTGGCTTTGTCTTTTGAAATTTTAGATTTTGCTAAAGTAGCTATATCGTAAAAGCCTTTGAATACATTTAAGGTTGCAGTAGCAGAAATAGAGTCAGAAGTTGTTTTTGTTGTCACGCCAGGAGTAGAAGAGCTTTCCGATTTATTTTTTGCTCGCTTTGCCGACACTGAAACGGTTGGTAAAAATTCACCATAAGATTTTTTTATGTTGGCTTCACTTGCGCTAACAGATTTTTTAGAGGCTTCTAGCGAGGGATTTTGCTTAAGGGCTAAATCTACTGCATGCTGCCAAGATAGAGTTGCGGCATTTGAATGTTGAGCTGTAGTCAGCAGTATAATTAATAAAATTAAATTTCTCATATCAGTACCGGTAAAACTGGATCAATAATATCTTCGTCAGTTTCTTTTTGTGTAAGAGGAGTATCTTCATTAGCTTTAGTTTTTCTTTTTGGGCTGCTGCCTGTTTGCTCCATTAATGCTCTATACAAATCAGAGGTTTTCAACAATTCTTCATGTGTAGAGTATATAGGATTTCCGTTTTTGACAAAAAACAAAACATTATCAGAATGATGAACTTCTTGCATTCGATGAGTAATCCAAAAAACCAAATCTTTTGATTTTGATAATTTTTTTACAGCCTTAAGGATAAATTCGCACGATAACGTGTCTAGCCCAGTGGTGGGTTCGTCAAATACTAAAATTTTTGATTCATCTTCTAAAAATGCTCGAGCCAAGTGTATTCTCTTTGCTTGTCCACCTGATAGCTGAATTCCTCCTTCGCCAATTAAAGTGTCTAGTCCTTTTGGTAAGGTTTGTATAAATTCCATGGCATTTGTTTGCTGTAATGCTTCGATTAGGTTTTCATCACTCAGTATTTTCGAGCTGGCTAACATGAGATTTTCACGAATAGTGCCTGAAATAAGAAAGACATCTTGTGAAATTACACGAACAAATTTTCGTAATTCTTGAATTTTAAAATCTTTTAAATCGATTCCGGCTAGTTTAATTTCACCTGAATTAGGGTCATTTAATCTATTCAATAGACGAGAAAATGTAGATTTTCCCATTCCACTTTGTCCAACAAGCGTAATCAGCTTTGATTTTTCATATTCGAACGAATAGTTCGTTAAAATATTGTCGCTTTCAAGATAAGAGAAAGTAACGTCTTTAAATTCGAAAGATTTTTTCGTATTTTCTAAAAGATTTGTTGGAAGTTCTCGAATACCAGAAATTTCAGGATTTTTGCTTAGTTCCAAGTCTAGTTCTTCTAGCCTGTCCATACTCGCTTTACATTTAGAAAACTTGGTCAAAAATTTAACTATATTGTTGCTATAACGATAGACCATTTCCATATACGTAAAAATTTGTAAAAGATCACCAAGCTTTAGTAATCCGGCAAATATCGCCCATGTTCCGGCAGCAATAAAAATAGCTCGTATTGTATAATATGAAAAATTATTAGCTTGCTGAAGTCCCAAGTCAGCATTTCTCATTTTATGACCTAATGTCGTTAACTCAATAACCCTTTCAATTAATTTCGTTAGTAGCCTTTCTTCTCCTCTTAGGCTTTTGATTACTGACATTGAAGAAATTGCTTCATAGGTAACTTCTTCAAACGCAACAGATCTTCTTCTCCAAACTCTTGTCTCTCGATTGAGCCACAAAGAGAAGAAGCGAATTATAAAAAAGAATGCAGGCACACAAATAATAAACATGAGAGTTATTCTCACATCTACCAAGAACATAGCTGTGATCAGAATGAGTATCATTGGAATATCGCGTACGATAATAGAAAAGCCATTTTCCATAAGAATCATCAGATTTGCTACGTCGGCAGAAATTCTACTCATGATATCTATTTTTTTGTTTCGGTCTAAATAGGCTTGAGATCTTGAAAAAACTTTTCGAAAGAGGTCTTTTCGAATTTCTTCAGAGGCTGAATAAGCAATATTCGTATTGACGTATACATCTAGGGTAGAAAATAGAATAATTAGTAAGCAAATGATTGCTAAAATGGCAGTTAGTATCGCTAAGGCTTGCATTCCAGTGACTTGCTGAAAAGAAAGCCCTAAGAGTTGAATATTGTGTATGGTATCTGCTTTACCTTGAATGATATCGTTGAATAAAACTTTTGTAGGGACAGGAAACGCAATATTTAAGGCAATTTGAAGTAATAGCGAAGTAGTTACCACTATATACGAGGGTAGATAGGGTAGAAAAAATTTCCATAAATAGGGATTTTTCTTAGGTGAGAAAAATATCATGTAGCATTCCTATTGGGTTTAGTTGTATATAAAAATAACGCATCACGTAATAACATTTTATTTTAACGCAGAGAAGCGTTATATAGGGTTAAGTGAATTTTTTTAGCTATAGCCCTTGATGACTCAAGGTATGTTGGAGGATGGCTTCGTGCAACTTATTGAAAATTCTGGACTTTTATTTGAAGCAGCGACTTTAGAAGAGCTAGAGCTAAAAGTTTTTTCTTATGGTTCAGCCCAAACTATAGGGAGTGAGCTACAGTTTGGCTTCGAGTCTGAATATACAATTGAAGAGTCGGGTAAAATTTTAGAAAAGTATGAGCCTCTAGATCGCGTAGCTTCTATTTGTTGGGCTGAAAAAACTCTTAGTGAAAAGAAGGATTGGCTTAAGAGTACAATTGAATCTATGGGGCATGGAAATAAAGGGGCAATTCTTGTTCAGAGAGGGGCTGATGAAAGTTTGCCTAAATATATATATAGAGATGATACAAAGAATATAGAAGTTATCTTAGAGCCTACTTCTGATTATCGGGCTTTTTTTCAAAAAATCGAATCTATCGGAAGTAAATTAGGCTTTGGCTCTATGCAAGCCATGGTTAGCATACCTAGGGACTTATTTTTTCAGGCCTGGGGAAGTGATTCTTATCGTATGCATTTGGGTTGGCTGAATTTTGTTCAAGAATTCGATGTGCTTCAGCGTTTGTTAGATGGATATGAAAGAAAAAGTCTTTTTCCTTTACGTTCTTTTGACCATCCTTTTTTGGGTCCAATGGTGCATTATCGACACCATTTACAAAAGAAGTTTTTAAGAGAAAATGCCAGCGGTGATCTCTTAGATGATGAAAGTTTAATTCGTCCAAGTAGAAGAGATCATAGCTTTAAGTTTGTAGGCTCAACAGCATATCGACCTGATATAGCCGCACCAACACGAATATGCTACGAGGTGCGTGATGCTCATAAGAATTTAGATTTACTGAAGCATAAAGTTGATCGAATCGTAAGCGCTTGGAACTCTGATCTTAATCAGTATCAAAAGTTTTCAAAAGTTTTACCGTTTAATTCTGAAGAAGAATTCGAACAATTTTCTTTAGATGTGCAAGAGAAACTTATAGAGATTTCTCCGCATAAAGTCCCAGAAGCGGTAAAAGAATTTGATAAGGCGAGAATTTCTCATGAAGTTTTTAGAAACTATTCATATCCCCTGAGAGATTGGAGCGTTTGGTTAAGCTTATTAGATTGTACTGATTTACTTACACAAGTACAAAAAGCGCAAGAAGACTTTAAGTTGAGAATGAGTAACATAACTGCATATAAGAATGCGGTAAGTGCAAGAAGTTTTGCACAAAAAAATATTTGTTTATTTGCTTATGAAAGCGGAATTCTAGAGGCTTTTACAGAGTTCTTAGTAGAGGATTTTTCAAAATGGACGCACTAAAAGAATTCTTGTCTTTAGGCAATGAGCACGTTCGAGTAGTGCCAGATGTTAAATTTCGAATTAATGTTCGTGGAAATAAAATAAAAACAGGCAGAGATTTATTAGTTATTTCGACTTACGGTTTAGATACAAAAAAAGTAAAAGAAAAATATTTAAAAACTTTAATGAATCATTCTGTTTCTTTTCCTATGAGAGAAAGAGGAAAACACTTAAAAGTACGGATTAATGATAAAGTCTATAATTTTGGTCGTTTTGTTATTAATTGGATTCCGCGATTTCGTACAAGACAGTATAGAACGCCTTGGTCTAGAGCTTTGGAAACAGTTATTCTACTTAGTGATCAAGAGAAAAAGAATTTAGATCTTTATTTAAAAAATATAAAGAGAAGAAGAAGAAAAGTTATTGGTGGATTCTCTATGGAGAGCAGCGCATATACTAAAGGTGAATTATATGCGAATCGTACAGCAAATGGCTTACATAATTGCACCTCTTGGATAGCTACAGCTCCAATAGGAGAAAATAATAAACCACTTTTAGAGCTATTGGGCGGAGACAGAGAATTACCGTTTTATACTAATCCAGGCTGGTTTACCTCTTGGATTGCCGCAACAGCTGATGCAAAAAGATTACCATTTGTAATTTATTGGACCTCGGAGCCTTTAGAACAAGTACTATCAAAAGATATCCGATCTGGAAGTAATTTTCCTTGGGATTTTAACAAGCATTAGGACAGCAGATGAAAGAGTTATTTGTAATTCGACATGCGAAAACAGAGTGGAATTTAGAGGGAAGGTTTTTAGGAAAAACTGATCTTTCACTATGTGATATTGGTATTGAAGAAGCCAAGTCTTGGAATCTACCATCAGACATCGATTTGGTAATTTCTAGTCCACTAAAGAGAGCAAGAGAAACAGCCGCTATTATAGCAAAAAATGCTCCTATAGAAATAGAAACAAGAGTTAGAGAAATGGATCTAGGCGATTGGGAGGGTAGATTTCACAAAGAAATAGAGGCCAGCCTTGATGAGAAAACGATTCTTCAAGATTTTATGGGAGTTGACTACTGTCCTCATAATGGTGAGTCTATGCGACAAGTTCGTGTAAGAGTGGGCAGTTGGCTGCAAGATTTATCAAAGCGTAAGGAAGATAGAATTATTGTTGTCTCTCATAAAAATGCTATCACGGCTCTATATTCACTCGCGACGAATTGGGATTTACTTACAAAACCAAAAATTAGGTTGTTTTTTCCCTGTTTGCATATTTTTAACTTAGATAAAGATGGTTTGGTTCAGGTGTCAGAGCTGAATAGGAGCTTATAAAGGTATGAATATCGCTTTGAAAGAAGCAATTACGCATATGAATCAGGTTTCTGACGAGCAATTACGTCTAGTTTCTATAGGGGAAGTTGTTCTAGAGAAAGATACCAGAAATTGTTTTTTAGATTGGATATATAAAAATAATTATATTGACCATAGCGCGTATTCTGCGCACTTAAGCGATAAGCTATTTTTTTATGAATTTATTAAAACGATATCTCCAGATCGTATAGATGATTTTTTACCACTTACTAAAGGAGTTTCTCCTTATGTTAAAAATGGTCGAATTGATTTAGATAAAATTGAAAATGACTTTGGGCCTGATTTTATCGTAAAGCCATGTTCTGATATGGATTCTAGTGGTGGTAGACTTATTAGGGGTAAACTGGAGCTAGAGCATGATTTTTCTATTCGCTCACACGACTATATGGAAAAAAAAATATCTCCTTTAACAGGGATTATTTCTAGCGGTGAAGCATATTTAATACAAAAAATTGTTGGTGAGCCTGAGAGAGAATATCGTTTACATTCTTTTTTTGATCAAACGGTTAGGGGGGCAACCTTTACAAGATGGGATCAAAAATGGGTTCAAGATGAGCTTGTGGCAGCTGAATCATTTTTACAAAAATTTCTTGATTCACTACCTAAAAAAGCCCTTTATCGTCAGGCCTGGAGCTTTGATGTTATGAGGGCTAAAGAGGGGTTTAAGATCATCGAGGTCAATACCAATAGGGGTAAGCCGCAATCCTGGAGTGGTGATTTGTCGAATCCTGACACGCTGGCAGCCTACGTGAATTTGTTTGAATCTCTCTATGGGGCTAAGTTTTTAGGAGAAAATGCAGAGAAGTTGCGTAAAGGAGAGGGTAATTTAAGGCATTTTCTTAAAAAATTTGGAAAAGAAGCTGTGGAGAGGCATTTTCGGCTAAGAGAAGAGTATAAAAAATCAAAAATAAAATAATCTTTTAATATTAAATAGTTATAATTGAAGGTGAAAATAAAAAAGCAAGTTTGGCCTATTGCATTCTATGGTCAATTTTAGTATAACAATGTGCGTTAAACTCAATGTTCTTGTCTAGTTTAGGAGCACACCAATGTGGCTATATTTTCGAGATGATGATCTTGGTTGGGAGCCGAGGGCTTTCTCTAGGTTACTGACTACTTTTGCTCGCCACGATCAAAAGTTAAATGCGGCTGCTATTCCCTGTGACTTAACAAAAGAGGTTATTGAAAAAAGCATCCCCTATTCTTATCAGGCATCACCTTATTTGCAGGTTGTAACTCATGGTTATCGCCACAAAAATTATGAAAAAGAGGGTAAAAACACCGAGTTTGGTCCATCACGCTCACAAGAAGAAGTATTGAATGAGTTAAGGGACGGTCTAAAAACGATCCAAGACCATTTTGAAAATTCTTTTGCTTGCTTTGTTCCTCCCTGGAATCGAATCGACAATAAGCACTTAGCGTCATTAGAGCTAGCTGGGTATCAGATGCTTTCTAGAAATGTTTCTGAATCAGATAAATCTGGAAAAATGGTGCTCCCAGAATTCAATATTTCTTTAGATCTTCATACGAATAAAAAAGAAGGCAGGAAAACAGCGAAAGAGATTTTTCATAGTTTAGCAAAGGCATATGAGAGTGGAGCAGAGTCTACAGGTGTGATGTTACATCATACTAAAATGATTGATGAGGATTATGAAACTCTTGATTTGCTTTTAAAAGAGCTAAGTAAAAGATGTATTCAATCAGTATTTTTTTCAGAGATGCTTCCTGGTGGAAGTCTACAAAAATTAGAAATAGAGGCAAATCATGTCTAGTCGAAGAATAATGTTTTATTCACACGATACTTTTGGTTTAGGTCATATTAGACGTACGCAAAAAATAGCAAATGCTATTGCTAATGATGAAACATCTATCTTAATTGCCTGCTCGTCACCAATGGCGAATTCTTACTTGTCGCAAAAAGGGATTGAGTATTTAAATTTGCCAGGATTCGCAAAACAAGTTTCAGGTGAATATTTGCCTAGATCTTTGAATATTCCTTTGGCTGAGTTCGTAAGTCTGCGTTCTTCTCTTTTGCTTTCAGCAGTAAAAAACTTTCGACCGCATATGTTGGTAGTAGATAAAGAGCCACTAGGTGTTAAGGGTGAGCTTTTGCCGGCATTAAGATACATAAAGGAAAAAAATTTAGGAACAAAATTAGTTTGTGGATTTAGAGATATTTTAGATGAGAAAGAAAAAGTAGCTGAAGAGTGGAGTAGAAAAGGAGTACTTAGATGTTTAGAAGAATATTACGACTCCATACTTGTTTATGGCGAGAAAAAGAATTTTGATTTCGTACAAGAATACTCTTTGACGGACGTATTAGCTGAAAAAATAACTTATACTGGTTATGTGCAGCCAAAAGAAAATTTAGAGCAGGAAGATTTTTTGCTTAATTTCGAGAAAAAATCACCTATCGTAACATTCACTCTTGGTGGTGGTGGAGACGGCTGGGAATATCTTAATAAGTATTTAGAGATGTTTGAAAAGGGTCTATATAATCCCGAGATTAATTATGTTTTATTAGCTGGACCATTTGCAGATATCCGATTGGTTCAAAGAGCAAAAAAAATAGAATCTCTTTTAAAGAATTTCAAAGTATTTGGCTTTTTATCTAACTCTATTGGCCTTTTCCAAAAAAGTGATGTGGTTGTTTCGATGGGTGGATACAATACTGTAGTCGAACTTTTAAACTTAAAAAAATTCCCTATAATAATTCCTAGAATTACGCCGAGAAGAGAGCAATTGATTAGAGCTGAGGCGTTCTCTAGTAAAGGGCTATGTGACTATATTCATCCCGATGATTTAACGCCAGAAAGATTGAGTAGTAAAATTAATTCAATCGTTACTAAAGATAGAACAGCTGTTTCTGATTTTTTAACTAACGGAATTGAAAATGTAACAAAATTTATAGATGAGAGTTTAGAAAAATGCAAAAACAAATCGGATTCGTCCTCAAAGGTTATCCCCGCTTAAGTGAGACCTTTATAGCTCAAGAAATGCAATTATTAGAAGAGCGTGGCTTTTCTCTAGTAATTTATTCTATGCGCGCGGCGAGAGATAAAGTATTGCACCCAGTTCATAAAAAAATAAAAGCTCGCGTGAAATACCTCCCAGAAGATGTGTTTCCTTTACTTGAGATACCGTATAAAAATTTTCGCACATTTTTGAAGTTTCCAATCGGTTACTTAAGTGCACTTAAGCATGCTATCTATTACTCTATTGTGCGTAAAAGCGACAGCCCAATAAAAAGGCTACTTCAGGCAGGATGGCTTTTAGATGAAGAAAAAATTGGCAAGGGGGATGAGATCAGTCATTTACACTCGCATTTCATTCATACACCTACAGAAATGACAATGTATTTGAAGATTATATCTGGAGTTACATATTCCATTTCGGCTCACGCAAAAGACATATATACAATTACCGAAGCTGAAATTCGTGAACGTGTGGAAAATGCTGAGTTTTTAATGACCTGTACTCATTTTAATTACGAGAAAATTAAAAGCATTGTAGGAGGTGCTCACAAATTTAAAGTTAATGAAGTATATCATGGTGTGAATTTACATACATTTGAGCCAGAGCCTAAGGTTGATAAGTCCGATTTGCCAAAGCGATTAATAACTGTAGCTAGATTAGTTGAGAAAAAGGGCTATGATACGGTTTTTGAAGCGATAAAAATTTTAAAAGATGAAGGTATTAATCTAGAGTACGAAATTTTTGGTGATGGAGAATTACGAGAGAATTTAAAAGAACTTGCTGCTAACTTAGGAATCGCAAAAGGTATTCGTTTTCATGGGGCAGTATCTCAAAATGAAGTAATTAAAGCATATAATTTTGGGGGTATTTTTGTTTTGGGTAGCCGGTTAACAAGTAATGGAGATCGCGATGGTATTCCTAATTCTATGGCAGAGGCAATGAGTATGCAGTTACCTGTGGTCGCCACAAATATTTCAGGAATCCCCGAGTTGCTTGAGCATGAGCGCACTGGACTTTTAGTAGAAAGTAATGATGCTAGCTCGATGGCACTAGCAATTAAGAGACTAATAGAGCAACCAGATTTTGCTTATGCACTAGGTATAGCCGCTAGAGAGAAAGTACAAAAGTGCTTCGATGCTAATATGTGTATCTCATCTTGCGAAAAATTATTAGCACCTTATAGAGGTAACTGATGAGAGTTGCGTTTTTTTGTCAGCATCTTTTGGGTATCGGCCACGTAAGCCGCTCACTAGCGCTGGTTAACGAAATTTCTAAAATTGCAGACACGACATATATTCAAGGTGGTCCGGCGACTCAAAAAAAGCCCAATCAAAGCGTTCGTACTCTTCAATTGCCACCTTTATTGATGAGAGAGCACGACTCTAGCTTATATGACCCTTCAGAAAAGCAAAGCGTAGAAGATGTCTTTTTACAAAGAAAACAAATAATAGATCAACATATAGATTTAAATTCTTATGATCTATTGGTAATTGAGCTGTGGCCATTTGGAAGAAATAAATTTACTTCTGAAATGATTTATCTAATAGAAGGATTAAAGAAGAAAAATAAATCGCTAAAAGTAGTATGTTCGTTAAGAGATATACTTGTTCGTAAAAAAAATGAAGAAATAAGAAATCAAAAAATTGTTTCTTTAATCGAAAAATATTTCGATAAAATATATGTACACTCAGATGAAAGATTAATCTTATTATCGGATAGCTTCACTGCCTATGTGCATATTGCACATAAAGTTTGTTATACTGGATTTGTGACTGAGTCATCGCAGCGTTTAATAAACAAAGCTCGAGAGAAAAAAATTGTTATTAGTATGGGGGGAGGCATCGTCGGAGAAGAATTGGTTTTGGCTGTAGCTAAAATTGTGAAAGATTTTCCCGAGTATAGATTTCAATTTATTTTAGGCCCATTTTCAGAGCCAGGATTAAAAAGTGCTATCGAGGAACAAGTGATTTCAGAAATGGATAGAGTAGAAATATGTGGCTTGCTTGATAATTTTGAAGATGTGCTTTCGTCTTCTGCTTTGTCTATTTCCTTGGCTGGATACAATACTGTAATGAATCTCTTGAATACGAAGACGTTCGGCTTGGTTTTTCCGTATGATGCTAATGAAGAGCAAAGAACAAGAGCAGAGAAATTAGAGGCAATGAATACTTTAAAAGTGATTTCAAGATCTGATATTGCAAGTCCTAAAACACTAAGTGAAATAGTAAAAAAATCTTTAGCGTTAGAGTATCCTAAATTAGACTTAAAATTGGACGGAAGCGTAAAGACTGCTGAGTATATATTGAGGTTGGAAAGTGTATGAAAATCGCATTTTATGCACCCTTAAAACCTATTACTCATGAAAATCCGTCAGGAGATCGAGAGATTGGACGAAGTGTTCATCGGTATTTTTCTGAACAGAATGCTAATATTTTTATTTTATCCGAATTTCGTACTAGATGGTTTTATCGCTCTCCTGTTAGGTGGATGCGTTTTTTTATTGCGTTTGCGAGAGCTTTTCGCAGAGCAAAGATAGAGCAGCCAGATGTTTATTTCACTTATCATCTGTATTATAAAGCGCCCGATCCAATCGCATGTATTTTAGCGTGGTGGTTTTCAAAACCGTATTTTGTTTTTGAGGGGATGTATGCTCGTAAGGCCGCACTTAGGCCAGGGCGATGGATCGGATTTTTGTTCACAAAGTTTGCGCTCTCTTATGCAACTAAAATATTTAGCGATAAAACAGATGACTACAACTATTTAAAACAGTGGTTTTCTGAAGATAGAGTGGTGTACTTGCCCCCTTCTATTGATTTAAGAAATTTTTTCTCTACGCCACAAAGAAAAAAGAATGGTCGCCAAACCTTAGGGATTGCTTCTGAAGAAATTGTTATTTGTACAGTGGCAATGTTACGTCCAGATCGTAAAACAGAGGGAGTCGAATTTTTATTAGAGTGTTTGGCAGAGCTAAAAGATGAAGGGTTATTGTTTCGCTGGGTGCATATGGGGGCTGGTCAGAAAGAAGAGTATATTAGAGATAAGGCTTTTCGCTTGCTGGGCCATAGAGCGCAGCTCTTAGGTAGTGTTGATTCTAGTAAAGTGGCTGAGGTTATGGCTTCTTCGGACATATTTGCATTCCCGGGCATTGATGAGGGATTTGGATTGGTTTATGTTGAGGCTCAGGCATCGGCATTGCCGGTAGTGGCATTTTTAAACGGAGGAATCGCAGATGCCGTTAACGCCGGTTCATCAGGTTTTTTGACAACGTTTATGGATAAAGAAGAGTATAAGTCTGCACTTAGAAAATTGATGCAAGACCCAGTTTTGCGATTGCGTATGGGGGCTGCGGGTGTAGATTTTGTGACGAAAAACTTTAACTCTCAGTTAAATTATAAAAAAATTTGGAACGCGATGTTGGATTCAGTTCCGCTAGAAAAGCGCTGATCTATGAAATTTCTTAATAAACAAGCAATCATCATGCTCATAGGAGCTACTGCATACGGGTTATTGGGTTTAATTGTTATAAAAGAATTGAATCTGCCTCTTAGTAGGGGAGTAGGTTATTTTAGCCTAATGATGTTATCTATTTGCGTTGTATTAAGTATGAGTACATTGCGACTAAAACAAAGTTATTTTTCTCTATGGTTATTTATAATTTGCCAATTGACCTTGGGGAATACGTTTTTTTATTTTCCTTTATTTGGCGGTGAGGGGCATATCATTTGTTGTATTGTTATGTTGATTGCAGTCGTAGATTGTGGAGTTTTAATGCCAACTAGGTTAATGACAATGAACCATATTTTTTCTGCAATGCAAACATCTATACTAATTTTTTGGATTCCCGATTTCCAGAATATGTTGATTATTGGTCCTGTGGGATTGTTGCTGATCTGGAAATTCGTAGTCAATCTAGGTTGGCAAAAAATGAGCTATGAGAACGTCAAAAATAGACAATTAGAAGCGTTTCGAGCGACAGTTGTAACGCTAAGTCATGAATTTAATAATGTTGTTGCGATTTGTGATATTTTGTTGAAGTCAATTTTGGAAAAAAAAGAATCTAGCGTGGTTTTGTCTGGTGAAAAATTAAATACCCTTGAGAGAAACCTTAAGAGAATAGTTGGTTTAATTAAAAAGTTGCGACAGGCAAAAAAATATGAAGAAGTTCAGTACCTAGGTAGAATTGCTATGCTTCATATGGACGTGGATGAGTCAGAAAAATAATCTTTCCTCTATGCAGTCGATGCGATAGAATTTTCGTGGGTATGAGAAAGAATTACTTAATAGCAGTTGTTCTGTTTTTGCAGGCTTGTGCGACAGCTCACAAGCCAACGACCAATAATACCTGTACGGCAGAAACGGCATATAAAAAAGGGCTTGCGCTTAACCAAAACGAAGATCCTGAAGTAGTTTGGAATTCATTTTGTGCTGGTTCAAATCGCAAGGATGCTAAAGAGGCTTACCTAAGAGGATTAGAAGAGAGAAGAAAAAAAATGAATTCTCTAGGTGGTGTAGTGAGAGCGGTTTCATCGCAGAAAAAGTGGCTATGTGAAGTTGAGGGAGAGAGAAAAATTTTTACAGGTGTTGCCGATAGTCAGTTAGAGGCTATGGGTGTGGCTCGACAAAATTGCTCAAAGCATTTTAAGTCAAACGCCTGTCTTGATGCGGGATGTCAGTTGAATTTTTGAATTAAGTTAGGAAGTTGAATGAAAAATATACATGTGCTTATTGTTGATGATGAAGTTGATTTATTAGAGGCTATTTCTTGTGTGTTGGAAGAAAAAGGATTCCGCTGCACAAAGGCTAATAATGGTAGAGCTGCCCTTAACATTTTTGAAGAATGCCAAGAGGTCGATCCCATAGTAGCTATTATGAGCGATATCAATATGCCTGAGCTGGGGGGCATAGAATTTTTACAGGAATTGCGAACCAAGGGTTATGAAACTCCATTTGTTTTCTTAAGTGGTTATGGAGATAAAGAAAAGTTAATGAAAGCGGTTGATCTTGGGGCTTATAGTTTTCTAGAAAAACCTGTTAAGAACCAAGAAATTATCGATGCTGTTAGCTTGGCAGTAGAGCATGGTGCTGCCATATACTCGTTAGGTGAACTGACTAAAGAAATCTTAACTAAGGGAACTACTGAAGAGCGTAGGCGTGCGTACTCTGAGGCCCATGAAAAGTTAATCGCAACAAAATACCGTAAATAGTAAAGACTTTTTATTGAGATGAGAGCCGTTTTCTCTATAAAGTTTTTGTATTTTTTGGTATCTCCTAAATATGTCAATTAATAAGAAGTTAGAAGAGCAAATCGGTCTAGCAGAGCAGTTTGGAAGCTTTGTTAAAAGTAAAAGAGAGCAACTCGGGTTTTGTGAAGATGATGTAGCACGCTATTTGGGTGTAAGTGTTGATGAGTTGCGTACAATAGAGGGGGGAAGAATGAGTCCTCCACTTAATCAATTATATGCGTTGTCTAATTGCTTAAATATTGATCCGAAGTTTATTTTGAAGATGGTCGATGGTGTAGAGGTGTTAGAGCAATAGGGATTGTTCTTTGTTTGGGGGGGGAATGTCACTTTATCTTAAAGATGACGATGCATTAACTAAGAGACGAAATTTATTTTGTGAGTCCGCTGATCGGATCAAAGAAATTTACCGTTCTTATGGTTTGCAAATATCTGGTTATAGGTCCAGAGACCTACCTTTATTTAGTGCGCTCTCAGAAAGTGTGCAAAAAGAAGTTCTCCTTCGTTTACGTGTCTTTTTGGATTCTTTAGAAGAAGCAGAGTCCTTTGGTGAGCGTGTTGATAGTAGTGATAAATCAGCTTGGCACGCATTAGTGACAATGGAACTAACTCCACCGAGTAATTTATTTAGCCATATAAAGTCTAGTTCACTTATTGAGATTTATGATTTTGAAGGGCACCAAATTTGGCGGAATTTTCAGTTTATGAAGTACTGCTCATACACTCTTGAAGAGGTTCACTGTTTAGAGTGGTATAAGAGGTATAGAAGAGATGAAAGCGTAAATGAGCTTTGTTTTAAAAAAGTAAACGCTTTGTTAACGGGACAAATTTCTGGAGATATGTACTGCCCTGACATTCCAAGACATAAGCTTGAAGAAACTAGCTCTAGTTCTAGGCTTGTTTTGGATGTTAAGTATGATTTGTTGTGTATATTAAAAGATAAAGTTCGTGGCACGCCTAAGGCATGGATGGTGGTTACTTCTGCAGACATTATTGGTCAGAAAGAGATTAGTATTCCTACGGCTAGTAGAGAGAGAAATTTATATTTAGCCGAATGAGATCAAGCAGCTTTTGTTGCTTGAGATGCATTTAAGTTATTTCTTATTTTATTATTCATTTCCTTAAAGGTATAAATCTTTTCATTCTCATCTAATGTGCGTACGTTTTCTAAATGGTAAAAAGGCACAGTGGGATATTTATGGTGTTCATAATGCACCCAAATATTATGTGGAAATATGAGTCGATAGAAAGTATTAGGAAGCTGGTATCTGTTTGCATACTCAGTATCGAGGCTGTGTTCGTACCACGCTTGGACCCTTAGTTTTGAAAAGTAAGTAGTGGCGATAGCATAAAACCACAATCCTAGGTAGCTGGCAGCCTGAAACCTATAAGCACAATATCCAATGACCGACCAATAAGTTGTTAAAAGAATTTTTTCTTTTTTTGACCCACTAGGTAGCATAAAGCTAAATATAGCCAATTCACGTAATGAAAAGCCTATAAAACTTAACGTCCAAAGCCTTATGCCTCTAGTAATACTGAATGGAGCTACCCAGTTTTTACCCATGGCTTTACGTATGGGAATTTCTGGATCAATGATGCCATTTGGGCTTTTATGGTGCGGAAAATGAAAATCCCTGTAGGTGCTAACCGTGATTGTTACAGGGAAAAAACAAAAAATTCTGCCAATCCACTCATTTAAGGTTCGATTTTTAGAAATTCTGAAATGTACGGCCTCGTGCCCTAAAATAGCAAGTGAGTGTTGAAAATGCCCAATAATGATTGAGGCTAAGAAAAAACCAATAACATTCTTTTGGTGGTAAAAAAGTAAAATGCCTGCAGAAATCCCTATCCAGTCTAAAACTAAGTAGGGAACAAATTTCAAAAAAGAAGGTTTAGAAAATTGAAAAATATTTTGATCCACAGGAATCCCTATAGTTATGCAGCGACTGACTGCTTTTTTAAATTAGCAGGTACAGCCTTTAAAATATTTGTATAGAGTGACGAGTAAAGCTCTAAGCCATGAATAATATCTTTGAGCTCATAGGCTGAAAAATAATCTAGAATATCCATCGCTTTATCTACATGATCAGGGTCTTCGTTTGTATGTACTCTTGCAAAGCTCGTTGGTTTTTTTCCGTAGGCAGCTTCGACTCGTTTGTGAATCCCCGGTCCACTGATTATAGCAAAGCCTTCTAAAAATAAAATCCAACCCATAATTACAGCGGGTCTATGTTGGTAGATCCAATAATAAACGCTTTTATGAAAAGCTTCTGCTTCAGGTAAGATGGCAATTTTTTCAATATTCATGCCTAGGGCTTTTGCATCATTTATAAGAAGTTTTTCGTGGCCTTTTTCTTCTGTAGCATGCTGAATAAATCGCGCAGTTAGGGGAGTTTGATCTAGAGGAAAAGTTCCGGCCGTTAAGGCTAAAATACGTGTACCATAAGTTACATATTCCATTGTTTGAGCTAGCCACGATAAGTAAGCTTCTTTATTTTCCCAGGGAAACTCTTGTGCTACTTTATTCATTCTTTCGTGCGTTTGTTTGAACACTTTTTTAACATCGTCTTTTGTCATGGTACTACCTCTCTTCTAGGCTGCTATGCTTGTTATTGTTTTTTGAAGTGAATGTGTTTCGTCTATTTTATTTTTCCATAGAAGATCAACTAGATTTGCAACTAAGGGATCTTTATGTCTTTTATTCGTTTCTTTTGTATTGACCATCATAATGCAATCGACTCCACATTTTTCATAAGAGCCTAGCGGTTTATAGCCATAGCTTGCGCCTATTTCATCGACCTTTGCTTTCCGTACAGTAGTTGCTAACGAAATATCTGCCTGAATATCTTCGAATAACTGCATTTGTAAACCTACCAGTATATCAGCGAGTGAAACTCCTATTAATGATTTTCTGAATTCTGGATGGACTGATAAATATTCTGCAGTAATGCAGAAGCCTTTTGACATCTCCTTTAGCGTGGTTGTGATTGATGATGGAAAAAGACTAACGCATGGGTGATCATATGTACTTAGCGCTTTAAGTGGAAATGAAGTAGAAAGCAAAGAACCCGCAATTTGATGTTCGTCTTTGGTATGAAGCACGATCAAAAAATCATGCCGATGAAAATTTTCTATGTTTAGGGATCCTTTGGGGCTACCTGATTTTTCAAAAAAATCCGACCAGGTGTTTTTCCAGTATAAATACATTTTATTGTATATTTCTGGGATTTTTTGATTGAGTTTGTATTTTCCTGGTAAGATAGTGCATTGAATATTTTTTATTAACTCTTGATTCACCGACATAAGACCTCTTTTAGATGAAAGGAAGTGATGAATTGATCGGAATACTTTTTTAAAACATGAGTTAAGAAAAATTAAATACAGTCGTTGTGTCTAACTAGTTTAAATAATTAGGGCGCAGCCTTTTTCTAAACGGTAGGAGTTTGGGGGTACAAAATCTACTTCTATATCTAGTGCCCATAATTTTTTTCGTAAGTTAAAAAGATGAACATCAAAGCTTTTGTTACATGTTTTCTTATTGTTCCAAACCGTACTTACGATTTGATCTCGAGTAACTGTATCGCCTTTAGCCTCATGAAGTATTGAAAATATACGAATCTCTTTAGGTGTGAGTGTTGTTACAAAAGAATCATTTTTATAAAAAGTAAGAGTATTGGCTTTAAGCACGGGGACGTCTTGTTTTTCGAGTTTTATTTTTTCTTGAAGTGCAAAATTTAATTTTGCCTGTAGAACCGGTAGGGCTACGGGCTTAGCGAAAAAATCTGAGGCACCGAACTTTAAGCAATTTTCAATAATAGAAGGATCTTTTTCTTGAGACACAATAAAAAATTGAGAGTGAGTGTTTTTGGGAAAATTGGGATCACGGAATAGGTCAATCATGCATCCATCATCTAGGTAGAGCTCTGAGATGATAAAGTCAGGAATCCTTGATTTATTAGAACGAAGAGTATTTAAATAATATTCTCTAAAATCGTTTATGTTAGAGAACTCCTTAAAATCGAACGAATCATCTAGAGCCTGCTGATAAGTGTGAGATGTATTTTTGTTATTGTCTAATATCCAAACTTGGGGTTTTTCTACCTGATTCATGTATTTGATTTATCTCTTAATTTTGTCTTGTTAGTATATATAAAAGGCTTTCTCATAGAGAGAGCGACAATGCAAGTCTTAGCTGGGGCTAGTTTAAATCACGGTATTTAATTTAAGAAAAATTAACTCAACATAGGATTTCGAATAAAAGCTTGTATGATGAATTTCTGCTATGGACATAATTAAAAAAAATGTAACATAACTTAATCATGAACAGACGCTTTGTTTTTCCCAGTCAAATACTTGTGACGAAAAATCCTATAATAGCGCAAACCGTTCTAGGTACATGTGTCTGCGTGGTGATTTTTGATCGCAAAAATAAAATTCTGGGTATGAATCATTTTCTCCACCCTAAGGCCCAGAGGGCGATACAAATACTCGTTATGGAGATATTTCAACGAGATATTTGATAGAAAAAATGTTGGCGCAGGGCGCTGAGTTAGCAGAGATGAAGGCAACAATCCTGGGTGGTAGCGAAGAATATGAGATAGACTCCAATCAAAAAGGCGTTGGAGAAAAAAATATATTAGTTGCTACGAGTGTTTTGAATGAGTCAAAAATCGTTATAGAGGGTTCTCATACAGGTGATAGGTTTGGTAGGATTGTCGTTGTTGATAATTCTTTACATACATTATCTGTAGAGGCAATTAAGAGCTAATTCGTATCTACTCTTGCGACAACGCAAGTAACATTGTCGTCGCCTCCATTTTTATTTGCACGATCAATCATTGTTTGCACTAAGGGTTTTAGATCATCTGTTCCCCAGGCTAATTCATTTAAGATTGCTAGCATCTCATCATCTTCAACCATTCCCGAAAGCCCATCAGAGCAGGCAAGATAAATCTCACCAGGGCCTACTTCTTTTTGGTAAATATCTACCAAAACAGAGCTTTCAAATCCTACAGAGCGGGTAATTACGTTTCGTGACTTATCTCTTTTCATTTGTTCGCGCGTAATGACACCGGCTTTTAGTTTTTCATTGACTAGAGAGTGGTCTTTGGTGAGTTGCCAGATTTGATTTTTTTTAGCCATATAGACTCTACTGTCTCCTACGTGGCCGACATAGAGTTTTCCTTGCTGTAAATACATTGTTACTACTGTGGTTCCCATGCCCGAGAGGCTTTTGTTTTTTTCAGCAGTACTGAAAACGGCAGTATTTGCTCTATGAATAGCACCCATAACTAAGTCGCTGGGCTCTGCAGATAGCATGGTAGATTTATCAGTTAATATAGACTTAACTACAGTTTCTACCGTTAAGCGTGAGGCGGTTTCGCCTCCAGCGTGCCCTCCCATGCCGTCGGCGACCACAAATAGGTTATTTTCGGGTTCCATTAGAAAGGAATCCTGATTTACCTTACGTTTTCGGCCAATATCGGTGATTCCAGAGCTTACAATCTTCATAGATATCAATAGGCTAACAAAGGGGCCAAAGAAGTCAACTAAGGCTTTGACTTCGTGGGTTAGCAATCGGATAATAAAAATAAGAAAGGGCAATCCTTTCAAGCCCAAGGAGAGGGGAATCTATGAGTGGATCAAATAAAGATTTAGTAGGATTAATTGCTGGCTTGCACAGTCCCAAGAGTTACCAAGAGCTTCATTGGGAGGGAGACTTTTCGGAATATCTAGATTTAGTTAAGGGAAATCCGAATCTCACAAGAAATGCGTTTCAAAGAATGTATGACATGATCATGAGCTTTGGCTCAACGCAGTTCATGGAATACAAGAAAGAGGTTACGCATTATAAATTTTTTGAAGACCCAATCGATCAAGGTAAAGATGCTGTTTTCGGTCTAGATGTTCATTTAATGAAGTTAGTGAATTTTTTGCGATCAGCAGCCCTGGGTTATGGAACAGAAAAAAGAGTTCTCTTGCTGCATGGTCCAGTAGGGTCAGCAAAGTCGACGATTGCTAGGTTGCTAAAAAAGGGCATTGAGAGATATTCGCACACCAGTGAGGGAGCGCTATATACATTTAAGTTTGTTGACGATCCCAAATACGGGCTCGTCGGTCAGTCTGGTGAAATGCGCTCACCCATGAATGAAGATCCACTTTTATTGATTCCTGAAAGTGCGCGTAGAGGGTTTGAAGACGAATTAAATAAATCAGGAGATGGAAATTATAAAATGAAAATTAAAGGAGAGCTCTCGCCTCCTATGAGAATGATCTATCGTGAGCTGATGTCTCGCTACAAAGGAGATTGGTCAAAGGTTCTAGAGCACGTTCGTGTGTTTAGATTTTTACTATCAGAAAAAGATCGTATCGGTATTGGTACTTTTCAACCCAAGGACGAAAAAAACCAAGACTCTACAGAGCTTACTGGTGATATCAATTACCGAAAAATTGCAGAATTTGGTTCAGACTCTGACCCAAGAGCTTTTAATTTTGATGGTGAGTTTCAAGTAGCTAACCGCGGACTTATAGAATTTGTAGAGGTATTAAAACTAGACGTGGCTTTCTTGTACGATTTGCTAGGTGCCTCGCAAGAGCACGTGGTTAAGCCAAAGAAGTTTGCGCAAACGCATATCGATGAAGTGATTGTTGGGCATACGAACGAACCCGAGTTTCGTAAATTGCAAAATAACGAATTTATGGAAGCGCTCAGGGATCGTACGGTGAAAATTGACATTCCCTATATTACAAAGCTTCATGAAGAGATTAAGATCTACGAAAAAGATTTCGGTAAGGGTAAGGTGCAGGGAGTTTTTATTGCTCCTCATACCATTGAGATGGCCGCTATGTGGGCGATTTTAACAAGACTAGAAGCGCCTAAGAAAAGTGACCTATCACTTATGCAAAAATTAAAGCTTTATAATGGGAAGACCCTATCGGGATATACCGAAGATAACGTAAAAGAGCTGAGAAAAGAGGCGATACGCGAGGGATTAGAAGGGGTCAGTCCACGTTATATTCAGGATAAAATTTCTAATACTTTAGTAAAGTATGGTCATCTGGGTTGTATTAATCCGTTCATGCTATTTAATGAGCTTGAATCGGGTTTACGACACCACACTTTAATTTCTAGTGAAGAAAAGAGAAGAGAATATAGAGAGCTTCTTTCTGCGGTAAAACAAGAATACGAAGATATTATCAAGAATGAGGTGCAAAGAGCCATCTCAGCTGATGAGTCTGCGATTTCTAATCTTTGCGGTAATTATATTGATAATATCAAAGCCTATACGCAGAAAGAAAAGGTACGCAACCGATATACGGGACAACTAGAACAGCCAGATGAACGATTGATGAGAACTATAGAAGAGAAAATCGAAATTCCAGAATCAAGAAAAGATGATTTTAGAAGAGAGATCATGAACTATATAGGTGCTTTAGCCATCGAAGGTAAGCAGTTTGATTATAAAACAAACGAGCGTTTACATAGAGCATTAGAGTTGAAACTTTTTGAAGATCAAAAAGATTCAATTAAGCTGTCTAGCTTGGTTTCTAATGTTGTTGATAAAAATATGCAGGAAAAAATCGATGTAGTTAAAACTCGATTGATTCGTGATTTTGGCTATGACGATATTTCTGCCACAGATATCTTAAATTATGTTGCTTCGATTTTTGCTCGTGGAGATGCAAAAGAGAGGGGATAAATGAAGTCCATTTTCTTTTTATTAGTAGTGGGGGTGTTTTTCGCATCTGAAGGTTGGTCCAATAGAGGGCTACCAACAGGTGAAGAGTCCCCTCAG
This sequence comes from Oligoflexia bacterium, assembly GCA_023954355.1. GTDB lineage: Bacteria > Bdellovibrionota > UBA1018 > CAIPTA01 > CAIPTA01 > JAMLID01. Next base: position 52,000 of record JAMLID010000007.1, on the reverse strand, counting down.
GTAATTGAAAAAATCTACGAGAGTCCAAGAGGAGAAGTGCATTTCGCAAAAAGCAAAGACTCTCATCTTGTTCTTTTAAGAAATCCCAGTGGGTTGTTATTAGAATTGTCGGAAATTAAAGGGCCAGCTGACTGTGAAGGTTGGATTTTGTCCAAAAAGAACGCAGATCTGCCAAGAGGATGCGACTTTTTTTTCTATGATGAATCAAATGGAACGTATTTGAGTGTACGTTCTGAAGAAATGTCAGAGTCATCTATTTTTCAATCCGTAAGAAAAACGCTTAGGGAGTCTGGACGCTATGTCACTTTATAATATCCAACGAGATCATGCTCGATTCAAAAATATCATTAAGGGCAAGATTAAGCAGGATTTAAAAAAATATATTTCCAATGGAGATATGATTGTAAAAAAAGGAAAAGACACTGTCTCTATTCCTATGCCACAAATTGATATTCCAAGATTTAAATTTGGAAGTAACGAAGGGGGCGTAGGTCAGGGCGATGGAGATGTGGGTGATGAGGTGGGCTCTGATGGACAGCCTCAAGAGGGTGATGGTCAAGGTGAGGCGGGAAATCAACCTGGTGATCATGCATTAGAGGTTGATTTAACATTGCAAGAGTTAGCAGAGATTTTGGCTGAGGAACTTGAGCTTCCTAAAATTGAAGCTAAGGGAAAAGAGATTTTAGAAAAACAAAAAGATCGCTACACAGGAATCGCTCATCAAGGCCCCAATTCATTAAGAAACTTTCGCCGTTCTTTTAGAGAGGCCTTAAAGCGTCAAATTGCAACAGGAACATATGATTCTGAAAATCCTGTGATTGTGCCAATTCGAAAAGATATGCGCTATCGTTCTTGGAAGACAACCGAAGAGTTTGATGCGAATGCTGTAATTATTTATATGATGGACGTTTCAGGTTCTATGGGTGATGAACAAAAAGAAATAGTTCGTACGGAAAGTTTTTGGATTGATACCTGGCTTCGCTCTCAATACAAGGGAATTGAAACTCGCTATATCATTCACGATACTATTGCAAAAGAAGTAGATGAAAAAACCTTTTATTCTACAAGAGAGAGCGGAGGTACTTTAATTTCTAGTGCCTATAAGCTTTGCCAAAAAATGATTGAGACCGAATATCCACCAGATCAATGGAATATTTACCCATTTCATTTTTCTGATGGAGATAATTGGAGTGGTGAAGATACGAAAGTTTGTTTTGATTTATTGGAAAACTATCTTTTTCCAAGAATTAATATGTTTTGTTACGGGCAAGTAGAAAGTCGATACGGGTCTGGGCAATTTTTAAAAGATTTACAAGAGCAATTTAAAGATGGAAACGAAAAATTAGCCCTTTCAAAAATTGAAAATAAAGAAGGCATTATGAAATCGATAAAAGAATTTTTAGGAAAGGGAAAGTAGATGAACTCTACGGGTTTGCCACCAGAACTACAGGCTCTACAGGCAAAGGTTAAGTCTGCTGCGGAAGAGTTTGGTCTAGAATGCTTTGATGTAATATTTGAAATGCTTGACTACGATCAAGTAAACCAGATTGCTGCTGGTGGTGGATTCCCTAAAAGATATCCACACTGGCGATTTGGAATGCAGTATGATCAGCTCTCCAAAGGTTATGAGTGGGGAATGCAAAAAATTTACGAAATGGTGATCAATACTGATCCTTGCTATGCCTATTTATTGAATTCTAATCCGTATATAGACCAAAAACTTGTAATGGCTCACGTATATGGTCACTGTGATTTTTTTAAAAATAATATTTGGTTTTCAAAAACAAATCGTAAAATGATCGACCAAATGGCAAATCACGCCTCTCGAGTGAAGCGCTATATGGACAAACATGGAGAAGATGTAGTCGAGTCATTTATTGATGTTTGTTTATCGGTTGAAGATTTAATTGATCCGTACATGCCATTTCGAATGGAGCAAAAAGAAAAAAAGCCAGAAGAAGAAAAAACAGATACTATAAAGTTTCAGGCTCCTAGAAATTATCTCGATACTTTTATGAATCCAAAAGAGGTAATCGAAAAAGAAAAGACGGCAATCAAAGAGCAGAAAAAACAAGAAAAACAGGCTTTTCCTGCACAACCTGAGAGAGATATTTTATTGTTTCATATAGAACATGCACCTCTAGAGGACTGGCAGGCAGATGTTTTGTCTATGATTCGTGAAGAAAGTTATTATTTCGTACCTCAGAGAATGACAAAAATCATGAACGAGGGATGGGCATCTTATTGGCACTCTAAAATTCTTACCGAGAGAGTTTTACATTCTTCTGAGTTTATAGATTTTGCCGATCGCCATGCAGGAGTGATGGTAACGCAGCCTGGAGGAATGAATCCTTATAAGCTTGGAATCGAGCTTTTTCGTCACATAGAAGACCGCTGGAACAAAGGTAAATTCGGTAAAGATTATGATACCTGTGACGATATGGTGCAGAAAAAAAATTGGGATAAAAAATTAGGTTTAGGTAGGAATAAAATATTTGATGTACGTCGATCGCATAATGATGTGACTTTTATTGATGAGTTTTTTACAGAAGAGTTTTGTGAAGAACAAAAGCTTTATACGTATGATTTAAATCCTCGTACGAAAAAGTACGAAATCAAAAGTAAAGATTGGAAAGAAGTGAAAGAGCGTATGCTGAATATGCTTACAAATGGTGGTCAACCTTTGATTCGTGTGCAAAATGCGAATTTTAAAAATAGGGGCGAGCTTTTACTTAAGCATGAACACCATGGCCAAGACTTAGATGTTCGTTATTGCCAGGCTACGCTTACAAATTTAGAAAAGTTGTGGAAACGCCCTGTTCATATTGAAACAGAATCTGAGGGTGCGATAAAGACGTATTCTGTAGTGAATGGCGAGTTTTCAGAAATGAAGTAACAACTTATTTTAAACTAGCTAACTCTTTAAGCTGAGACCTCTTTATAATATAAATAACATGATCTTTGCCATCAAGCGCAAGCTCATCATTCAAAGAAGCACCAATTTTTTCGATAGCTCTTCTAGAGCGTTTATTGTAGCTTCCGATCTCGAATTGTACTGATTCAACAAATGAAAACGCGTGCTCTAGCATTAAAAGTTTTAGCTCGCGATTATAGATGCCCCCCCAGTATTTTCTAGATAAGAAAGTATAACCAATAGTTATTTGTTCTTTTATTACATCTAAATTGTAATATCTTGAACTGCCAATGATCTCACTACTCTGAATGTCAATAATGGCAAAAGCGCCTTTTGAGTTTATGGCATCATCAAAGAACTTTTGAAAAATAGGTTTTTCGTATCGATTTTTTTGAGGGTGCTGCTCCCATATTTTAGGATCAGATGCGCATTCATAAAGGTTGTCAAAGTCATCAGTACATAGTGGGCGTATTGATACCAATTTGCCGACAAGGGTTGGGTTTAAAACAAATTGGCTTGCATTCATTGCCCTTACTTATCAGTCGTAGTCGTGAGTGTCTAGGCCCTAAAAAATTAGCAGAGCGAATGACTAGAAGAAGAAGATAACACTGGTAATGACAGAATACATATTTCCTGTCGTATCAGGGATTCCACTTTCTAAATATTCTTCATCAAATCTGTCTTTGAAATACATTTGGTGAATTCGACCTTCGATGCCTAGGCTTGTTTTCCTGGGTTTTAAGGCAAACTCCATTCCTAGGCCACCATTTACAGCAAGTGTTCTATCTTTTCCTATATCACCTCGTTGCTGAAAAACTTGCGTGCGGTAAGTTTGGCTAACACCAGCGATGATATAGGGGTTTGCCGCTGTAATGGCTGCTCCCACGTTTTTAGTATCAAAATAATATTTTAAATCTGCATTGAATCGAAAAAGATTTACCTCAACTGGGCCGTTGGGTTGTGCGTTGAATGCATGGGCAGAAGAACTAATACCGATAGAGCCTGCTAGTCGAAAATCAAAAAAGTAAATTAAGCGAAAATCTAGAACGGGGAGTGCTGTATTATATAGTTTTCCAATGTTTCCACCAAATTGGTGAACACCTGTTCCCAAAGAAACAGCAAAAAAGCGCCCAAAGTACATAAAGCGTTCATCTTCATCAACATCGTATTCGTCTTCAAAGGGTACATAGTCTGAAAAAGGATTTGCTAATTCTGTCGAGCCAGGCTGAGGTTCGTCGGCAGCATGTGCTGGTTGCAGCAAATAAAGAGAAACCAATAAGCTTATGAATAGCATCCTTGCAGTCATACGCTCATTGTATGATGCTTAGCGTGTTTGTCAAAAGTAAAAGTGCATTCCTCCGGTGACAATAGAGTCTGCAATGGTTTTAATGGCAAACGAACCATTTATAGAGTCTCCTCTAACGCCCGCTTCAAAACTAAATCCGACACTTGGGACTTTATCGAAAAAGAATTCACTTCCAATAAATAAGCTTCCTTGGATTTTTGAACCCTTATGGCTGACATAAGCTAGACCAGCACCAGCGTAGAAGAAGAGGTTTGATTCTACATGCAGGTTGTTAAAAAATTTTGATCCAACGGCAACGGTGGATGAGCCTGACTTCGTATCAAAGCCAGTACCAACAGAGAATGCCGTTCTTCTGCTTAAATAATATTTAGCACTAATGGCAGGGATTTTTGCATCACCAATAGTGGCAATTTGCTGAGTAAAGCCAAGACCGAGTCGTCCTGTAAGCGACTTGGCTTCAGAATTGGCATAGCTGGTTGATGAGAATATAAGTAGAAGCAGAGCGTAATATTTATTCATAGGAAGAATTATAGGAGATTCTTTACGGAACCTCAAATCTAAAGGTATAAACCTTGTATGGAAAAATTTAATTTTGAAACATTTGTGGCAGATAATTGGAAGTTTTTAGCAGGGCTCGTAGCTGGTGTTGCGATCGTTTGCGGTGGGGCTTTTGGTTGGATAGAGTATAAGCAAGCGCGAGAGAGAAAAGCGCATGAGTTACTATTTTCTATTTCTCAAGAGGTTCAGCCTAAAGTAGAGAGTAAAGATTTTGATTCGGTTAAAAATAGCTACCAAGATCTTTTCGAAAAATATCCAAATACAAGAGCATCTTATGAAGCTGCATTGCAGTTGGGAGATTACCAAATGGATGCTGGGAATCCTAAAGAAGCTGTTCCTTTTTACCAGCAAGCAATGAAGGCTGCAGGAGACGGTTTTTCTTCTGTTCTTGCTCGTTATAGTCTTGGTATTGCAGAAGAACAATCGGGGAATTGTGAGGGTGCTGTACTAAGTTATGATGAGGCAATTAAGGCAAAAGAAGGTGATTTTCTTAAACCTGAGCTTATGATGGCTAAAGCACGATGCTTTGAAGCGCTAAAGCAGATAGATAAAGCGATAGAAACCTATAAGCAAGTTCAGTCGCAGTTTGCGAATCGATCATTTTATAGCGGTGCGGCCTCTGCTTTTGAGAAAAGACTACAGAATTAAGATGAAGCTCTATAAATATTTTTTTGTATGTTTATTAGCTGCTTCTTGTGCGCAATTAGGTAAGCCTACATCCTTGCGCAAAGATAAACCTGCTTTTAGTCGAGGCTGGGGGTTTATTGAGCCTGAGAATGAATTTTTAAGTATGAATGCTGGGGTCAATCAAGTCTCTTATTCGGCACCTATTTTACATGGCAATAAAGTTATTTTTGGCTCTGATCGATTTGGGCTTACAGCGCTTTCAGAAAAAAATGGAAAAATTTTATGGCAGAAAAGATTTTCTGGAGCTGGTGTGTCGGCGACCCCATTTTTATTTAATGATAAAGTGATTGTTGGTACCGATACTGGATTAGTGAGTTCTTTTGATGCTCAGCTGGGTACTGAGACGTGGAAGCAAGAACTATCTGGTCCTGTGCATGGAGCTTTTGCTTTTAGTGATGGGCGCTTATTTGTGGGTACTGCAGATGAAGCAATGCACGCTTTAGATATTAGCACTGGTAAGGTGCTTTGGACTTACAGAAGAAATGCTTTTTCAGGGACTAGTATTCGTGGAGGGGGGAATCCCTCTGTGATCCAAGGGAAGGTCTGGACAGGTTTTAGTGACGGTACTCTAGTGGCCTTAAATATACATGATGGGCGAGTAGAGTTTGAAAAACAATATAGAGATAATCCTAAGTTTTTTGATTTGGATGCAAAAGTTTTGAGTTGGAGAGATGGCATATTGTTTCCTACTTATGATGGAAGCTTGCGCTATTTGCGTATGGATGGAAGCACCATTTGGGAACAAAAAGTTGGAGGGGCAAGAGCAGCCGTGATCGGCCGTTCTGGAAAAATTTATCTTCCTTCTTCTGATGGAGCTGTTTATGCAATTGATGGCAGTAGTGGAAAAATTTTATGGCAGGTTCCTTTACCAACAGGAGTTCCTACGAGCATTATTCTTAAAGAAGGCGAGCAAAAGTCGTATCTAATTGTAGGCTCTTCCAAGAAGTATATTTACGCACTGAACCCAGACACTGGAGAGGTACTTGATCGGTATTCTTTAGGTTCAAGTACAGGGACTTTTTCTCCTTTGTTGGTTGATGAAGAGTATAAGCACCTTTATTTATTATCTATGGGGAGTAGAATTTATCAATTCAGACTTAACTGGTAAAAATAGTATTGTAACTGAGGCGCCGCTATTTGATTTAGGGAATGTGATTATAGAGGTAGATTTTCGTCCATTTCTTAGTTGGGTTCAGCAAAAATCAAATACCGACGAAAATCAAGCTGCCCGTCTATTAGGTAGCTCGCTTTTTTTTGATTTTGAATTTGGTAACGTAACGAGAAAAGAATTTCACTCTCGAGTAAATGCTCATTACCGGATGAATAGCTCTGAAGATGAGTTTTTTGAAAAATTTTGTTCCATTTTTCCCGGTGAAGTGCCTGGAATGTTTTCTTTACTAGAAGAGCTGAGCGATAAAACAAGGCTGTTTTGTTTATCTAATACTAATGAAGTTCATCTTTCCTATTGTTTAGAAAAGTTTCCGAAATTAAAGCTTTTTTCTTCTATATACGCTTCTCATGAGATGAAGAAAAGAAAGCCCTATCCTGGTATCTATCGAGATGTGGCAAGGTCTTTAGATTTGAATCCAAGGTCTCTAGTTTTCTTTGACGACGTTGAGGCAAATATCGAAGGGGCTCGTAAAGCCGGGTTGCAAGCTGAAATCTTCAATAATTCCAGCCAAGTTCGTGATGTATTGAAGGATTTTTTGAATAGGGACGATAAAGCTTAAAATAGGGGGCATCCATGAGGGGTATATCTAAGTATTTAATAGTATTCATTTTTTTAGCGTTACCGGTGACGGCTTGGACAGCGACTACGGCAAAAATTGAAGCAATAGGTGGTGCTGAAACTGTTTTCATTAAAAGAGCAGGTAGCCAAGTAAAGTTAAAAGCTGGTGATCTTTTACAGCTAGGAGATGAGCTGAATACTGATGCGGTAACCGCTGTGGATATTCGATTTGAAGACAATACCATTCTACGAGTAGGTTTAAATTCAAGTTATCGTTTCCAAGAAGAATCAGGTTCTGGTTTTTTTCATAAACTTTTACAAGGTGCAGTTCGTGTTCTTGTTCCTAGTAAAAAAGATGGAAACAAAACAAGTGCTATTAAATTTAAAATGCAAACCCCAGAGGGAACAATTGGAGTTCGAGGGACAGAGTTCGTAGTTGTTCGAAAAGAAGGAGAAACAAATCTTAAAGGATTAACCGGTGAGGTTGTCTTTGGTGCGCTAGAAGTAGACTTAGCTAATGATGAAGAATTGGTAAAAATTAAAAAAGGATACGAAAGTAGTATAACTAGCGGAGCCAAAAAGCCTACAGCGCCTAAAGCCTTTGTGCTTAAAAACTATTTAAGGGATATCGATAGTAAGAGTGGAATTTTTGGTCCCTTGGCCGCAAGAACTGGCAATGAGCTTAAAGCGAGATCGCCAGTTGTGGTTGAGCAACCAAAATCAAAGGTAATTGCAAAAGCAAAACCTCCGAAAATGGTAAAACCTAAAGTGGTTTCTGAAAAACCAAAATCTGAAAAGAGTGAAGACTCTAAAGTTGATTACAATCAAATTCTTTTGTCGTCGGCTAAGAGTGGTAATCTACAATCTGTAGCAAAGGCAATAGAGAATAGGGCTGATGTAAATATTAGAGACGAAGATGGACATAGTTCACTACATTATGCGGCCTATAGTAGTAATTTAGAGATGATGCAGTTATTGATAGATAATAAAGCTAACGTAAATGCTAAAGATAACTTAGGAAGAACACCTATAATGAACGTTGCTTTAGAAACAGGTAATGTTGATGCCGCAAGACTTTTAGTAGAAAATAAAGCCTCACTTACAGAAAAAGACAAGCAGGGTTTAAGTGTATTTGATCTTGCGGATTCAAACGCAGAAAATCAAGGGTGGGCCGAGCTTATAAAATATTTGAACAGTCGAAAATAAGAAGTATTTCTAGCTAATTTTTATAGAAGAGAGATTTTCGATGAAGGTTTTTGCTTATGGACTTTCTCTATTCTTTTGAGAAAGTCTTGTCTGGAGATGTATTTTCCACCCAGTTGTTCTGTTACTGGAGTGAGCATTTGAGTGTCTATCCACTTAAGACCAAGAGACTGTAGTTTTAATACAAGTTCTATTAGGCATAATTTAGAGCAGTTGCTTTCAATATGAAACATGCTTTCTCCAGAAAAAACACCGTCTACATAGACTCCATAGATTCCAGCAACTAACGTACCTTCTTGATTCCAGCACTCAATACTGTGTGCGTATCCGTCAGCATGAAAATTACAATAGGCCTCTTTCATTGCCTCTGTGATCCATGTTCCCTCTTGTCCTGGTCTTGGTTGTTTCTGGCATTGGTTGATTACGGATAAAAAAGCTGTATTAAACGAAAAGCGGTATAAGTTTTTCTTTCGTATTTTTTGCAGTGATTTTGGAAGATGTAGATCCTGAAAGTCTAGGACTCCTCTTGGTTCAGGGCAAAACCAGAAAACAGGGTAGGTTTCGTCTAGGGGCCAAGGATATATACCTTTTTTATATGCTGATAGAAGATTTCTTGTATTTAGTGCACCACCTACGAAAAGTAATCCTTCAGACTCTTTGGGTAATATTTTAGGGTCGGGGAATTTAATATCTGTTGAAGGGAGAGGAATTTTTTTGGCCACGAATGAAAAACCTCCGCTACAATATACATATGAAGAATCAAATCATATGCTTTCTATCGATAGTACTAAGTTTTCTTTATTCTACAAATCTAATTGCTGCAAAAAATGATTTTGCTTTATGGGAGCAAATTAAAAAACCAAACGAGGGAAATAGTCAGTCAATAGGGAGTTATAGCGCTGGATGTTTGTCTGGTGGAGTAGAGCTGCCGTTATCTGGGCTTGGCTATGAAGTGATGCGGCCATCACGTTTACGTTATTTTGGGCATAGTCATTTGGTGCGATTTATTAAAAATATTGCTGAAGAAAATTTTAACAAATCAAAAAAGAAAATATTGATAGGTGATTTGGGCCGACCAAGAGGAGGGCCTATGATTTCGGGCCACGTAAGTCATCAATCTGGTTTAGATGTGGATATTTGGTTTTTGCCAATGAGTAAAAAAATAAATCTGAAGTCTCGTGAACGTCTTTCAGCAACCTCTTATGTAAAAAAAAATAAGCTTAAAAAGCAGTGGGGGGCTTTTCAAAGAAGCCTCATTGAGCTGACAGCTAAGCAAGAAGATGTAGAAAGAGTCTTTGTTCATGCTGCAATTAAGAAAGAGTTGTGCTTAAAATATAAAGGAGAGCCATGGCTCTATAAAGTAAGACCTTGGTATGGTCATGATGATCACTTACATGTTCGACTTAAGTGTCCAAATGATGGGTCAAGCACATGCGTGGCGCAAGATGCTTTAGACGCAAATAACGATCAATGTGGTGAGGATTTAGCTTGGTGGTTTTCTAAAGAAGCTGAAGAAGAGCTTGCAAAAAAAAGAAGCCAATTCGCGGAAAGAGCTTTTCCGAAATTGCCTGAACAGTGTGAAAGCTTAGTAGATATGGGAGTGCTAAACTAATGAAATTAGAATTGATCCACTATTTTATACATTATGCTGGCTATATCACTTTACTAGGGCTCGTTATGGCTCTTTTTTCTGTATGGATAACGATAAAAGATAAAATAGACTTTAACGATTCAAAGATAGAGATTCTTCTTTCTATTGTGGTCACATTAATTGTTTTTCTATCTGTGCAGATAGATTTAAAAGTGTTGAGCGATGAAACAAACTTAATTTCTGTAGCCAATATGCTCGCATACGAAGGTAAAGCATCTAATACAGAGCAGTGGGTTTGGTACTATCATACATTTCATGCACTGGATGTTAGTACACCAACTCGACCAATATTATACCCACTTTTAATCGCTATTGTTCACCTGATTGCTGGGGTTTCTTTAAAGAGCGCATTTATTGTAAATTTCATTTGTTTATTTTTACTGAATTTCTTAACGCTAAGATTTGTTAGAAAAAAAGCATCAAAAGATATCTATCCTCATGCTCTATTTGCTTTAGTGCTTATAATGAATTCTGCTTTATCGATTATGGCTACATCTGCGGGTTTTGACCTATGCTCATTATTATTTGGTTTTTCTACGTTTTTGCTTTTAGGGCAATATTATGTAAACCGATCGAGCGAAAACCTACGAGCATTGTTTTTTATGGCGATTTGTTTTTCATCCGTTAGGTATGAGTCCATATTAATTTTACCTATTATTGCTATGTTTTTACTTTTTGAAGAAAGATTTAAAATAGTCAAAAAATTAAATATTGTAGATTACGCTCTGGGGCTTTTATTCATATCGCCACTTATTACGCAAAGACTTGTAACATGGGGGAGCTTTGAAAATCCCGACGGTGTGGCTCCATTTTCTATTGGCCATATCATTCATCACACTCCAATTTTCTTTTACGAATTTTTTATCAACGGTAATGGTCCATATCCAATTATTGCTCATTTACTAGGGGTGGTGGGTGTGGTTGTTTATGTAATCAAAAATAAAGGAATTCGCTCAGAGGGAAAAGCAGCAGCTGTATTTGTATGTACAATATTGAGTTTGCTGCTCGCGCATCACTTTGGCTTTGCTGGCCATCCAACGCAAGTACGATTGTTTTTGCCAATCAGTTTTTTTCTCTGTGTCTTTTCTATTTATGCACTATCAGAGTTGAAGCATTGGACTCACTTGCCAAGTGTTTTCCTAATTTTTGGTTTATTAGCGTTTCATCATCATAAATATGCGGTTCAAGACCCACTAATGTCTACCTTGTCTATGACCAGAGAGGTTCGACATCTTAGAGACTTCATCAAAAGGGATGGTGATATTGGAGATATTTATGTTTACGATCGACCAGGGCAATTATCAGCTATAGGATTGTCAGCAATTTCGTGGAATAAATTTAAACAAGATCAAGCTAGGTATTTAACAGAAATGAGAAATCGCCTATATCAAAGAATGCTAGTTATCGAACGGGTAAAATATGGCTCTAGCCCTGAAGAGTTTTCTTTAGTGCGAGAAGGGTATCGTCTTACTCCTTTATATGAACAGCAGCTTACCCCTCAAGAAAGATTACGAGTTTCTAGAGTGGACTGGTAGTCTTCATTTTAAAGGGTAGCAACTATGAATTTGTAGTAGTTCTTGTTTAACGATTTCTAAGATTTGGTCAGAAAAAGAAAGTTCTTTAGTTGCTCTTGCTAGTAGAAGGGCTCCTAGCATGGAACAGTATAAGGTTAGTGCTTTTTCTTCTGATAGGCTTTTGAAGGCTTGCGTGTGCCGTTTCTCAAGAGCTTCTTTTAGCAGGTTACTAATGTTTTTTTTCATTGCTTCAGGTAGATTTGCTATTTCGCAGACGAGAAAAGAAATAGGGCAGCCATTTTCAGGATGATCTCTATGTGTTTTAGATAAATATTCTTTGATATAATTAGCAGAATTATTTTCTTCATGAAAATGTTCTATTTTTTCTTCATAAATTGATAGCTCGTTAGATACTGCTGAGAGAAGTAGCTCGTTCTTACTTTTAAAGTGAGAGTAAAATCCCCCTACGGTGAGGTTTTCGGCTCTCATCAGGTCAGCTATATTGGTTGCTTTAAAGCCTTTTCGTTTAAAAAAGAGGCCTGCTCTTGAGAGTATTTTTCTATGCGTGTCTTGCCACTGGAGTTTTCGTTTAGAAATGGATTCTTTTTTCATATTATATATATAATATTACAGTTATCATATTATTTGAAGGTCTATATAGATTTTTTGAGCCTCTGGCATTTCGAAGAGAATCCGCAAGAATTATCGCATAAAAGTTTAGACAGGAATTCGTCAATAGAAAATAAGTAGCTGATTTTATTTATGAAAATATTATCAGAGAAGAGGGTTCGGGAATATATGTGTTATGACTCTATGCGTAAACAGTGCTCCTTAGGAGGTGCCAAATGAAAGCAAAAATATTCGTCGGACTTATAAAGATCACAATCACTACTTCTCTTCTCATGATGACCACATTCGTGGCGCAAGCAGGAATCCCCTCAGGTTTGGATTCAAAGGTTTTAGCAGACATTCGAAAAGCGTCTAAATCGTTTACCAAGCTATCTATTTTAACTAAAAATGGTGAGCTTGTAGGTATTCACTCGACAGTAGGAGACGCAACATTTTGGTTAAAAGATATTGAGAAAAACGATGGTGTAGTTCTTTACGAAACCTGGGGGTATAAAGTTCTTTTATTGCAGGGAAGATTAAGTCGTGATTCTCAAGAGGGTACTTTAAAAGCTATGTACTTATCAGATGCTAAAAATTTAAAGTACAAAAGTTGTAATTTGAAATTGAAAAATAATGGTAGCGGTGGTTGGTATATTCAAAACGCCTATAACAATAAGAAGGTAAATTCTATCAACGTAGTTGCCACCAGCGCAGGTGTAGAAAAGTTAGAAGGTCTTTGTCCTTAGTTTATAAAGCAAAGAGACCATAAATAAAAAAGTAGTCCTCTGTATAGATGGACTACTTTTTTTTACAGAATTAGTTAGCTGTCATCGTATGTGTAACTGTCTGAGTTTGAGTAGTGGTTGTTGTTGTTGTATTCGTACCACCACCGCCGTATTTTTCTTCAAGCATCTTTTGCTGAACCCACATATTTATTTTATCCTGCGTTGGATCATCGTCCGAGCAAGCTACAGTAAGTGCAGATCCAATGATAAGTGCGGCTACAAAACCAATTTTCTTCAAGTTCATAGGTCCTCCGAGTCAGGGATTTTTTGCCCTATATATACTATAACGACTAAACGAAAGAATTGCTTGAGCTCAAGTGTAATTTATTGCGTAGGATAAAAAGCTATTTAATTTCAGCTAGTTCGGGGGTTAATTTGCGGATTTTCCGACTAACTTGCTGAAAGATGGTAATGCCCTCTTCCTGGGAGTCGATAGCAGCCTGTACTACATTACCGAGAGCGCCTTTTTCGGCTTCGGGTACATCTTCTCCGATTCCATAGCGTAGTGAGGGCTCTTTTTCTTCATGTATATTATTCGTATCGCCACCACTTATATTGCTCTCGCCAGAAGTATCATTAGCCGCATTTAATGCGCTTTGCTCTTCACTAGAGCTAGGTGTTCTATTTGCAGCATCTGTTTGTGCAGGAGATTCTGTGAGTGGTCCCGTGGCACCACCAGCTAAATTTGGATTAGACGATGAGCTAACTGCAGAAAAAAGATTAGAAAACTGAGAAACAGCTTTGGCTATTACGCCTGTTCTTACGGTTTGAGGTACCATATTGATCGTTTTTTCTATATTCGAACGAAATTCTTGATTAGGTATTTTCGCCGCAAATGTTTCAAACTTTGATAGTGCTTTATCTACTAGTTGTGGATCTTTCTTACTGATTTTATTTTCAGAAATCGCACTCATTTCTTTAAGAAATGTTTCTCTTTTCATTCCGGATCGTTTTTCAAATTCAGCTGCTACTTTGGCAGCTTCGCCTTTGTGTAAAAAAGATGGGTCAAGGCGACGAAAAGTTGTTTCTGTTTTCTTAGCTTGCCCACCACCTGCTGAGCTCATACTCATAGAATTATTAAAGGTTTGATCTCCAATACGATCTAGCCCTTGAGAGTTTCTATATTTTCCGTAGGCGTTAACTCCGTTTTTTACTGCAGAGGGTACATTAGCAGAAGAAAGATCCATTAATGCTTGCATCGCAAATACAGTAGAGTTTTCCATGCTGCGATCTGAAGCAATTCGGTTTAATTGTTCTGCTTGGTTTTGAGCAGTATTTTGGTCAATAGTCTGTGAGGCCCACGTAATATTCGTGAGCAGTAGTCCGCTAAGCCAAATTGTGCGAATTAGGGGTTTCCACAACATAACTATCTATCGGCTAGCCAAGAAAATATCTTCAGTAAAAAAAAGTCTGAAATTTATACGGAAAAGCTAATTTATGTGCTTCTTTAAGGATGGGGTATTTGTTCTTAACTACTTGATATTAAAAATGTTTTTTCTTTTGTAGGTTGAGTCAAAAAAAGCCTAATAATATTCATGAATTAGCTTTTGTTAAGGTGTTTTTTTGCTTGTTCTCTTTGCAGGGCTCTCCTATTGTTTTGGGCAAATGCTCACCTGGTTTCTACTTGTAGCCTCTACACTAACTTTTTCTTATGAGAAAAAAGACTTAGCTACTATTGCCGAATCAAAAGAGTGGACGCGCTTACTGTACTATAAACAGCATTTTTTTCGTGGTTATCGATCTGCCCTAGACGGTAAGGGTTTTTTTCTTGCTCCTAATGGAGATACAGATCGCTTAGCTGAGTTAGAAGCATCTATTGCGGCTTTTGAGAGAGGTGGGGGAGAGTACGGTAGATTAAAGCAACCCATTCATTGTGCTTTTCCGGCGAGAAAAGAATTTTTAGAAAGAGTTTTGTCTCTTAAGTTTAATACTGTATCTAGATGCGAGCATTTTGAAGACTTTCAAAAGAAGACACAAACAGATGGGGTTGCGCTCGTATTCGCTTCAGCTTATCCAAATAATCCTGCTTCCATGTTTGGTCATAGTTTTTTAAAATTTTACAAAAAATCTGAAGACGAATCACATCCAGGGTTACTCGACTGGAGTATTAATTATGCAGCGGTTGTCTCTGATGATGAAAATCCCTTTGCCTTTGCTTATTTTGGCTTAACAGGTGGGTATCAGGGACAGTTCTCTCTTTTGCCGTACTATACGAAGGTAGCAGAGTATGGGTATTTTGAAGGTCGTGATCTATGGGAATACGAATTAAATCTTAATTCCTATGAGTTGCAAAGACTTATTAATGCGGTCTGGGAAGTAGAAACCAATAGCTATTTTAATTATTTTTTTGGTGATGAGAATTGTTCGTTTCAATTGCTCACTTTGCTTGAGGTCGCAAAGTTAGATTGGGATATTAGTGGTTACTTTGTGCATATGATTCCAGGAGAATCCATTAAAAAAGTAGCAAAACAAGAAGGGGCGGTTCACAAAATTCGCTTTCGTCCATCTTTACATAGACGAATTAAGTCTATCGCTTCTGGGTTTAGTAAAGAAGAAGATCAGTCTTTTGATAGGTTAAAAGAAGAAGATTCTTTGAATGAAAATGTGAGTACTAAAGTATTACAAGCCTATAACTTATATCTCTTATCCGTAAAAAAACAGGATGAAAAAAAGTGGACAAGCGATCAAGAAAAAAGATACCGCCAGTCTTTAATTGCACTAGCAGCAAAAAAAGATAAGGTGATTGAAAAAGATATTTACGATGAGCTTAGTCAGCCTGATAAAGGTCATGGCCCTTATGGGCTAGGGCTAGGGGCATTTGCTAGAGAGCTCAATGGCACGAGATACGGAAGTGAGTTATACATTCGCTTTGCCTATCATGAGTTGGTTGATGGGGACTTAGGATATCTGCCATTTTCACACTTTTTATTTCCGAATTTTACTTTTAGGTGGATGAAAGAATCGTTTTATCTAGAATCAGCAGAGGCCCTTTCGATTATATCGCTTACGCCCTGGTCACTTGTGTCACGGCCATTTTCGTGGAGAGGGTTATTGGCATATAAAAATATACAAACAGAGAAATGTGGCAAAATTCGTTGTATGGGGATACATGCATCAGCCGCTGGGGGACCTTCGTTTAAGGTGTCTGAAAAAATGGTTTCGTGGATTTTTTTCGGAGCACAGGCTGAAGAATCTAGGCAGTGGAGTAGAGGATATCGGCTTTCAAATTTTTTAGATTTTGGTTTTGTCTATGGACTGCAACCGTGGAAGCTGGTTCTAGAATCAAGATTACACAAAGGATGGATCGCACCAGAGAATGGTGAATGGCTAGACCTTAGTCTTCACTCTTCTTATATGGTAACAGAGATGAGTAGTTTGCGTTTGCGTCTGAAAGGGCAAACTAATTTACAAAAGCAGAGTTCATTTGAAAGAGAAGCGTTGATTTCAACTGTTTTTTCCTTTTAAAATATATTGCCCCGAGTCTATTTTCTGCTTTCTAAAATATTGAAAAGTGTTGAATTTTCTTTGAGTTTTTTAAAAAGCTCTCTAGACTTAACTGGTATTCAACAAATATACGGAGGTTTTTAATGACAAAGTGGATACTAGTATTAGCAGTAAGTTTAGTTTCTAGCGCAGTTTATGCAGGCACCCCAGGTGGAACAGATAGCTGTGGACTTGGTTGGGAAGTAACTCAAAAGAAATCATTCTTAGCAACATCTACAAGAGGTACAACAAACGCGTTTGTTCCTCCTACATTCGGTATGACCACTGGTTCTATCGGTTGTGATCAGCATACATTTGCAAAAGCAGATTTAGGTGCTGCTCGTTTTGTTGCTTCTAACTTTGACGCTGTTCTTTTTGATATGGCGCAAGGTCAAGGTGAGTCTTTAAATGCATTGGCTAGCTCTATGGGCTGTAGCAATACCGCTGCATTTGGCGATATGACCAAGAAAGAGTTTTCTTCTTTGGTTGATGGCGCAGACGCTTCTGAGTTGGTGCGTCGTTTAAGAGACGAAGCTAGCAGAAATAGCGCTTTAGGCTGTTCAGCTTAATTCTTCGCTTTTAGCTAAAAGAACTAACCCCACTTTTCGTAGAGAAATAGTGGGGTTTTCTTTTTCTTATCATTCTGATCCTTGCTAAGATGCTTCTTATGAATTTTTCTCATTTTTTAGAAAAGAAGCAAATCGAAGTTCCTGCATATCATATCGTTTTAGGGTCTGGTTTTGGGGAAGCCTTAAACCATTTAGATGGCGAGCAGCTAGCCGAACTTTCATTTGCTGAAGTTGACGGTCTAGTTCCTTCTACAGTTCCTGATCACAAAGGAGTGTATCGTTTTTACAAAGTGAAAGGAAAAACCATTTCTTTTCAAATGGGGCGCCTTCATGGGTATGAGGGGCATAGTCCACAGCAAGTAGCCAGAACGGTTATTTTGCCAAGGCTCGCTGGTGTGAAAAAATTTTTATTAACAAATGCTTCTGGTGGTTTATCTCTAGCTTATCGACCAGGCGATGTGATGTTGATTCGAGATCATGTAAATTTGACGGGGGCCAATCCACTGATGGGAGAGAACCCTAAAGATTCAAAAGGCAAAGAACTTGGTCCAAGATTTCCCGATATGAATACTCTTTATTCTCAGCCAATGAGAAAAAAACTAGAGAAGTCGTTTCAAAAACAAAAATTAAAAGTTCATGAAGGCACATATTTGGGTGTTCTTGGACCTTCTTTTGAAACTCCGGCTGAGGTTCAGCTTTATGCCGCTTGGGGGATGCATGCTGTAGGAATGAGCACCGTATGGGAGTCTATTGCGTTAAGACATAGCGGAGCCGAATTAGCAGGGATATCTCTTATTAGTAATTTAGGGGCTGGCATGGATCCAAATGCATCTCTTGATCATTTACAAATTATAGAAACATGTAGAGAGTCTGCGGCGAAAATTATAAGGGGAATTTCAGATTACTTACAGGAGGCCTTGTGAGTGAAAAGTTCGATATAGGAATATATGCTGATTTTTTAATTCCGATGAATTCATCGAAGGTAAAAGAAAAGTTTTTTATCGGGATTAAAAAAAATCGAATTGCCACCGTTCAGCCATACAAACCGCAGTTAAAAACTAAATGTAAAAAGTTTATATTTGGAAAAAACATGCTTTGTATGCCTGGTTTAGTAAATGGGCATGTACATTTGCCTATGACACTTTTTCGAGGTTTAGAAGATGATGTTCCTTTTCATGTATGGCTATTTGAACGAATTCTACCTTTAGAGCAAAAGATTGTAGATAAAGGTTTCATTAAGGCCGGAACAGATCTAGCTGCGCTAGAAAGTATTCGTTTTGGAGTAACAACTGTAAATGAAATGTATTTTTACCTAGAAGAAACCGCAAAATCTATAGACAAGAGTGGTCTTCGAGCTATTATTTCGCAAACATTTGCTGATTTTCCACTACCAGAGGATAAAGATTTGGGAAGAGATAAATTCGCAGTAGTAGAGAAAGCTTTAAAAAAATATCAAGACCACTCTCGCATTCGCGTTGGTCTTGGACCTCATGCACCTTATAGCTGCTCTGATGATTTATTGGTTAAGATTCGTGATTTTGCTAAGTTACATAAACTGCCTATTCATATTCATGTTAGTGAAACAAAAAAAGAAGTTGATGATTCGCTAAATCAATACAAAAAAACTCCACCGCAAAGATTATACGAGCTAGGAATTTTATCAGATAAAACAATATGTGCTCATTGTGTGCATTTGAATGAAGAAGACCAAAAGATTTTTACCAAAACAAAAGCCGTTGTTGTGCATAACCCAGATTCGAACTTGAAGCTTGCGTCCGGGATGGCTCCCATATCTGAATATAGAGAAAAGGGAATTTCTACAATGTTTGGTACCGACGGGACTGCCAGTAATAATGATTTAAGTGTTCTTGGTGCCATGGATATTGGCACGAAAGTACAAAAATTATCACAGAAAAAAGAAAGTTCTTTTGGTGCCTATGAAGCCGTACGAATGGCAACAGTAGAGGGGGCTAGAAACTTAGGATATAGTGATTTAGGTACTATTGAAGAGGGAATGCTTGCAGACATGATTTTATTGGATCTGTCTTTTCCTCATTTGCAACCGGTCAATAATATTTTTAGTCATTTAGTATATTCTGCTCAAGGTTTAGAGGTGGATACAACAATTTGTGATGGAAAAATTTTAATGAAAAATAAAAAAGTTCTATCATTAAATCAAAATCAAGTTTTTTCGAACGCACAAAAATGGCAGAAAAAAATAGAAAAACAATTAAGGACGATCAAAGGTGAATGAATTTATTTTTGAGCAAATTATTGATTGTTGTAAAAAACTAAATGCAAAAAATCTATTAGCTTCTGCTGATGGGAATGTAAGCTATAGGCATTCGAGTTCAGAAATTTATATTACTCCTACTGGAATCAATAAGGCACACCTTAAGAAAGAAGATTTTGCTTTGGTAGACGATAATGGTGCTGTGAAAAAAGGAAAGCCGTCTTCAGAGCTATTAATGCATTTAGCTGTTTTTAAAGCATGTGATAAAGCGAAAGTTGTAGTGCATGCTCATCCGCCAACAGCTATAGCTTTAACGGTAGCAAGGCCCGAGTGGAAAGAATACCCAGTGGGTGCTTTATCGGAATTGATTTTAGCCTTGGGCTCGATTCCTATTGCTGAATACGCTAGGCCCGGAACAGAGCAAATGGGAAGCGTACTAAGGCCATACTTACCAAAAAATAGAGTGATCGTTATGGCTAGACACGGAGCTATTTCTTGGGGAGAAAGCCTCGAAGAGGCATATAATGGTATGGAGCGCCTTGAGCATGTTTCGCAAATTTTAAAATCTGCCATTCTTATGGGTGGAATCACTTCACTACCTCAGGCTGAGATAGACGAGTTAAAGAGAATGAGAGTTCAATTAGGGGATCGTACCTTATGAGCAAATTCGAAAGTCTTTCTTTACGTTACGGTGAGCGGTTCTTTATTTTAGACCAAAGACAATTGCCTCATGAAGAAGAGTGGTTAGAAATTATAAAACCTCAAGATATGGTAGATGCTATATCTACTTTAGCCGTGAGAGGGGCACCTCTTATCGGAGTTTCAGCTGCACTTACTTTGGCCTATTTTTCAAAAGATAAAAGTTTTTCTATAGAAGAATGGGAACAAAAGCTTAGAAGCTCACGCCCAACAGCTGTTAATCTTATGAATGCCCTTGATCGAGTACTGTTGCGATGGAAACAACAAGGTGTTGATGGCTTAGTTAAGGAGGCTGAAGAGATATACAAAGAAGATGTTAGGCTTTGCCTGCAGATGGCAGAAAGAGGCAACAAACTTATCAATGATAATGATGGAATTCTTACTCATTGTAATACTGGTGGGCTGGCCACAGTAGGCATTGGTACTGCTTTAGGAGTAATTCGTCATGCATGGGAGAGTGGTAAAAAAATTCATGTTTATGTAGATGAAACCAGACCACTCTTACAAGGGGCCAGACTTACCAGTTGGGAGCTTAAAAAATTAGGGATTCCTTACACATTGATTTGTGACAATATGGCTGCAGTATTGATGAGAGAAAAGAAAATACAGAAAATTTTTGTGGGTGCTGATCGAGTGGCTGTGAATGGGGATTCTGCAAATAAAATTGGTACCTATGGCCTTTCAGTAAATGCCAAACATCATAATATACCTTTTTATATTGTAGCACCATCAACCACATATGATCCAAATTGCCTGAGCGGTGATAAAATTTGTATCGAAGAAAGATCTGCGGATGAGGTCCGTGCGGGGAAGTCTCCTACAGATGCGAAAGTATGGAATCCTGCTTTTGATGTGACTCCAAAGCAGTTAATTACGAAAATTATTTTTGAAGATCGTGAATGGTGATTTGATCGCCAACAGAAATTTTTCCCTGAGATTCTAAGGGCTGAAAGTATTGCCCAAAAGCAACGCCTTTTTCTATTTTACGGGTTTTTCCTAAAGTTAATAATGGCTCTTGCCCATTTCTTTTTCCCGTATTTTGGTCGGTAGTAGTAATGATACAGCGAGTACATGCTTTGCCTCTTATGAGTTTGGTGCCACCAATTTGAATTGTGTTCCAGTAATCTTCTTCGTAGGCAGAATTCGATTTCACAATAATATTTGCTCGAAAGCGATTCATGGGAATGATGGGATTCATTTTTTCATTTAATTTTTCAAGGCTTGCTAAGTTGCATAGCAAAAATGGATATGAATCAGCAAAACTAATGAATCTTTTTGTTGGATTATCTTTCATACGTTCACCATTTTTTCTAACTAAAGTGATTCCCGTACCAATATTTTTTTCTATCCACTTAGAGGCATTTAGTTCTGCTACTGCTGAAACCGTCTGATTCCAAACAGTGACATTTTTTTGAGAATTGCTAGGAGTTAAACTAATTTGGATTCGATCACCTGATTTTGCAATTAATTCTAAATGGTCAGAGGTAAGCTTGGTCTGAATAGTTGCTAAGCTTGGCATTTGTCTTTGTGAAATAAAATTATTACTTTCGTCTACAAACATCCACTGTCGGTCAAACAAAAAACCTTCACTTGTGAAGGCAAATAGGTCTTGTATGATTCCTTGACAGCTTTTTACTGGGTAGATGGCTAAAGATTCAATTTGCATGTTACGATCTTCTCTAAGATTTACGTATAGGTCAATTTCTTACTTGTAGGTATGGTCTATCAATCATACTTTATATATATGAACTTATGGGCTGCCATACCTGCAATTGGATATGAAAAAGAATTTATAAGAGAATTAGAATATAGATCATTGAAACCCGTTCTTCGTTTTGAGTCTTTTTATTTATTTGAAGGGGATAGAAAAAGTCTTTTTTGGAGTCAGGTAGAATGGAGTGATGTCCAAAAACGAAAAATTGAATCTATCGGAAATGCTGCAAAACTCTTAAAAAATGAAGCAAAAATATGGGAGTACTATTCGTTAAATGAAAATGGTAGGGGTAATCTCATTCACGATCAGTTATCAAAATTTAAATTTCGAGCAATGAACGAAAAACTGCCTAGTTTAGGTGTCTATACTTTAGTGAGTAAAGAAGAGCTTTTGTTTACGAAAAATTATAACCGTATTGATCCGTTAGGCAGATTTTTTTCTGTAGAAGATGAGCGCTCGCCTTCAACAGCTAGAAATAAATTATATGAGGCAGTACAGGTTTTTGAAATAGCCGAGATCAAGGAGAAAAAAATATTAGAATTAGGTGCGTATCCAGGTGGATGGACTAAGGCTCTATTAGGCTTGGGAGCAAATGTGATTGCTGTAGATCGTGCTGAGTTAGGGGTAGAATTTAAAAAATACAAATTTTTAGATTTTCGTAAGGGTGATGCGTTTAAGTTTACACCTGATGTCGTTGGCGAAATAGATATACTTTTTAGCGATTTAATCTGTTATCCAGAAAAACTTTTAGACTTTGTTCGTCTATGGCAAGAAAGTGGACTAGTGAAAGAAATGCTTTGCACGATTAAACTTAAGGGTGAATGTGATTTTGCCATTTTAGATAAATTTGCTAAGTTTGGCATGATTAGACATTTATACTCAAATAAACATGAGCTTAGCTGGTATTGGTCGGCTAAAAGTTTTTCGTAGCCTCAATCGTTTGAGCAATTTGGAAAAGAGTTCTGGCACCAACGTTTGCGTCCCATTCGTTTTCATCTTGAGAAGGGGCAACTTCAACTAGATCTGCACCAATTAATTGTTTCTTCGCAGAAATCAGTTTTTCTAATAAATAGAAAAATTGATCAAGCTGAATACCTCCAGGTACTGGAGTTCCTGTATTAGGGCAATATTTTGGATCAAGTCCATCAATGTCAAATGAAAGATATACTTTAGGTCCTAGGTGAGAAAGAATTTGCTCACAAACAGAATCCCAGCTCTCTCCTTTGTGTGCGGCTCGGTATAAGTCCCAGTCAAAGAATGTTTTTATTTTAGAGTTTTTTAAAATTTCTTCTTTTTCTTCAGGGCAAAGGTCTCGGATGCCTATCTGCACTAATTTATCTACTTCTGGAATATCTTTCACATGGTTCATGATAGACGCATGTGAATGAGTAAAGCCTTCGTAGGCTACTCTTAAGTCTGCATGTGCATCAATATGTAGTACAGAAAAAGTACCTTCTTTAGCATGAGCTCGAATAGGGCCTAGGCTTATGCTGTGGTCTCCACCAAGAGTGAGTACTTTCTTTTTTCTTTTTATAAGTTCGTGGGTGACTCGTTCTACTTCTTGATGAAACTCTTCACCTGAGCGATTAATGGTTTCTATTTCAGAAAGAACAGGCTCTTTATCGTTTTCTAAATCATCTATAATTTTTTTTGCAAGCTTGCGGTTTTTTTCTGCATTTTCAAGCCATTGACTATTCAATGCGACTGTTCCAATTTTTGTTTTCCAAGCATTGTCTATGAGCGGGCTACTATAATCTAATTGATAACTAGCTTCTAAAACTGCCTGTGGACCATAGCGCGTGCCATCTCTATAAGACGTCGTTACGTCCCATGGTACACATAGTATAGCAATATCAGATTCTTCAAGGCTGTAAGGAAGTCCGTAAAAGTTTCCATTTCGAATTGCTACACTAGATGGGTCAAAAGACATAAAGTTACCCTTCTAACATTTCTTTTACAAAGTTTGGCAGCTGGAACGCAGCCGCATGAATACCTTCGTTATAGTATTTCAACGAATTTGATTTTAATAAATCTTTAGCTCGATCTTTAGCAAAATCTTTTTCAGGCTTCATTTGTGCTTTTGTGGCCATTTGTAGGCTCCACATTCCTGTTGGATATGTAGGGGCGTAAAAAAGAAGCGTGTGCACGCTTTCTTTTCCAAAAATGTCTTTAAGGCAGTGATTGAGTTCAATAAATGCATTTTCATGGAATAGGGGAGATTCACCCTGAGTAATTAAGACCCCATCTTTACTTAAAATTCTTGCACAGTCTTGATAAAAAGAATGGGTGAATAGTCCTTCTGCCGGCCCAACTGGGTCTGAACCATCTACAATTACAATGTCAAAAGAGTCTGGTTTTGCTTTTTTTACATACTCAATACCATCAGCAATTTTTAATTCTAGTTTCGGATTCGAAAACTCTTTACTTAAAGTTGGTAGATGAGCTTTAGAGGCGTTGACTACGGTTTCATCAATTTCTACCATAACAACTTGCTCTATAGACTTATGCTTAAAAATTTCACGAATGGTGCCGCCATCTCCGCCGCCAATCACAAGCGCACGCTTTGGTGCTTTATGACATAATAAGGCAGGGTGAACGATCATTTCATGATAGTGCTGCTCATCTCTTTCTGTGCACATAACCATATTGTTTATGGCTAGAAATTTTCCATGAGAATGGCTCTCTAAAACTCTAACTTGTTGAAAAGGAGAAGTTTCATTGAAAAGTATGTTTCCGCTATGGCGAAGAGAAAATGCTTGGTTTTCGTCTTTGTCTGTAAACCAGAGATTTCTCTGAAACTTTGGTGCAACAAGAGCTTCTTCTAGTTGTTTGCGATTATGGTCTGCATTAAAATCAACGCGCTTTAATAGCGATAGAGCACCTCGATACATTTCTAAGGCAGAGTGGTTTTTTGCCTCAAAAGCCTCTTTTAAATGATCAAAAGAAATCCATGGGTCAACAGTATCGCCGCAAGTAAAAAGATCTACTGCAGCATATTGATACTCTGGCCATGTATGAATGGCTAAATGACTTTCTTGGATGACAACTACGCCCGAGACTCCAAAGGGAGAAAAATGGTGGAAAGTCGATTGAATAACTGTGGCTCCTGCTTTTCGCGCAGCATCAACCATGGATTTTTCAATTTTTTCTACATCATTGAGAATGTCCGGTGTGCAACCGTTGAATTCTACCAAAATATGTCGTCCTAAAGAATCCATTCACACCCCCCCTAGAAAATTTGTAAGAGAATTTATTTAATACACTGAGCTGTCAATGAAAAGTTTTTTTCGGTGATTTCACTAGGATAAATTGAAAAATCAGCCATTAAAACGAGATTCGATGAATTCAATACGTAGACTAGGAAAATAAGATAGATTACGTCAAAATAATCCTATGGGAGCCAATATATTTGTTTTATGTGGCGCGGGGATTTCTCAAGAGTCGGGTATTTCTACTTTTAGGGACCAAAGTGGTCTTTGGGAGAATCATTCAATCGAAGATGTAGCTAGCCCTGAGGGTTTCATGCGTAACCCAGAGCTTGTTCATCAATTTTACAATTTGCGTAGAAGGCAGCTAAAAAGTGTAATCCCAAATAAAGCTCATTATGCACTGGCAAACTTTCAAAAAATATTTTCTGGTAAATTTCTTTTAGTTACACAAAATGTTGACGATTTACACGAGCGAGCAGGCTCATGTAATGTTCTTCATATGCATGGTCAGTTAAGGCAGGCATTATGTACTAGCTGTAAATTTCAAATTTACTATGAAGAAGATTTGTCACTAAGCACAGAGTGCGAGAAGTATAAAAAAAAGGGATCAATGCGACCTGATATAGTTTGGTTTGGCGAAGTTCCCTATTTTTTGGATGAGTGTGATGAGTTTTTACAAACAACAGATCTGTTTATCAGTATTGGTACATCAGGGAGCGTCTATCCTGCGGCAGGCTTTATACAAATGCTAAACCCTAAAGCTCGCTCTATTGAGTTAAATTTATGTAGAACAGAAATCTCTTCTTTTTTTTCTGAGACGAGATTTGGAAAAGCCTCAGAAATAGTTCCTAAGACACTGAATGAGGTCATTGAGGGTTACAAATGAAATCTATAGACAAATTTATTTTACCGTTAGGTTTATTTTTGGTTTCTATATTTTATGTACCTTGGCTTTGGTACCCATTTAATTGGGGAAAATGGAGTCTAATTCATTTGCTGGCCACTGTGTGTTTTGTTCGATGGACAGCAATGGGAATGCCTTTCCCAAAATGCAAAAAGTGGGAGTCTGCGCTTTTTGGTTTAGTAGCTTTATTTGCTATGGGACAAGCAGTACTTAAATCGAATCTTTTTGTATTTTGTGATCGTCTAAGTTTTTTTATAATACTTCTTTATGCCTTTGCGTGCTTAAAAGAAAAAAAACTACAGCTTAAAGATTTTTATTGGTCGATTGCATTGTCTATATTTTGCTTAGTTACAATTGGATTGTATCAAGTTACTCAAGTATTTTCTTATCAAGAGCTACAGCAAAAAAACATCGGATCTATTTTTGGATTTTCTAATAATGCGGCTCAATCTTTGGTGGCAATGCTTGGTGTTTTGGCTTGGCTGTCGAACACAGGGAAAAGAAAAATTTATTTAATAATAATTCTTGTGGCATCCATTGTGTATTTGTATTTTCTGCAGTCAAGATCTATTTATATCTCTATTTCTATAGGCGTATTTGCTTATGCTCTTGGATATTTATATAGGCTAAAGAAGAAAGAATTCTTTTTTGGATTCATCGGTTTGGGTTTACTGGTTGCAGGCCTAGGTGTTTTTTATCAGAAAAAAATAGATTCTGTGCTTTTAGAAAAATTGCCCTTTTCAAAAGGATCTATGATCGATTGGCGTGAAGACTTATGGTCAAGATCTTTACCAATGATTCGTGACTTTCCCATGGGGCTTGGACCATTTCGCTATGAATTTGCGTATGTTCCTTATTTAAGAGGGGGTATTGCAATTAGCGAGCAAAACAGCCCCGATAATCCACATAACGAGTTTTTAAGATTTCTTATTGAAGATGGGGTGCTTTTTGCGCCAATATATTTAGTTGCGGTTGTCGTTCTTATCGCTAGTGCATTTTCTATCTTTTCTTCATCTATTTTATTTTTGATAGGATTTTATTTTTCGGAAATGTTTTTTCAGTTCATTTGGATGAACCCTTACACATTTTTTTTAGGAAGTATCTTTTTTGCGTTTTGTTTGTCAGTTAGGCAGCAAAGAACCTTTCAGATTTTAAAAAATGAAATAGTAAAAAAAATTGTAATCATTTGATTAGAATTAACTATGATTATTGCTATAGCAGCTAGACAAACTGAAGCGAGCACTCAATTAGATCTAGTATCAGTTTCTTGTAAATTGGTGCCCTTACACTGGCGAGCGTGTTTGCAGAAAGCTCGTATAGAAATGGCAGAGCGAAAATTAGATGATGCAAGAATAACTGTTTTGAATACGTTAGAGCTTGATCCTTGGAATTTTTCTGCTCTAAAACATATGGCTAATATTGCATTTCAGCAAAATCGTCCAGTGGAGGGGTGTTTCTATTTATGGAAATATGAAGATATTTTCAGAGTAAACGAGAGCGCACCATCAACAACGATGACTCTTCGTTATGAGCAAAACTGCCCGGAAAGAGTAAGAGAGTATTTGAAAAAAAATAGACCAAAACGATACTTGAGATAGTTTATTCGCTAAGAGATCCTTTAGGAATAAAGCTTAAAATATTGTGGCTTTTAACAATTTCAAAAACTTGATTTTTTGTTTCTAAATCTAAGTCTAGAAATTTTAATCCATAACCAGCTAGAGTTGGGTCACCATCTTCTCTTTTCCAAACCACTTCACAAATTGTTTTCACAGGGTCTAATAAGTTTGGAATATGTATGGTGACATCAATTTTTCCGCCCACATTGAGAATGATGCCAGCATTTTTAGAAAGTTCTTTTTGTGGTAAAAAGAAACCACCAAAGCCAAGTTGTCGAATACCTACGTCTACATTTCCTAAACGAATAGATGCATGACTGTCGCCTGCGCCACCTTTGGTATTGGCACCAAGTACAAATTCCCAAATTACGCGATTGAGTTTTTCTAGATCGATCGGTTTTTCGAAAAAAGCAAAAGCACCGTAATCTAAAAGTTTTTCAAGTTGATAGTCTTTTGGATAGGCAGAAATGAAAACTAAGCCTGGTCGATAGTAGTGAAGCTCTCGGAGTTTTTTTAAGAATCCCACGCCATCTAACTTTGGCATTTTGATATCGCTGATTACTACGTCTAGTTCTAATTTTTTAACTGCGTCTAGTGCTGCCAGCGGATCATGTTCGCGATAGCAAATAATGCCTTTTGTTTTTAAATATTCTGCTAAAAGTTCTGTTAAATCTGATTCGTCATCTAAAATTAAAACTTTTGGTTTTTTTTCTACGGACTCAATTTGAAACTTTTGTTGTTCTAGAAATAGCAAAAAATCGGCAAGTAGCTCTGTTTTGCTATCAGAATTCGTTTTTTCTAAAATTTTTTTTAGATGGTTGTTAACCGTATGTAAGCTTATGTTGAGAGCTTTTCCAATATCTTGTGGACTAACGTTTCTGTTTGTTAGTTGAAAAAGAACATCATTCTCTCTTTCGGTGAGTTGAAATTTTTGTGCATATTGTTTTACATAGTCGTTGAGTGCCATTTTTAGGAATCTATTCGATATTTTATAGAAAATCAGCAAAAACGTTTGATGAAAAAGAAGAAATTAGGTTAGGTAGGCGTATGGTTTGTTCACTATG
This sequence comes from Oligoflexia bacterium, assembly GCA_023954355.1. Classification (GTDB taxonomy): domain Bacteria; phylum Bdellovibrionota; class UBA1018; order CAIPTA01; family CAIPTA01; genus JAMLID01. The sequence continues at coordinate 23,553 of JAMLID010000007.1, read as the reverse complement.
TCAGAGCGCAAAAAATAATCTATATGCAGAGTATTCTTCTTTAGAAAAATACTTTCTTTGTGAAGAGTGTGATGGGGTGTTTTTAGCACCAAATTTGCGTCTAGGGTTGTCAAAAGAAAAAAAACGTTATGAGCTTCACCAAAATAAATTGGATTCACCGGATTATAGTAGCTATTTACAGTCAATTTTAGATGAGGTCAGGCCAGATCTATCTTCAAATAAAAAATACTTAGATTACGGTTGTGGCTCTGAACGAGGATTAGAGCGCTTCGCGCTAAAGCAAGAGTTAAAGGTAGATTCTTATGATCCTATATATGAGCCAGAGATAATCATGGTTAAAAATGGCTATGACGGTATTTTTGCTATAGAGGTAGTGGAGCATTTTTTTGAACCAAAGAAAGAATTCTTAACTATGGATTCACTGATATGTTCTGGTGGAAGTATTTTACTCAGAACCTCATTGAGGCCTGAAAAAGAAACAGACTTCAAACGGTGGTGGTATCGAAGAGATCCTACTCATGTGTTTTTCTATTCAAAAAAAACATTTTCTTATTTAGCTGATATCTTGGGATGGAAAATTAGAAAATGGAATCCTCCTTTTTTTCATTTTCAAAAAAAATGATCTCAGCAGCTTTTTTATTCTTTTTCGTAGGAAGCTAGGCGATTCTCAGTTGAGTCGCATCGATAACGAAGGGCGATGCGTTTACCTCTAATTGAGCGAAAGGATTCTTTCGACATTTTTGTAATTGAGCTTCCGTTTATTTTTGACTTAGTTGCGCTGATGATTTTTCCATCAGATGCAATGATTCCTACATGTCCACGAAATAGCATCAAGTCACCTGGTTTTGCTTCAGATTCACGAATTCTCAGAAATTGAGATGAGGATTTAAGCTGATTTGTGGTCATGAAGTTGTATTTAAGACCTGCTCTTCGATAAATTTCGTGTACGAAACGAGAACAGTCCGTTGATTTTTCTATTTTATGAGTGGAACCCATTCTGTATCTTGTTTTAGGAAAATTTTTTGGATTAGCGATTCTTAATATTTGAGAACGTTTACTGTGATTTAAGAGAGGGCAGCTATTTTCTTTTACATATTTACGTTCATGAAACTCTGTTGAAGCGCAACCGAAAGTAAATATCAACAATAACGAATATATCAGATTTGCGCGCATAGTTTCCTTTCGGTTTAAAGAGCACGTTCTCTTAGTTTAACCTAAAATTAATACTTAAAAAGTCGATAAATGAGTGAGGTCTGTTTTATGAAGCAAAAAAATACAGAATGCAGTGTAAAAGAATTTTCTGATGGAGAAGCAATTTTTCGTGAAGGCGATAACACAAAAGAGATGTATGTGGTTTTTAGTGGCAGAGTTAAAATTTGTAAAAAAACATCTGACGGTGTTATTCAGCTAGCGACTCTTAATAGGGGAGATTTTTTAGGGGAAATGTCTCTTTTAGAAAGCTTACCTAGAAGTGCAGATGCAGTTGCAATAGGAGAAACAAAATTATTATGCATTCAAGCTGGTGGTTTTTTGGTTAAAATACGTAGAGATCCTACTTTTGCATTTGAATTGCTTCAGTCTCTTTCTAAAAGAATACGGCACACTAATGACATGCTTTTAAAGAAAGTAGCCTTGAATAGTTTAACAAAAGAAGACATTCAAGAACTTATTGATCAACAAGCATGATTACGAATATAGACAGTCAGAAAATGGTAGTGTTAAGTGATTTGCACTTGGGAAATCCATTTTCGAATGTGCGAAATAAAACAGTTTCTTTCATTCAGTGGGCTGCTGAGAATCAGTACGATATTTGTTTAAATGGAGATGGTTTTGAAATATCTCAAGTCTCAATAGCGAAAATGACGAGTGATGCTCCCGAGGTTTTACAATCATTACGCATGGCTATGGATAAAGGCATTAGGGTTTATTATGTGGTTGGAAATCACGATATTCTTTTCGAACATTTTTTACATGATTGGGGAGCATTTAAATTAGCGCCATTTCTAAATGTGACGCAAGCTAATAAGCGAATACGAATAGAACACGGTCACTTATATGATCCCTTTTTTGTCTTTAGCCCCAGGCTATATGATCTTTCTACTTGGTTAGGTGGGCTTGTATTGAAATTAAATCCATCGCTATACAGATTGTGGATATGGTTTGAAAAGAGACGATCCGAAATGAGATTTAAAAAATCGGGCATCAAAGGCGAGCATCCTGACTTTATAGAAGCCGCTAAAGAAATAGAACTCAGAGGATTTGATGCAATTATTTTCGGTCATACACATCATAAAGGACGAGAGATTCTATTAAACGGAGGAGTGTATATGAATCCAGGCTCATGGATGCTTTCTTCTACCTATATATGCTTAGAAAATGGTAAATTTTCTTTAGAAGAGTTTTGACGTATGGAAAAAAAGAATAGCATTTTTATGTTAGCAGTTAATGATGAAAAAACTGCAAAAGAAGTATCTGATGTCTTAAGAGTCACATACGATGGCGCTACTATTTATGTGGCCTATGATGGAGCTGAAGCGCTTGCTAAAATGAGCAATGTTAAGCCTGATGTTTTAATCGCCGAACTTGAATTAAGAAAAATATCTGGTGCCGATTTAATCACCACTGTGATGAAAGATAAAAAATTTAATGGAATTTCTGTTGTCGCACTCTCTGATATTCCGGATCAAGATCGATTTGCTGATGATGTAGCTGATGGCAGGTTAAAGTTTTTGGCAAAGCCTTCAGGAGCTCCAGCGATTATTGATTCTGTTTCTAGAGCATTATCGCATGCAAACGGAAACACTATTGATTCACAATTTAAGCTTGTTTCTTTGTCTCCTGGCGAGAAATTATTTTCACAAGGAGAACAGGCAAAATCTGCGTTCTTAGTAAAAAAAGGAAGACTAAGAGCAATGGCGAATATATCTGGCAAATTACAGACTTTAGGTGATGCCTGTGCTGGAGAATTTGTAGGAGAAATGGCTTATATCAACGGACAGGTAAGGTCTGCTGATGTGGAAGCCTTAGAACAATGTGAATTAGTTGAAATTCCCATAGGCACGCTTGATTTATTACTATTTACAAAACCTGCTTGGTCTAAGGCGCTTATGAAAACTCTTGCTAGGCGTTTAAGCGAGGCTAATCAGAATAAGGCATAGGCTTTTCTTGCTATCTAGGTCAGTTTAAAAAACTACTAGCTGCCCCCTTTAATTGTTGATGAGCCACTCGATCACTCAGGCGATGTTATACCCTTTAGAATTTTAAGTAAGAAAGCTATAGCTAATAAATTGTTTTTACTAAAGAAATACCCACTCTAAACACAATTAAAGGGGGCAGCTGATAAAAACTAGGCAACTTTTGGCTTTGGTATTGGTGGAGTCGTTGGAGGTGTTGCTGGCTTTACGGCAGTGTTGATTGCTGTTTGTGGCTTTGGTGGTTTAAATGGTGGTGGCGAGCTGCCTGCAGTAGAATTTAAAATTTGGTCAGCACTTAACGAAGCATCTTCACTAGGAGGCTCATCTTGTTCCGGGATCGTACTTTCGACAGATAGGGTAGATTGCATTTGTTCTAGACTAGAAGAATTACTTTCAATGTCAGAAAGACCTCCGAAAGAAAGATTTCTTTGAAAGTCTGTGGGGTTAGAAGCATTGGCTAAAGCTGTTTCTACGCTGATAACTTTTCTTTGGACTAGCTCTGCTAAATGCTGATCAAAGGTTTGCATCCCAGAAACTTCTTTACCTTTTTGGATAAAAGAAGGTATTTCAGAAGTTCTTTTTTCGTTGGCAATACACTCTGCGATTCCGGCGTTAGTTACAAGAATTTCTTGAGCAACCACTCTTTCGTTAGTGTGGGTTTGAATCAATCTTTGGCTTATAATCGCTTGAATATTGTCAGCAAGCCTAGCTCTTGCAGCGGCTTGCTCCTCTGGAGGAAACATAGAAATAAGTCTACCAATGGTTTTCATTGCGTCATTTGTATGTACCGTAGAAAAAACTAGATGACCTGTTTCAGACGCTTTTAGGGCAATATCTAAAGTTTCTAGATCACGCATTTCACCTACAAGAATTGCATCGGGGTCTTGTCTAAGTGCAGAACGTAATGCGACTGCAAATGAGTCTGTATCACGGCCAATTTCTCGTTGTGAAATTTTAGCTTTCTTGGAAGTGTGTAAATATTCTACAGGGTCTTCGACAGTTAAAATATGTATAGATGAATTTTCATTTAAATGATTAATCATGGCAGCCAGAGTAGAGCTTTTGCCGCTACCAGTTGCGCCGGTGACGAGAACTAACCCTCTTGGGGATTCTGAAATTTTTTCTAAAATCTTAGGCAATTGTAATTCGCTTAGGCTTGGAATTTTACTGGGGATAACCCGTAGCACGCAATTGTAACCCGATGTGGATTTATAAATATTAAATCGAAAACGGCCCAAATTTTTTACTTCAAAAGATCCATCTAGATCTTTGTACTTTGAAAGCTCTGCTTTTTGCTTAGGATCCGAAACCATGAACTGACAGATGGCTTGCATCTCTTCAGCACTATAAGGGGGTTGCTCAAAACTAGAAAGACCAGTCGAAGAACGTATGGCCGGTGCTTGGCCTTGAGTGATATGAATATCGCTAGCCTTACTCGTAAGTGCACTTTTTAAAAGAGTTAAAAATTTTTGCTCTAACTCTGTCATTTATTGGCTCTCCAGAAGACCAGTAATGCGACACTCTAGTTCATCATCTACGCCTGGTAGTTTTGTATTATCGTTTGGGTGAAAGTGAAACAGAACTACTTCGTTCTTTAAAATGCTCGTTTTCGCTCGTAAAATCATCCCCTCGGGCACAGTAGTGGATGATCCATTTAATGTTTGTGTTAAATAGTCTCTACTGCCTTTTTTAACATAAAGGGTCATCGCAAAATCGCTTCTGTCGGCTTTGCGAATGGGCATAGATTGCTTAACAAGACCAATGGCATGCATCTCAAAGTCTTCTATCGACCTGCAGGTGAAGAGCAAAAACTCTAGTGGGAAATTTATTTGCCGGAGAGCGATTATTTTTCAAGTTCTAGTACATTACTAAGCTCATGAATTGGATTGTCTGAAAGGAGTACGTTTGGTTCAGGATATTTGGCTAAGCAATTGGTTGAAAGAAGTAATCCTAAAAAAAATAATGACAAAAATTTCATAAAATTAGCCTCCAACTACTTATCGGAAATTAACAGAAGATCCTTAGTTTTTACCTTGTATTATCTTAGGCATTGAAAATGCAGAGTCGTTGCTCTTGCAGAGAAGATATATGGAATAAAAACAAATGCTTATTAGTACCTGGTTAAAGTACTTTTAACTTGAACTATGTTTTTCGTGTATTGTTGAAAATTGTATATCAGGAAGTAAGCTTATTAGATCATCGATATTTTGTATTCTTTTGATAGTTTGGTAATGCGCGAATGGGTACCGAAGGCATAAATAACCAAGCCATTGTTTCACTCTAGACAAAGTATAGTTTGGGTTGTTAGAGACCGATTGAGAGATTTTTATAAAATCTAAAATATAATTTTTCCATTCTGTACTATTTGGAAAATCATTTAGTTCTTGGATTTTAATGCCAAGTTCTCGGGCTATTCGATTCGCTAAATGTGGGTTGGCAAGACCTCCTCTGCCAACCATAAAATGTTCACAGCCTGTAATTTCTCGACAGCGCAAAAAGTCAGAGAAATTCCAAATGTCTCCATTTGCAACAACGGGAAAAGAGAATTCTTTTTTAATTTTACCAATGAGTTCCCAGTCTACCGGTGGCTGGTAGCCTTGTGCTTTTGTTCTTGCATGAATGGTAACCCAGTCGGCACCAGCCTTGGCAACTCGATTGACTGTTTCAAATACATCGGTTTTATTTTCCCAGCCCAAGCGTATTTTTGCAGAAAGCGAAGCTTTGGTTCCTATGGCAGAGCGAATTTCTTTTAATATAGATTCTATTCTATCTGGGTACTGAAGTATGGTAGCGCCACCGTCTCTCTTATTTACAGTAGGTGCTGGGCAACCAAAATTTATATCTATATTTTTAGCCCCACGCTCTACTGCTAAACTAGCAGATGCAGCCAATAATTGGGGATTGCCTCCAAGAAGTTGAAAATGCACAGGAATACCACTAGGTGTTTTAGCATTGTGATTTAATTCATTAGCGTGACGAGGGTAACATTTTTTGGGAAGTACATTGTGGCTAATACGCAAAAATTCAGTAACACAATGGGTGTAACCCGGAAGAGATGTTTGAAAGGTTCTCATGGGAAGATCAGTGACTCCCTCCATGGGAGCTAAAACCACTGCTGGCGTTCCGTTTTGTATCCAGTTTTGCATGGATGTTTTTTACGAATTTCTTGGCAAGACTGCAAGTGCTAAGGTAGTAGAAAGTATGAGAAATGATCAAATAATTCTTGTAAAGACCGAAGAGATTTTGCCGCTAAGATCTGAGGTTCTTCGCCCCGATCTTCCCATAGAGAGTTGTTTTTTTAGTGAAGATGCAAGATCTACCCATTTTGCAATAAAAGTTAAGACAGAAGTGGTTGCTATAGTTAGTGTTTTTCCTGCTCCAGAGGGGCAAAAAGCCACTTGGCAGCTTAGAGGTATGGCCGTAGCACCTAAAAAGCAAAGAGCAGGTTTTGGTAAACAACTCATAGAGGCAATAGATAATTATTTATACGAAAAAAAAGCACAAAGAATTTGGTGTAATGCCAGGTCTGAAGCTGTCGCTTTTTATCAAAAAAATGGGTATTCCATTATAAGTGATGAGTTTATTATAGAGGGTGTTGGGCCTCATTTTAAGATGGAAAAAAAATATGAACTTTAAAATTCTTTTCCAAAGCAAAAAAATAGTAGCTATTCATAAACCCTCTGGATTTTTGACCTACGAGAATACTGATTCGCAAAGAAAAATTAGCTGTAAATTTTTTTTAGAACACCAGTTGAAAAAAAAGATATACCCTGTTCATAGAATTGATAAAGACACTTGTGGAATTCTTTGTTATAGCCTTGATCCAAGAGAGACAGAAAAAATTCAAAATCTTTTCAAAGAAAGAAGAATAAAAAAAACATATTTAGCAATAGTTCACGGATCTATTGGTGATCGTAAAAAAATAGCAAGTTCGCTCATTCATCCAAAGTCTAAGAAGGCAGAAGAGGCAGAGACATTACTGCGCGAGCTATCGACAGCTAAAATAATACTAAATAATGAAGAGAGGGTTTATTCTTTAGTAGAGTGTAAGCCGCTTACGGGAAGGCACCATCAAATTCGTAGGCATTTAAAAGAAATAGAATGTCCAATAGTTGGTGACCAAGAGTATGGTAATTCATGGGAAAACTCTACCTTTGAAAAACTCTATCAATTGAATCGAACTTTATTATCAGCTGTTAAGCTTGAGATATCTAAAGATGTTCATATTAAAACGAAACCCGATGAGGCATTTTTAAAAATTCTTAAAGTTTTAGGTTTATCTTTAAGATAAGATTTCTTTAACTTCTAGTGGAGTACGTTTAGTTTCTCTAGGAAATTTTTCTTCCGATATAGCAGCCAAGATAAGCTCAATAGTGTTGGTCTTTAAAATATCATTTGCTTTAAGGTTTATGTTTTGAATAGACGATGCATTTAATGGGCAAATGTCTATATTATTTTCAATAAGTATAGGATAGCCGTGGGTACGACAAATGACTGGCCTTGCTTCATAGATAGAACAAGATTCATCTTCAAGTAAGAACGAGCATTTATTTTTTTGTTTTTGGCTTAGAGAAATTTTTTGCTGAATAAGAGGATTTTGATTTAAATATTTTTTTATATATTCTTTTTCTATTTTATTAACTTGAATCTCTGACCTACAACAGCTTGAGCAACCTCGTTGACAGTTTAAATTTTGAGTGATTTCGGGATTGATTTTATGAGTTGTTTCATCAATTTTTTTTAAAAAATTTTCATAGTTTTCAAAAAGGTCTATCATACAATGAGGCCGTCTTGTGGGTTACCTTCTTTTTGAACTAAGTTGAAGAGTGGAACTATGACTTCAAAAATTTCTCCATTGTCTCGCATCATGCGATAAGTGCCTTTCATGCTGCCAAAAGGTGTACTTAAAGGGCAAAAGCTATTATAAGAAAAAGACTGGCCAGGTAGTAATCTTGGTTGTTGCCCGATGACTCCCGGGCCTTTTACGTCTTCTGTTCTGCCAAGTGCATCAGCAATAATCCAATGGCGGTGCAAAAGTTGCACTGGCTCAGGATTTCTGTTCTCAATAGTAATTTCATATCCAAACAAATACTGGTTCATTGCTGGCGAGCTTTTTTCTGCCAAATAATAAGATTGAACAGAAATCGCAACTCCGTTAGTTTCTTTATGACTCATTTTTTCTTCCTCTTTATAGGTGGAGCTTTAATTTCATAAATTTTTCCACAAAACTCACAGCGAATTTCCGTAACATTTTGATGATTGTTTTGCCCTTCAAGATCTTCTTGGTGTTCTAAAAGAGCTAAGGCGCGTTTTGCTCTTTGTTCATCACAATTACATCGAAAAGTTATTCTCTGATCCATAACAATTTTAGGATGCTCTTCAGCGCATAAAAAACGTAGCATTTCGGTAGTGCGATGGTTTTCATTGAGGACCCATTTGCTGATGGGGCCAAGGGCTTTCATATGTTGGTCCCAGCTGAGTAAAAGCTCGTTCATTCTTTGTGTGCTTTGTTGTGGCAAGATATGTACTAGGTAGCCTAGGGCAGATTTAACTCTGAAGTTTGTTTTATCTTCGTTCCAGGCGATAAGTACCGAAAGATTTAATCCACAATTTTTTTGTTCTGATTTTTCTAAATATTCTACTAAATCTTCACTTACACTTCCTTTAGAGTCTACTATACTAGTGCCTCCACCTAGGCTTCTTGTTGTCTTAACTTGCAAAACCCCAGTGCCAAGGCCAACTTCATAAGAATCTACATCAGCCTTAGGATTCGAAATTGTTCCTCTTAACTCACCAAAATTTTTTGCGTCTGTATAAACATGGCCAAAGGGACCAGCGCACATCCATTGAAAGGTGATATCTAAGTGTCCGTCTTTATCGTTAAGGGCTTGTATTAATGCAGCCCCCATAAGTGCTTGGCCTAAATGATTTGTTGCTGTTGGCCAAGTGCCGACTCGTTCCATTGTTTCTTGTACGAGAGCAGTGGCATCTATTGCGTAAACTACAGCATCTTGATTTTTACTTACGCATTTTTGTAATAGATCACTCATAAGTAAGAACGAATTACTCCTTTTGCAACTGTTGTTCCCGGGCAGTTTTTTGGAAACCATTCTCGAACGTCTAGCTCGATCCCAACTCCATGCATATAGTTATACAAGGCTGCGCGCAGTGGGGCAGCAACTTTTTTAGGGTTATACCCATTCTTATCATAAAAACGTATATCATTTTGAGAGAAGCGATTTTTCTCTATGGTCATATCTTTTGGATTTAAAGTAATTTGAAATTGATCAGGATTTTTACCAATAGGGCTATGTGCTGTTGCTGAAAATTCGTGCCAAAAAGCACTTTGGAGGCAATTTTCTTGAAAAAGCTGCCGCACTATTTCAAGACTATCTACAGTTTCTTGTAAGGTTTGGCTGGGAAAGCCATACATCAAGTAAGCATGTACAAAAATGCCTGCATCAGTAAATGATTTAGTTACTTTGGCAACTTGTTCTAGCTGAACCCCTTTATTAATTAAGCGCAAGATTCGCTCGTTAGCAACCTCAAGACCACCAGTTACGGCGATGCATCCTGCCTTAGCCATTTTTTTCGTGAGTTCTTGGTTGAATACTTTATCAAAACGAATATTGCCCCACCAATGAAAAGGCATTTTAGAAGAAATGATTTCATCTGATAAAGCATTCAAGATTGCTGGTGGTGCAGCTTCATCTACAAAATGAAAACCATTACAGCCAGTTTGCGAAGTGATCATTTTCATTTTCTCTAAAATGGCTTTTGGATGATCTGGTTCATAGCGTTGGATGTAGTCTAGAGATGTGTCACAAAAAGAACATTTTCTCCAATAGCAGCCATGAGCAAGAATTAGTTTGTTCCAAAATTGTGAGCTCCAAAGCCTTTCGACAGGATTCAAAGATTCAAGCATGGGGATATAATCATTTTTATTAAGTCCAGTATAATCGGGAGAGACCAGATCTTTAAAAGCGATGTTTTCAGATTTTAAATGTTTTTGAACTACATTGTCTTTTCTTGTAAATGTTCTCACAAGGTTGCATTCTTTTCCTTGTAATGAGTCAATAATTCTTATTAGGGGCATTTCGCCATCATCAAAGCAAAGGTAGTCACAGAAATCAAAAAATCTAGGATCGTTTAAAGATCGTAATTCAGTGTTTGGGTATCCACCGCCAAAAACAACTATTTTGTTTTGATTTTTTGCGTGTTTTCCCATGTGAAGAGCGCCTAATAAAGTTCCTGAAAAAGGAATAGAAATACCTACAAGGTCTGGTTTTTCTTTCTCTAAAATAATTTGAAAAATATCTATAAGACTTTCGCTTACAATAGTTTTTTCTTTGGTAATTTTCTCTATAGGAGAAAAAGATGCTTGAGAGGCTGCTAATTTTTCTCCATAACGTGAAAAAGAAAATTGAGAGTCATCGCCCAGTTTAAAGTATAGAGCAAGGTCGTCTAAAAATAAGGCAGATAAATGAAGCGCCTTATCTCGAGTGCTTAAGGAGTGAAATTCTTCTTGCAGAGGAGCATTTTCTCTAAGAGCTGCAAAACTTGGGCCTTCTGGGAGTAGCTCGCCCTTTGCTATTTGTTCGTCATATTTTGTGCTGCCTTCTAGGCATTCAAAGACTTTACTAACTAGGATCGTATAGTCGCTATAGGCCTCTAAGAAAAAGGCCAGTTCACCATCCATAGGGTTTTGTTTTTTTACTTTTTCATAGAGCTTGGTTAAAGTTTTTTCTGAAAACAATGCACGGGTGAGAGCTATTCCTGCGTCCCATTGAGCAATTTTTAGTTCTTTAAATTGGTTTAGATAGGCTTTCAGGTATGCTGTCGCGGGGTAAGGGCAATTGATCTGCACCATGGGAGCCGTGACTAATAAGACCTTCATAGGTCAGGTTTTAACATGCTTTGTCTAAAAAAACTTTAGGTATTTTGTTTTTTTAGCACACTCTCTTGAACTTCAGAATATAGCTTTTGGATGTCATTGGTTTCTAAGTTTTCAAACCATTTACCCTCAGGGTATAAAACAGCCGCAATGCCGACTTCGCAGCGTCCTAAGCAACCAGCGGCATTGATTCTTACGCCCTCTAGGTCGCGACACATAGTTTTTAATTCTGCTCTCATGTTTACGGATTGTTTTTGTCCGCAGCTTTGTTTTCCCGCTCCCTTGTCGTTGGTGCAGATAAATAAATGGGTATGTATTTCTTTTTTCAAATTCGTCCTTTTTACTTAGATCGTTTTTCTTGAATAGAAAATTTCTTACCACATAAATGTACAAGATATAATACGGGAATTCCTAAAATTGTCGTGAAGGCAAAAAACCATTGGTAGCCGATAGAATCTACGATGCTGCCAGAGTATCCGCCAAGAATTTTAGGGAATAACGTCATCAAAGAAGTAAATATGGCGTATTGAATTGCAGTAAAAGAAATGTCCGTTAGACTAGATAAGAAAGCAACAAAGGCTGCACTAGCAAATCCAGCGGCTAAATTATCAGCAGAAACTACGGTATAAAGCATGAAAGGGTCATTTCCTGTTTTGGCCATGACCATAAAGAGCAGATTTGTTGCGGCCGATAGAAGGGCTCCCCACCAGAGCATTCGAATAACTCCAAGTTTTGTTGTTAAGATTCCTCCGATGAATCCACCTAAAATAGACATTAAGACTCCATAGGTTTTTACGGCAGAAGCAATTTGTGTTTTCGAAAATCCCATATCGCCGTAAAAGACGTTAGAGATTACACCTAAAACGATATCTGAAATTCTATACAAACCAACTACAGCTAAGAGTAGTATTGCCAAAGACCGCCCATAGCGTTCAAAGAAGTTTTTTATAGGATCTATATAGCCTTCTTCTAGTAAATCTGTATTAACTAGAGCTGTTTTCTTGATTCCAAAAGCAACGATGGCCGCTACACCTATAGATAGAAAGAAGCGGATAAAGCCTATAATAAACTCAGCCAATACCTTATTGTGAACAATTGGAGCGAGTAAGTTTGTATAGGTTTCTGCCAAGCTACCGCAAAAATAAAAAGTTGAAGCAAAGCAAGAAGCTACAATAAGAACAAGAAAAAAGAATATAGCATATGCTCTATTTGAGTGGTTGTATGTTTTGACTTTTACTTTTGGCTCCGGCCTTATAAGCGTGGTGAACACTCCAATCAGCATACAGGCAGCCATAATTAAATATGCATTCATCCATGCCGAGTGCGAGTATGATTCAGAGGTAGAGCCAAAAGATTCAGCGATAAACAAAGATCCAGCGCCAGCAACAATCATGGCAATTCTGTATCCAGCTACATAGGTAGAGGCTAATATGGCTTGTAGTTCAGATTGTGCTGATTCAATTCGAAAAGCGTCGATTCCAATATCTTGTGTAGCAGAAGAAAATCCTAAAAGTACGGCTGCTAGTGCCATAAATGTTAAATTTCGATTCGAGCTTGCAGGATCAATAAAAGCCATTAGCACGATAGCTAGTATAATGAGCAATTGAGATACGAGAAGCCAACTTCTTCTTCTACCCATGGCTTTAGATAAGATGGGGATAGGAAGTTTATCTACTAGAGGAGACCAAACAAATTTGAATGAGTAGGGTAGGGCTGCCCAGCTAAAAAAGGTAACTGTAGAGCGGTCAACGCCTGCTTCTCTTAGCCAAAGAGATAGGGATGAAAAAATAAGTAAGAGGGGAAGCCCTGCGGAAAATCCGAAGAACAGCATCGTAATGGCTCTTATGTCTAGAAAGTCTTTAGCACTATCGATCCATGTTTTTTGAGTTTGCGTGCTCATTTTGAATCCTTTGGTAAAAGTTCTTTTCTTAACTTTAGTCTCACACATTTTAGTGAGTTGAGTAAGCTGCAATTTTGAATAAATTGAATGTTTTAGGGAAATTATACATTCATACACTGTATTGGGTTTGGTGTTGTGTTTTGAATTTTGCTTTGAGATTTTTTTAAAAGATTTTTATCTCCTCGATCTATGTAGCCTAGAGACAAGTTCTTACAGAAATTGCTATCTTCTTAGAGAATTGGCATCATTCCCATATGAAAAAAATTTTATTTTTTATGTTTTTGTTTCCTCTGATTACTCAAGCTGCCGATTGGAAAACTTCGTTTGGGGGTGAGTTAGAGCTAGAGGGAGTTTATTGGGTTTCTGGAAAGGTTTTGCCAGATAAGCAAGTGGCTCGTCCGATCGTAAGTTTAAAAATACCATCTACGATCCGTTACGGTCGTAGGTGGAGACTTCGTCTTTTGCCAAATATGCAAGCAGACCCGACAAACGAAAGCAAAAGAGAAAGATATTTTTTTGATCCGCAAGAAGCGTATTTTCAATACCAAAGCCTGCCTTGGACAGTACAGTTAGGATTTAACGTTCACACATGGGGAGACACAGACGTTTTTAATCCATTAGATGTGGTGAATCCTCGTCGGTACTTTGATCCGTTTCGGTCAGAAAAATTAGGTTCACCCGGTCTCTTAGTAAAGAGAGAGTTTGAAAAATTATTTATAGAGCTTTTGTATATTCCAGTCCAAAGAAAAACCCTGCTACCTGGAGAGAAGAGTCGTTGGATGCCAAGAGATGTTTATAAAAGTAGATCTGTTGGAACCTCTTTTGGAAGTGGACGAATTATTTTACCTACAAATATGAATTATCAATATCTAGATTCGTTAGAACTAGATGATGCTCTAAAAAATAATTTTGGTGCTAGATTTAAATTTCGCTTTAGTGGCTTTGACTGGACAGTGGCAGGGTTCTATGGAGCAGCTACAACGCCGGCAGTGAACTTAAGAAGAGTAACGGCGACGGCAACAACCTTATTGCCTGAGTTAACATTTGTTGTAGATCCAGATATTTTTTTACAGGCAGCGTATTATAAATCAAGAATGTTAGGGACGAGTTTTGTCTGGGTGCTATTTGATGACTATTTAGTAAAAGGTGCTGTGGCAAATTCTAAACCGGTTTCTTCAAGAAGAGATTTACCACTTGAAACTTGGGAATCAGTGCTAGGCATTGAGCGTTCTTTCGCTTTAGGCAAGGGATCAATTACCGTTCTCGCACAAGCAACTTATGTAGATCGTGGTGATGCGGTAGATACCAACTCAGTATCTTTATCTAGAATGTTTGATAAGGCTGGAATGCTAGGTCTTCGTTGGTCTCCAAACGAAAAATGGACAGCAGTTGCTTCTTATTTGCGAGATATAAAATTCGAGGGAAGCGTAATTCATTCTGACATTAGCTATAAGCTTGCCGATGGCTGGAAAACAAAAATTGCGGGAGATCTGCTTGATGGAAAAACAGAAACTCCCATTGGAACATACCGAAAAAATGACCGCCTTACTTTGTCGATCCAGAGACAGTGGTAAAGTCTAATCTGAGGTTTTTTCCTTCTAGATTCCATTTTTGTGGGTAGAGCATAACATTTTTACCTACTTTAATGGTTGGGATAGATGTAGAGAATCCTTGTTTATCAAGAGATTTTCTCATGGCTTCTGCCATGGTATCGATCGCGATCTTAGTAGAAGGGTTATATTTTCTAATATAACTGCTTGCAAAACCATAAGTGATTGGTAATTGATTCGCAGATAAGGTGAATGTGATTTTTCCCTCATCTTCTAGTTGTAGTGAAGTCGAGCCGTTAATTGTGCTTCTAAATTCTACATAAGGAATAAATTTACCGTCTCTTGGAGCAAACATTCGAACCGATAGGGGAACAACAAGTTCACCGTTAACTTTGCCAGCACCACCAGAGCGTTCATTTCTAAAAGATGGAGGTCCCATTGGTAAGAATTGTAAGGCAAAAATATCATCCTTATAGTAGTTCATAAGGTCTGGCCAGCCCCAAAATTGCTTCCATCTTGATTGCATTAGTTCCGTAAATGCTGGTATTTCATTGCTCTTAATAGAGTGTTCAAGTTTGCCGGCAAAATATTCTCCCATCATTAGAGCGCGAACTGTACCAAATGGTAGAAGAATTTGTGGTTTAGCCTGAGGAACCATTACGGGATTACCATCTAAGAAAAATTCTTGCGATATGTCTTGCCCTTGAGAGACATAAGGATAATCAAAGCGCATAAAACCTTTAAGTAAAAGCCCCATTCCATTTTCAATAGCTTCTTCTGGTTCGTAATAGGCTCTGACGTAGTCTTTTCCTGTAGGGAGTTCAGATTGAGAGAGTAGTAGCAGGCTGGCATTTTTACTCCATTCTTCAAATTGTGTGTTTAAGGCAGAGCGAACTTCTGGATCAAAATTTTGAAAAGTCATTAATGCTTTAAGGGCTTCGGTTTTTACGATTTCATCAAAGCCTTGTACGCCTGTGCAGCTTATAGAGTCAACGTTCCAAGATCCGGGAATCCAGTTTGCTTCATAGGCTGGCATGCTTAGCTTAACTTGATTTTGTTCTACCTTCGCACTAATTGTGGCTTTTACATGCGAGAGGCCTTGAGGAAGAGAGAGAGCGATATTTCTGCATTCTGCATTTAATCTGATGATTACTTGGATGCCATCAATTTCTCTTACGATAGTTTGTGTAGCCGATATGCGATCAATGAAGAGTCGAGCAGAAAGGTTATTTGTTTCAAGTTCCCACTCTCTTTGGCTTTCGGTCGTACGTCTAGGTAGAGGAAACGAGTAATTTACGTTTGCTCTTACACCTTGAATCTGAATAGGAATACCTTCAGGCGTTATTGTGAAGTTGCCAATGGGTACGTTTTGTTGTCCTTGAAGGCTTTGCCAGAAATCCTCTATCATTTGGTCAAAAAGCTTTTCGCTTAGATGAAGCTGAAATTGGCTCTTAACCTGCCAACGAGCCTCAACGTTTAGCGGTAGCAAAAAACAAAGTGATAGGATTTTGCAAAAAGTTCTCATTCTCTCAGCCCTCTTATTCGAAAAGATAATTTAGTAGGATTCACTAAGCCCAAAAATAACTGATTGACCTACTCAACTATTAAATGTTAACATATATTAACACTTATGCAATAGAAAAAAGTGGATGAAAATAGAAATGGTTATCCGACGGAAGCGCCTATGAAACTAATACAAGTATTTAATAATATTAACTTTTTTTTAAAATATGCGAAAAGATTTGCCCTTTTTAGCGTTCTTTTGATCGCCGCCCTAGGCGCACTGTCTGCTTTTTCTCTTCACAAACTTCGCATGGAATACTCCATGAAACAGTTTTTACCGCAGTCACACCCCCTATTGCTAAAAGATGATCAAAATAAGGATAGATTCCTACTTTCGAGTTTTGAGCCATTTTTCGTGGTTTTAACTTTACCTGCAACAGAAGGAAGTTGGCTTGAAGAGAATCGGGTGGCGCAGTTAAGGGCTGTTAGCGATGAAATCGCTCGCTGGGAGGGAGTGGAATACGTCTACAGTGTGGCAACAATAGAAGGTGCATCTTCTTCTAGTGAGGGGCTAACGGTTGGCAAGATTACGGAACTAACTCCTAAAGAGCTTTGGAAAGAGCGATTTTTAAAAGACCCTATATTGAGTCCACAAATTATTTCTCAAGACGCGCGCACGACAGTTTTAGCTATTGGTCAAGTTCCAGGGATCTTAATGGAGAAGTCGCAAGGGATTCAAAATAAAGCACTGGATTTAGCCAAAAAAGAGCTCGTTGGAGCAAATGCTGAGCTGGGTGGAATACCAGCGATTCAAGGTGAAATGGGAAAACTTTTAGGAAAAGAGTTAGTGAATTTTATTTTACTTTCGCTATTAGCAAGTCTTGTCACGCTTCTTTTGTTTTTTAGAACTATTTCGTCTGTGTTTATCACTTTATTTCTTATTGTTTTGGCAAATATTCTTTCATTAGCTTGGATGGTTTGGGTAGATGTTTCATTCACTGTACTTTCTAGTACATTGCCGATTTTAGTTGCTCTGACAGTTTTATCAATGTCTGCGCATACAATGCTTCGCTATGCTAGTGATTGGAAAACAGCTAAAGAGAAGCAAGAAAATCCCAATCCTATACGAGTTCTCTTTCGATCTTATGCAGGCTTGATGTTACCAAATTTTTTAACATCGCTTACGACTACGATAGGCTTTTTTGCGATAGCATTTACTGAAGTTCCTTTAATTCGCCAATATGGACTATCGATTGGTTTTTCTATTTTTGTGTGCTGGTTGGTAGTGATAGTGGCTCTATTGCCTTTACTAATATTATTGCCGGTACCCGAAGCTAGAGACTGGTTGCACGGACAAGCAAGATGGGCACTCTATATACAAAAGAATAAACATTGGGTATTGGGTGCATGTGCTGTTGTGATTGTAAGCCTTTCTCTGTTTTCTTTTGATTTAAACTGGGGATCTAAACTATTTGACGATTTGCCAAAGTCGCATTCAGCTCGACAAACAACAGAATATTTAGATGAAAAACTAGGCGGAATGATTCCTTTAGATTTAATCGTTGAAAAAGATGAGGTCAATGCTTGGAATGATCCTGCTTCTATTGCTCAATTAGAAAAAGTAGCTAATAAATGGCGTTCAAACCCGAATATCGGTTCGATAATCACATTGGCTGATTTTCAACTAGCAGCAGCGAAAGTTCAGGGAAGGGGTCTTGCCTCTACTAGACAAGAGGCTGCAGAGGTCGGATTTTTATATACGTTTTCTGAAGAAGATCCGTATAAAAAATTTGTCACTGCCGATGGGAGAGCCACGCGATTGAGTTTGAGACTTCATGATATTCCAGCAGACTTAATGCAAGAGGAGGTTAATAACTTAACAAAAGAACTTCAGTCAGAGTTTTCGGATTGGAAAGTTTACCCTGCAGGTATGGCAACCACAGCTCATCAATTAAATAATGAGCTTTCAAGCGAATTGATATCAGGTTTTTGGCAGGCGCTTTTGTTGATTTCTGTTTTATTGCTGGTAGTGTTTCGCTCTCTAAAGTGGACTCTTTTAGCAGTGATTCCAAACTTAGTTCCTGTAGTATTTTTATTGGGCACTTTAGGGGCGTTTGGTACGAGTATTAAACCTGGGATAGCGCTTATCTTTTCAATCGCTCTAGGCATCTCGTTTGATAATACCGTTTATCTGCTAGGTCGTTTGCGCTTATTGCAAGAGCGCTCTTTACACGGAAGAGTGAATCCAATTAAAGCATGGTATCAAGAGGGTAACTTATGTTTTTACTCTTCTTTATCTGTGTCAGCAGGTTTTTTAGTTTTTTTAGCTTCGTATTTTTCTTTAAACCAGCAGTTTGGACTCTACATGTTAGTGGCAATTTTTGGTAGTCTAGTAGGAGATTTAGTTTTACTTCCTACGATCTTAGCATTTATGCCGAATTTGCTTAGAGATAAGAAGAAAATTGCACCAAAGGAGAAAGTTATGTCAGAAAATGCTGTCGCTGCAAGTGTAGCTTTATTATTTACTATTGGTACCTTTGTGCCAAATACAGTGAGCGCTGCTAGCGCTGTTGCTGCTCCTAAGAGCCCATCAGCTGACGCAAAAACCATTTTAGAAAAAGTAGAAAAAAACGTATCAAGCAATGATGAAATTGCTACTTTGAAAATGTTAATTACTGAAAAAGATGGGACAGAAAAAGAACGTGCGATTGAAATTAAAAGAAAAGGTGCAGACGATAAACAAAAAGTTTTAGTTAGAATGAATTCTCCTGCAGATTTAAAAGGAACAGCTTTACTATCTGTAAGCAAAGGGTCTGAAAGTGATCAGTGGCTTTACTTACCTTCAAGTAAGCAGACAAGAAGAATTCTTTCGAGTAAGAGAAGCTCTAGTTTTATGGATTCTGAGTTAAGCTTTGAAGATATGGGCACTAGCTCGGATGCAAAATATAAGAGTACTGTGTTAAAAGAAGAGACGATGGCTGGTCGAAAGTTTCATGTGATTGAAAGTGTTCCTACCGGTGAAAGTTCTTACGGAAAAATTCATATTTGGGTTGATGCTGAAAAAAATTTAGTGGGTAAGATGGAGTACTTTGATAAAAAAATGAAGCCTTTGAAAGTAAGTAATTTTTCTGGCTATAAGCAATTTGATAAAGGCGTGTGGAGAGCTCAGAAAGTGCAAGTAGAAAACTTACAAACCAAAAGAGGAACCGTTTTAGAGTTGTCGAATCTACAAATTAATAAAGGTCTTGACGATGATGAATTTACGGAAAGTGCGCTAACAGATAGTGATTGATTTTCTTTGTGCCATTCTTGAATGAGCATTGGCCCCAGCTGACGGATGTTAGCTGGGGCTTTTTAATAAGCTTAATTACTGAAAGTAAATTTAGCTGCTCGGCTTTCCTATATAGAATTAGCTTTTTATAGATTTTTGAAGAACGTAGGTGTGTCGAGTCGTCTCAAATCTTTTCCTGTTTGAGACTCTAAACTTTTCATATGCGGGCTAACTTTTCTATACGTAAGTGATACACGTTCGAAAATGCTTAGGTCTTCTGTTCTTAATGCAGATAATTGCTCTGACTGAGATGGATTATTTACAGACGCAAGACTTCTTCGGGCGGCTAATTCAGCAACAACTTCTTTATTATAATAGGGTAGGTTTGTAGTCTGTTTATTTTCGTTATCGCTACTATTGAGACTGTATGTTGCAGAGCCCCCAGCAATTGGCTGTTGTGTCTCTTCATGACCAATTTGGCTATTTATTGCGTCCATTAAATCATTAGCTGTAGCATCTTTATTTTCGCTAGATGCTTCGGCTACTGTTTCTCCATTTAATTCTCGTTCTTCTTTTTTGGCAGCATATTTTTCTTTAGCCGAGTTTATTGGGTCTTGAGGATAATTGATGGCTTCTTCGCTACTAGCTTGCTGCTTTTTATTAAGTTTGTTTTGGTAAAATGGTGAATCAGTAAAGACAGTCAAGAAACTTTCTTTTTCTTCCGCACGTTTAAAAATTTCTCCATTATTATAACCAATATATGAGGCACCATCGTTTATTTTTTCAGCGAAATATTCCCACCCATAGGAGGATGATTTGCTTTTTTGATTATAAGTGTTCTTTGAACTCTGTTCTTTATTTTTTGAGCTAGCTGAAATATCACTGCTTGATCCTCCAGGTGCGCTAAATCCCAAAACACCAGCAGTGGTTGCAGAAGTTGAACCACCACTAACTATATCTGTTAAGTTTTCTAGTTTATTTTCACCTGTGTCTGTGTTCAAGACTGTAGCATTTTCTGTGTGTGCTGAAAAACACCCTAGCATACCGTCAAAGTACTGAGTACCGAAAGCAAGCCACTCTTCTCCAGTATAGCCATTGGCCCCATAAGCTAAGCAAGTGACTCCATCCGGAGCAAGCATGGCACAATTTGTAGAATTATTTAGAGCACTGTTTAGTCCAACGCACTCAGGGTTTGTTGGATCACTAGCGCATACGGTATCTGTACGACCACTGATCGATGTATCGACGCAATTATACATAGAGTTAGCATTTGCTTGGAACGAGGCTCTTTGGTCTATCATTAATTTATTTTCTAAAACTCCGTCCTCATTCATTACTTGTCCTGAAGCTGTTTGTTCTTCAACTGAATTATTGAATAAACCTGTGTTTGTTTTTTCTGCTACCCACGTATCTGCTGCATTAGGAGCAGTTGGAGCCGCAGCTGGTGGTGGAGAAGGCGCAGGAGCGGGGCCACCGACTACAGTGCCACCGCCTCCAGCTGGTGGTGGGCATGGTGTTCCTGCAACTACACATGGAGGAGGAGGTGGTGGTGGCGGAGGTGGAGCAGATGAAGGCCCACCAATTGTTACACCGCCACCGGTGGATCCTGGAGTGCCTGTGCTTGAGCTAACGCAATATGCAGGCGGCTTTAAGTTTTTTGCATTATAAGTATCACATATTTTTTGTTGTGCATCTGTTAGGCCTGCGTAAGCAGATAACGAGCTTATTAAAAAAATAAAAATACTAAAAGAAAAGAAGCGCATCATAGATTTGCAGGCCTTCCTCTCTCTATTAACTCTTTTACGTCTTTAGGTGGTTTTTTAGGGATAAACTTTATGTATTCATTCATAGACAAAAGATCAGGCGATAATCGTATATATGCCGAGCTGACTCTATCAAATAGACTTTGGTCTAAGTTAAGTGAGTATAAATTATTTTTAATTACCCTTATATGAACATTAGATCTGTTATTGTTGCTTTCATCTTCTTTAGTGGTTGCAGTTTTGGTTTTAGGTAAAACCCACTGATACGAGCCGCTAGAGAGAGCAGCTAAGCTTCTTTGATGTGGAGCTTCCTTACTGTTATCATCTACTGATTTGTTCACTAGAAAATCATTACCAATTGCGAGGTTTATTGATTCTTCTGTTTGAGCAATATCTTCACTCAAATCGATTGGTGTAGGTGTTTCTGCGGATTCGATAATTTCTTGAAGTAATCGTTTATCTAATTTTTTTCCAATGTCAGAGTTTTTTAATGTTGAACTGAGTCTCTCACCCTTTAGAAGATTTAGTAAAATTGTTCCTTGAGCCATTCCATAAGTAGTAGATCCATCATCTACAGTGCGTAAAAAAGCTACGAAGGCATCATCTTCAAGAGCGATAGATAAGTCACCTCTGTCATTAAGCGGATAAGCATCCCTTACGCAGTTTGCAAATATAGCTAAATGTCCGGAGCTAACAGCTACCCATTTCGATTGGTGGTGTTGCTTGTGCCCATATCTGTGGCAAATAGGCGGAGAATGTATTTTACATTCTGTTGTTTTGAGTGAGTTTTGTATAGATAGTCGTAAACCAACGCAATCATCGGTTTCACGATTATCTCCAGAGCACAGACCTTTTTCTCTGCCGTCTACTGCTAATGCCACGCACTCTTTTAGCCCTGAGTTCATACGACTCGCTCCACTAGCTTTTGTTTTTGAAAAGGCAAAAGGACAAGCGAATAGAGTAATTATAATGAATATGCATAACTCGTATCCCCCCTTCATTGATGCCCCTTTTCTATAAATTCACATCATTACCGCTTAGGTTTAGAAATGGGTTTTCAGAGGTGCTGATGGTTTTCTTTTGTTGAACACCAAACATCATGGGGGTTTTCTTTTTGTATTGTGTATGAACCATCTGGAAAATAGTTTGACCAGTGATTCCATTTCTATCTAATGCAGCCTGAACTTCTGGGCTAAGTCCCATCCCATCTTTACCTAGCTTATCTACAGAAGCTCCAAGATCTTTATTTGCATTTAAGAACGAATTTATATCGGGATTAGAAGAAGCAGACTTATTTGAAGCCGGATTTCTTGAGCCTCCGCCTGCTCCATAAGAGTTGTCTTCTCCTGTTGCATTAAAGGCAGCATTTTGTTTTGCCATAGCTTCTAGCTCTTCAGGTGTTAAACCTAGTTTGCTCATAATATCATCTGCACCGGGTAGAGAAGAGCTCTGCGCATCTGATAAGTACCCTTTGAGAGCATCTTCAGAAACGCCAAGACCCTTTAATTTGGGAGCATTCGCGAGCATAGAGGCTGGATCAGCACCGTTACCAATGGCGTTCACAAAGTCGTCTCTATTGATTCCGGTTTTGCTTTCTAAATCATCGAAAACTGTTCCTGATTGACCCGTTCTTAATAGGTTAGGATCAATTTTAATCCCGCCACTTTCTCCAGGGTTTGTTCCCGTTCCCGTTGCGGTATTTGTAGCTGTGCTGCCAGTGATTCCACTCATATTACCACTTCGATAGCCTGCTGTATTGGCGTTGTTACCCATCATACCAGCAGCCATCAGTCCCATCATACCAGCAGCAATTAATGCCATGCCGGCCATGATTAATCCTACACAAGGAGCTGGAGCACAAGCCATACCGGCAGCTACCATTGCAGCCCCTGCAGCGATTGCCATCATTCCAAGCATGGTTGATTGCTGAGAGCCGGAGTCGTTTAAATCTTCAGTGTCTTGTTGCGTGGTATTTTGGTTATCATTCACAGTTTCTGTACTTGGATTACTGGTAAATGTCTCAGTGCCTGTTGTAGTTTGCGTGCCTGTTACGGTAACAGAGCTAGTGCCTGTATCGGCATATACAGTAGGGATGAGAATATTTCTCATTCCAATGGGCCATGCTAAGATGGCTATTCCTAGTATTAAAAAAGCGAATCGTTTCATATAGTTACCCTCCGAGACGCTGAACGTCCCAAACCCTATCTATTTAATCGGCTATTTTTCTTAGGAGCTTTAGAAAAACACTGCCCAAGGTTGGGGAAAAATGATATTTACCCAAGTATCTGAAAGTCTTACATTATTTAGCAATCGCCGATGTAGCTCAGTTGGTAGAGCAGCGCTTTCGTAAAGCGCAGGTCGCAGGTTCGAGTCCCGTCATCGGCTCCAATAAATTTTGGATTAGCACTGCACGAAAGGTCCATACCGGAGAGATAGTTTACACTTTATACCGGAGACATCCTTTACACTTTTTGCCAA
>JAMLID010000069.1 GCA_023954355.1 Oligoflexia bacterium | reverse complement strand
AATGTCACAAATAGCGCTCATCATCGTATAGAGAGTAGTATCTTTTTGGAGATTTATGAAAAACCTGTTTCTATTACCATTGTTTTTACTGCTTTCTAATTTTTCTTATGCAAAGACGGTGCGCTACGAATTAACGATTACTAAATCGGAAGTGAATCTTAGTGGCAAAAAAAATGTTGATTTTGCTCTAATGGTAAACAGGAGCATACCCGCACCCACACTAGAGTTTACTGAAGGAGATGATGCTGAAATTACTGTAAAAAATGGACTAGCGAATGAAGAAGTCTCTATTCACTGGCACGGTCTTTTACTACCGCCCGAAGAAGATGGTGTTGCCTATGTAAATACACCTCCTATTTTTCCCGGTAAAGAGCGAACTTTTCGCTTTAAAATACGTCAACACGGTACGTTTTGGTATCACTCGCATACAATGCTACAAGAGCAAAAGGGCGTATATGGTGCATTTATTATTCATCCCAGAGAAAAGAAAATTGCATATGATAAAGATCTTGTAGTCGTTCTAAGTGACTGGTCCGATGAAAATGCCGATCAAATTATGAAAAATTTGCGTAAGGACGGTGACTATTACTTACATAAGAAAAAGTCTATTCGCTCCTACTTAGGAGCAATCCAGGCTGGCGGGCTCACTACTATGCTAAAAAACGAATGGGATCGTATGGGTGGCATGGACTTATCAGATGTAGGTTATGATTCATTTTTAATGAACGGAAAAAAAGACTCTCAGCTTCTGGTGGCACATCCTGGCGAGCGTATAAGAATTCGAGTAATTAATGCAGCAGCCTCAAGTTATTTTTATCTCTCTCTTGGTAAATATCCATTCCAGGTGATTTCAGCTGACGGTGTAGATATACAGTCTGTTTGGTCAAATGAAATTTTAATGGGTATGGCAGAAACTTACGATATTTTATTTAGCCCACAAGAGCACAAGAACTATGAGTTAAGAGCAACAAGCCAGGATGTGACGGGATATTCTTCTGGTTGGATAGGTATGGGCCAAAAAATTTCTGCTAGAGATAAGCCAATCCCAAATTTATATTCAGGCATGGATCATTCGATGATGAGCCATGGAACACACGAGAGCGAGAAATCAGAAAATGAAAAAATTGACCACTCAACAATGGATCATCGTTCTCATGGATCGAGGCATCAGATGCAATCTAGTGAAGATCATTCAAAGCATAAAGCGGAGAGCAATCAGCCTAATGATAAAATCATAGAAACACTTACTGTAGATGAGATAAAAGCACAAGAACTTACTGTTTTGCCAAAAAATGCTCCCATATATGATCTTAAGTTAGTTCTAGGAGGCGATATGGAGCGCTACATATGGCATATTAATGGAGAAGCCATACACGAGGATAGAAATATAGACATTAAAGAAGGTGAGCTCATTCGATTTACATTTGTAAACGATACGATGATGCATCATCCAATGCATTTACATGGTCATTTTTTTCGTGTGATAAATCAATATGGAGATTATTCACCTTTAAAACATACAGTAGATGTACCACCTCACGGCACTCGTGTAATTGAATTTTATGCGAACGAGCCGGGGCAGTGGATGCTTCATTGCCATAATTTGTATCATATGAAAACAGGAATGGCGCGTGTGATTCGATACACGAGTTTTAAGCCATCAAAAGAAATGGCTGAACATGATAAGCATGATCCACATCTACATGATCATATTTATTGGGATGCTGCTTTAGAAGCGGCAACCAATCACGCTAGTGCACTTATTCGTTTTTATAAAACATGGGATACTCTTGAGTTAGAAGTAGAAACTAGTGAGCATAATAAAAAATGGGAGATTGAGGGTGATCTCTTTTACCGTCGATGGTTAAGTAAATATTTAAATTTTATAGGTGGTGGGAGTAGTTTTGAAGAGCACCAACGGGCAGTTATTGGTGTAGGATACCAATTACCAATGATGGTAGAAGCGCAATTGCTAGTAGACCACAAAGGAAAACTTCGTGCAGATATAGAAAGAAAGTTTCAATGGACTAGCCATATTTTCTCTGACACTGAGTTTACTTTTCGTCAGAATAAAAAAGTAGAATGGGAAATAAATCTAATGTATGCGCCAAATTGGCATTGGGCTGGTGGTTTGATGCTAACAGATGATAAATTAGGTGCGGGATTACAGCTACGATTTTAGCTAATAAAGCATAATTAAGCCCCATCTATTCCTCAGCTAGAAAACCTGCTATTCTCTCTGCTATGAGAAATATAGATTTTATACTTAAGAGGCTTAGAGAAAATCCTGGACCAAATTTACGCGCTATCGACGAATTAACAAATTATCTAGGGCAAGCGAAAATTTTTTCAATACATGAAAATGACTCAACACAATTTGCCTATTTACTAATTAGTGGACATCCCTCAACAAGAGGACGCTCCCCATCTGTTCTTTTTGGAGGTAATCCAAAGAATGCCAAAGATCTTCTAAAGCATTTACCTCAAGGACCATATACAGTCTTAGAAACACCTAAAATATTTTTGGATGTTCTTGAGGGATATATTCCTAAAAGTTCTGAAATTTATCATGAGAGGCGAATGTCCCTCACCAAAAAAAATTTTCACCCTGTTTCATCAAATCGGGTGCGAAAGATTCTAGAGTCTGATGAACTTGCTTTAGCAAAATTTTTTGGAGCTCCTCCTCAGGCGGCTCAAGCTATGCGTGGATGGATCAATGGAGCAAAGGCACTTTTCGGTATTTTTGAAAATGACGAATTAGTTTCTCTCGGGTCAACTTATAGCGCAATCCCGGAGGGATGGAGTCTTGTTTCTATTAAAACTCTTGATTCATATAGAAGAAGGGGGCTTTCAGCAGAAGTAACTTCGGCTCTTTGTGAAGCAGCTTTTAAAGAAGTAGAAAACGTAGAGCTTACAGTGCTTAGTGATAATCAACCAGCAATTGGTCTATATAAAAAACTCGGCTTTATACTTCAAGAAGAGCGAGTCTGGATAGATTGTGGATCAGGTTCGAAGCCGTTTTTTTAAATATGAAGTAGAAATTTTTATATTTTATTTAATACTTTAGATTTCTTTAAATCAATATAAGTTAGATATATGATTAATATAAAAGAGGTAGATTTATGCCACACTATGTAGATGGATATGTGATTCCGATCAAGCGCAAAAAAATAAAAGAATATAAAAAAATGGCTCAATGGGGCAAAAAAGTTTGGATGAAGCATGGTGCTCTTAGCTACTACGAATGTATTATTGATGATTTTACTAAGCATGGCTTAGGATTTAAAAAAATGTGTAAGCTTAAGCCCGATGAAACAGCAGTTTTTGCTTTTATTGTTTATAAATCAAAATCGCATCGTAATAGCGTGAATAAAAAAGTTTTAAAAGAAATGGCTAAAGCGGCTAATCTTTTTCCAAAAATGCCATTTGATATGAATCGATTTTCTATGGCGGGGTGTCAGGCTATCGTTCATTCTCGTTAATTATTTAAAGCATAAAAGAAGAATAGATGGCTCGACCAATTTAGCAGATACGCGCTTACTTCTCTTCTTCCCAAGTGCTTTTAACAGTGATTTTAATTTCATCGCTTACAGGAACCATTAAGAGAGCCGGTCTTTCTAATTCATATTCTGTTAAGGATAGGGGAAAATTAAAATCTATCTCATACCCTTTAGTTGATTTTTTAGGGTTAATTTCTTCTATTACAAGAGGATTTTCTTTTCCGGCAAATAAGAGTTTTAGGTTCAGTTTGTGTAATCTACCTTGAAAGAAGGTTTTGGGAATCTCTCCTTTTAGCACAACCATGGGGTTGAGAGCCCCCTTAGTGGTTTCTAGCATATGGTGATCTCGATTAGAGTCACCAGAAGAAAATGACTTTATGGGAGCGGCTACAAGCAACTTGCACTTTTCTTTCGTGCAAGTAATTTTACCTTTGGCTTCTTTAGATAATCCTTGAGCAGAATGGGCTATGTGCTCAACATTATAAGTGATTTCTGAAGTGCTTAAAGTGTAATTAGCCGCTAGTGATTGAAGGCTAAATAGTAATAAATAAACCACAGTATTTTCTCCCTGCTAAAACGTCATAATTGCCATGGCACCTGCAAAGGCTGCATAGGTCGTAATTGCGGCGACTGGGTGTAGTTTTGCGACTCCGGTAATCGGCTTACCCGCTTCTTTTTGGTTGTAACGAACCAGGCCAAAAACAGGAGTAAGAACCATACCGATTCCATGAACCCATGCTAAACGCTTATGCCAAGCAGTACGACCCGAAGATTCAAAATCTTTTGGTGTGGGAGCAAAAATACTGAAATATGCAGTTGCCCCATATGAAACGGCTGTAGTGATACCAAGTATTTTATGCAAATCAAGGTTTGACTCGGGAGTCAATAGGGACGCTGTCATGAGGCCTAAAGTAACAAAGCCCAAGTACTGGTGTGTTTGCAGCATGGAAGACCTTGTTTCTAAAAGCGCTTGCTCCTCAGGATTAGAGTCAGTGACTTCTTTAGAAAAACCCAAAGAAGATAGGTCATCCTCTGCTTGATTATTGTTTTGAGCCAATAAATACAAAGGCCTTGTTTTTTTTGTGCTTAGACCTGCCTGGGCAATAGTGTGAGTGGATACGAAGCTTAAAATACAGATTAGTATTTGGCATATTTTTCTTTGCATAATGGTCTCTCCCTGATTGTTTTTTTTATAGGCTAATAGAAGTCTAAAAAAACGATATAGGGCAAATGTCCTAATAGGGATTTAAAGCAGTTAGTTTGCTTGAAAAGATAAAATAGCGCTTCGAGTCTAAGCTGATTTTTTATTTCGAAAATAAATCTTCAAGAAAAAATGCAGAAAGTTCTGATCTACCAGAAAGGCCTGATTTTTCATAAATCGCAGTTGATTGTGTTCTTGCTGTTTTTTCTGAAGTTTTTCTGATTTCAGCAATCTCTTTTAGGCTTAATCCCTTTAAAAGAAGAAAAGC
>JAMLID010000068.1 GCA_023954355.1 Oligoflexia bacterium | reverse complement strand
CGAGCAGGTGCGAAAGCAGGTCTTAGTGATCCGGTGGTTCCGAATGGAAGGGCCATCGCTCAACGGATAAAAGGTACTCCGGGGATAACAGGCTTATCTCCCCCAAGAGTCCACATCGACGGGGAGGTTTGGCACCTCGATGTCGGCTCATCACATCCTGGGGCTGGAGCAGGTCCCAAGGGTTTGGCTGTTCGCCAATTAAAGTGGTACGCGAGCTGGGTTCAGAACGTCGTGAGACAGTTCGGTCCCTATCTGCCGTGGGCGCAAGAGAATTGAGAGAGGCTGTCCCTAGTACGAGAGGACCGGGATGGACAAACCTCTGGTGCATCGGTCGTCACGCCAGTGGCGCAGCCGGGTAGCTATGTTTGGACGAGATAACCGCTGAAAGCATCTAAGCGGGAAACTTTTCTCAAGATTAGTTCTCTCTGGGAGAAATCCCCTAAAGAGTCGTAGAAGACTACTACGTTGATAGGTTAGAGGTGGAAGTGCAGCAATGCATGGAGCTGACTAATACTAATAACTCGTGAGGCTTGATTTATTTTTTTTGTAAATTCAACCAATTGAATTTGCGACACATGTTTGATCTTCATAGTGCTAGTGGATTTCAATCTTCAACTGTTGATTGATTTCCAACTAAAGCGCACACTAATAGGTTTCATCTTTACAAAGGTACACCAAACAGTTTAAAAACAGTTTGGGTGTCAATAGCGACCTGGTCCCACCCGATCCCATTCCGAACTCGGCAGTTAAGCAGGTCTGCGGCGAAAATATTGCAGGGGAAGCCCTGTGTGAAGATAGCACGATGCCCATTTATAAAGCCTCGAAGGCATAACCTTCGGGGCTTTTCCTTTTTAAGGGTTAAAACTGCGATGATGTCATTTTTTCTGTTTGTTACTCTTTTGCATTGTGCGCGATCAGCTAATTTACTCCATCCGGGGCTAGAGGTATTCGCAGTGCTTGTGTACGAGACAACGGTTAAAATGATAGGCAAACCTTAAATTTGTTTCGATAAAGGTCTTTTACACTCGATTTTGTTTTACTTGTTTAAGAGGCTTTATGACTAGCTAAGGATGGAAATGGGGTTTTGGATTCTTTGCTAAGATGGTAGAATGACTAAGAAAGTATAGTGTTTAGGAGCTCGCATGGCAGATAAAAGCAATAAATATCCAGATAATGTACAAGGCAAGTATTATGTGGATGAACAATGTATTGCTTGTGATGCTTGTGTAAATGAAGCCCCTAAAAATTTTAAAATGAATGATTCCGATGGGCATTCGATGGTTAATAAGCAACCCGAGTCACCAGAAGAAGAGGAAGCATGCAAAGCTGCAAAAGCTGCGTGCCCTGTTGAAGCAATCGGTGATGACGGAGAAGAGTAAGTAAAGTCTAATTTTCTAGTTCGGATTGAATAGATCGTTTTTCTTTTAGTGCGGCTCTCGAAGAGCGTTGACAGAGACTCATTGCTTTGTAATCTAATTTTGCTTCGTTAATGTTGCTCCATTTAGTCGCATTCCAGAGGTCAATATCAGCGTTGATTTCTTTATTCTCATAAATTTCTCGTATTAAATTTGCATCCGGAAACTTTAGAGTTTTATCACAATTAGGATGGCTAAAATACTTGTCTAATATAGATAGAATTTGTTTGCAGTTATCTATTGATTCAAACCTTGCAAAATCGGTTGAGAATACCTCTTTTAGGAAAGAGTGTTTTACTTCTGCCATAGGAATTAGATCTTTATTTTCATCAAAATAAATAAAGGCGGCTAAAGAAATTTCTGAAAGATAATTTTCAGATGAATATCCTAAGCTATAGCCAAGATATGTTGCAAATTGAGCAGCCATAGCCGATTTTTCACGAAAGATGCCAGAACGCATAAGCGTGGCTTCAGATTCGTTTTCACCATCTTCTTCGCTTTCACCTAGAGAAACGACCTGCGTTTTTTCGAGAGCAGAGCTTACTAGTTCTGATGCAGTAATGATTGCATTTTCAGGGGACTCTTTAATTGATTTTTTTAACTCATTCAGTTCGGGCTCTACATTATACTTATCTTTAAACTCTAGCGCAGAGCGCTCGCCTGAACGAATTTCATTAAGAGATTTTTTTAGTTCAATATTTTTAGGATCACTATCTAGTAATTCTTCACTTATTTTTCCTACTAACAAGGCTTTTTCGGTTTCATCTATCAACATTTCTTCTTCGGATTTAGAAAAGCGAAACTCAGGCTCGAGAACTTTTTCTTTCATAGACTCAATTTTCATACTCGCTAATATTGTTGGATCTTTTTTACCACTGACTAGAAAAAAATCGTTATTAATCTTTTCATCAGTATTTGAAAATCTATTAATCGTAGTATCTTTTTCTTCCTTATCAGCACTAAATTTTTGTATCGATTCAGGTTCTTTGCGATCACTGCTAAATTTCTGAATTGGATCAATTTCATTTTCACTAGCTGAAATCTTTTTTTCAGGTGCTGCTTCTTGGTCATCGGATTTGAAAGTGCTCTCTTCTTCATCATTACTTTTATTATTTTTTATTATTTGCGCTTCTTCAGTAATTTCGCTCTCTGCTGAGAAGATTTGCTTTGTACTTTCTGGTTCGATACTTTTTTGTTCAGTTACAGCAATAGAACTTTTTTCTTCTTTTGTCTCAGTAGAAATATTAGAGTCTAGTTGCTTATAGTATAAATCAATTTTTTTAAAGTCTTGCTCATTTGAAAAAATTGCTAAAACTGCGTTTAGGCTTTTAAATTTTTCTAACTGAGTTTTATCTAGAAAGTCATTTGCGAGGCAAACCTTAATTTCTTTATTATTTTTTGTTAGTATTAAATAAATATCGTGGGAGAAATTTTTATTCGCCTCTAATTTTTCAACAGATAGTATATGCTTGAATAAACTCATTAGGCCGCCTTAGATGCCTTTTTTAATGCGTTCGATAAGTCATCGATTTTTTTAAGTAGCTCAAGTTCTTTTGTTTTGGCTTCCTGTAATTTTGACTCGAAGAGTTTTATTTTGACTGCAAAAGAATCTTGTAGTGCCTTGGCATTTTTATCTGCGGATTCTAATTTAAAGTTGAGCTTTTTAAGTTCTTGCTTGAAAACAGACTCTCTTTGTTCGGTTTCTTTTAAGGCTGTTCGAATTTTACTTAATTCAGACTCATCTTTTGCGTTCCCCGCTTTATTGGCGGCTTGATCTGATTGGTTTTTACCTATTTTATGAATTGTTGCCTTTAGTTCTTGAATTTCTCTTTCTTTGCCGGAGAGTTCTTTAAAAATATTAGAGTATTTTTGCTCTAGTGCTTGTAGCTTTTTTTGCTCAGTGGCTAACTGGTCTACCGTTTGTTTTTTTTCTGATTCTAGTGCTTTGATTGAGTTATTAAGCTTTACTACAAGCTCTTTATTTGTGCCATCAATTTGCTTTTCTTGCATTTGTTGAGGTTGATTTTTTTCTATTTGTAATGATTTATCTAGCTTTTCAGAAAGTGTATTAATTTTTTCATCTAAGTCGCTTTTCTCTTTTTGAAATTTCTTCTTAATTTTTAAAAGCTCGCTTCTTTTTTGTGATAGTTCACGGTTAGCTGCTAATACTTTATTTTGCAAATCTTTAGTAAGACTACTTATTTTTAATATTTTATCTTCTTGAGCTAAGTTCTTTTCTTCAAGTGAGGTTATTTTTTCTACGAATTCTTCAGGTAAATTAGATAGATCATCAATGCCGTTGGAATCAGTACTAGTTAGGTTACTGATAGATTTTATTTGAGCGAGATTAACTTCTGATAAAATTTTGAAATTATAATTTGGTATTTTTTGTAAAAAATCTTCTTTTGCTTTTGCAGTTTTATTTTCTTTGAAGAGAAATGACCTAAACATCGTTTGACTTGCTCTTTTTTCCGAAAGAATAGAAACAAAAAATTCAATTTCATTGCTTTGTGAATGATGAACACCTAAAAGAGAATCTGATGAAACCCACATCTGATGCCAGTTAAAGTTTCCACCATCAAGTATTAACGAATTAATATTTTCAATTTTCATTTCACCTATTGGATGTCGAAGATTGAACACCATTTTCTCTTTAGTTGCTGATGCTTGAAAATCAATGGTGGGAAATGGGTCGCCTGAAAGTTTTGCCTGTCGGAATCCTTCGAAAATAGCGCATTGTAGTGCGATTCTCAGATCTTGTGTTCTTGTGCCAAAATCTACTCCCTCGATGCTTTCGAAAAAGGTAACTAGTTTATCCATCAATGATCCAATAGAATTTATATCTTGTATTTTCTCTGCCAAAATTACAGATTCTTTTGGAATAAGTGGAGCTACACCAGCTTTTCTCTTAGGGCTGATAAACAAATGAATGATTCTTACAAGGTCGGCAACGCTTCTGTTTTCTAAAATTAGACAAGAATGCTGTTTAAGCACAGGTAGTAAAGCCTCTCTGCTTTTGGGAGAGTGCCAAAGGAAGTTGTCTAATTTAACTAAGCAAATTTTTTCATATTTATTTTTAGAAAAATCAGACCAATTGATTGCACTTGCATCTGCAAAAATTGAATCCCAGGCCTCCATGTCTATTTCAGAAGTTTCTATAACAGAAGAAGAACTTTGAACCTCAAGCTCTGTAACTGTACGCAAAGCCTTTTCAAGACGATCCCATGCGTCTATTTTTTCACCGGCTTCTTTTTTTATTAGAAGCAAGACTTTTGGCTTTTTTAAATTAAGGTCCATCGTATAACCATCGGCAATATTTAAGGAATTCTTAATAAAACAAAGGCATTGCCGAGTGCTAAATCCTATTGTTACTATTTCTCTACAGAGATGAAAAAGCTTAATATTAAAGAGTGCTTAAAGAAAATACCTGATAGCGGGTTTACCTTGATGGAGGTAATGGTTAGCGTAGGTATTGCAGGAATTGTTATGCTCGTCTTTGGTAGCCTGATGAGCCAGTCGGCATCTTTTTCTTCTTTTTTTAATAGCTCTGCTAGCTCGATAGAAGGCGCAGCGGATGTGGTAGCGAATGTAAATGCTGTATTGCCTCAGGTAGTTTCTGTACATACGTGTCGATGCAGGGGTTCAGCTCTTCCTAATAATTTGAGCAATTGCATTTGGGACGATTCTACTCCTTGGTATGATCCTGTACATAATGGTGGTGCAGATGATTCGGCTGCAACTGGTCTTTCGCTTATAGTAGGTGAGATTGAAATGTTTAATGGAGGAACAAACGTAGCAAATACAACTCAACTTCTTCGATCAAATATAGCGGCATCAAATTATATGAACAATATTGGCGGTTGTCTAAATTATACAGCATTTCCTGCAGCCCAGCTAAGAGGCTGTAAAATGAACTTTCAAATTAACTATAAGGCACCTGATATAGAAGTAGGATCAACACCAGCGAAGGCCGGTTTCGTTTTTATAAGACTAGGTGACTC
>JAMLID010000067.1 GCA_023954355.1 Oligoflexia bacterium | reverse complement strand
GGTGTTCTTTTCGGCGGTTTTTTCAGCTCCTAAGCCTTTTGGTAATGAAAAACAAAACGCGACCGGGTGCAAAAGAATCGGAAGTGCCATTATTGGATTAGAAGTGCCTCATTTCCATTTACACTTGGTTCCGATGAATCGTATTGGAGATTTAAATTTTTCTAACGCTAAAGAAGCTATTGCCGACGAGCTATGTGAAATGCAAAACAAAATTCTTGGTTTTTTGAAGTAGACTTAATCGTTTTTGATTTGAATAGCGTAACCATTTACAAGAACAGAAAAAGCAAAGCCAATAATGGCACCGATGATTCCACCAAAGTTGTAGCCAATAAAAGTGGTACCACATGCTAATAGAACCATAAGAAAATAAAAGCCAAGAGGTTTATTGTGGTCGATTTTTTCGTGATCTTGCATGATGGGCTCCTGTAGGTTCTCAGTATAAAATAAAAATAGCTCTTTGCAAAGAATCAATCTTACTAAGTAGGTTGTATGAGAGATGGTCTCGAAAGCCGCTATATGCTTTGGTGCATTATTTTGCTTGTTCTGGGCTTACTCTAACCATATAAAATCTTTTTTCTACTTTATTTAGGTCTCGAGTATTCCATGCATCTTTCCAGGCGGGAACGCCTTGAGCATTTTTGCCCTTTGTTTTCCATCGTCTCCAAGGCTCAATTTCCCACTTTGCATTAGGAAATATAGGGTTTAATTGGTTCTTCATCTCTTCTAGCCAGTGATCACCCGGTACAATGATTAAAGACGACGAATTAACGGCATCAACTAAATCATCCTGTGTAAACAGCCCTTTCACTGGATGTGGGATCATAAAATTTAAATAACCCCATTCGCTCCAAATATTTTTTTGCAGATTATAATAGGTGATTTTTAATTCTTGGTTTTCTTTTTTTGCTTGGTAGATTTGATCACGAACATCCACCATTTCTCTTTCACCAAGCACACTTGATATTGCTCCCATCGCAATAAAAATCCACATCGTTCTTCGCGCAAGAGATGCTGGGCGAATCATAGAAAAGGTAAATCCTTCTTTCCACAAACCTCTAAAAGAGAATAAGCAGCCTATCCAGACGACTGGTAGTAACCAAGAAGGCCACCAAAAAGGCATTGGATCAAATCGCTTGGCAACGAAGGTTAATAGCACAGGCACAATCATTACAAGGAATGCTGTTAATACTAAGCTAAGTGAGTATGCTCTATTCCATCGATCGGCTCTTGATGCCCATACGGCGCAAACGTAGAGAATCAGACCACCGATTACTGGTAGATTATAATTTTGTCCTCGATATGGATGCCATATAAAAAATAATACAGATGGGATCACCATTACTAACCCAAGAGCCATAACTCTTTTTGCACCAGCAGTGACTCTGGTTACTCTTTGTTTTCTCCAAAAGCGGCTAATAGAGTCCCAGTAAGCAATAATTGCTGGAAGCGTCCAGGGGAAAAGTGAATAAGTGAAAAGAGGAATAATTGGATAGTGCCAGGGAGCTCCATTGGCTGGCTTATGCAAAGTCTCTCTAAGAATATAGGTATTAATAAAATTCTCTCGGTCTAGAATAAAAGCGGGAGCATATCCTAAAACACAAATAAGAACTCCCAGTAGTGCGGCTCCCCAGGCACTTGGGGCTTTTATTCTTGCGAGAAGTTCTCTGTTCCAAGTCCAGAACAAAAGCGCAGTAACACCTAATAAAACAGAATGAAGTGGTGATTTTAGCCACCCAATGAGACCTGCGACAATCCAGAATTTTATATCTGCTTTTCCTGGGCCGGCGCGGTCTAGAAAGTAAATTCCTATTGCGTATAAAGCGGCTGTTTCTACTTCCATTTGGCTAGCAAATACGTGAGAGAAAATCCCTGCATTTAGAGCAAAAGCAAACGCTACGAAAAAGCTCCAACCATCGTAGTCTTTCATATGTCTGTGTACGATTGCTCCTAGTGCTAAAGAGCCTAAAATAACCAAAATAAGATTCATGTATACAGTTGCCCACATACTGAATCCAAAAATTCCCATACCTATGCGTAATAAAATATAATGAAGAGGCCCTTTATAGTAATTAGGCTCGCCTCCCATAGTTTGTAAAAACCAATGACCATTTTGTGCCATCTCAATTGCTTGGCTGACATAAACTTTATCGTCTCCTGCAGAGCGGATGACTCTATCGCCTAAGAAAGGTACGTAGATTAATAGGATTAAAAAGATAAGAAGTTTCCAAGAATAACCTACTTGTGAAGTAGAAAAAAAAGAAACTCCAGAACCCATTCGGAACTTTTTAAATTTAACGCTTGGTTGTTCCACTCTATTTTTTTACCTTTCCAATAGCAAAACCAGAGTTCTCTAATTCTACAAGCACATGAGAGAATAAGGTTTCGTCATTTTTTCTAACTACGGCTAATGGATTCCAGGGGCAAGCTAAACCACGAATTGGCCAATCAGCTATGGCTAAGGCCTGAAGTGCTTCTCTTACTCTTGAATCGAAAAGTTTTATATCAGACAGCTGGCAAGCATTTCTACTCAAAAGCGAAACGATTTGCTGTTTGGGCAAAAAGTCTCTGGAGCTGTCTTTATACCATAAGAACTTTTGTCCATTTTCTTTTACGGGAGAATAAAAGTATGTAGCGCTTGTATAGGAAAAAAGCGCTACTAAAAGCGCAAGAGTGCTAAGTGCCCAACGATCAAAGTTTTTTACGATTCCCAATGTAGAGAGGGCAGATATGGTGATGATGATTAAGCAAAAATATCTAGGCGTGGCCTTGGGTGTCATTAACGTGATCAAGATGGGTAGTAGAAAAAAACTCCATCGATAGAATTCTGGTAAATGTATTGCGCCACGTAAAAATAATAAATAAATGAGTGGAATCAACGGCAGGCTTAGCCATGTTAGCGACCCATCAAAACCTTTTGTGATGGCTAGCGTCCAAAGACCAAGAGAAAATAGTGTTCCCGTAAATAAAGTAAGTCCCCCTAATGAAAGAGACATATACTCAAAAAGATTCTTGGTTTTAGAGATAAGTTTGAAAGAAATCCAAGGAAGTACTGCTAAAGCAATAACAGAAAATAAAAGAGTCAAGGCTTTTCCTTTTTCTGGAATTTCTAAAAATACTTTATAAAAAATACCAAAGACTAATAGGCAGAAAAATGTATGGATATAGCGAGTTTTTTGGGAAAAATAATTTAAGTATAAGGCTGAGAGTATAAAGGCAATCCCAATTGGGTAAAATAAAATATGAGTACTTATGCCAATCGTCCAAGATAAGTATGAGAGAACGATATTTTTTCTAGAAAGTGATAGCAGTAATAATCCAAATAAAAAAACATGAAGTGATGTGAGTTCGATAGCGAAGCGATGGTTCATCCAACTTCCTGAGAAGAGGATTAAGCTAAATGGAAATAGCCAATAAGCCCGTATAGAAATACTCTTAATGGAAAGATTTACAAAAAATAATCCTAGCAGTGCCAGTAAAACGTGACTCAGACGAAAGATAAAAAAGCTTTCAGAAAAAATTTTAAAAAAGTTTGCTGAATAGTATTGAACCCAAGGACTTGTAAATGGACTCATTCCTTGCCAAGGACTAGATCCTTCTTTAATTGTGTTGCTATAATTCATCGACCAAGCTTCGTCATAGTGAATTCCCGGAACATCATAAAGACGATAAATATGCAGAAAAATGAGACAGATCCAAAATAGAGAAAAAAGTGCCTTAAGAACTTGATCTGTTTTCATATACTTTTAGATAAGGCTTTAACGAATATGTGGAAGTAACACCTAGTCTGCGTCGAATTTCTGTTTCAGGTGTTTTTGCCTCAAGCCATTGAAGAATTGCGTAATGCCTAAGTGTCTTAGGTTTCAGTTCGGGAAAATTATTTTGCTTAGCAAGAAGAGAGAAGATTTTTTCTAATCCCCTAGGAGTCATTTTAGCCGTTCGTATTCCATGTCGATTAAACCCAGGAAAAATATAGTCACCTTTATGATTTTGTTTTTTCCAATCTTTTAATAAATCTTGCAAATGACTAGAGAGAGTGAGTGAGCGCCCCTTTTTAGTTTTTAAATCTAGGGTTTTTCCTTGGATATGTTCCCATCTTAGCGAGCAAAGTTCTGCAGCTTGGAGAGCTAATTCAGAAATCATAGCCACTAGTAGTCGATTGCGTTTACCGATGGGAACTTTCTCTGCCTCAATAGAGTTGAAAACTTTATCATAAACTTCTTTTCCTGGTATCCATGGCAACCGCTCATGACGATTGGGAGGGCGAAAGAAGGTGATTCTCTCGCCTGACATTTTCTTACGGCTTACGGCATATCGCACCAACGCCTTAGCGGTAATAAGTTTTCTTCTTTTCGTATTCGTTTTTAGGCCTTGTTGCTCTAGCCAAATTTCGTATTGAGAAAAATCTTTCGCTCTTAATTGAAAAAAATCTTTTTTCTTTTTTTGTAAAAATTTTTCTAATAACTCTAGGTCAGTTTTATAGGACGAAATCGTCGATGTAGATTTAGATCGCCCTTTTAGAAAGCCTAAGTAATGACGCACTATTTTTAAAAAGTTTGGCTGAAGTTCTTTTTTAATAAAAGTCTCCTTACTCTAGTTTAGATACTTTAGTTATAAACTAGCGTGAGCTTTAAAAAAAGTGACTATTCCTTGAAGAGATCGATCACTTCTTTTCTTTGCACCTTGTCAGTTTTCGTTCTCAAATTTAGCTAGAAATCTAAAATGTGAACTAGTTCTAAGATTTCTAAGTTCGAAAATTCTTCCTAACACTAATTTGACAAGAAATTGGCTATGAAGCAAAACTTAGGGTACCTTTTTTCGTGAAACATTATTCGGAGGAAAAAAATGAACCGTAAAACAAAAGGATTGATTGCTCTCTTGAGCTGTTTATGTGCGCTAGTAGTAGTAAGTTGTACTAAGAAAGAAGAGGCCAATCAGCAAGGCACTGCTTCGGATAAAATTGTTTTAGGTCAGTATGCAGCTCTTACAGGAGAGATCGCTAACTTTGGCCAAAGCACTAGTAAAGGTGTTGATTTAGCCATGGAGCTTTTCAATAAGGCTGGTGGGTTAAATGGAAAAATGGTCGAAGTAATTACATATGACGATCAAGGAAAACCTGAAGAAGCGGCAAGTACTGTTACAAAATTAATTACTCAAGACAATGTACTTGCTGTTTTAGGTGAAGTAGCAAGTTCTTTATCGTTAGTGGCTGCAGATGTTGCTATGCGATATCAAACACCAATGCTTTCGCCTTCTAGTACGAATCCGCAGGTGACAAAAAAAGGGGAATATATTTTTCGCATTTGCTTCATTGATCCTTTCCAGGGAGAAGTGATGGCAAAATTTGCAAAAGAAAACTTAAAAGCAAAAACTGCTGCGATTATTCGTGACGTGAAGCAAGATTACTCTGTTGGTTTAGCAGATTTTTTTACAAAAGCATTTGTAGCTAAAGGTGGAGAAATCATTAAAGATACAAGCTATCAATCAAAAGATACCGATTTTAGAGCTCAATTAACTGATATTAAGAGCAAAAAGCCCGATGTGATTTTTGTTCCTGGATATTATAATGATGTGGCTTTGATTGTGAAACAAGCAAGACAAATGGGGATCACACAACCTATTCTAGGTGGTGATGGATGGGAGTCAGAAGACTTAGTAAAAGTAGCAGGTGCAAAAGCCCTAGAAAATACTTTTTATTCTAATCACTATGCTCCAGATACCACTGACCCAACTGCAACAGCTTTCATAGAAGCATACAAAGAAAAGTATGGCTCTCGCCCAGATGCGATGGCTGCTTTAGGTTTTGATGCCTTCAACGTTATGGCTAATGCAATGAAAAATGCAAAAACACTTACAAGAGAAGGTATTCGTGATGCTTTAGCAACCACCACAGGTTTTGGTGGTGTTACAGGTAAAATCACCATCAACGAAGAAAGAAATGCGGTAAAATCTGCAGTGGTTCTTCAGTTTAAAGATGGTGTTGCGA
>JAMLID010000066.1 GCA_023954355.1 Oligoflexia bacterium | reverse complement strand
CTCGCTCAAGCTACGACATCACCGAATTAGAAGATTTCATTCAGGGCCAAATTATTGAACTACTACCAGGTGCACTTAAGTTTGTAAAAAATATTGAGTCTTTATCCACTTCTCAAGAAAAAGTTTCGAAAGAACTGGAGCTTGTATTAGAAGAAAAATTAAAAATTTTTGGTCTTAAACTTTTAGAGCTACAGGTTTTATCTATTAGCCCCGGGCAAGAAATATTAAAGGCTATGGAAGCTAAAGCAGCTATAAAGACTATAGGAGATCCAAAAGCATTTCTTCTCTATCAAGCAGCACAAAGTTTAAGTCAGGGTGTATCTGGAGATCAGCAATTTGGCGATAGAGGAAACGATCCCATGCAGATGATGTTGGGGTTGATGCTCGGAAAAAACATAATGACCGAATCAAATAAAGAGGAGGTTACTCAAGAAAGAGTGAGTATTAAAAAATCTTTTTGCAAAAACTGTAATTCGGAGATTGTTTTAAAACAAAAATTCTGTGGAGAGTGCGGAGGTAAGCTTTGAGTTTCTCTATTCAATGTGACAACTGTGGTGCACCTTCTGGGCCTTCGGTGGGAGTTTGTCCTTATTGTAAAAGCATATTTAGTAGTAAAAAAAGCAAAGAAAATCCAACAATCGCTAATATAAAATCACTCTTTGAGAAGGGCGATTTAAATCGTGCTCTTTCCTTGGCTACTTTAGCTGAAAAAAATAAACCTGAATTAGTAGAAAGTGCATCTTTTGGGTTAATTTATGCAAAAATTCTTTTAGAGACCGAAGCTCCGTCTAGCAAAATAAAATCTATTTTGCAAAAAGCACTTATGGCCAACCCTGAAAGCCAAGATTTAATGGATTATTTAGAGATTTTAGATGCTAAGGGAAAGTTACGTCATAATAAAGAGGATAGCGGAGAGCTTGAGCTTAAAAATCTACTTAGACGTTCACCAAAAAATACACATGCTTTATTCATATTAGGTAGTCATTTATTTTGGGTTGAAAACGATATCCGAACAGCTTTGATTTATTTAGAAGGAGCTGTGAAAGAAAGGCCGAATTTTTTGCGCGCGAATGCTTGTCTAGCCAGTCTATATAAAAAAATGGGTGCTGTGCCGAAAGCTAAGAAGCTTTTTCAAAAATGCCTCACAATGGAAGATAATCCCGAAATGAAAGATTTTTTCAGAAAATTGATTGCCGATATAAAATAGTATGCGCTTATCAGGAAGCATCTATTTATGTAGTTTTTAAAACAAAAAAAGCTCAAGCAAACTTTCTGCTTGAGCTTTTTCTTTTAGAGATCGTTATCTTATCTACAGAAGTGATCAGCTACGTTCTGGTTAGAATAGTTACCGTTGATCATTAGCTTACAGTTACCTTTGTTAGAAACTTCATAAGAGATAATATCGTTTTTGCTTCTAGCGCCTTGGCAGAATGAATCATCAACTAATTGTCCTGAAAACTGTCCGCTTACCATAAGTTTACAGTTGCTATTGTTTGATAATTGGTACGATTTATTAGAAGCAGGTTTGCTAGGTCTAGCATGGGAAGCTTCACACCACCAACCAAGAGTAATATAATATCTATCTGCTCCGTATCGTCCAGATAGATCGATTCCAACTTGGCAATCAGAGCTTAATGCAGCTCTTTGGTCTTTGCTTAAGGTATAGCTTGATCCTTTGATGTCATAGGTCTTGATGGTTCTACCGCTTGATCTGTCGTAGAATCTTAAATTTGTACAGTAATCGTTGTCTTTTATGTTTATTGCTAGGTCTCCGTTGTCGGCTTTTCTTAATTCGATTTCACCGTTTCCACAGTTACGGAATTTTTCGGTATCTAAAAGTTGGCTTCCAGCAAAAGCATTAAGAGATGTGCTTAATAGGGCAACTAAAGCAAGTAGGCTGAATGGTTTCATGAGGGCTCCTTAATAATAAATAGATAAATTTCTAGTCATTGAACTAAGCAAAAGCGCTGCCAATTTAGTTGGTGAATTTTATTGAACATTTTAAGTAAGTTGAAAAGTTAACTGACGAAGGCTTAATGTAGTGTCAAAACTATAGACAGAAAACTTAATCTAAGTACCTAATTTTATAGCGAAAAAAGACTATACCTTTTTGCTGAGTTGGGTAATTAAATCACCTAACCAAGTAGTAATTTCTCTTGGGTAAAAACAAAAATCCTTTAATTTATCTGTATTCATATACCAATCTGATGAGATTCCAAAAGGAGATACGGTAGCCGATTTTTCTGTAGCAGAAAAAAGGACCTCTTTGCCAAGAAAATTAGATATTTCTTGCATCAGTTTCTCAAGTTGAATGGGCTTTGAGGAAGCACAGTTTATCGGACTATCGTAGGGATTTTCTGCTAGAAAAGATAAGAATTCAGCTGCATCTTGAGAATGTATAAAAGAAATTTTCGCTTTTATATTAGGGAAATAAATAGGCGTAGATTCTCGTACCGCATTTATATGTAAAAGAAAGCGTTCTGTATAATCGTCTTCTCCTAGAACAATAGGAAAACGTACTATAGATATGGGAAACTTAGCATTCTGGTAAAAAGTTGCTTCTGCCTGCCTTTTTGCCTCAGCGTAATCGAGATTTCTATCAGCGATACTTTGAAATTTATAGATTTTAGGATCAAAAGAAGTTTCTTTTAAGTTTTCTCCTTCAGGGTATACAGACTGAGAAGAAGTGAATACATAATGGTCTGTTTTCTCTTTAAAAACTGAACATGCTAGCATAGCCTCATTGGCATCGTAGCAGATTTGATCATAAATAATATTCCAATGCCTGTTTTGAAGAGCCGAAGAGTCCAGGTTTTTTCTATCCATCTGAATTCGTTCAACATGTTTTCCGAATGGGTCACTTGTTTGACCGCGATTTAATAAGGTAACTTCAATATTTTTTTCTAAAAGGCTTTTTACTAATCTTTTTCCAAAAAAACGATTGCCTCCTAATACTAAAGCCTTCAATTGGCCTCCTTAAGGCAGAAATGTGGCTGTTAAGGTATTTTTGTTTCCTGCATTATCTTCAGTTTCTAGAGAAAATGGGCCTGCATAATCTTTAGCAACAGGAATTCTGATTAAACTTTTGCCTTCGCCATAACCGCCAGAGGTAAAAATTAGTCCGTTAGAATTCGTGCGGATTTTAGAAATCAAATAAGCCCACAAGTTTGGAAATTTATTTTCATGTAATAGAAATTGTTCAAAATTCCACTCAAAGTACT
The DNA here is from genome assembly GCA_023954355.1 of Oligoflexia bacterium. Classification (GTDB taxonomy): domain Bacteria; phylum Bdellovibrionota; class UBA1018; order CAIPTA01; family CAIPTA01; genus JAMLID01. The sequence continues at coordinate 3,068 of JAMLID010000066.1, read as the reverse complement.
TCTTGCTTCCAAGGGTTAGAGTAACTTTTACTGGAGGCTGTTCGTAAGAATTAAAATCTTTTTTATCAGAAGTAAAAACTACTAACTCCTCTGAATGTTCAACCACAGACTTATCGAATACTTCTTCATAGATAGTCGATTTTTTTATGTACACCTTCATTTCAGGATTTGTTTGATCATAAATGAGTGGAGAGAAGTACTCTGGGTTTGCTCTAGTTCCATCAGGTAAAATAATATTATAGTGAATATGGTGATAACCTAGTGATGGCCAACGGATGGCTCTACCAATTAAATTATTCTTTTCTATTTTTAAATCATTGGAGTTTAATTTATCTACAATTTCTTGAGGTAAGGTAGCTTTATCAATATGATGAAATTCGTAGCGGATATTATTAGAATCAACGACTGCAATTTCAAAATACAAGCTATCCCCAGATTGTGGCCATGGTTTCCAAAATTTATTCAAAGAACCATCACTATTTTTTGTATAACTATAGTGACCCGCTTCTAGTTTGCCTGAAACAGGAGAGCGAACTTCAGCTTGAGCAGAAACTCTTAAATCACAACCGCCATGAAAATAAGGATCACCAAAGGGCTGGTATTGAATCATAGAATTGCCCATGGTGTTATTTTTGTTTTCAAATTCTACTGGCCAAGAAAGACTATGCTTTGCAGGTAGTGCGGCTAAATCGGTAGTAGCTGAATTTTGTAATACCTGTAAGAAACCCTCAGCTTTCAGGTTGTGTGAATCACCAATGGGAATATTGGCGTAAGCTATTGAAAAAAAAGAAAATAAAAAAATATGTATCATAGAAGCCCTCTCGATTTGAGCTTACAACATACTGGGGCAATCTTAGAATAAATTTTATTTGTATAGAATCTAAAACTAAAAAATTTTGTTACTATATTCGTGGGGGTTGTATGCAAAAGCTTTTTTTCTATAGTCTATCTTTTATTGTCTTATTTTCATGTAGCTCGATACAAAATAGAGACCCTGCGAGTGAACGAAAAGAAATTACGTTAGTGGCACTTACAGACTTTCATGGAGCACTAGAGGGCGAGATTCACTTCAGCAAAAATTCTCAAGAAGTGCAACAAGGTGGAGCTGCTTTGATTGCTGGCTACATACAAGCAATTCGAAGTGGTAGTGGCAATCCAGTAGTAATAGTTGATGCGGGAGATTTATTTCAAGGTTCTATGGTTTCAAACTTAGCAGAAGGTGAGCCAGTAATCCGATTTTATAATACTTTAGGTGTGTCTGCAGCAGCAATTGGAAATCATGAATTTGATTATGGCCCTGTAGGTAGAAAGTCTGTTCCTACCGTTGGTATAGATGATGCTCAGGGGGCACTCAAACAAAGAATTACGCAGGCCAATTTTCCATTTTTGGCAGCAAACATAAAAGATCATTCTAACAGAACTCCTGATTGGGTAAAAACATCTGTAATTGAAGAAATTTCAGGAATGAAAGTAGGGATAATAGGTATAGCCGATGATGATACGCTAAATACAACGAACGCAATGAATTTAAGAGATTTGCGATTTGAAGATCCTTATTTAACGATACTGGCTGAAGCAAAAAAATTGCGTAATCAAAATGTCGACTTTGTTATTGTGGCTATTCATAAAGGTTCTGGATGCACAGACAATTCGCCATCATCTCAGGATAATCTTAAAACATGTGGCAAAAGCGCAATTCTTTCTATTGCTGAGAAACTTCCTAGAGGTTTAGTAGATGCCATGGTCGCAGGTCATACCCATAGAGGGGTGGCTAAGCGAGTGAATGATATTGCAATACTTCAACCGCATTCACATGGAAAATATCTAGGTGTTGCAACTCTAAGGTCTCACGCCAGGCCTGATATTATTGAATTGCTTCCCATTTGTTCGGCTTTGGTGAGAGGCACGAGAACAGCAGGATGTGATCAATCAATGGTAGAAAAGAGTACATCCTTTACTAGGCCAGTTGTATTCGGTCAAAGAGTATTGCCGAATCAAGAAGTGGAAAGATTACTGAGAGAAGATTTTAGAAAAGTTGAAGCGATAAAAAAACAATCGTTAGGTGTTACAACTACGGCGACGTTTAAAAAATCGTTTGGCTCAGAGTCACCTTTAGGAAATCTTTTAGCGGATTTATCTAAAAACGCAATTTCTCGGTTAGATTTAGGTATGTCAAATGGTGGTGGACTAAGATCTACTTTGCCTAAGGGTAGGTTGGTGTATGGAGATTTTTATGCCGTACTTCCATTTGATAACCAATTTGCAACCATGACAGTGAGCGGTGACTCACTAGAAAAACTTATTAAACTAGGTGCATTTGGTGGGCAAGGTGCATTGAGTTTTTCCTCTAACCTAAGCGCAGAAATAGAAGACTGTAACGTTAAAAACTTACAGATTGACGGCAAGCCTGTAGTTTCGAGCAAACTATACACTGTAGGAACTTCTGACTTTTTAGCAGGTGGTGGAGTAGGAATTGCAGATTTAGCCCTACGCGAGTTAAAAACAGAAGTATTTTGGGATGATGAGTATATTTTAAGAGATCTACTCATTGCGGCACTAAAAAGAGGGCAAACTAACTTAGACCCAAGTAGCTTTTATAGCTCTTCAAATCCAAGAATAAAAGTATCTGGCAAGTGTCGTAGATAGTTATTATGGATACCGACAAAGATCAGATTTTATTTCGATAATTTCTGTATTTTCTATACTTGGATTTGAAATATCGTATTCACCAGCATGTAAGTAAATAGAGTTGATTTCTCCATCATATCTCGTCGCAATTAGATCTATAGAAAAGTAGGTGTCTTTCATTCCTTGGTCAATTTCATCAATATTTATTTTTGTTTTAATTTCTTCAATTTTGCGAACATCTTTTAGTTGGCAGTTAGAATTTAATTTTTGATCAATTTTATTTTTGAGTTTTTTTGAAATAAAAGGATTATCAATTTCAGATTTAATAAACCCCCCTCTTTCTACGCCATGTGGAAAAGCGAGGGTAGAAAATAGAAAAAACGAAAAAATTACAAATAGTTTCATATTGGTTCCTTGGGGGGATCCCCCTACATTAGTAG
>JAMLID010000065.1 GCA_023954355.1 Oligoflexia bacterium | reverse complement strand
ATCTACAAGAGTGTCTTCGGGAGATATTCTACGATTGCAGGCAAATCACCCAGAGTTTTTCCGTAATGCTAGACATGCGCTTCTTTTAGGATGCTATAATATGACAGACTTCAATCGAAAAAAATGGAGGCACAACCTTTTTCCTAATGCCTCTTTAATGGCAGGATTCGGAGTTCGTGCTCCAAGTAGATTTAGACCTATATCAGCTCAATACATAAAAGATACACTCAATACAGCAAATGCCCTGGATGATAAATTAAGCTCTAATCGACCTATTAGTTTAAAAGAAATCAATGATTCATTTAAAAAACTAAGCTCTGTTTTAAATACACAATCAGTAATTGATTACTGTTATTCAATCATTGAAGGGCAACCTGGCGCTGCAAAACTTGAATGTGATGAACAATGGGATACATTTCTAGGTGCCGCCGAAGTGATTGAAAAAGAATATTTAGATTTATCTAAACCCTTGAAAGAGCCACCCGTAGAAGATGCTAATAATGAGTTAAGAGATTTTTATAATTTACTACAAAATACTTGTCCTGCTGAGCAGACAAAAAAGTATAATGATCGTGGAGTAGCAGCTGCTGAACGCTATCGATCATCGCTTAAATCAACAACTATACGAATGATGCATTGGTGGGACATTCAAAAAAACTTTCAGTCCTATTATAGATACGAAATTGCTGAGCTCACTAAAGAACTCAAAGAAGTAGGATTCAAAATAGCTATCCCTAAACTTGATGGTAGAGCTAGTAGAGCTGATTTCGTATACGCATATGATACGATTGAAAGAATTATTTATAAACGTAGGCGAGACTTAGAAGAACTCTATTACTATGGAAGAAATATGAGTAGTGAAAAGAAACGCAAAGTTGAAAGAGATCTAAACATATTTCAAAATTTAGAACGTAAATTTTCTATCTATGCTTCTTTATATGCCTTAAAAGGCGATGTAGATGGACATGAAGAAAGTGGTGCTTCTGAAATCGAAAACACCCTAGCAAGGGGAGAGATTCCTTTTAACTGGATTTCTGGCGGAGCCGTACTAAGACCAAGGAGAGATCAATGATGAGAGCAAGTCTTTTTCTTATTCTGCTTTCTTTAACTTTTGGCTCTTCTGTTTACGCAGAAGAAGTACAAAAAGAAGAGTCTATGGATTGGCAAATTGAAATAGACCCGAAGGTTTACGCACCAACTGAGTTTGAAAAAAAGGGACTAAAAACACAGAACTTAGCGAAAAAAAGCCACAAACCCGAACTACCGCGTAAAGAAGAAAGAGATCAATTTTTTCAGCAAGTTAACGGATTAGATGCCCATATCAATAAGTTAGATGAAGTGGATAAAGATATATTCTATATGAATGCGAAACGAAAAAGCATAGATGAGCTCAAAAAGATTTACCCTAATATTCCTTCAGAGCTTTTCTTGAAATTTAAAAAAATCGTAAAAAAATAAATTTATTTTCATTCCCCTATTTCTTCTTAAAGTTTTTATGGTATTCTCAAAAAATCACTCATCGTGAAAATCCATTTGAAAGGGGGAAAATATGTATAATATCAACACTTCATTTTTTAAGAGTTTTCCCTCTACTAGAATAATTGTTTTGTAACGATTTTTCTCTAACTCAGGATTAAAGTATTTTTTTAAATTTTATGGAGCCATGAATGTGGACTTTTATTAGTCGTCGGATTCTATTTTCTGACGCAAAAGAAATTATTAATAAAGCAAAGCGTAAGCCTTTGGAAGGGATAGATTTGCCTACCCCACCAAATATATTACGGCCTCGCTATTTGCCTTATGACGACCAAAGTATTGATTACTCTTCACCGAAAAATCTTATTTTGAGTCTAGCAAAACAAAACAGAAAGCTTGTTCTATGGGGATTCTCCATGAATATTGCCTATGTTTTACTTAGTTTAACAAAGCCAGTACTAATCAATCGCTTTATTGCTGTTCTCTCTAACGGAATTCAATCCACAGAAGAGATTCAAACTGCAGTAACTTTTGCCATTGCTTTTGGCCTTGTAAGTGTAGGTGGATCATTATTTTTACAGCAATACTTTTACAGAATGCTTAATTGTTTACAGATTTTTGTAAACACTTTAAATCGAATGATTTACAAACACTCACTGCGCCTCGACCTTGGTGTAAGAGGTAAAACTCCTCTGGGTGATATCGTAAATCATCTTGCTTCTGATTCAGAAGCCTTAGGAGATTCTGGGATTATTTTTGGAGAGGTGGCAGCCTCAGTACTTACTCTAGTAGGATGTAGTGTTTTATTGTTTGTCTATTTTGGTTGGACAGCATTAGTTTCTATTTTCTTACTCGCTATTTTAGTTCCCTTAACAAGAAAAGTAGCAGCATCATTTTCAAATCTAGACGATATTTTGATGAAGCATAGAGATAAGCGAGTAACCTTAATGGCTCAGATTCTTAACGGAATTCGCGTTGTAAAATATTTTTCATGGGAAAAAAGTGTTGCCTCTGAAGTACAGAATGTACGTAAAGACGAACTAAATGCCCGAAAAAAACTAGCCGTGGCCGAAACTTTTGCAACCTTAATATTCGTATCGGTTTCTACCATTGTATTATTTGCTACACTTTTAGTTCATGTTGCTAGAGGGTATCCTTTATCTGCTGAGCTTATTTTCACTGCCGTATCTATTTTTACCTTGTTAGAACAGCCTTTTGGCCACCTTTCTCAACAAATTTCTAGAGTAGCTGCGGCCTTTATTGGTGCAAAAAGAATCAGCAATTATTTAAAGAAAGAGGCTTCGAATAAAGCAATTCATGAAAATGATTTTGACCTAGATTCTTGTGGTGTAGAGCTCAACAATGTCTCTACAGGGTTCGAGGGTGAATCATTTTCATTATCAGAGCTAAGTATAAAAATACTGCCTGGTAGTTCAACAGCGATTATTGGGCCAGTGGGATCAGGAAAAAGCACACTCTTGCTTTCTCTTCTTAGAGAATTACCTCTGAGATCTGGCTCGCTTTCGTTTGTAAATGCCTACCAAAAGACAATCAATCCAAAGATTGCCTATGTTCCGCAAGAAGCATTTATCATGAACGGCAGTTTACTAGATAATATTTGCTTTGGTGAAACTCATAGTGATGAGCTTGTCGAGAATTCAACTAAAGCAAGCTGTCTGCAAAAAGATTTATCTCAGCTACCTGCGGGCTTATATACAGAGATTGGTGAAAAAGGAGTTAATTTATCAGGCGGTCAAAAGCAAAGAGTTAGCTTAGCCAGAGCTATTTATTATCAACCTACTTTGGCTATTTTAGATGACCCTCTCTCTGCTGTTGATCCGAATACTGAGTTAAGCTTAGTAGACAATTTACTTTTTGGTGAATGGAAAAACATCACAAGAATTATTGCTACTCATCGTTTGTCGCACTTGAATCGCTTTGATCAAATTATTTTTCTAGACCAAGGAAAAATCATAGACCAAGGCAGCTACCAAGAGCTTTTGAGAAACGATAGATTTCGCGAATTTCTTAATATTACTCTAGCTACAGAGGGTGACGGAAAGCTGGCTTCAGAAAAAGAAAGTTCAGAAAATTCTACGGCTATGAAACAAAAAGAAGGATCTTCATTGACTGAAACAAGAATCACTGACGATGAAGACAGGGCTTATGGTGCTGTAAAAGGAAGAATTTTTAAGAACTATATGATTGCGCTAGGAGGATCAAACTCTAGATGGCCGTTAATTGTATTGGCTTTATTCGCCAGCACCTTACTTGCCTCAGCTTTACCAATACTACAAACCTATTGGCTTTCTGCTGTCAGCTCTAGCGGTACAAGTACCAATATAGTTATTGATTGGCTAAAAACAATGGTAACGGACAACTATCAGGCCATTTTTGTCTATGGATTTTTAGGACTTCTAACAATCGCAGGCATCTTATCGAATCGACTTTTTTGGCTAAATAGAGGGTTGATTGCAGGTCGAGATATGCACAACGGCATGCTTAAGTCTGTTCTTGGATCGCCTCTGAGATTTTTTGATGCAACTCCTGTCGGTAGGCTTATCCAAAGATTCTCTAGAGATGTAGAAGAAGTAGATATCCATATTCAATGGAGTTTTGAAACTACCGTTTACTTGGCTATTAATATACTTACTTCTATACTATTGATCGTAGGTATTTTGCCTCTACTCTTGCTGGTAGTAATTCCGACAATGCTTTTGTACTATTATCTACAATCAAACTACAGGATTCCAGCACGAGAAGCGAAGAGATTAGACTCGATTGCTAGGTCACCTAGATATGCACATTTTAAAGAAACTCTTTTAGGCTTGCCGGTTATTCGAGCCTACGAAAAGAATGGTTTTTTCTTAGAGGGTTTTTTAGATCGCTTAGACCAAAGCCAAAAAATGTTTTTTGGACATTATCTATTGAATCGTTGGTTTTCTAGTAGAATACCACTACTAGGTGCTTTAATTTCTACAGGCACGGCTCTAGGCTTAGTCTATTATACCTACCAAGGAAAAATCTCTGCAGGTGTGGCTGGTTTACTAATGATCTATGCCTTAACTCTTTGGGAAAGCCTCAACTGGGCCGTAAGGGTTTTTGCCGAACTTGAAGCAAAGCTAACTTCAGTAGAACGCATTCGTGTATACTCTACTTTAGAGCAAGAAAAGTCAGTGATCGAGAAACCATTGGTTGTCCCAGAGAATTGGCCACAAAAAGGTGAGGTGGTATTTGAAAACGTAATAGCTCGCTATGCTTCACATCTACCACCTGTATTGAAAGGTGTCTCAATCCATATTCAAGGTGGGCAAAAAGTAGGTGTTATCGGGCGCACTGGCTCGGGAAAAAGTACACTGATGCAAACTATTTTTAGAACTCTAGAAATTGAATCTGGTGAGATAAGAATTGATGGATTAGCTATTCAGCAGATTCCTCTATCTACGTTAAGAAGAGCATTGGCGATTATTCCGCAAGATCCAGTCTTATTTTTAGGCTCCCTAAGAAATAATTTAGATCGATATGCAGAATATTCAGATGCTGAAATTTGGAGTGCTCTAGAAAAAGCGAAAATGGCTGAGTATGTAAAAAATCTGCCAAACGGTATTCAATCTATGGTGCAAGAAAGTGGCAGTAACTTTAGCCAAGGCCAAAGACAGTTATTGTGTTTAGCAAGAGCTTTATTAATAGATGCAAAAATCATCATTCTTGACGAAGCTACAGCTAGTGTTGATGTTAAAACAGATTCTCTTGTACAGGAGATTTTACGAAATGCTTGCCAGGATAAAACGGTACTTGTCATCGCACACCGATTGGGAACAGTAACAGATAGCGATCTAATTATAGAACTCAAAGAAGGTAAGGTTGCTAGAAATCTAAACTTGAAAGAAAAAGAAAAAAGAGCACCTATTTGTTAAAATAGGTGCTCTGCTATATCGCTTAGAATCTGCTTAGTGAATCTGCCCAAAATTCAACAGTAGGCCTATTTCTTGATCTATCGTCTGATTTTTCATAAACGCCAGATAATCTTAAGCCTGAAGATGCTTCAGCAAAGCGAACTTTTGTTCGGCTATAGCTACAATCAGAGCCTAAAATTTGAATAGCAATCGTACCGTCATCTCTATTATAGCTACCTACTCTTTCAACTCTCGGCACAGATGATCCGTCAGGAATACACATCTGCTCTACGAATTCATTTCTAACAAGAAGAGTAGAATCAAATAGTGTTCTACCTCTATTACGATCAATCACACGAAACTGTACTTGATCAGACCCTCTTAGAACGACTTCAAAAGACATTTGGGTAGTTTGCATTTGTCCAGAAAAGTCATCTTTAAAAAATCCTGTGCCATTCCACTGCCCTTGTAATCGATAAATTCTATTGTATAAAGCTTCATCCGGTGGATTTACTGGTCCCTGACGACCATCAGAGCTTCCACAGATTTGAATATTAAAATTACCATCTACATTACCCGCTTTTGTGCCACTACCTGAAGAAGTTCCTCTTACGGTTCCTGTAAGAGTATTATTCGTAATACCGATAATATTGATGGTCGATGTTTGGCTAATAACTGTTTCACTTCCATAGCCATGTTCTGTTTGAAATTTATACACAAAAAATAAAGGAGAAGATCCTGAACCAGGATTAGCGCGATCCCAATTATATGTGCCTAATTGATTAGGTACTCGAAATGCCAAGTGATTTGTGCGAGCCGCACTAGCATCACAAGTTATCGATTCACCATTACCAGCTAGAGTGATTTCAAAACCAGATTCAGTCGGCATAGCTACCCCTGAAGAAAATGACCAGGTTTGTCCTGCCATACTACCAGCAACGTTGCGCGAAATCGGGTCATTAGGTTTTTTATCTCCGTTATTTTTATTTCCACAACCTGATAAAGATACGAGCAAAGCAACTGTCAATAATACTGTCGTTCGTTTAAATTTCTGCATGCGTTATTCTCCCATAAGCTATAAATTAGGCTCATCATACCGACTTTTTTTTG
>JAMLID010000064.1 GCA_023954355.1 Oligoflexia bacterium | reverse complement strand
AAATAGGAAACCATGATGAGTTAGATAAAGATATAAAATCACAGCGAGCATTTCTCATATACTCAGCCTTATAAGGTGCACTTACTAAAATTACCTTACTCATTACTTCGCCCTCGCTTTTTTGCTACGGCAAGTAGGCTATGCCAGGCAATATTTGGGTTTTCATGGTGAATTCCATGTGCAGATTGTCCAAGTGTTAAATAAAACAAAATGAGATTAGTAGAGGGTGTTTTAGAAATAATGAATCCTCCATCTGATTTAGAATGTGGAAAGTAACAGATATAAATCGCATGAAGAATAAATACGAAAATTCTAGGTATTAGCAAACCATATAATAGGGCGCTAAAAAATTGATAATAAATAGATATAGCTAAAAAGCATAGAATTAGAGTGTAGTGTATTGTATCTAAGAATATTTCTTTTTTACGAAGTTTTAATCCATTATATTGAATTTTTTCCTTTCTACTAAGAATTCGAAAAATTAAATTTGGTAAAAATAGCCAAAAATTGGTTTGTATTCTTGGATAAACAGGATCGAATTGTTCGTCGCCTGCAAATTTGTGGTGAATTAAGTGTTCTCGTTTTTTACTAAAATAAGCAGGATAAATAGAAAATAACGAAGATAGGATTCCTACGAATGAATTGATCGTAGAGTTAGTAGATAGATTTTTGTGGGATGCCTCATGCCAAGGTGTAAAACTCAAATTCATACTTACTATTCCGAGTAGTATGCTTGTGGCTACTGATAGATAATCAAAATAGTAGAGAATGCACGCTAAGCTCGATCCAGCTATTTGTAATAAAAGAATCAATAGCGTTTTATAGTCTATTTTTTTTGTTGATAAACTGCTCAAATAAAATCCTTTTTACGAAAAATAAGTATGGTCAGAGTAACTAAAAGCATAGAGTACGCAAAAAAGTAGATTGTTGATTGTTGCAAAATCATTGGAGGTAATTCTTTCTCGTAAGCAACTAAATCTCTTATATTAAATCTATTTAATGATGGAGCCAGATAGAAAACTACAGACAAAAGAGATTTCATGGAGCTTGCTTCCATTCTTAATTGAATGCTTTCTATGGTGGAGCTGCTTCTACCTAAAAGAAATATAGCTGCAGCTAGTGATGCAGATAGGAAGTTTGAAGAAATCCAGGTCGAGAAAAAAACAGCATATAGTAGAATAAGTATAGATTCTAAGTACATTAAAATATTTGCGGATAAAAAACCATTGCTAATACTTTCGTCATTAATCCATAGTGTAAGAAGCAATGTAAAGCTACTGATTATATGAGTAATGCCAAGAACTACAATTCCACCACTTATTTTTCCTATTAGATAGTCAAATCGGGAGACGGGCTTAGATAGAATGGTGTATATGATTTTTTTCTCAATTTCTTTTCCTATGATCGAAATGCCTAGAAAAATAGCGGTGATGATCCCTACTATAGAAATCGCAGAAAAACCAAAGTCTAAAAGGATTTTCTTTGATTCAACAATTGTAAGTGATGAGAGAAGATAGGCAAATAGAACAAATAGTACAGAAAAAATTAAGACTGAATAAAATACCTTATCTCGAAAAAATTCATAAACGGTGAATAGAGAAAACGAAAGTATTTTCATATTTTATTTTTCTCCTTTTCACTAAATAAAAAATTTTCTAGAGACTTATTATTGTTAAGGCTAATTATTTTTCCATTATTTTGTATGATTTTTAAGATTATTTCATTAATTAACTCAGGGTCTACATTGGTTAGCATCCATTGTGAACCAAGTTTCACTGCAGTTTTAAGAAGTGGGTCAGAGGGTAGTGTCTCTATCGAGAAAATAACTTCTAGCTCAGCACTCATCTTAGATAGAGCGTCTTTTACGCCACCATGATATTTTAGTTTTCCTTTTTCTAGGAAGGCAAAATGATCACAGATATTTTCGACATCACTTAGGATATGTGTACTAAAAAAAATTGTTTTTCCCTTTTTCTTTAACGAAAGAATGATATCACGAACTTCTTTTCGCCCAACAGGGTCTAATCCACTCATTGGCTCGTCTAGAATAATCAACTCTGGATCATTAATGAGTGTTTGCGCAATCCCAATTCTTTGCATCATTCCTTTAGAAAAATTCCGGATTGTTTTTCCAGAAGTATTACTTAAACCAACTAATTTAAGCAATTCGTCGTTAGTCGGGATATTTTTTTTTAAATGCTTTCCGTAGAGTGATCTGTGAAAATTCAAAAATGCGTATGCGGTAAGTCCGTCGTGAAAGTAAGGACGTTCTGGCAAAAATCCTAAATTTGCTTTTACTTCTGATGTTAAATTAGAATTACCAAAAATTTTACACTCTCCTTTGTCTTGTCTTTGCAGACCAAGAAGTATTTTAATGCTAGTTGTTTTGCCTGCACCATTTGCTCCTAGAAAGCCGAAAATAGAGTTTTTTTGCACCGATAAGGTAAGTTCCTCTAAGGCAGTTTGCTTTTTACCCCAAAAACCTACTTTATATATTTTGCTTAAGTCTTTAAATTCTATAGCCAGACTATTTTGCATTAACTCTCACCTTCCTTCATTTTTTAATTTTTGAATTTTATCTAAAATTCGTTTTTTCATATGTTCTTCTTTCGTATTTAAGAGCAAGCTTTCTAAAAAATCTATCGAAGACTGAATAGAGTATTTTTTTGCGTAATAATTAGAAGCAAAAATATTTAAAAAAGCTGGGGCATCAGAAATTTTTGAAGCTTTTGCATAAAATTCATAGCCCTTATCAATATCTTTCAATTCGTTTTGATAGTGGTAGGCTAAATAGGCAAAAATACGCCAACGATTTGGAAGTCTTTCAGTTCCTTTAAGTAATAATTTTTCTGCACCTTTTTTATCTTCGGTAATTACAGATAAAAAAATGCCTCCATGTTCGTAAGCTGGGTAGAAGTCAGGGTCGATATTTGTAATTGTATCTAGGTCTAAATAAATCCAACTAACTTGCCCTGGAGGAACTTTTTCAACTGGTGTGTATTGCAAAAATCTTAGCCACAGCAGATTTGAGAGTAATCGATCATAGCCGAAGCTCATAAGCCGCAGGCTTTCAGCGGAAAAACTTGCTATTCCCTCATTAAAAGTTTGTTGAGACCTGTATTTATCTAAGTTGAGTGGGGCTGTTTTTTGAAAACCAATTACTGTGCTAAGTGAGAGAATAAGAATGGTAACTAATATAAAAGGTTTTAATTTCTCTGAACTGCCCATTAAATCCCCCATGCTTATGGTAACAGAGACAGAAATTTTTTGTTATGTTCAAGCTAATTTAGAGATTGATTGTTGCGTTTGAAAGAACCTTAGTATCATCCATAGTCCAGTAGTCGCAGTTTGTTGCATCACGAATTTGTCCGCGAGCTCCCACAGTGAAAACCTGGCTATCAGCTGTAGAGTGAGCGGCAGGTAGAGCAGACGTATGTGTACTACAGGTAGTCCAAGCAGATGGATAGTTCACTCTTGCAAAAGACGATGTGCCTGAAGATCCAGAGAAGCCCGAAACGGTTCCTGTGTTTGCACCAGCCCAACCAACAGAATAGAATCTTTTGTTACCTTCTGGCGAATACCCAACCGCATCAAACGAACCAATGTAGGCACTATACTCAGAGTAGAATGATTTTTCTCCTCCGTAGATTGCAGCCAGGGCAATTTTAGCTTCTGATTGCCTTGCTTTAGATTGGTATCTAGCGAAGTTAGGTGCCGCAATCGCAACGAGAATTCCGATGATTCCTACTACGATCATCAGCTCAATTAGTGTGAATCCTTTTTCACTTTTTATTTGTATGAGCTTTTTCATGGCACCCTCCTTTTAAGGTTCATGATAGGTAAAGCAGGCAGCGTGCCAAGATCGTTCAACTTTTAAGTACTTAAAAATATTAATGAATTTATTTAGACAAGAAAAAGGGTGACGTAAAATGTCATTTTTGGATCCTTTTTTATGCCGTAAAACGTCACTTTTGCACGAAGTAAGATTTTTTATGGTAAGTATTTGTTTTTAAAGGTTTATTTTAGTGACGTTTTTGGGCAATGATGCGTAAAATAGGGGATAAGCCTCTAATTTTCCAGGGAAACTCTATAGGTAATAGTCCCTGCCAGTGAAAGTTGATACGTATATTAGTAAAGCCTAGTTCTGTTAGCTTTTTCAAGCTGTCTTGACCAGAGATGCCGCTATTGCCATGAAACTCAGTGAGTGAATAGTCTTGGTGGTTCAGATTCGGGTTTTTTTCTAAATACGATTTTTCGTGGTCAAAAAAAGATCGGTATATTTTTAATGGTATTTTCCAATTTGAAATAAATTTCGTTTCTATATCGTGATCTGAATAAAAAAAGCCATTTGGCCGAAGTACGCGAAAAGCCTCTTGAAAGACTTTTTCTGGTGAATGTATGTGGTGTAATGTTGCAAAGGCTGTAACTAGGTCAACAGAGTTATTTTCTAAAGGAAGATTTTCACAAGCACCTAGCAGTTTTTTACAACCAGTTAGTTTAATTTGGTCGAGCATAGCAGTGGAAATATCAATAGCTATTTTTTCTTCAAAAATGTCGTTTGCATGATTAAGTAAAAAGCCAGATCCAGCGCCAGCATCTGCAATTATCGCTTTGGGTTCGCTTATTTCTTTTCGTATCTCTTTTAGTATTTTATGTAGCCATGGGTACCAGGCCATTTTTCTTCTTGTGTCAATTTCATCGTATGAGTTGGCTGTGCTGTCGTAAAATTTACGGTTAGCTTCTTGCACCTCATGTTCGGTATTTTGCGATTTATCCTTCATCTTCATTTGGGTTCGGATCTTCTATTCCATACTTATCGATACGATACCGTAAGCTCCGAAAAGAGATTCCAAGTATTTTAGCAGCTTTCTTTTTAACTCCATTGGTTCTTTTTAGTGCGTTAAGTATGTGTTGCTTTTCAAAATCTTCTACGCCTTTTTCAAGATTGAATAAAGGCTGCTCTTTGCTTGCGCTAACTTCATGTACTTCGCTAGAAGTGCTTTTTGTACTTAAAGAGTAAATTTTTGAGGGAAGGCTTTCAGGAAAAATGGAGTTTTTTGCCTCAAGAGCAACGGCTCTTTCAATAATATTTTCAAGTTCGCGGATATTTCCGGGAAAAGAATAATTCATTAATAATCCAAGAGCCTCTTGGCTAATTGTTTTAATGTTTTTCCCCATTGATAGTGTGTACTTAGTCAGAAAGTGGTCAGCGAGTGACTTAATATCTTCTTTTCTTTCTCTAAGTGGTGGTAGTTTAATTTGAATAACATTAATTCTATAGAATAAATCTTCTCTAAATGTACCTTTTTTTACTTCTTCTTCTAGCTGCTTATTTGTTGCGCAGATGAGTCTTATATTAACATTTACATCTTTAGATGCACCAAGTGGGCGGAATGATTTTTGTTGAATGGCTCTTAATAGTTTAGCTTGAATAGAAATTGGTATTTCTCCAACTTCATCTAAAAACAAAGTACCACCATCTGCTTCTAAAAAAAATCCTTTCTTGTCGCTCGTTGCTCCGGTAAATGAACCTTTTGTGTGACCAAATAATTCACTTTCGAATAAAGTCTCAGGTATAGCTGCACAATTAATAGTCACAAATGGTTTCGTAGAAAAAGAAGAATTTCTATGAATTGCTTGAGCAATCATTTCTTTACCAGTTCCACTTTCACCATAGATAAGTACATTCGAATTGGTTTGAGAGACTCGTTTAATAAGATCAAAGATCTCATGCATTTCTTTAGTGTTGCCAATGATATTATCAAAAGAAAATTTTTGTTCTAAAGCAGATCGCAACTCTCTATTCTCTTCACTTAACTTGATACTATTTAAAACAGATTGAACTGATATTTTTACTTCGTCTATTTTAAAAGGTTTAGTTAAATAGTCATTAGCGCCTAATTTCATTGCCTCTACAGCGCTTTCTGTTGATCCATAAGCTGTTAAAACAATAAAGCCAGTGGTTTGATTAATATTTTTTACTTTAGATAAAAACTCAATTCCATTCATTTCGGGCATAGAAATGTCAGAAATGATAATATCAGGAAAGCTTTTAGTTATTTTCTTTAATGCCTCAGTAGGTGAGGCATAGCATTCTACATTATAATCTTCTTGGGTAAGCATAATAGATAATACCGTTCGAATAGATTCTTCATCGTCAACTATAAAAATAGTTTTCTTAGTGCTGGATTTGCTCATCCTTCAGAAACCTTTCCTAAACTAGAAGTGCTATAATTTTTTGATAATGGGATTTCTATTTTAAAACAGGCACCACTATCTGAAGGTACTAAACTGATTGATGCGTTTGCCGCTTTTAGAATTGATAAAACCGTTGATAAACCTAGTCCTGTGCCATTATTTTTTGTAGTAAAAAATGGATCAAATATTTTTTTCTCTAAATCTTTCGGTATTCCAATTCCATTATCTCTAATGAAAATGGAAAAATATTCGCTATTATTTATATCTGAACCTGTGATTAGAATACGTAATTGCGTATCTTTTTTTGCATCGAACGAGTTTATGAACAAATTTAATAATATTTGCTTAAATCTTTCTTTATTAAAAGATACAAGTATTTCTGATTTAACTTGGTTTGCAAAAACCACATTTGATCTTTGTTCGTTTGCATTTTGAAATTCTTCTATGCACTCATTTATCACTTCAAATAAATTCATATCATCTGGGCTTTGGTCTTTGGGTTTAGCATATTCTAAAAAGTCTGTGATTAGGTTGTTTAAGCGCTTAATCTCACGTAATGAAATGGAGATTAAATTTTTTTCCTGATCTGTTTTTTGTTCTTTAGATAGAGATAGAAGTTCTATTGAGCCAGATATAGAAGCCAAAGGATTTCTAATTTCATGAGCGATACCAGCAGCAAGTTGGCCTACTGCAGCTAGCCTAGACTCCGATTCAAGTTTTTTCTCTAAAGAAAGAATTTTTGATACTTCTTGAAATACTATTATTCGCTCTCCAGATTTACCAGTTTGGTTTTTTTTTGCTAAATCTAAGAGTTGGAGATGAAAAACTTGGTCCAATGACCTTGCATCTCTAAATAAGTATCGAATTTTTTTATGCTCTGGAAGCTTTTGCCACTTATCAAAAATATCTTTTAATTCTGGGATGAGTTCAAAAAATTTTATTTTAAATTTTGGTATAGATTGAAGGTTTAAAAAATTTAAGGCTGTATTGTTAATATTTAAAATATAATCTTCACTATCAACTAATAATATTCCGCTCGGTATATTATTTAAAAGGCGATCATTAAGTAGCTCTAAGCGCTCAATGCTTTGAGTTTGTTTTTCAAGAGTGAGTTTTTGTTTCTTAAGTTCGTCCATGAGCTGACCACTTAAAAGAGCAGTAAGAAAAAATAGTAGTTCGCTATGCGCAAGATTATACCAATGAGTTGTGTTACTCATGTCTAGATTAGCCGCATATATGAGTGCATAGACAAGCCCTGATGTTAAAGCAATGGTCAAAGCGCCCCACAGCTGATAAATCACAGAACCAAAAACTATATTTAGTAAGTATATAAATAGAAATATAGAGTCGTTAACGCCTGTTACATAAACTAGGTAGCTGGTTAGTAATAGATCATACAAAAGCTGTGACGGTATAAATAATCGAGCTTTTAGCGTTTGATCCCAAAATGATACTTGCATTAAGGCAATTAAAAATGAAACTGATAATATAGAGTAAATTTGTATGACAGTGGATACTCCTAGAACTTCTTGCTTTAAGAAGGTCGTAGTAAGTAAAACTAATGTCATCAAAATAAGTCGAGCAAAGCTGAAAATTGTAATGCTATTTTTTGTAATTAAACCGAAA
>JAMLID010000063.1 GCA_023954355.1 Oligoflexia bacterium | reverse complement strand
CCTCTTCTAGAGGCATCAGAACAACCTTTGAACCACGAAAGCCGATTACCTCAGCTAAGATTGGCTTAGAATGCAATCCCAAATCTATTTCACAAACACTACCAACAGCTGCTCCAGGAAGACTTGCTTCTAGCGTAAGACCAATAGCTTTATTAACCTTACCAGTGAATTCATAAATCACTGAGCGTGATAAAGGCTCTAATAGCTTTGAGCTATCTATTTTTAAGTGTTCTGCATCCATGCAAATATTCTCCCTCCTGGAGAACTCCCACATTGTAAATTATACAATAGTTTTTAAAATACACTCAATAAAAACTATTTGGACTTAATGGATTCTAGTGCTTTTTCTATTTGTGTCGAAACGCTAGCGTCTATTACCCCGTACTTTGTTTCAACCTGACAAGAGCCTTTTGATAAACTATCACTAATTTCAAATACCGTGTGCTTTAAATGACCAAACTCTTGCTGAATAGCTGTCTTTAAAGATTCTATATTTTCTGAGTCTTCTTTAGAGAGTGAAATGACTAAGTCATCTTTTTCTCCTATTTCTTGTAAAAGATGAATCACTAACCTTTTTACGTATTCTCCATCAATTGAAACTTCTTTAAGCACAATCATTTTAGCTATTTTACCAATGACTTCTATTAACAAAGCTTCGTTAGTTAAAAATATTTTTTCTTTACAAGAGTCGAAAGTCGCTAAAATATTATCTAATTTTTCTAAACGTTCTTTAATTCTAGGTGCCTCTGCTTTGTATGCCTCTGATTTTCCCTCTTCCAAGCCTTTTGTAAATCCTTCTACTTCTGCCTTTTCTTTTGTAAGCTCCCAGCGTCTATTAATTTCAGCATTAATCTTATCTTCAAATTCTTTTCTTTTTTTCTCTTCAATTCCTAATTGTCCAGCAACTGTTTCATCCAAAAAAAATCTATCTTTTTTTATATCGCTGGTTTGTACAACAGTATGACTGGCCTCGGTATCAAACTTTTTCTGAACGTATGGCTTAGCTTGATAAATAGTTTTTTCTTCTTGATCAGCATTAAATACAAATCGCTGAAACGTCATACGAACGTATCTCCACCGCCTCTATTAATCTGAATCTTACCTTCTCCCTCAAGCCGCTTAGCAATATTAACAATCTCACTTTGAGCAGATTCAACATCAGAGAGTCTTTGAGGCCCAAGATTGGCAAGATCTTCTTGTAGTAACTGAGATGCTCTAGTAGACATATTTTTGAATATTTTCTGCTTAATTTCTTCTGGCGAAGTTTTAAGTGCTATTAATAATTTATCATTTGGTACTTCTTTAAGTAGAGACTGCATTCCTCTATCATCAAGAGCAACAAGGTCTTCGAATACAAACATAAGTTTCTTAATTTCTTCAGCCAATTCAGGATCTTTCTCTTCCACTCTAGCCATAATATTTGTTTCAGTGGTTTTATCCATTGTATTAAGCATTTCAGCAACAGGTTCAACACCACCAAGAGAGGTAGAGTCAATTGTGCCGACTGTAGCAAGTTCTGATTTCAACACATCATCTAATTGTGCAATTAACTCTGGAGAAATAAAGTCAATATTTGCCAACCTCATTGTCACTTCGCCCTGTAATGAGTCGGGTAATCTCTTAATAGTATCACTTTTTCTAATTGGATCTAAATGAGCGACAATTAATGCTATTGTTTGTGGATGCTCATTGACCAAGAAATTCGATAGAGTTCTTGTATCGACCAGTTCAAGGGCTTCAAGAGTTTTTGCACCATCTTGTAAACCTACATTTCCAAGAATGTGTTTTGCTCTTTCTTCGCCAAGAGTTTCTAAAATAAAGCTTTTGCCTTTAGCATTTCCGAAAATAAGCGCTTCTTCCTCAGAAAGCTCAAAAAAGAATGCCTCTAAAACACGTTTAACCATAGTCACTGGTGCTTTTTCTACCAAAGACATAGTTCCTAAAAGCCTTTTAATGTCATTATCCTTTAACTGTCCAAAGATTTTTTTTGAACATTGCGGACCCAAAACATTCATTAATAGGGCTGCTCTATGTAAACCCGTAAGTTCTTCATAAGATTCTGGAAACAAGCTCATTTATATTCCCTCATAACTAAGCAGTTTTATTATCATTCTTTTCAACAGGTTTCTCTATAATCCAATCATGAAGAATCTGAGATGCTTTATGGGGATTATCATTAACAAGAGCTACCACTTTTTCTTTTAACATTTCACTTTGGACTTTTTCTGGATCTACCTTCTCTTCAATTTCTGGGAGAATATCTTCTAGTGATTGAGCCACTTGTTTTGCTTGAGCTTTTTCTAGCTCTTCAAGCGTTTGAGGTAAAAAATCTTCCATACTGTCAACTGTATTTTCTGTTACCCATTTAATAAACGGTCTAACAACAAACATGAAGAATAGAGTAAATAGCAATCCAATAGCAGACCACTTAGCAATATCCATGATCATTTTATTACGCTCTGCTAACTGTGCGGCCTTTGTTGCCTCATCTAAATCTTCTTTAAAGAACGCAATACTTTTCACTTCAATTGGGGGATCCCTATCCTTATCCCATCCTACTGCATTAGCTACAATCGAGCGAAACTCAGCCAATTTTTCTTCAGGAATTTTTTCGACTCTTACACCACCTGGTGCATTTGCGTCTTGTACAGTATTCGCATCAACCATTACTGCAACTGATAGCCTTTTCAGGGTAGCCATTGGCTTTTCAGTGCTTCTCATAGTTTTAGGAATTTCGAAATTAGTTAATTCTCTATTCCTTTGCGTAGACGATGTAGCTGTAGGTGGAGCATTCGCAATCTGATTTTCTGGACCAGGTGTTTGCGCTCTTACACCGGGTTGTCCGCCAGGAAGTGGTCTATTCCCCTCTGCACTATCTGTGTCTCGATTTACCGATCTAATAGCTGCGTTCTCTCCATCAAACAAAGTTTGCGTTTCAGCTACTCTGCTAAAATCAAAATCAGCATTAACTTTAGCAATAACTTTGCCCTCGCCCAACACCCTTGATAATAACGATTGAACTTTATCTTCTGTCTTAGCTTCAAATTTTCTCTGATAGTCTAGTGTAGCGGCTGCAAAAGCGGCGGCCGGATCATCTGAGTTTTGCGAAAGTTGCTTACCTGAATTAGATACAATAGTAACAGCATTTAAATCTAAGTCTTTTACAGCAGCTGCCACTAATCTTTGAATACCTTTAACTTGATCATCACTAGGTTGAAAACCAGGAACCAGATCAAGTATTACAGAGGCCGTTGGCTTTTTCTCATCTTCAAGAAATGCACTTTTTTGAGGGATCGCTAAGTGAACTCTAGATCGCTCTATTCCTTTTATATGATTGATCGTTCTTACTAGCTCACCTTCTCTGGCCCTTTGCTCATTAATTCTTTGTACAGTACTTGTTGCACCAAAGCTTTGTTTATCAAAAACCTCATAGCCTACTACGCCTGACTGAGCTAAGCCTGAGCTAGCTAACTCTAGTCTTAAATCATAAACTTTATCTGGCGGAACAGAAATATTTCTACCGCTTTCATCTACAATAAATGGAATTTTTTTATCTCTAAGATATCTTATAATTGTAGTTGAGTCTTCTGGAGATAAATTCGAAACAAGCGGAGAGTAGCTTGATTTACTCGCCCAAAAAAATAATCCAAAAATAGAGACGAAAACTACAAACGAGAGCCCTACAAATGCTATCTTTTTGCCTGAAGGCAATGAAGCAAAAAACTCCGAAAATCTCGCCATTCCTCTGTTTAAAAATTCCAAGATGCCCCCTCTATACCTGCATTCTCATAACTTCTTTGTACGCCTCTATAACTTTATTTCTGACTTGAGAAAGCAAGCGAAACTGTACATCTGCTTTTTCCATAGCGAGAACAGCTCCATGTATATCTTTATTACGTCCAGCCACTATTTCCTGTGCTTTAAAATCTGCGACCTTACTAGATTCGTTCGCATCTTGTACAAGGCTTTTAATGACATCTCCAAAACTCGTTGCAGATTTCGAATCTGATGTTTCATTTACTAATGATTCAGATCGAAAAGAATCTTTAACTCCATTTGCGGAATTTCTTAACCCAAATTCAATACTTGAAATCGACATATATTACCTACTTTCCTATCTCTAAAGCTTTGTTCATCATTGCTTTAGCAGCATTTATAGCAGATAAATTTGCTTCATATGCTCTAGTAGCAGCAACTAGATTTGCAGTTTCTTCGACAACATTTACATTAGGCATTTCTACATAACCATCAGGCCTAGCCATCGGATGATTAGGACGGTAGATTAGTCTTGGAGGCGTTTGGTCTTCTGCGACTTCAGTTACAACAACACCTTGAGCATTTTCATCTAACTCATTTTGTAAAATTTCACCAAAATGTGATCGATCAGTACTAGGCTGCAAAACAGGATCTTTTTTCTTATAACCAACACTCTCTGCGTTAGCGATGTTAGAAGAAATCGTATTCATACGTACATCTTGAGCAGATAATCCAGAAGCACTAATTCGAAGCGATGAAAACAAATCCATTAATGGTTACCTCCATCTGTAATCGAATATTTTAAAAGAGCAATTTTCTTTCTAACCAAATCTACTGCTGTATTATAAATCGCTTGGTTCTCAGCCAGCGACATCAGCTCCATATCTCTATCTACAGTATTACCATCTTCGCGAACAACATTATTCACTTGATTTGAAAGCTCTGCCTGGACGTTTGAGATCTCATCAAAACCCATTAGGTGCATATCAGATGTTCTAACCAGCTTATCTCCATTATTCGTACTTAAAGCACCAGCAAGCGCTTTTTCAAAGTTTAGTTCTTTTGCTTGGTATCCAGGAGTATCAGCGTTCGCGATATTAGAATTAATAATAACTGCATTCTGTGACCGAAGGTCCAGAGTTTTCGCAAGCGCATCAAATGTTTTATCAAAAACTTTAACTGTCAAAGGACCCTCCATAGTCCAAAGCGAGAAAATTCTCTCTTAATATAAAAGCAAAGCCCATGCCACAATCAATCGGTAGTTAGACCTACACCTGAAGGTGGCAAAGTCTTTAATACAGTAGAGTATTTGCTCTCCCACTCGACTAATCCGATTTCTTGTTTTGCTGACTCTGCCCAAATTCCTTGACTCTTTTCGCTGATCTCAGTCAATACTTTGACCCCTTCTTCCTTTTTTCCAGCGCCTATAAGACTCAATCCATAATAATATTTTGAACGCTCAAGATCTTTTTCTTCTCCAGAAGCCGAAAACGCTTCTTTAAACTCCTTAATTGCTCGCTCATAGTCTTTTGTAAAAAAGTAAGTTTCTGCTATTAGTAGATCAGCCTTAATATTCTTTTCACTAAATTGTTTCTTACCCTCTATTAAAATTTTTAGTCTCTTCGAGAAATCACGGTCTTCCAGCAAGCTAGTGCTAGCATAATTAATCAAAGAATATAAATCTGCATCTTCAAGCTTCTGATCACTTAGTCCATTTGCTTTTATAGTCTGATAAGTCGCCTCTATTCCCGAACGATTATCATTTAGTCTGAAGTGAGAAATCGCTTTATAGAACATTATTTTAACGTCAGATTGATCAATTGACTTCAATCTTTGTATTTTATCTAGACAACTTCTGTAATCTCCTTGTCTAAATGAGTTTTCAATTTCTACATCACTAAACTTGCTCACGGCTGCAGAGGCCAGTGTTCTACTGCCTTTTTGACTCGTTTGTTTAGCTAATAGAATTTCTCTATTCGCTGAATCAAATAATCCTACTCCAGAATAAGCCTTTGCTAAATCTAGATGAATTTTATCAATAGTTTTTTGAAATTCATTTTTTTCATTCTCAAATAAACCTAGTGCCTCAACGTACTTTTCTTCATTAACTAAATATTTAAAATACTTAACCAGCACAGTTTTAATTTTTTCATTGTATGCATTATAAGCTGAGCCTTCATTTAGAGCTTTCCCTTTTTTACAAAAACTTAAAGCTTCTTCATATGAATTTTGTTGTAGTAAATAATCAATAAGAACAATTTCTGATACCTTATATAAATCTTGATCAGAATCTGCTGATTTCATAATTTCTTTTATTTTTGAAACCATAAAGTCGACTTCTTTTTCTTTATTTATTCTAAGTCTTGCCTGTCTAATCTGTGCGACATTAGCTCCATAAGTGAAAGGGAAACTATCTATAGTTTTTTGATAATAAGCCTCTGCTTCGGATAAATTTCCATTTACTAACTCTGATAATTCGCCTAGACGAACCATCGCTAGTGAATTTACCGTATGATACGGACCTTCTTTGCCCATCTGCTTTAAGTATTGAATGGCTTTAGGATAATTTTTTTGCCAGAAAAAAGCTTCAGCAATTTGAAACAATGACTCAAGCCTGTTTTTTCTATAGTCTGCAAAATCTCTCAATATATCTTGCCCATCATCTATAACTCTACTGTAATTTCTTTCACTAGCTAAAAGCGAAATTAAGCGAAATGCTGCCTCTTTACCAAAAATACTTTTGTGCCAATCACTAGATACAACTCTATAGAGACGCTCCGCTCTTCTATTTTGATTTAATTTTAAATAGGCTTCGGCCAATAAAAGTAGTGCATATGCCTTTTCTTCAGTACCGTTACTTAGCTGAGCGCTCGCCTTTTCTAAATAATCTGCTGTCTTCAGCCAATTTTGTTGATTAAAATATTTTTTAGCAAAATAAATCCTAGCCAATGCACTTGCTTGAACTAAATTATTATCTTTTTCTAGGTTGGGAATTTCTTCTTTCAGTAAATCATCTGCTCTTTTATGTAAGCTCTCTTCTTTAGTTTCTGTTGCTAATTCATCATAAGCAATGGCCCTTAATAAATTCATCTTATTCTTTAAAAATTTGCTGGGATTCTTGTCTTGCGTTAATTCAATAGATTTTATAGATAAAGCATACTTAGCATCATTAAATAATTTTAGAGCTAAATTAAATCCCTTTTGAGCTTCGCTTAGTTCTTTATCTTTTTCTTCTGACCATTCATAAATGGTTTTCATACTAGCTTCAGGCGGAAACCTCAGTTCTCTATTTTTAGTAACTATCTTTAATGGTTCTAATGGCAGATTAAAGCGTAAAAAAATATTTTCGCCCAATTTCAAGGGGTTTACTTCTATTTCTTCTTCTGTTTTTTGAATAGCTTTTGCTGCTTTATATTTAGTGACACTTGCTATTTTTCTAGCTTGAGTTCTTTCTATTTTTTTTACTGCTTTTTTCTTCTCTATAATTTTTTCTTTTGCTAGTTGCTGGTTTTTCCATAGATCGATTACTAAATTGTTTTTTTGTAGGTATGCAAAAGATTCAGTTCCGGGCTCTTTTAACGAAATAGTTATCCGTGCTTTTTGTCCTACTATTCTTTCTACCTTTATATCTGAAATTCTTTGATCTTTTAGCTTTGAAAAAGAAATATATTCACTTTGACTTAGGCCAGATACATCTAAAATCACTGCTGATGTACCAGAAGAAACCAACTCAAATGAGCCAGAATTCATTATAGGCATCTCTATTCGACTGTAAGACTCAAGCGTGATCAGGCTTGCACCGAAAACATTTGTGAGTGATCCAATAAATAGGCTCACCACAACCGCTATACTTGTTACATTCATGAAAAATCCTTTTTCAGTGTGTCTTTGTAACACAACATCCCGAATAAATAATCGCAACTACTATGCCATGATTTTTTCTGCTGTATTCGATATCTTCTGCATGCCCACATTCGATCTAGATGAAAAATAAACAATTTAATGTCAATTTTATGACAGACATAAGTTTGACAAGTCTTCGATGTTCTTTGAGAATAATCCTATGCTATCAAGGATGATCAAATTAATCCCATGGATGGGAACCTTACTATTTTTTGGACTCAACTCATGC
>JAMLID010000062.1 GCA_023954355.1 Oligoflexia bacterium | reverse complement strand
CCAGATACCCACTTAGCATCTAATTGAAAATCATCTAATTTCGTCATCTCTAGAATAGCAAAGTGATGCCACTCAGAAAGTAGTGATAAAACCTCTTCTTTTAAGAATCGATATCGTTGCAGCTGAAGTTCTTTAACTTTTTTACTTAATTTTTCTCGTTGTTTTTTCGAACGCGAATGTACTGCTTCTACTGAAGTAACAAAAAGTTCTTTTCGAAAATCTGGAAACTTTAGTTTTTCAGATATTTCAATTGCTTTTGCTTTTGAAAGCCCTGATCTTTTTTTTAGAACATCAGATAAATGAGAGGGAGATAGTCCTAAATATTTTGCATAGGCCCTACTTGAGAAGCTTGCTTTTTTCTCTTGAATTCGCTCAAGTTCCTCTATCAAAATATCTCTGTAATCTAATTTCATGGAATCTTTTTATGTTTTGCAGTGAAGTTGCCAAAGCTCATTAAAAGCTCACCGCGGTTAAAGTTAAATTCTAACGAAAGCTTCCCCTGGTAATAGCCACTAAAAACATCATAAACATTCATCGTTTTATCGACACAAAGAACAGAAGCATCTCCAATATCTTGTTCGATTTTTAATGATTTTAAGGTTTTTATAAATTTTGGCGCACGAACTTCACGAAATGCCGCATAATAGGGCACTCCAGAAAAAACTAAATGCCCACTATCGTATTTTTCTGGACACTTTAGTCCTGTTAAAATCTTTCCTGAAACTTCTTGGATTTCCCAATCTGAAATTACAAATATGTAGCTCCATAAATTACGAATTCCATTATACCATTCGCGATCGATTTGAAGAATTTCTACCTCAGAATCACCAAGAGCTGAAAAATTCGCTCTAGTAATTTTCGTAGTTCTTGTTCGATTCATTAAATATGTCACCACACGAATGGCGATTCTATCTAGCTCTTCATGCTCTAAAGCTGGCAAGCCTGTACGCCTGAGCATAATTTCTTGGTGATGGCCTAGCTCATGTAAAAGAATGGCAAAAATTCGATAAAAGCCCAGTGGTCTAATTTCTTTTTCACTGTTTTCTTCGAATAAAAAATTTTCGTTAAATAAAATGGGAGCCCCCCACTTATTACCAGTTTTCGCCACGCGCAGCGCACCATCAATCATGAATTCACTATTATTCTTACTAAACTCAATCTGCGTTTTATGCTCTAATTGCTCTGAATTAATCCACTTCAAGGCTGCTTCTGAAGAGCGCTCAGTAATTTCACAATCTTTTTCAAAAACAAAACACGTATATGCAAGTGCACCAATATAGGGCACAATCGCTTCTATTCTTTTTTTCGTTATATCAATAGCTTCGATTTTCGATAGACAAAAGGCCGAGTTTGAAAATAGGATCAAAAAGATTGGAATCAATACCTTCATGGGTGGAGACTATGGCATGAGAACTTTTATTTCTCAATTAGCAATCTTCTTAATTCCCCTTCTCTGCATGGCAGAAGAGGGGGGCGGAGGAGACGGAACCATTATTGGAAATGGTGGAGGTTCTGCAGAACAGGCATTACTCTACTCTGTAGAGCACCATCATAGCTTTTTACAGTCATGCCTCAGCTATAGTCAGTGCAGTGGAACTGGAGAAAAACGCTCTATCTTACTAAAATTAAGCCAAAAAAATTCTCTTCCCATGAAGGCAATTCAATTTGTCTCAAGAAAAGAAGAGCCCCGCTTTTATAAACCAATCCCCTTCCTATGGGAAAATCAGACTCTTTTTATCAACCGAGAGCTCTTATACAAAAATGGAAAAACTCCTCTGTCTGTCCCAAAAGCATTTCCTTATTTTACAAAAATTTTATTAGAAATTTACGGAATTCAAGAATTTGCTAAAAGCGAGTGGTTAGTTAATTCGATGGAAGGCTATATCGAGCTCGAGAGCGAAAGAGTGACTATCGGAAAAGATCAACTTAACTTGCCAGCCAAAAACTGGATTAAAATCAGAACACTTTTTTCAGATCTTTTATTTGAATCAAATGAAAATTTTTATAGATTCTCCTGCAGTGAACCTCATTTTGCGTCTTGTAATTTCAATAACAAAGAAAGTCGAAAAGACCTCTATTTTACCAATTTAGTTTTAGTAAAAGAAGCCTACCAAAATAATGAGATTCAATTTCTTATTGAGGGATATTTTTCAGAGAAAAATCACTTTTTTTCTCTGCGCTCTGCCTATAAAAATGGCAAAATGCAGAGCTTAAACTTTAACGGTAAAGAGATCGTTGTTCCACAGGATGATGAATCATTGGAATATAAAAAAGTTTTCTAAGTGCTTACTTAAGTGACCTTCTCTAAAATATTCGCTTCTATCTGAATAACAGCGAAAAGTTATTTGAGTATTTTCTATTTCAAAAGTCACATGTATAAGCTGAAACCCATCCGTTTTAAATAAACTTGTCACATACCTAAAATTTAACTTAGCATCTTTGGGTATAAGCACTTCTACTTTTTCACCTTCTCGACCTGATCGAAATATTTCCGGCTCTAGAACACATTTAGCCTTACCTGATTGGCTCATTCTTCTTCCGTTGGTGAATCCCCAGAAATCAACCCATCTTACAAAGTCGTCTCTATATACTCCATTAAATGCAATCTCTGTGGCTGCAGTTATACTTAGATTGTCTTTAACAATATCATAACCTCTTAAAACTTTGCCTTGGGGCTTCACTTCCTTTTCAAACTTAAGATTTACACCCGACATTAATCGATTCACCTCAGGCAAGGTGAAACTATATCTAGATTTTTCTTCTCTATGAATCTTAAAGCAGTCTAATAATAAAATTGGATAGTTTTTATCATTAGAACTTAGCTTGAATGTGACTTGCTCTCTCCACTCAGTCCCCGCCCCACCCCGCATACTAAAAGAATTTTGATTATTATTTTGTAATACCTCATAAGAGGCTCTTGGTTGAGCACGTATTTTCTCTTGATCATAATGAGAATAAATTGAAATGGAACAACGAAGTCCATCATCTATGCTGCCGCTCTGCCACTCTACTTTTCTTTTTTCTATAACCTCTAACGGTAAAGTTAACGAAAGCACACTACCTTCACCAAATGAAGGCACATAATCATTAGGAAAAGCGGCAAGAGCGAACTTGATAGAAACAAGCAAGAAAAGAGATAAATTCATGAGCATGCTTATCTCATGAGAGAAATTAAAAAACTAGACCTAAACTTAGAGAGCTGACCTCTTTAATTGCTACTAGAATTCGCATTTCTTTAGTAGAAACAATTTGTTAGCTATAGATTGCTTGCTTAAAAGTTCTAAGAGTGGTCGCCGACTTAGTACTCAAATGGCTCAACAACAATTAAAGGGGTCAGCTAGTAATCTTCAGGCCACGACTTTAGACGAGAACAATGTTTAACAAATTCAATATAATATTTATCTTTTGGTAAAAACTTTGGTTGAAAATCGATATGAGAGGTCACTTTTGTATCATCAGCAAAAAAAGCATTTACAAAAAGCATTTGAAAAGCTCTCTGCATGAGAGGAACTCCACTTAATTTAAAAATTTTATTTTTCTTCGGAAAAAAAGCTGCTGAGCTTGAAATGGTTCCACCTTTTCCGTCTGGAGAATAATTCGTTAGAAAACTCATTCGATAAGGCTGAAATATTTGCACTAAATAGTTATTAGCTCCGAAGGTTTCAAAAATAAGTTCTAGTGATTTAATTCCAAAGGTTTTCATAATTTTTGGCGCTCTTTCAGTTAGCTCAAACTTAATATCTGCTCTAAGACTGAGTTCATTCTGTGAAAAATCAAATCTAGAAGATTCCATCCCGTGAACAACATCAAAATGTACAAAGTCTAAAGCATTGGGAATCATCACATGGTGATGCAACGGATAGTGCGAGCGCGAAAATAACATTTGATCCATACCATTAACTTGCGGATGAAAAACATCTAACCGGTATCGAGGTACTTTTCCCAAGTGGAACCATATCTGCCCCCAGCGCTCATCTACCTCAAAGGCAGTTGCTGAGAACCGATCTTTAGCATCTGGCTGCGATGGTAAAAGTGTGCATTTTCCATCTCGAGCGTACTGCATTCCATGAAATGGACAAACAACACTTTCGCCCTCTACCCTGCCATAGGCCACATTTGCTCCCATATGAGGACACTTTCCCAACATTACACCCACTTTACCTGATACAGTTCGAAAAACAGCGAAGTTCATTCCTAATAAAGATTTTGGTATTACTCTGCCCTTTTTCACTTCAGTAGAGCGTGCAATTACATACCAGCCTTGTGCGAGTGCATTTTTATTATTAAAAAGTGAAACTTCAGACATAGATAGATTATCCCTTGATATGATCCATGTGACAAAGTTTTTTTATAGAAGTATTTTTTTATGAATACCGTCGATATCCTTCTCAGATACAGTTAATTTTAAAAGATCTTTAAATAAAAACTGAAAGCTCTCTAAAGAATCCAATGTTTTTTCTGTTTTTTCTGTTTTTTCTTTTCCTGTAAAAATATGTAGCGACCTATTCCATACAGTCACTTTACCTTCAAGAGTGGGAAGAGCACAAAAAAGTGAATTCGTAAATATGGCATCAGGATGTGAGCTACAAAAGTAGTTTCCTAAAGTAAAATCAAGTGCCACTGATTTTTCTAGAGGAACTGCATAAATTATTCTCCAGCTTCCCTCAAATTCATCTTCGTATAAATAACCCCAGTCTGAATGCTTTCGAATTCTAATTTTTCTATTATGCTGGACTGTTTCATATCCATCTTCTAACGGAATCGGCTCAATAAGACCTGGACCACCAAAACCTACATCAGCTAACCAACTTCTATTATTAAATGTAACTATGGTTACCTGGTGCGTTCTTGGGCCACCTTCAGCACGCCCCATAAAAACCCTACCTAAAGCTCGTTTGCATTCAAACCCAAATACCTCTAAAGCTCTATAAAAAAATTCATTCAATTCGAAACAATAGCCACCTCTATTGTCTTTAAGGATTTTTTTCGTCAGCGATTCTAGATCTAGGTAAACTGGTTTTTGCAGTAAAGGATTTATATTTTCAAAGGCAATAGAAAAACAATTTGCACGATGCAAATCAAATAAACTTTGTTCATTTATCTTGGGTTTAGTTGCTTTAATTTTTGCGAGGTATTCATCTATAGGAAATTCACTCATATGAAATTTATAGCTCGTATTGATTTATAGGCCTATTTAAAACGCTATTTCGTGGCTCAAGTTTTTTAAGAAACTCTTCATTATCTCTAAGCGTACTCTACCTTCTTCTCTACCTGAATTAGTTTTTAAGGTTTCAGCTACTTTAAAAAGCTTCGCATAAAAATGATCGACGGTGTACGTGCGATCATCTGGACTACGCTTATCACAAAAACTATCTTCTTCCGCATAGAAGGGTCTTTTTAATACGCCAGCAGTAGCAAAGCACCTAGCAATACCGATTGCCCCAAGCCCATCTAGCCGATCAGCATCTTGAACTACCTTTGCCTCAAGCGTTTTAGTTTCTAAATTGGCACTAAAACTATGCACTTCTATAGCGTGAACAATTTCTTCTAAGTATTCTTTTGGATAATGGATTTCATTCAGAAATTCTTTTGCCTCTAAAGCAGAAAGTCGAGAAGCTATGCTTCTTCTAAGGTCATTTTTTGGCACAATAACTAAATCGTGAAGCCATGCTGCTGGTATTACTACTTCTAACTTAGCATTCTCTTTTTCAGCAATTCGCTTAGCTGACTTAACAACTCTTTGAAAATGTAAAAAATCATGAGCGGGATCTTCTTCAGTAGCAATACTTTTTACTTTTTCCGAAAACAGCTTTTCCCAATTTTTAAAGTCCACAATTTTCTCCTAAAAAAATACACCCTAAATCAATTAGACTTTCTTTTACAAGCTGAAAATGAGAGAGAAGAGAGATGAAATCTTCTATTAAAACCAAACTAAAAATAGGGCATTTACCGAACTTTCAAGGATTACATATTTTAAAAATACCAGCTAAAACCGTAACTCTTTTAGGAGGACGAACCAACCTAAGAGTTATGATTCGGTTAAATAAAGAAATCGAATTTCATGCCGGTTTCATGCCTTTGGGTAAAGGCGAAAGCTATATTATGCTTAGCAAAGCGAGAATGAAACCATTAGGCCTTCAGTATGGCGATACAGTAGACGTAGAGATCAAAAAAGACCAAAGCAAATACGGTTTACCTATGCCTGAAGAACTTCAAACTGTGTTAGACTTAGATACTGAAGCAAGTACGAGATTTGAAAATCTAAGTGCAGGCAAAAAACGCACAATTATTCACTATGTTGGCAACGTTAAAAATACCGATAAACGTATAGAGCGTGCCTTAT
This sequence comes from Oligoflexia bacterium, assembly GCA_023954355.1. Lineage (GTDB taxonomy): Bacteria > Bdellovibrionota > UBA1018 > CAIPTA01 > CAIPTA01 > JAMLID01. The sequence continues at coordinate 2,015 of JAMLID010000062.1, read as the reverse complement.
TTTTGATGGAAAATTTAAAAATATTACCTGAGGGTAAAGAGCTCATTCAAAAAATTCTTGGCTTAAAAAAATCGTATTAAAATAGGCATAAAAATTGCCCTATAGTGCGCCATGAAGTGTTTAAATACATTCCCAACTATTATTGGGCTTTTTTTAGTGTCTATCTTTTTTACAACTAGTGATTCCTTATATGCTCAAGAACTACGTTTTACAAAAGTAGACGAATATCTAGCAAGCCTGCCCGAGCATTTAAAAAATGAGCAAACTCAAGAGGCTAAAGCTGTTAAAATACTAAAATCCAAAGATAATGCTGAGTGTACAGCAGCCTTTATTTCTAATGCAGGCCATATTTTAACTGCTCGACATTGTATGCAAAAATGCTTAATTCGTTCTGGCATCTTTCAAATGGTTTATGAACAAAAAGCAGTCTCTTATTTTCACTTGAATCAACAAAAATTAGGAAAAGCTGAGTGCAGCGCTCTACTTGATGGTGAGCCAGCTGATCTCATCATCGAGTCAACTAGCCCAGGCCTAATCGTAAGCATGGATGAAAAAAGCCTACAGTCTTTGAATCCGCAATTATTTAAAAATCTAGTGGAACAAAGTTATACATCTAAAGGTGACTTCGTAATTGCTAGAGTTAAAAATTCAAGCCACTCTACTAGCTGCATACCCTTAGCAAAAAAACCTGCGCTAACTAGAGACTTAGTTCATAACTTTGCCTATCCAACCGCTACGAATCGTCCCGATGGATGGAACTCTGATGGGCTATCGTTTTATGCCACTACCGGTGAAGTTATTTCAGGAATCGCGAAAAACTCTTGTGTAATAGATGCTAAATTAAGCGAGACACAATTAAGAAAATTAGAAAAAGAATTTGATGAAGATACAGCTTTTATGAGCACTCTAGATGCAATTTACGGATCCAGTGGATCTCCCGTTATTAGCTCAAATGGCGAAGTTGTAGGAATACTTACAAATGTATATCGTCCTGATTTTGCCAAGCCACATGAAGAACCAAAAGCGCGATACTGTTCAGGTTCGGCAAAAGCACTAAGAATAGAACATATTCTATCTATAGCTCATTCTCAAAACGCGTCTCTTTTAAATCTAGAATGCAATTCTATGAAGAAAATTACGGATTAGATATTATTTCGCTAATACCCTCAGCAGATACCCATTTACACTGAGAACCATTTCTTGAGAAAACACCACGCCTAACACAACTCCCCACACATTGCTCACGCGAAGTATTTGTGCTCACACTACCTTCGTCTGGTCCACCATTTATTGAGGTTATTCTCATATGACAACTAGCTGTTTTAGAGCGAGTATGTTCTGCTACCTTTTCTCCATTTATATTTCGGTGCCAAGAACAAACCCCATTTTCTGTTGATGGATTAGCAATGTTTATTCCCATATCCTCGCATTTTTTATAGCAATCTTTCTCTGTTAAGTTATTTGTTAAATGTGCAATCGCCATACAGCCATATCCAGGCTGAGGTCTACAAGGTCGATCATGTTGACAGCGTCCATAGTCACTAGCGCTGACACTTTCTTTCCCACTTATTTCAGTACTTTCGACAGAAGTAGAATCAGGAAAATGCGTAGAACAATATGTTTCGGCATTAACTTCAGTGCCATTCGAAACATAAGAAACGAATTTCCCGTCGATACTTGATAGTCCTGTAGTTAGCTTTTTTTGACATTCATATTTATTTTCAAACGAAAACTTTACTAAAACTACAGCACCTTGGTTATTACTATTCGACCCACTGTATCCACTCTGAGACTGTTCACTATTAGGCTCAGAAATATCAATACTTACGTAGGGACTAATACTTTGAGCATAAGAAAATGAGCTTATAAAAAGAAAAAAAAGTATTGAAACGATTGTTTGCATGACCCACCCTATTACCTTATCGGACTAGCTAGGCCTTTTCTTCATACTAACTAGCCATACCCGAATTGAATCATAAATAATGTTACCGAAAAGGGATTTTGAGAATTGATTG
>JAMLID010000061.1 GCA_023954355.1 Oligoflexia bacterium | reverse complement strand
TTTGGAGAAAATTTAAATCGACTTTCAGCACGATTAGGTGCAGCTCCCTACGAGGCAGAATATGACGAACTGGCAAGTTGGTTTATGATTCAAGCCGACTGGCTGCCTAAGGCAGAAGAAACTACTTCTATTACTCCTTTAATACGAATTTTTTATCGTAGTTTTATGATGGAGTCTGGCGTTAGCTTAAAAGGCAATTGGATGTTTAATTTTATGTTTCACTATTAATGGAGGTATTTATGAAAATAGGAATCGCTCTCGTCAGTATGTTTTTACTCAGTCAGTATGCCAGTGCAAAAGAAATATCCGTGCAGGTTAACGGAATGGTGTGCTCTTTTTGTGCACAAGGTATAGAAAAAAGTTTTAGTAAATTGCCAGAAGTTTCATCTATCAAAGTAAGTCTTGAAACAAAGCTTGTTAGCCTAAATACAAAAGACGACAAAGATCTTGATGATAGTAAAATTAAAGAACTCATTACTGATGCAGGTTATGAAGTTGTTAAAATAGAAAGAAAAAATGAACAAAATAAGTAATTTTTTAACTTTATTTACTTCGATGAGCACACTAATTTGCTGTGCTCTCCCAGCCCTTCTTGTTAGTCTTGGCTTAGGCGCTGTTATGGCTGGATTAGCTGGATCTATTCCAGGACTAATTTGGGTTTCTGAGAATAAAGTTTTTGTATTTTTAGTGGCTGCTCTCATGCTCGCAGCCAATGGATTTTTACAATGGAAAAATCGCAATGCCCCTTGCCCCATAGACCCAGCACTGCGAGAAGCTTGCATAAGCGGTCGAAAATATAGTCTTATTATTTACTGGATGAGCCTTGCAATTTTTACCACTGGGGCTTTTTTTGCCTTTATAGCCCCAATGATTTAATTCAATCTCTACAGTCTCTCAAATTATTCACAACAACCGTAAAGCGTTTCAGAGTCTGTGAATAAAATAATTTCATGAGGAAACGTTTCATCGCTCATCCCATTGTCGCATTTATTAGAGGTAATAATAGCAATAGGACCATTTTTATTTGAATAAACTCTTAAAAAACTATCCACCATTCCAGAGGCACCACTTACAGATGTTACAACAATTTTCGCCGGATTTTCATAGTCAGGGCCATTTAGCTCGATAGTTTCAGAGCTAACTTTTGCTCCCCAAAACGGCTCTGTGCCATGACATGAAAAATTAGCTGCCATAGCATTTGCAGACATAAAAATAGAAACTAATAAAACTGTTAAAAAATTCATATTTGATCTCCTTAATTTTTTTTGCATACTAAATGCAATACACTTATGTATCAACCGCGATTGACAAGATTTAGTTAGATTGTCAAAAGAACTTCGAAAAGATTCAAAATCTTATAGTAGATTTACACATTTCTTAACTTTTTGATTAAATCTTTATCTCCAACAATCCAAATTAAATCATCTGCATTCAACTCCATAGAAGAGTCAGGGCTCAAAAATCGCTTACCCTCTCTTTCTAGACCAACAATCAAACCATTTACTGCTTCTCTTAGTCCACACTCTCGAATAGTTTTTCCAATAAAACTATCCGTTTTTAGTAAATGAAGTGAAGTTAAACCAAAAGAACCATAAGTAGAAGAAAGCTCTGTATCTGATTTTTTTTCTAACACTTCACGTACAGCTAAAATCTGATCTTCTGTGCCTATCAAATGCAAGCGGTCATAGGGCAGAATCAAATCAGTACGATTAGGAGCTAAAATACGAGCATCTCCTCTTTCTATCATCGCTACTGTTACTCCATATTTTTCTTTAATACCTGAATCTTGCAAACTCTTTGACATACAAGGTGAATTTGGAGAAACCACCAGCTCTGCAAGTGTGGCATTCCAAGGAGCAAGCTCGGGAGTTTTTGCTTTCTTCTCCATGGCCAAACGCTCATTTTCAGTAAGATTTTCGATAAAGCGACTTTCTATTTTTTGATAGATGGGCTCAGAGAATTTACTAAGAAAAAATGCAGCCAAAGAGGCCGCAATAGCGATAATAAAACCAGAAAATGCTAATAACGAAGTAAAGTTACTAACGATAAAAGCAACTAAAAATGCTCCAATCAAAAACCGAACTATAGATATACCAAACAATAACTTTCTTAATCGATCGATTGTTTCTCCTTGATAGCTTTCTGCCCTTGAACGCTTACCTACAAAAATTGCCCAAAGAAATGGTCCAACAAAGACTAGTGTTAAAGCACAAACCAAAAGATTCATATAAGAAATCTCTAGTGGTAATAAAAATTTAGGATATAGAAAACGACTTATAGAAAGCGTAATAGCAACAACCAATACGGTATTCAGAACAATTTTAAGTCCATATTCTTTCCATACTAATGAAAGCGTATTTTCACTCGAGCTCACAGACATCGCCGCTTCATAGCGATCTAACATTTTTTTCATTCCGCTAGGTATACGTCGCTCTAACCATCCACAAATATGATCAGAATATTTAATTAAATATGGTGTTGTAAATGTAGTGATAGCAGAGACGGCGACTGCTATAGGATATAATGAGGGACTGGTTACTTTCAAAGACATTCCAAGTGTAGCAATAATAAAAGAAAACTCTCCAATTTGAGCAAGACTCATACCAGCTTGCGTAGAGCAGCGGATATTTTGACCAGAAAGAACAGCACCAATAGCAGAACTAAATAATTTACCTGCGATGGTAATTACAGATATTAGAATAATCACATCATAGTGCTGTACTAAAACTTTTGGATCTAAAAGCATTCCTACAGAAACAAAAAATACGGCAGAAAAAAGATCTTTTACGGGTAAAATTAAATGTTCTATTTTTTGTCTTTTAGGAGTTTCTGCTAAAATAGAACCCATAACAAACGCACCTAAAGCTGGAGAAAAACCAATCGAACTTGCTATTATCACCATCATTAAACAAAAACCAATAGAGACGATTAATAAAGTCTCATCAGATAGATATTCATGAAATTTTTTTAAAATTATTGGTACTAAATAAATCCCTAGCAAAAACCATAAAATTAGAAAAAAACCTAGACGCAGAGACGAGTACATCAATTCGCTTCCAGATAAGCTCTGAGTTACTGCTACAGATGAGAGCAATACTAAAAGAAGAATGGCAATTAAGTCTTCTACGATTAAAACTCCAAAAACAAGAGAGACGAATTTTTTCCCTTTCATGCCTAATTCGTCAAAGGCGCGCACAATAATCGTTGTAGAAGAAATCGATAAGATACCTCCTAAGAAAAGACTATCCATTTTATGCCAACCAAGAGCCTGACCCACTAAGTAACCAATACCGAGCATCGTAAAAATTTCAAAACTGGCCGTAATAGACGCGCTTTTTCCTACCTGAGCTAATTTTTTAAAACTAAACTCAAGACCCAAACTAAATAGCATAAAGATCACACCAATCTCGGCCCAAATGGTGATATTAGCAGTATCTTTAACCGTTGGTAGAAACGTAAAGTTAGGGCCAACGATAAACCCCGCTAAAAGATAGCCAAGAACAACAGGTTGCTTTAATTTTTTACAGATTAAAGAAACAACGGCCGCAGCCATAAGAATAAGACCTAAGTCTTGAATTAGATTTGGCAGATGCAGCATGTGCTAAAAGATAGCGTTAATTTGTTCATTTGCAAAATTTTTTGTGTGCTTTAAAGCATCGCAATAAAAAAGCGCCAGCATTTCTACTGACGCTCACTATTTTTCTTTTAGTAAAAACTATGGCTTTGGTTGAATTTTACCTTTTACTACAAAGTTAGCACCAATAGTTTTACTACCGGCACCACAGACTCCCTCAGAGCCTACACCTGGAAGCATAAATGCCAAGTTATGTGGATGACCGTAGTAAAGATATTTATTTGCTTTGAATGCTGCATCTAAAACTGCTTTACCTTCGTTACAATCAATATATCTAGAGCCAGTGCCTTCTGGATCATAAGCAATAGATTGAACTAATTGCGAAGTTTGCGCAGCATTGTCGGCCAATAAAATTGCATTGTAGCGACAAAGTTTTCCTGCTTGAGTAAATGTACCCTTTAGCAAAGCGTGATCTAAGGTATAATCTGTAGTGATTTGTTCAAATCGAACATTCATCTCATCTAAAGCTCTTGGTGCACTTACTGCATCGCCAAAGGCTTCACATACATATTTATCAAAAACACCTAACCACTTTTCTCCTGGTAAATCTAAATCATTAGCTTTTGCTAAATTTACGCTAGCTACTAGAGCCATAAGACTCATGAATACGATTTTTTTCATATTTACTCCTTTTATGTTTAACATTTCTCAGCCTCTCTCAAATACCTTAGCGAAGATACAAAAGTCAATGAAATTGAGATTCATTATCATAATAGAACATTCTCCTGAACTCTTTCCTACCAATAATAATTAATGCGCATCCCTAACTCTCTAGGTGCACTTACCTGATGATAACTTGCTTGATACGGTGAGGTCGTACTTGTTGGCGTTCCATCAAAAATTAAAAATCTGCGGTTTAAACTATTATTAGCGTAGGTTTCTAAGAGCCACTGATCGTGCAAAGCAATTTTTGCGTTCAGATCAAGATAAATTTGAGAACCTGATCTTCTTGTGTTTTCTGCATTGGCCCATGACTTACTCACATATCTGGCTGTTGTAAATAATTGCACCTTCTCATGAGGTCTGATTTCGTGAGCTAGACGTCCCGTCCAGTGAGAAGCAAAGGGAAATTCTTTTCCCTTATAATTTGCACTTCTTGTAATAAAGTCTTTAAACTCTGTGTCTGAATACCCTATTCCCAGACTAAAAGTTTGTTTTGCCGTAAATTTATATTTAGCCTCTATTTCTGCACCATAAACCATCGACTTGGCTGCGTTTTTAACTTCGGAATCATAAAAATCACTAGAAAGTTGCACTTGAACTTGTTGTCTACGCCAATCAATATAAAAAAGATTAGAGCTTAAATGAAAATCTTCCCCAGCGTACTTATATGATAGCTCAAAATTATTTGTATACTCTGGATCATATTGCACAATCGTTGCTCGCCTACGATTTATACTAATGCCAGCAGTACGATACGCCCTGGTATAGGTTAGACCAATGCGGTGGGCATCATGCCTCCATAAATATCCTGCTTTAGGCAAAACAGTAAAGTTTGTCTTCTTACCTCCGTATCCACCAACAATGCCTGCTATATAATTATCAACGGTAGTGTTCGCTCCGCCTAAATTTTGCAAACGTCTACCAGTAATATTTGCATGATAGTCGGCTAGTACATATTCTCCTCTAACACCCGCTAATAGAGAATTATTTTGGTTAAGATGAAACGTTAAAGAATCGAATACAGAATACGCTCTTCTTTTTCTATCAACGTACTGAGTAACTGCAACTGGCGTAGATGCACCACTACTGCCTAAAGGAAAAAGTAAATTAAATGCATAATCTTCTTTTAAGCGAAAATCATGCGCATGAATACCTAAAAGGTTTTCTACTTTTTCTGACTTATATTGAATACGATTTTCTACACTCAGATAATGATCGTTATGATTTTCTAATCTTGTTCCTGCGGTATTTTGTGCTGTACCATCAGCATCAGACGACAAGTCTTGCCGACTTCTTGAAAAGCCTAAAATTGAGCTAAGCTTTACTTGATCTGAGAGTGTATACTTATACTTTGTTATGAATTGATAGTTTGTAGTTTTATTTTTATAATCACTATCTTCACGAACTTCATTTCTAAATGCATCTGTTCCTTGAACATAAGTTCCGCCCTGGTCATTTTGATGAAATTTCGCCGTCATGTCTAATTCAGAAAGGTCAGAAATTTTATAGAGAGCACTTAGAGCAACTTTATTTCTATCCCAACCGCCCCATTCTTTATTATCTTTGGTTACGTTTGTAATATAGCCATCACTCATTTCTTTATTCAGAGAAATGCGAGCAGCCACTTTGTCTTTCCATAAAACGGTATTTGCCACGGCACCTGCTTCACGATTCCAAAAACTACCTAATCCAAGTTTTGCTTGACCACTAGAGAAGAAAACAGGTCTTCGATGACTTAAAAGAACACTCCCAGCTAGGGAGTTAACGCCTAAATTTGTAGATTGAGCACCTCTTAAAATTTCTATTTGCTCAATATCCCATAAATCAAAACTACCTGCCTTAATTGCTAGATCTGTTTGAAATAAATCATCTACTACTATGCTTGCTAAGTTATCTTTTTGGTATCCAGTAACTCCAGTGTTGTTTATGCCTCGGATACTAAACGACTCTCCATTTTTATTTACTTCGACATTAGGTACTGCGGTTAAAACCTGTAAATCACTTGCACGACCAGAAACAGTCACTTCATTTTCTTTTAAAATAGAAATGCTTTCTGTATTTTCAAAGTAAGATTTTTCTTCTTTTGTTCCTTTTACTTTTATTGTTTCAAGAACAAGTGCATCTTCTGCATTAGCAATGGCAGAGTTATTCAATATTAATATAATAAATAGAATTTTTCTCATCTTAATCCTCTACTTTTCTGGAAAATAATCATACTCAATAAAGTTACGATTTTTTTGTGTCAATTGATAAACAGTCTTTTTAGCTAAATCATTCACTACAGTTGCAGATCTCCACGCCATTAGACTAGTTTGTGGATCGATGATGCCATGATTATGACGACTGAAGTTTAAAGCATAAATTTTATTGTTTTCACTATATACCCATTTAATGGAGTAAGCTTTTTCAAACTGAAATCTTTTTTCCTGATCAAACTCAATTAAGTGCTGAAGAGGTTCTAGTATTTTAGGTACTCTATTTTCAAACCCTGTACAAAGTATCACTACATCTACACGATATTTTTCTGTTTGATCAGTAAACGAATTATCAAGCTCTAATGTAATACCTGATTGTCCTTTGTCTGCTTTAGATAAATTTCTACAGGGTAGAATTTGAATACATCGATCATCGCCCTCAATCGATTTTTTAAAATAAAGATCCCTATATAGATCTAAGAGGTAAGAAGGGGTGTTTCCATCGCTAGCAAATTTTTGAGATTTAACAATCTCATCTTTTTTTGAACTAGGTAAGTTCCAGAACGACTCAAAGTATGCGGGTGTAAAATATTCATTGGTAAAAGCTGATTCATCTAAGGGCTCTAAATTTTTTCTTCTTGTTACTAATTGAATTGAACTTGCTCTACCCCACTTTTCATTTAAGGTGTTTCTAAAAACTTCTACGCCAGTTTGGCCTCCACCAACAATCATAACCGATTTATTATCTAAATTTAGATTTTTAAATTCTGGTGATTTTACATGAAATATTTGTTCTCCAAGACTAGAGTTTACACAATCAGGTATTCTAGGAACCAAGCCCGTTGCAACACAAATATTTTTACTCTGATATATACCTTTATTGGTTGTTGTATGAAATTCGTTATCTTTAAACTCTACTCCATAAACATCGGTACCGAACTGTAATTTATGTGCTAACTCTTTCGTTACCCATGAACAGTATTTTTCAAATTCTTTACGAGTAACTGTAGATCTTTGCGTATTCATAAATTGATAGAATAAATGGCTTTTCGCTAAATAATTTAAAAATGTATAAGAACTTGTTGGGTCCACTGGAGTAGCTAAATCTTTAAGATAAGAAGTTTGCATTGTTGAATCGTCAAACATCATTTCTGGATGCCAACTAAATTCTTCTTTTTTTTCTAAGAAGTATGACGATATCGTTTTTTCTTTTTCTAAAAGTGTCGCTAAGCTCAAATTGAATGGACCTATGCCTATCCCTAATAGATCAAATTTTTGATTCATACACACCTCGATAAGATATAGGATTATTAAGCTCAGTACCTAGAGCAGGTAAAGGCCGCTCTGATGAGTCACCATAGCCGATTTTAAAGCGAACTTTATTCAAAAGTACTCTTTCAACTTTTTCTTTTAATAAGTTCACTTTTAAATCAACTTCAGTATGGCAATGTTCTTTCATATAGTCTTTAAGACTCTTTTCTAATAGAGAATAAAATTTATTTTCTGAATAGTTATCGCTCTCTTGCAAAACCTCTGAAACAAAACGTAAGACTGTTACAAAATGCCCAGTGATTAAGTCATGAATTAAATAGTGACTAGGTAATTGATCTAAATGGTAAAAGACATGCCCTTTTGGATATTTATTTTTTAAGATTTCAGCATTAACTCTTAAATCACCTTGAAAATCTTTGAGTAAAAGACCGCTAGGCTTATAGTTTTTGAGTCGCAATACTATATTTTGCCCATGAGCCACTAGGCCTAGTCCATACTTTAGCTGCAAATGGTATAAAGGCAATACAACATGACTAAAATATAAGCTCAGCCACTCGTCTGTAGTAATACCTGACCTACGTATATATTCTCCTATAAGAGACCTACCTGAGAGGTCTTGATGAAATAAAGAAGCTGTAAGAATCGCTTTCTCATCAATGTTAATCTTTACGTTAGAGCTCTCTCTCCATATTGCCCCTAATGTTTCTTTGTAGCGGTATGGTGCTTCAGCAATTTTTGCGTATTCTTGCTGTTGAACACTAATGCCTATTTTATCTTCTAAAACCAAGGTGTTTGATTTTTTTAAGAAAAAATCTTGCTCACAAATATCTGATAGCTCACTAGCTACTTTTACAGCAATGCCTATATAGCGAGAAGAGATTCCACGTACCGCAGAAGTGTTTAGTATCGATAAAGGCAACTTTAAATTACTTCGCTTTGGATTTGAAACATTTGATAATGTTCTAATAGATATTTGCGGAGAATAAAAATCACCTTGAACACCCAAATCTACGATTGACTCATTCAAAATATTGTCTAAAAATTGAATTTGAATAATTTTATCCCACTGCCATGGATGCACAGGTAAATAAAGATAGTCGCTTGGATTTTTACCTAGATTTTTTACTGTATCTAAAAATAAATAATATAAGCTAGTGCCTAACTCATTCTCATAAAAAGAAGACATTTCGCTAGCTGAAAGCTCATCATGAATAGCATCATTCTTTAAAACTGCAACCCA
>JAMLID010000060.1 GCA_023954355.1 Oligoflexia bacterium | reverse complement strand
ACAAAAAAAGCGTATCAACTAATTAGATACGCTTTTTTCAGAACAGCAGAATTTTTAAAATGCTTCGTCAAAGACTACTGATGTACCTTTAGCTTCGAATCCTTTTTGGTATTCAGTTACCTTTTTCTCAAAGAAGTTCGTTAACGGTTGAACATCTTGTAACACCATGAAGGTGAAGGGATTTTTAGCTTTATATTTCTTCGCAAATCCAAGCTGTACTAATCTTTGGTCGGCTACATATTGTAGGTATTCGTACATAAGTGCAGGGGATAGTCCTGTAACACCGAAAGAAAGAGCATCCGAGCAGAAAGCCATTTCTACTTCTAGAGCTTCTTCAATCATTGTATGAATACGCTTCTCTAGTTTTGCGTCGAATAAGTGAGGGTATTCACTTTTTATAGCGGCAAGCGCTTTCATTGCACCTTCGATATGCATGGTTTCGTCTCTAAAAACCCAGTTTGTTGCTGTTGCTAATCCCGGAAGAAGGCCTTTATTTCTTAGGTAATATACGTAAGCAAAGCTTCCAAAAAAGAAGAGCCCCTCTACACAGGCAGCAAAGCACACAAGATTTTCAATGAATTGTCTTTGCTTTTCTTCTGTGTCTAATTTATCTAGCTTCTCGATTGAATCCATATACTTAAAGCAAAAGTCTGCTTTTCGTTTGACAGATGGAATATTCTTATAAGCATCGAAGGCTTCTCTTCTCTCTTCCATATCAGGAATATAGTTGTCTACCAGTAGTAAGTAGGTTTCTACATGCAACATTTCGTCAAAAAGTTGTTTTCCCAAAAACATACGATATTCGGGAGAATTCACATGCTTATAAAAATTTAGCACTAGGTTGTGAGCAACAATATTGTCGGCTGTAGCAAAGAAAGCGACCAATCTCTTAATAAGATGGGCTTCTTGGGGAGAAACTTTATCTCTTAAGTGTTCAAAGTCGATAGAAAAGTCTAACTCGTCAGTGGTCCAAATGTTTTTAATAGAGTCTTTATATAGTTGAAAAAACTCTGGGTACTGCATTGGCCTAAGAGTTAGATTTAGTTCAGGGTTTAAAATCATGGGGGGATTCCTTTCTCCTATAGATTTATTGGCAAGCTTCGCAAGATTCTGGGTTTTCTAAAGAGCATACAACTGCTTCTTCAGCTTCTTTATTGTTATTCACAGTTGTTTTTTGGATAGCCGTCTTAGCTCTTGAGCGTAAGTAGTAAGTGGTTTTGATTCCTTGCTTCCATGCATACATATACATAGAAGAAAGTTTTCCAATATTTGGGCTTTCCATAAATAAGTTTAAGCTCTGAGACTGACATACGAATGTTGATCGTACCGCAGCCATAGTAATAAGGTCTTTTTGAGGAGTTTCCCATACAGTCTTATAAAGATCTTTTAGGTCTTGAGGAATCTCTTCTATATTTTGAATAGATCCGTCAGACGTAATGATTTTTGAGCGGATAGGGTTTGTCCATAGTCCTCTTTGCTTTAACTCTCGAATTAAATAGCGGTTTACTTGCAAAAACTCACCACTCAATGTTTCTCGCTTAAAGAAGTTCGAGATCTGAGGCTCAATGCTTTCGTAAGAGCCAACAATAGAGGCAATTGTAGCTGTCGGAGCAATCGCTATTAATAGTGAGTTACGAAGTCCGTGAGTTTCTACGTCTTTGGCTACTTTATCCCAATCAAAATTAAAATTAGGCATTTCTGGTTGTAGTCCTTTAGCCAATTGCACCTGTAGTTTACCTTGAGCGTAGCGTGAGCTTTCAAATTCAGGGAATGATCCATGCTCTTTAGCTAAAGCCATAGAGGTTTGAATCGCATGAAAATAAATAGTTTCTTGAATTTTAGCCGATGTAGCCTGAGCTTCACTAGAAGTGAAGGGCAGCTTCATCTTAAAGAAGGCATCTTGTAAGCCCATAATACCAAGGCCCACAGGTCTCCACTTATAATTAGAATTTTTTGCTTCTTTAGTAGGATAAAAATTAATATCAACAACGCGGTCTAAAAATTTCACCGCCACGGTGACAACTTGTTTTAGTAAGTTGTAATCGAAGGTTCCATCTGGTTTTACGTAAGCTGAAAGGTTTACTGAGCCAAGGTTACAAACCGCAGTTTCAGAAGCACTCGTTACCTCTAGAATTTCAGTACAAAGGTTAGAAGAGTGAATCACATTAGCTTGAGCGGCTGTTTGAGCAGAGCGAAGGTTTGCTTTATCTTTAAAACAGATCCATCCATTGCCTGTTTCTGCTAGGGTTTGCATCATTCGTGCATATAAGGCACGAGCAGACACTTTTTTCAGGGCTTTGCCTTCTGCTTCAGCCTGTGCATAGTTTTTATCAAAAACCTCACCGAAACAATTTAAAAGTTCAGGGCAATCAGAGGGAGAAAAGAGACTCCACTCTTGGTCAGTTTCTACTCTTCTCATGAAAAGATCAGGAATCCAAAGCGCAAGATTTAAGTTATGGGTTCGTCTTTCTTCTGCTCCTGTATTATTTCTTAGTTCTAAGAAGTTTTCGATATCTGCATGCCAGGGCTCTACATAAACAGCAGCGGCACCTTTTCGTTTTCCACCTTGATTTACGGCGTGAACAGAGGAATCAAACACTTTTAAGAAGGGAACGATTCCGTTTGAAAGTCCATTGGTGCCTTTAATGAGAGCGCCTGAGGCTCGAACAGGAGTCCAGTCGATGCCAATACCACCAGAAAATTTAGATAAACGTGCGCTATCAGTGATTCCTTTATAAATGCCTTCAAGAGAATCGTCTGCCACGGTCAATAGGTAGCAAGAACTCATTTGCGGATGTCTTGTGCCTGAGTTAAAGAGAGTGGGCGTAGATGGCATATAGTAGAATTGGCTAATAATATCGTAGAACGCGATCGCTTCTTCAACGGTATGTGATAAGCCTAATGCAACACGCATGAAAAGCCATTGCGGGCGTTCAATAATTTTTCTCGTTTTAGGATTTCTTAAAAGATAACGATCATAAATTGTTTTAAGACCAAAATATTCAAAAAGATCGTCTCTCTCGTGGCGGATAGCAAAATCGATTGCTTGAGAGTTTTCTCGTACTAAGTGCAAAACTTGGTCTGATAATAAGTTAAATTCGTGACCGGCTTCAATGTAGTCTGAAAATACGAAATCTCGCCCCACTTCTTTTTTAATGCTTTCAGCGAGCATTCTAGAGGCAACTTTAGAGTAGTTTGGTTCATCGGCCATAAGCATTACTGCATTACTTATAGAGAGCTGGTCTAGCTCTTCTGTAGTAGAGTTATTATGAAGACCGGCAATGGTTCGCTTGGCAATTTCGATGGGTTCTACATGTTCTAAGCCTCTACATGCTCTATTTACCGCATCTAGAATTTTTTCCATTCTTACTGTTTCGCGAGTACCGTCTCTTTTTACTACTTCCATCATGGTCGAATGTTTCCTTTCAGTGACAAAAAAAGGAAAAAGATCCCTAGGGATACTTTCCCGTGTATTTTGCCTAAATTTTTAATTACCCCTCCACGAAGAAATAAAGGAAAAAAATTACTTTGAGCTCTAGGCTCAGAAAGCCAATCTTCCTATTTTTTTCTTCGTTTTTTCGACAACACTGAAGCCAGATCAACGAAAGGGGTCATCTTGACAACTTTCGCATTAATCAAAATTTGTTTACGCTTCCGTGTGTGATTCGCATCCATGCGTTTCCAACTTTCTCTCTACTGCATTTGGGGCTCTTTCGAGTTGCCCATTCACTGGTAGTGTTGTCTATAATAAAACGCTATCTGTTGTGGTCTAAGCTGTCAATTCTCGAAATAAGAAAATTCATTTGGCGTGGTGCGTGTTTCCCGGCAGCAGGTATTTTGCTCACAAATTTTTCACAACTTTCTCACAATTGGCGACGGCTAGTTGCAAAAAAGAGGGTAAAATTTTCAAGCTTCATTTTTTTCTTGATCTTCTTTTAAAAAGAAGATCGATTTTGTGGCGGGTTTTGTTTGCTCTTATTTGCTAAATAAATTGGTTTAGGTTGTGTTTTCAATTTAGCAAACCGCGAAAGTCGCTAAAAGCACCTAATCTATCGGTAGGACCTCTAAATCTTTTTTACGAACTTTTTTTACCTCTTCGGGGATCGCCGATAAGATAGACTCTTCTAAAGCGTCTAAGAATTCTGTTTTATAATGCTCTCGCCGATAAACGAGACCAATTTCTCTTGCTGGTATAGGGCGTTCAAACGCAACCAATGTAGAAGATTCGCCTATATTTTCTGTGGCTAGCGATGGTAACAGTGTGATTCCGCCGTAAGAATTAACAAGGCTTTTTAGGGTTTCTAGACTACCACTTTCGAAAGTGAATTTTCGCTTTGCTTTACTTTTTGATTTTAAGCTGCAGACGTCTAGTACTTGGTGGCGAAGGCAGTGGCCCTCTTCTAAAAGCCAAACCTCTTCAAAGGGAAGCATTTCATAATTAATTTTTTTCTTTTTACTTAAAGGATGGTTTTTGGGGCTAAGCAAAGAAAAGATTTCATAATATAAGGGCACTTCAAAGATTTTCGGAATTTTTAAGGGAGTAGCTAGAATGCCCACATCGATTTCATCATTGCCTAAAGCATCGATAATTCGGTGTGTTTGTAGTTCTAAGATATTTAATTGTAAGTCAGGATGCTTTTTATCAATTACTGGCAAGAGGATGGGTAAAAGATAAGGCGCAATTGTAGGGATCACGCCTATGGTGAGGGTACCTACGAGATCTTTATTTTGGTTTTTTTTGATCAAAAGGGGTACCTTCTTGGCTTCAAATAAAATGAGCTGCATTTGTTCGATAATTTGCTTGCCTAAGTCTGTGGGTAGGATAGGTTTTTTAGATCGATCAAATAAAACGACACCTAGGTCGTCTTCTAGCTTTTGAATCTGCATGCTTAAGGTGGGTTGGCTGATATTGCACTCAAGGGCGGCCTTTCCAAAATGGCCGGTGCGCATCACTGCAGTTACATATTCTAATTGGGTGAGTGAGTAATTGAGCATAGTCTAATAATTTCCGGCGTTTATAATGATAGATAAAATCTATTAATTATTAAATATTATCGATTTTATTTAAAAAGTCAAATTCCGTAAACTAAAGAGAAGAAAGCAAAAGGCCTAGAGGTTTTTTGTAAACATTTTAAAAGGAGAATTATGAATACTATTATTAATACAACGATTTCAGATTTTAAAGTACAAGCTTACCATAAAGATAACTTTAAAACAGTTACTCAAAAAGATCTTTTGGGAAAATGGTCGGTCTTTTTCTTTTATCCAGCAGACTTTACCTTCGTATGTCCTACAGAGCTTGGTGATATGGCAGATAAATATGCAGAATTTCAAAAGATGGGTGTAGAGGTTTATTCTGTAAGTACAGATACTCACTTTACTCACAAGGCATGGCATGATGCTTCTGAGACCATTAAGAAAATTCAGTACCCAATGCTTGCTGATCCTACAGGGGCACTATCAAGAGCTTTTGGAGTTCATATTGAAGAAGAGGGTCTTGCTTACAGAGGTACATTCTTAGTGAATCCAGAAGGTAAAATTAAAATCGCTGAGATTCACGACAATGGTATTGGAAGAAATGCAGATGAGCTTTTAAGAAAAGTACAGGCTGCACAGTTTATTGCTGCGAATCCAAATGAGGTTTGTCCTGCGAAATGGCGTCCAGGAGAAAAAACCTTAAAGCCAGGACTTAATTTGGTAGGTAAAATCTAAGGATTTTTGTGGTAAGCGCCTTGGGTCTGGTTCTCCACCCAAGGGCTTCCACTGTTTTTCAAGCTTATTGATAGAGGAGGTTTTTATGTTAGATAGAGAAATGATTGAGCAGCTGAAAGAAGTATATGCGAATCTAGAAAATTCTATTGAGCTGGTAATGGACAACAGTAAGCATGAAAAACAGCAAGAATTAAAAGACATGCTTGATGCCTTAAAGGACGCATCTAATAAAATTTCTATTAAAGAATCTGGTAACGAATCAAAAATTCCTCGATTTTCTATTTTCAAAAATGGAAAAAAAACGGGGATTCATTTTGCTGGAATTCCTGGTGGGCATGAGTTTACTTCTCTTGTATTGGCGATTTTAAATACGGATGGTAAGGGCAAGTTGCCTGAGGCAGGGATAGCTAAAAGAATTAAAAACTTGAAAGGACCGGTTCGCATTCGTACGTTCGTATCGTTATCTTGTGAAAACTGTCCCGACTTAGTGCAGGCCATGAATCAAATGGCTTTGACTCATGAGGATTTCGAGCATGAAATGATTGATGGTGGCTTGGTGCCCGAAGAAGTAGATTCTCTTGGAATTCAAGGCGTGCCTTCAGTGGTTCATAATAATAAAATGATTCATTCAGGAAAAATTCAATTTTTAGATTTGTTAACAAAATTGGAGTCAACATTAGGAGCTAGTGAATTTTCAGAAGAAGGTGAAGAAATAGATTTAGGTCATTACGACGTTTTAGTTGTTGGTGGCGGTCCCGCTGGAATTTCTTCGGCCATATATAGTGCTCGTAAAGGATTAAAGACCGCTATTCTTGGAGAGCGCTTTGGTGGTCAGGTGCAAGATACTAAGGGTATTGAAAACTTTATTTCTGTACCCTATACCGAGGGACCTGAATTATCTGCTCAGCTTTATAAGCACTTAGAGTCATATCCAATTAAAATTTTTGAACAGCGACGTGTGAAGCAGTTAGAAAAAAGCAAAAAACTTTCCTTAGAAGGAGGAGAATCTATTTCTGCTGATTCTGTGATTATCGCTACAGGGGCAAAATGGAGAGAATTAAATGTTCCTGGAGAAAAAGAATATATGGGTAGAGGCGTAGCCTATTGTCCGCACTGTGATGGACCTTTTTATAAGGGAAAAAAAGTGGCTGTTGTCGGTGGAGGAAACTCTGGAGTAGAAGCCGCGATTGACTTATCTGGGATTGTCAGAGAGGTAGTTGTAATAGAATACAATGACAACTTAAAAGCAGACCAAGTTTTGGTAGATAAATTAAAATCTATATCAAATATTTCAGTGATTACCTCAGCTCGCACTTCTGAAATTGTGGGCGATGGCCAAAAGGTAAATCAGTTAAAATATCTTGATCGTAAGACAGAAAAAGAAGCGTCTGTTGAGTTAGACGGAGTCTTTATTCAAATTGGTCTTTTGCCTAATAGTAGTTTTACGAAAGGCACTTTAGATCTTAGTAAGTTTGGAGAAATTTTAGTGGACGAAAAAGGACGTACGAATGTTCCTGGAGTTTATGCGGCCGGTGATGTAACAACTACGCCCTATAAACAAATTATCATCGCTATGGGGGAAGGCGCTAAAGTTGCTTTAGCTGCGTTTGAAGATCGAATGTATAAAAAAGAAAGTGCCTAGCCTGAGGACCAAACTAGACTAAGCTCATTTATATGGATAATGAGATTTTCCCTATAGGAAGTTGTTTGTTGATAGATGAGCAGGGGTTTTTAGTCTTTAATCCTGATCAATCAAAGCTACAGCAAAAGTGGAAAGATTTGCTATCTGAAATCGTAGAAGAAATTTATAAGAAAAATTTTTCTACAAATTTGCATAGCGTTTACGTTCGCGGAACTGTCGCTAAAGGCATAGCCATTGATTTTATTTCAGATATAGATACTTTTGCTATTATTCGTGAGGGGAAAGAAGAGCTGCAGCCTGCTTGGTCAGAAGAAACTAGAAATGCTTTATTAAAAAAATATTCTTTTGCTACTGGCATAGAAATTATTGTTATCCCTATGGAAAGTTTACAAAAAGTAAAACCTTTAAAAACATTAAATGCGTGGCATCGTTTAATTAAAACACAATCTCTTTGTGTATATGGTGAAGACTTAAGTTCTAGTATCTCTTCTGTTCGACCGGGGGTTGAAATGGTGTCGCATCTATTTTCACTTTATAAAGATCTTCCTTCTCAAGAAGAATTAGTGGAAGCCAAAAAAGAAGGTGTTTTGAAAAAACGTTGTACTTGGCTAATGAAACGAATCGTACGTTCTGGATTTGAACTAGTTATGGAAAAAGAACAGACATTTACGAGAGATCTTTATCCTTGCTACGAGCTTTTTATTAAACATTATCCCAATCGTGAAGTTGAAATGAGAAAAGCATTAGAGCTTGCCGTGTATCCATCAGATGATATAGATGAGATCAATGGTATGGTTAATGGACTAGGAAAGTGGTTAGCTTTAGAGGGGCAAAGATGGCAAGAATCTTTACTTGCTAGAGCTTAAGTAAAACACGCTAATTCGTAGGTATGTCCTAGTGATTAATCACTATAGAATCTATGCCAAGATTAGATTGAGTTATAAATTTTTGTACACTTTAACCGAAAAGAACATCATGAATATTATATATTTATCTCTTTTTGTGTTCTTCATCTCTAATTCAAAATTGTTTTCAAATGATAATCTAATTATGGAGAAAGTGGAGCAATCAGAGGCGATAAGTGATTAGAGCAAATTTTAGAATTGTTTCGAGAGGAGTTAGAGGTTTTCTAAGTATAATTCTCTAAATTTTAAATGAGATTATTGAATTTATTTTTTTTAATAACTTGTTCTTGTGTTGGGTTGTTCTGGCCTTACGGGAAGAGAGCCTGCTCAGTTAACTAGACTTAAGATTACCAAAGTACCACATGTTATTTTTTTGATACATGGCTTTAGAGATGATGGCAGCTCTTTTCAAGACTTACCTGAAATATTAAGCGCTAAGTATAAGGATGAAAATATAAGAGTTAAATTACTAAAATACCCAGCAGTAAGTGATTCAGCTGAAGCTTTAGAAATGAGTTCCTACGATTTTGCAAAAATCATTAATGCGCAGATTATTAACTATTTAATTGAACAAAATAGCGCAGATATAAATGATTCGCTTTTTGAGTATTCTCATCCAGTAGATTTATCAACTCAGTTTACAGTGGTAGCTCATAGCCAAGGTGGCTTAGTGACAATGAACTTTTTAAATTCATGTCTTATGTCTATAAATGATTTAAAAAAACAAGTGGATGAAAGATGTAAATACCAAGAAGGGATTGATCTCTTAAAAAGGATAGGATTAGAGAATTATTTAGTACGGCTCTTCGCGGTTGGCAGTGGAATGCGGCGTGCTAGCTGTTAAGGTGTAGAGGAGGCAAGGCTCTCGAATTTCAGGTAAATTTGTTTTGCTAAAGAATAAATTTGCAGAAAAAAGGAGAACCCAATGCCTTCCCAAAAAGATCATCTCGTAAATCACTTATTATTGCCAGAACTAAAGTTTGTAAATATTTCTAGCCCAGGAGTAGCCACTCGTATTTTAACAGTAGAGAAAACCACTTCCTTTGAAATCTGTCCCTATTGCGCAAATAAATGCTTCTCTATTTATGACCACGTCTATCAAAAAGTAAAAGATGCCCCACTTCGTCATAAGCTTGTATATTTAAAAATTCGTAAACGTAGATTTAGATGTAAATCTTGTAAAAAGATTTTTAGAGAACCTATAAAAGGAATCTTTAAAGGTTTTAGAACTTCTCAAAGGTTTAGAAAACACGTCATGTGGTGTGCCTCTCAGTTCTCTTGCCTTAGTGAGGTTTCAAGAACTTGCAACATTTCCTCTTGGTTTGTGTATAAGGCATTTTATGAGCAGCTAGATCTAGAGATTAGAAAGTATCAAACTCCTTGGCCAAGAGTTTTAGGGATTGATGAGCATTCTTTAATGCATCATGAAAAATATGGCTTTAAAGAGTTTGTGACTGTCTTTGTAGATTATGATCGCAAAAAAGTAAGAGAGCTTTCTTTTGGTAGATATGCCCCGCTTCTTAAATCAGATGAGAATCTTTTAAAAATAAGAGCTAGAGAAAACGTAAAATGGGTGGTTATGGATCTTTCTCATAGTTTTAAAAACTACGTTTTAGAAATGTTCCCTAATGCCAAGATTACGGCAGATAAGTTTCATGTCATAAAGCTTTTATCAGGAGCTGTGCAAAAGCACATAAAACTTCTTAAAGACGATAAAGTAATAGAAAGAAGAGGTAATCCTTTAAAACAAATGATTCTTCTAGATAGAAGAAAGTTAGATTATTCAAAACGATTTGTTCTTGATGAGATCTTAAAGCATACGCCTGAGTTAAGTGAACTCTATCAGGCAAAAGAAGCCATTATGAATCTTTATCGAATTAGAGGTTACAATCAAGCAAGGAGAGCTTTTATAAAGCTCACAGACTATCTGGCTCATTCAAAGTTAAAAGAGATTAAAACTTTTAGAAGAACCCTTATGAGATGGAGAGAAGAAATTTTAAATTATTTCACGTCACGAATCACGAACGCTAGAACCGAAGGCTTTAATCAAAAGGCAAAGCTTGTGCAAAGATGTGCTTATGGATTTAAAAACAGAGAAAACTATAGGCGTAAAATCTTATATACCTGTAGAAGCTAGATAAAAACCTCTAAACAACAGAAAAAACGAAACTCATGAAAAGACTGAGACAAAACCGCTTTATCAAAAATCATAAAAAACTATAGAAATTCAAAACTTCTGGCGATATACCACTACAAAACATGACTTGGATTCGTTGCTTTGCCTTCTT
>JAMLID010000006.1 GCA_023954355.1 Oligoflexia bacterium | reverse complement strand
TTTCTCGTCAGATAGAAAAAAAATGAATAAATAAAATCGAATTTATTCTACGCTTTGTTGTTTAATCCAATTTTGTGAACCACCTAACGTTATAGAACTAAATAACATCTCTTCTTCATTAACTTTAGTTTGTCCTGGAAATTGTCCGGTAGTAAAACCTACAGGAAACAAAGTAGACACAGCAATGAGCTCATTTAAACCATAATAGGCTTCGTTTTCAGAAGTTCCCGATTGATGCCCCCACTGGTAAGCTCCAGATGAATTGAGTTGTAAAACTAGTGCATCAAAATATCCTTGATTGGAAAATCCCGGAGCAGATCCGGTAGTAGCACCTGCAAGGTAGATGTTAGTAGAAGAATCAAGAACTACATCTGTTGCTACATCGTCTCCAGATGTTCCCAGTTGAGTTGTCCATACATCGGTGCCGTTATTATTGTATTGAATGGCAAAGATGTCGTCTCCTCCTGCATTTGAAAATCCAGAAAAGGCTCCACTGGTAGGGCCTGCTAATACTACGGTATTCGCTACGGTTTCTACTCCTATTCCTAGAGGAATATCATCACCCGGGCTTCCTTTTTGGTGTATCCAGTCTTGAACTCCATTCGCGCGATATTTAGTAATAAATGAATCTGCTCCACCAGCATTTGAAAAACCCGAAAAAGCTCCATAGGTATAGCCAGAAGTGAAAGCACGATTCGAATTACCTACGCGCACGTCTAGCATTTCATCGTCGGCACTAGTCCCTACTTGTTGTATCCAGCTTAGTGCGCCTTTACTAGTTAGTCTCATAACGAACGAGTCCATTCCTCCTGCATTAGAGAATCCATCAAAGCTTCCCGTAGTTGAGCCTACAAGTA
This sequence comes from Oligoflexia bacterium, assembly GCA_023954355.1. GTDB lineage: Bacteria > Bdellovibrionota > UBA1018 > CAIPTA01 > CAIPTA01 > JAMLID01. The sequence goes on along the minus strand of JAMLID010000006.1, from coordinate 113,251 downwards.
CAGGGCGGTTATTATTATCAAGATCAAGTGCATGTGTGAAATCGTTTCCGGTAGTTCCGTATTGGTAAATAAAATTTTGATTGCCATTATTTACATTATGTCTAGCGATAAAAATATCCGCACCACCATAGCTGGCTTGAGCAATTGTTCCTTCAGTGTATCCTGAAACATAAACTCTAGACTCAGCGCTATTGATGGCTATTCCAGTGATTGCATCGAAGCTAGTTGTTCCAAATTGCTTAACCCATAGTAAATTTCCCGAAGTGTCATATTTAGCTACAAACGCATCAAATCCGCCGGCAGATGTTTCACCAGAAAAAGTACCGCTTGTTGTACCTGCGATAAAAAGATTACCAGCAGAATCGGTAACAGAACGAAATCCTATGGTGTAGTTAATTAAATAAGGCTGTAGAAGTGGGCTTAAAAATATTTGCTTTATTTGTAATGCATTTGCAAAAATCTGAGTAGAGTACAGAAAACAGGTAAGTAAAAAGAGGCTTTTCATGCATCTCTATTCGGTTTTCTCTATAATCAACTTAATGGATAGATAATTGGCTTAGCTTTGGCCTAGGCTGTCCCCATTATTCGCCTTTTTCTTACACATGCCTGATCGGCAAGTGCTACCAGCACCATTTTTTCTGTTTCCACCAGCGGTAGTGCTACAAACTGATAAAACTGCTTGAGAAGGGTTAAGCTTAACTAAGGTTATTGTAGGTGAAATATACTTTTTCTTTGTTTTATCAGACATGAATTTTATCCTCTCTTAAAAAGGTAACAATAGATTCACTTTTTTTGAAGCCAAGCACAGATATTTTTTGCGTGTCTAAGAAGTGTAAAACGATTTGTAGAGTTTTTTCAGCTTGTTCTGGTATTGAGGGTAAAAAAACCTCGCTCCATATTTTTTGGAAACAAAGGTTTTTTTCTAAAATGCTAGCTTCGTGATGCTTTGTTTTTTCCAAAAAATATATATCTTTTAAGGCAATAGCTTTATTTTGTACTACTTCAAGCATTCCATGCCAGGGAGTTCCCCAGGCAATCCAATTTTTACTATTTGGTGTAATTATAATTGTTTCGTCTGTGTATACAGATTCTTTGTTTAAAGAGTAAAAGAAGCTGCTTAGTGTTGTTTTGCCAGCACCTGAGGGGCCAGTTCCAATGATTCCGTAATTTTCCGATAATTCAATAGCGCAACCGTGCAGCATAAATGCGCCATATAAGCTAAGCTTATTTTGAACAATCCAGCGCAGAGGCGAAGTTAGAAGAAAAGCTAAATGATTTAAATGAGGGTGCTTGTTTAAAGTTCTGATTCTTGCATGAGAGAAATCTAAATTGGTTTTTAGCTCTAGGGCATATTCGCTTAAGAGCCCACACCAAAAATGAACTACATACTCATGGTTTGTTTGAAATATACGAATTTCTTTATATTGATCTACCAATATACTTCTCTTGCTGACCTCAAAAAAATCACAGGGACTTTCAACTGATATATGTATAGCGGATAAGAGGGGGTATTTACACTCAGTAGTAGCGAATTTAGTAAAAATTTCCTTGTGGGTATACATCTGGATGTTTGCTAGCTCAAGCTCTATAGGAAATGGTCCGGCCTGTAATTTTATAATACTCATTAAGGTAGGTTCCATGTTCTATGATTTACTTCGCATAAATAGTCTGATTTACCCTTAAGTGATCCTGTTTCTAAAACCGCATGCCCAGGGCAGTTTTGGCAAGTTGAAGAAATATTGCAACTCAAACAATTAGTATCTTCTTTTTTCATGGAAAATAGTTTTGTTGCAATATTATCAATGCCTTCCACTAAAGAGCCATTAAGTAAGTTGTAATTAAATTCTCTTACATAAGTACAAAAATTCATTTCTCCATATGGATTTATGTAGAACGAATTCACTCCTGCAGCACAATTAAAGAGTTTATCGTTTATTTCGCTATCTATTGGCTCGGCTATGGCAGAACTATTGCTATCGCACTGTTCAAAAGAAAAAGATCGTTCTAGGCCTTCAATTTCAATAGGAGAAAGTCGATGACTTAGATGCTCTTTAGTACCATCTAATTTAGGATATAAGAAATAATTTGGATGAAACTCTAGTTGTAGTTCTTTTTCTATAAACTGTTTAATTAGAAAAACTTCAGAAATATTTTTTTTCGTAATTTTTGTTTTAAGCTTTATAGGTAGTTCGGATTGTAAAAGCTTTTTCAAATTCTTCATATAGGTTTTGTAGGCACCTGGTTTTCCAGAAACAGCATCGAATGTTTTTTCGGTGGTGCCATAAAACGGCATTTCAATTTTTAAAGGTTTTGTTTTGACCAAATGATCTATCCATTCATCAGTAAAAATTAAGCCACTACAAAATATTGAGATTATAACTCCTCTCTCATAAGCGTAGTCATATATTTTTCTAAAGTCTTTACGAATAAATGGGTCACCTCCTGAAAAGGTCAACCAAAGGCATCCATCATCTATAACTTTTCTGAGAATTGAAATTGCTTCGTCAGTTTTAATTTCTCTTTTTGTATGTTCGCTACTCGTGTAACAGCTGCAATAACAAAAATCACAGGCCATAGCGCATTTGAAAGTTAACTCAAAGTGTCCATGGGTAGGGATTTTATTTGAAAAACTCTTATCATTAATCTGTGCAGAAAAATCTTTATAGGAAAGTTCATTTTTCATTTTATTCCTGACTTGCAGTTGAAAATTCAGTAGTAACGCTTTTGGCTGTGTTACAAAGGTAGTAAGATTGAAGATTTGCGTCTTTCATTTCTAAATGCGCAATACCCGGGCAGCTATTACAAATTGAAAATACACTACAGCTTCTACAAGAAGACTTTTGACTATATTCTTTTGCACGTACTTCAGATCTGATTTGCTCAACGGCATTTTTGAAGGTCTGTATTAGTAGCGAAGTATGAATATTCCGTACCGTATGACATGGATGCAAATCACCCCAGGCAGAAATGTGAAATCTGCTTTCTGCAGCTTCGCACTGAAACATTTTAGAGCTAGCCGGAGCTTTTAGCTTAGTTGTTGAGCATTCAGATTCTATTTGCTCTTTCATGTCAGGTTGGGACTTGTAAAGGTCAATAATTTCTTTTGTAGACATTCTTAATTTTGTTGGGCCTAAGTGATGATCTCTTCTAGGCATTATAGCCGTATCAAACTTAAAAAAAACATTCGGCATTGATTGAAAATAAGATTTTATATCTAGAATTTCGTCTTTATTTAAAGTCATTCCATTCGTTTTTATACCTAAAAATATACCAGCATTATGTAGTTTTTTAATCCCAGAAAAAGTCGCTTCAAAGCTTTCTTTTTTTAGTGTTACCTTTTCGAAAGTTTCTTTTGTAATTCCATTAACAGTAATTTCGATTTTTTGCGGTGGTAGCTCTGAAAATAAATTTACGATTTTATCGGTGATTAAACTCCCGTTAGTAAAAACATTAATGAGAAACCCCATAGAATGAGCTTTTTGGTAGATTAATTCGAAATCAGGTCTTAATAATGGCTCACCGCCACTGAGAGTTAAGTACAAAATTCCGTAATCATGCATTTGCTCTAATAAATTAAAAATTTGATCAGTAGATAGCTCGGCTCTAGAGTCGTTACTCAAGTAGCAATGAGCACACGCAAAATTGCAGTGATTAGTTAGTTCCCAATGTATTTCTGTGATCAATGCTGCTTTCTCCTTCGAGTACTCCAAGAGAGATCATTTCATTGGAAAAAATGTCTAAATCTGAATAAATATTACTTTCAATTTCGAACTCAAATCTAGATTTAGCTAGCTCTAAAACTTCTTCTTTCGTTAAACCTTGACAAAAGCTTTCGTAGAAAAAAGCAGCACTTTCGTTAAGAACAATAAGTTTGTTTTCTTTTCTTGCATCAGGGCTAATTGGTACTAAAATAATTTCATCTAATATTTTGCGCAAAATATAATTTTTCGTATTAAATAAGCGTGTAGATGTCATTTTCAAAGTCTATCATCTCTCGTTTTAGTACTAGAAGAATTTTTTATTTTTTTGTATTTATTTACAGGGTGATGAATATCGCATTTATGTGGGATCTTTAAAATGTGGGCCTTCATATGAGTATGTCTACATGCCCAATACGTAGCGCTCTGTTCGTCTTGATTTTCTAGCTGAGATAGACCTGGACACGAACGGCAAATTTCATTTAGGTCACATGAATAGCAAGGAGAGTTTTTGTCTCTTTTAATATTTTGTATTGATTGTAATTTTTTCCATGATTCTTGAAAGGATTCCCTAATCTTGTTTTTATTTAGGTTTGGTGCTTCTTTTCTGTGGTTAGTCATTGTACACGCTTGCAGGTTTCCTGTGCTAGTTATGTAAATTTCATTTTTACCGGCACCACACTTATAAAGTACGTCATCACTTTTTTCTTTTCCGAGATTTGCATTGTTAATATAGTCTTGCTTAGCTATTGGATCACAAAGTTCGAGCTCAATAGCCTCTTCTTCAGTTAGCCTTGTGCTGCAGGGACTTAGTCCGGCTGAGGTACCACTTCCTATAGAAGGTTGAATGAGGGTCTCTAGTAAGTAGGGGATGTTCCATTCTTTTGCTTGTTGAAGCATAAGCGGAATATCGTTTTTTGTTTGCTGTATACCTGGTATTTTTAATAAAAGTGGTATTTGTAGAGTTTTTAGTAGTTGTAATCCATTTAAAAACTTTTGGTACTGACCTTTCATTTTTGTAACTTGTTCAAATATTTCTAGATTGCTGCCATAAAAAGACACCTCAACCCTATAAGGAGGGTATTCTTGAAAAAGTTTATGTATCTTTTCATTATAGAAAACAGCATTGGAATACAATCTTAATAGAAACCCTTTATGAGCCGCATACTCCCATAATTCAGGAAAGTCTTCTCTTAATAGAGGTTCTCCCCCTGAAAACGTGATCCACAGCGTGCCCATATCAAATAAAGTATCTATGATAGACTTCCACTCTTTTGTGCTTAGCTCTAGGTCATTTGGCTTCCATCTATGATCTCCAATATAACAATGAACACAGCGTAAGTTGCATTTTCCAGAAATTTCTAAGGTTGCTTCTAATGGGGAATCATTGTTCGTACCAGAGCTTTTGCTAGAAAGTAAATTATCTGCAAAACTATAGTAAGATTCGTGAATCATTAGCTTAAATTCTAAGGTACGGATTGATGGCTGTACAACGGATTTGTAAAAAATTTTATATGTAGAAAATAAACAATATTAGATAAATGAAAAAACCACTTTCTGAAAAAATAATCTTTTTACTTTATTTACTATTTTTTTTATTTGGACTAGGTCTGTTCGGTGTACCTAAAGAAATTGACGTTCAACAAAATTGGATAAGTGTTCTAGGTGCATTTTTTTTGTTTTTTTCGTTTTTATTAAGCATTTATTCTTACGGTGCTTTATTAAATACATTCATATTCGTAGATAAGCGCCTCAACTTTTTTATTCTCGGTACTATCGTATTTATTACTATTTCATATGTTGTTTTGTTTTTACAGTGGACCGGTTTTTCACATTTTACATATTACATATTGCTCTTTTCTTTGGCGCCATCCGTTTTGTTGTTGAGTAATAATTACATTGTAATTCCTGGTAAAATTCTTTTAAGTAAAGTTGATTTATTCATCTTTTTCTTCTGTCTATTTACTTTGTTTTTATTCTTTCTCTTAACTTTTACATTATCGTCTATGCCGGATCCCCTTTGGTATCACTTAACAAGCGCTAGATTATTTAATGAACATGGAGGGTTTTATTTACCTCTTAATAATCCAATAATCTTTAATGCGGGCTCGTTTGAGCAGCTGCTCACTTTCGGAAACATTCTACTAGGAGATAAAAATTATTTAGGTCTTATTCATGGACAATTTTTTGGTCAATGGCTTCATTTTTTCTTTTTCACTCTTGCTGCCTATGGCTGGTGGATCTTTGTCGGATTTTTTTCTAAAAATACAAGCGAAAGACTTGTCTATTGGTTTATTCCACTGATGGCTAAAGAGCTTGTTCAAACAACATATCTGGCAAAAAATGATTGGTTTGCGATTTGCTTCTGTATTTGGTCTATATTATCTATAAGATTTGGTAATTATCTTTTTGCTGGCCTCTTGTGTGGAGTTGCATTTTCAGCCAAATACACTTCTTTATATTTTATCTTATTTGCCTTGCCTTTTTTAGTACCTACATTAAATCGAAAATATTTCATTCGTATTTTTGCTGGAGCCTTTTTAGGATCAGCTCCACTCATGCTAAGAAATTATTTTTTTACAGGTAGTCCTATATTCCCTGTCTATGAGCAGATATTCCAAACAAACTTACTGGGTCCTACATGGCTAAAGGGTATTCAATACTTTTCTCAATTTCATGATTTTGCTACAAAGAAAAAACAGATTCTCGATTGGTTTTTAAATTCTCCGTATTTATTGCTAATTCCTATAGCTATATTTTTAAAATTTTATAAAAAAATAAACTTTGATAAAAAAATTTATTTAGCTGCTTTTCTACCTACGGTGATTTTCTTTTTTACCACAGGCTCTTTTACAGAACCTAGGCTGCTCGGAGCAGCGTTATTGATTCCCATTTTTCTTTCTACTATGATTTTTTGGCGATCATTCGAAAAAACTGAGTTTAAATTTAAGCCAATCATTTTTATTTTAGTTCCGTTTTTTTGCACAACATATCCTTACGAAGCGATTCGCAAATCATTAACACAGAAAGATCCTGCAGAAGAAATTCGTTTACATGAAGGGGGCGATGGTTCTGCATGGCTAAGAATGTATGCAGACAAAAATAAACGAGTTGCCTCGGCCTCAGAAACGAGGATGTATTATTTGCTACCTACGGGGGCAATAAGAATTTGGGACGACCCGATAATAGATCGCGAATTAAGCAAAGAGACAGAAGCTATAAAAATTCTAGAAGTTTTCTTAAGACATGAAATTACCTATTTGTTGTTAACGAGAACCGTGTGGGATACTTATTATGATGGCAAGCGATGGGACATGATTTATTTAGTCTCTGATAGGTTTCCTGAAAGTCTAGATTTTAGCTCTGAGCTTTCGAGAGTGATTAATGTACCAAGAGCCTATAGTGCACTAAAAGAGCATTTGCAAAAGTCTAAGCTAAAAAATTGACCTCCAAGAAGACTCTTCGTATTCTTATAGTAAGTAAAGTTCCACGGAAGGATATTTATGAAAATATATCTACTATTTGCTTTAACAATTACGGTCTCTAGCCAAGCATTTGCTGAAGATGAAATGCGAGCACCCCCTTCTTGTTATCTGACAGCAACTGTTTATAAGAACGAAAAAAGAATACAGGATAATGGCCAGATAGAACTAAGAATTCCCACAAAAAGAATAGAAGTTTCGCCCAACCGTGAAGATTGTAGGGTAGATGAAATCGAAACCAAACTTAGCGAAATACCATTTACCTTGAGAATGAGGTATCGCGCTTTTTGTGGACCTTCGGGTATTAGTTTTGAGGGTAGTCTTGGAGATGAAGGTTATAATATTTTGTATTATTCTAAGCATGATCCCTCAAGAGTCGGGGGATACACCTCTTTAAGTCAGGCCTACTTCACCAGTAGAGGAAAATCTTACTCTCTATCTCTTACTTGCTTTTAAACTCTAAGGAGGCTAGGCCTCCTTTCTTTCGGTAATTAAGATATCTAAAAAAGTGGTGGAGTATTGTCTCTTTCACAGTCTTCTTCGTAGGTCTCACACCAGCCTGGCTCATCCTCTGAAGAAAGGCGGCTATACTTAATTTTACAGTCAGTAATGCAAGCTTTAAGCGCGTAAGAAGGCTGATCATTCCAAATATAACAGCTATCTAAGCAAGCTCTAAGTGAAGGCGTTTCAGCAAAGGCAGAGCTTGATACTAAAACAAAAAATAGGATGGCTAGGATTTTCATTTTTACCCCTTTAGGTCTATGATGTGTTGTTTCGCGCAGTGTTAGCAGTTTTTGCCACTGAATACAAGTAAAGAGGCTAAGGATCTTAAAAATACATGAAAAAAGAGAGAAAAATTAAGCGATGTCCGTGGGTAAAAATGACCAACGAGTCTTATGTAAAGTACCACGACGAAGAATGGGGTCGTCCTGTTTACGATGATAGGGTACTTTTCGAGTTTCTTATTTTAGAAGGGGCTCAGGCCGGTCTTAGTTGGGAGACGGTTCTTCGCAAAAGAAATCGTTATAGAGAGCTTTTTTGTAATTTTGATCCACAGAAAGTAGCAAAACTAACAAAAGCGCAGTTGGGCAAAATTCTAAAAGATGAAGGTATTATTCGTAATCGCTTAAAAGTTGAGTCAACAGTGGTGAATGCAAAAGCGTTTTTGGATGTACAGAAAGAATATGGAACTTTCTCAAACTATTTATGGGGGTTTTTATCGAATAAAAAACCTATTGTAAATCGTCCTAAAACAGCAAAAGATTACTCTGCAAGAACCGCATTGAGTGATGAGATTTCAAAAGATCTCAAAAAACGCGGATTTAAATTTGTTGGATCAACTATAGTTTATGCATATCTTCAGGCCGTGGGTCTTGTAAACGACCACTCACGAGAATGTTATATATCTAAATAGTAATTAGGCTTGTATGCGAGCTGTTGCATATTCGAAAGCGGCTTCAACAAACTTGTAAAAAAATAGAATTCATAACAGACTCTAAGTCATGAGTATTTTATCTTTCTTGGTAATTTTTTCGTATAGTGCTTTCTCTTTTACGGGAAAAAAAGAGATTCAATTTTTAGAAAAGAACTTTTGCCAAAAGATTCCCAACGTATCGAGCTCGATCTTTTCAAAGAGTTTTCTACATGAACCTGGCATAGATGCCGCTAAAGAAATGCTGACTGGTTTAACAGAGCGCTTTGGTAAGTGTAAAAAAGTTAAAGAAGGTAATGAGGGTGTATATTTTGAATTTGCTGAAGCTAGAGTTCCTTTTCGCTTTCGTTGGAGTGACAATAAAATTGAAGGCTTCGAATTTGGAAGTGCTAGTTATCCAAATGATTCTTTAGACAAAGTAGAAAAAGATTTAGACCTCATGAAAGGTGAATATAGTTACTATTCATTTAAAAATGGCAAAAAAAAATTTGCAGCTAGAGAAAGCGAAAAAAAGGCTGTAGGGCGTTCAGGGGAAATATTTCTTTTATCTGCATTGGAAAAGTTAATAGCGAATAAAAAAGCTAAATTATCTGACTCTATTGCTATTCAAGAAGCAGATCGCATTGAGTCTTCAGGAATCTTAGTCGATTGGCCAATCGGTACTTTTGTATCTATAGATAGTCTTCGTTATTTTATGATAGTTCAAAACGATGCGATGGCCTCAGATCTATTGTTTAGATTTATAGGAAAGTCTGCACTTAAAGAGTTAGCAAAAAAACCACTATCGAATAAAGAATATGAAGATGTCATTCGGTTGCCATTGGATAAATTTATGAAAGAAGTTGGAGCAGATAAAGAGCAGAAACGTTTATTAGAAAGCGACTGGAGGCGAACAAAATTTCTAGGTTGGCAATTTTCGGCAGAAGAAATGTGTAAAGAAGTTATAGCAAGAAAAGCTGACCCAATATTTAGTGTAGCTACATCGCCACTTGAGCCAAAAGATAGTGAAAAGACCTTATATATAGGTTCATGGCAAGAGGGCATTTCACACGGAACCGTTGCTTGGCTTACAAAGCAGGGTTGGAACTGTGTCTCTCTTATCTATAATGGGCCAGAACCGATTGATGTAGAAGGTTTTCATGAGGCGCATCAAAGACTTATGGATCTGAGCCAATAAGAAATTTTTAAGATTTTATTCAGTGATTCCGAAAGAAAAGAAGAGTTCAACTTGTCGAATAGGGTAGTGAATGAAATTTTTTCTTTTTCTTTTGTTAGTGGTTCCGTCTACTTCTTTTGCTGGATGGAAGGCTGTGGGAAATGCTGTAGGATCAGATAGTCGCATAAAAGGGTCAAAAGAAATGCAATCTGTTTTAAGTCAGATTTCAAAAGAACTCGGGGGTAAAACCGTCGAAGTTTTTTCAGCTTATAGATCTCAAACAAGACAAAACCAATTGCGCGCACAAAGAGGCTGTATAAAAAAGAAGTGTAGAGGGACAGCTTCAAAATCTCAGCATACGTTGGGAATCGCAGCAGATGTTCGTGCTGCTGGTGTTGGTCGTTCTGGTCTTAATGGTGCTTTGAAAAGAGCAAGATCAAAGATTTTAGGTAATCGAAAGGGCGGAGTAGGCATGTACTGTGGGGCCGAAGGGCATATCGATTTAGGTGGGCATCGAGAGTGGAATGTTTGTGGTTCGTCTGGCAAAAAAAGTAAAAAATCAAAAAAGAGAAAATAAAGTATGACTAAATTATTTCTAATAAATTTATTGTTTGTTTTTCCGGTTATTGTTTTCGCTAATGAAGATTTGTCAAAATTTCATTGTGATAGCCCTGAAAACGTAGGTAAGTATGTGTCTTACTGTGAAGATAATGGCTATATAGCTGAAATGGCTAGCTACTGTGTTTCTAAATATGAGAGTCGCTGGGCTGCACAAGTAGAAAAAGAAAAAGGTGGTCGTCAGGTTGCTTCTTACGGAAATTCTAATAGTGAAAGGCCTGATTTTAGTGAAGAAGTTTTTTCTCATAGCATTCAAGATCAAGAGTTTTTAGCAGATTTTGTAAAAGATGTACGATCTGCCTCAGACTCAGTAGAAGCGTATTTAGATGAAGTTGTTTTACCTGAAGACTTCGACGTAGAAGAAATTACTGGTGGTGATATGGAAGGCTTTCTAGAGGCAGCCCCCTGTTATAATCAAAATATTTCTTATATCGAAGCTTCGGCCTATCAGATGAATAAAATTGCTACACATCTTGAAGGCAACCTACAACAGATTATGGATTCTGCTAAGAATGAACAAACGAAGCCGATACGTGAACTATCTTCTAACGAGTAAAAGCTATCCATTAGAAAATACTGAACGTTTACCTAAAAACAAGATTGTTACTATTGTGGCTGGGTAGCATATAAAACCATATTGCCATCCAAAAATTTCTCCTACCATAATTGAGCAAGCAATTGGGGTTCTGGTTGCTGCTCCGTAAAATAAACCAAACCCAATAGTGGGTAGTAGTAATCCAGCTGAGAGTATTTTAGAAATTAAAGCACCTAGGCTACTGCCGATAAAAACAAAGGGAATAAATTCTCCGCCTTTGAATCCCGACCCTATTGACAGAGCAGTAAAGAAAACTTTCCAAAATGGATCAGCGGTATTGGTGATGCCAAGAAGACTAAACTGGATATATTCAATGCCAAGGCCAGCGTACTTTTGATACCCCATAAAGCAAAAGCTAATTGCTAGGATCAAACCAACAAGAGTCGATTTGAGTAGAAAACCGGGTAGTGCTTCTATTAAATTTTCGGTTTGTTTTTTAAGGAAAAAGAAAAGATAAAGTAAAAGACTAGAAAAAGTAGATAGACATAAAATTGCTATAATTGTTTTAATCGTAAGGCTAATTTCTGGGCTAGCAATAGGGTAGTAAGTATGTGGCGCTCCAACTAGCTTTGTAATGAAAAAGCTTACTGCGCTGACAAAAGTACAGTATACGATATTTCGAATGGTCCACCCTCCAGTTATTTCTAATCCAAAGACAAGACCTGCCAAGGGTGCACCTACGGCTGCACCAAAGCCCGCACTTAGGCCAGAAACAATCAAAGAGCACTTATGCTCAAGAGAGGTAGATAAAAATTTAGGGATCCAATAGCTAAAGCCTCCACCCATTTGAGCAGCAGTACTTTCTCTACCTACTGAGGCACCAAAAAGATGAGACAATAGGGTAGAAATGAGAATGATCGGTGGTAAATAAAGAAATGAATCTTTAACCTCACCTCTCGAAGCTCGGAAGAGGTCTTTTGGTCCTTGGTTAAAATATACAGAGTATTTGGCCTTCGTGAGAGCAAATAGCAATCCTAATATGGGTAACCCAAGCATTATGAGAGGATACTGCTGTCTTTGCGCTGTTAGATAGTTTAGCGAATATAAAAAAAATGAGGATCCTAGTCCTGCTAAGATCCCCATTAAAAATAAACTAAAGATTATTTTAAAAGGTACACCCAGTCTCATTACTGCGCATAAGACTGAAGCTCTTCATATCCAGGAAGAGAAGATAAATCTGGAACAATAACGATCTCAACTCTTCTATTCGCTGCACGCCCCTCTGGAGTATCGTTCGCCTGTACAGATTGAAATTCGCCATAACTTGCGGCACTTACTCTTTCTGAAGGCATTCCAGAGTCAATCATAGTTTTCATCACGCTAAGTGAACGAGCAGATGCAAGTTCCCAATTAGAAGGAAATACTTGTGTGTTGATAGGCACAGTATCTGTATGTCCTTCAATTTGGTAGCGCTTACTAGGTAGGCTGACGAGTTGCTGTGTAACCTCTTTTACCGCACTAATACCATCTTTAGATAATCGAGCCGATCCAGGTGCAAATAATAGGTCAGAGCCTAAGCTCACTACCATTTTCCCATCCACGATCTTAACAGAGAGAGTTCCTGCATCAGTTAAGCGTTTAAATCTTCTTGTTAGGTCTTTAAATTCATCTAATCGTTTCTTTTGCTCTTGCTGGCGTTGTTTCATCTCTTCCATCGCTTTTTTCATTTCATCTAAAGAGGTACGCAATTGTCCTTTATCTTTAGTGGTAGCAAGTAGCTTCTCTTCTAAACTGCCAACAGTAGTTTGAAGGTCTTGATTTTGAGTACGTTGTTCAGAGAGTTGCTGCTCAAGGTCACCTACTATTTTCTTATGTTTACTGCTTGATACGCACGAGAAAAGTGCGACTGATGTTATACATACAACTAACAATGAAGTTTGCTTCATGAATCCTCCTCTGAAATTTTCTATAGTTTACGTATACTTGAGAGGAATTGCCAAATTTTTATGTAAAATTAGCTTTAGTGTGTGTTTTCAAACTTAGTAACTACTGCGTAAGTCTCTAAAAGCACCTAAGCCGTGTTATTCGTCATTGCAGTAGAGTTACTATTCAGCCTCATCATACCTAGTTCGGCACTTTTAGTGTCTTTCTCGCAACGCTTCTAAATTTGAAAATACATCTTACTTATTATTATACAGATAGTCTAACCAGAGATTCCATTTAGTATCTTTGTAGAATTCTGATGCCATGAATTCTCGTTTTCTTAACTTATACTCATCTTCTGAAAGTGGAATCCAAATAGATATGGCTCTTGGCACAAAACTAATGGTATTTGTGATTTCATCTATTCCATAAGCAGTACCGTATGCGTACGAGAGTACTGTAAAGTCTAGAGAGGTTTTAGTCTCAATAATTTGTTGATGTAACTGTCTTGCTCTTGGGCTGAAATGGCCATTTTTTTGCTTTTCTTCTATGAGTAACATTTCCAAATACCCAAGAAAAACTCCTAGATCTTGGGCATTACCCTCAACCGAAGGAACATTTTGCATAATATACATCATGTCCATAATACGCATAGGTTCTTCTCGTAAGTAAGAGTGTAAGGTGAGAGATATTTTTTTCAATTCAACAATTAGATCCTTTTCTAAGGGAATAGACGAAATCGATGATGAAGTTATGTGTTTGATGCCTTCTTTATCAGATCTACCTTGTAGTCCAGATCTAGGATTCATACTCTGCTTCATTAGATTAGGAATCATTTTTGAGAGTAGATAAGGCTCATCTTTCGCATCGTTGCTATGCTTTACATTTCTCTTTTCGCCATTAAATGTGCCTTTATTTATTTCGTATAGTAGTCTTCGGTAGGGAAGTCCCAGAAAATTTTGCACTTGAGTGGAGCCTACGATAAAGCGCGAATAAGGTGAGAGTTCGTAAGCAACTTCTACCATTTGCATTAAACAAGCATCGGATGCGTAAATATCAAGTGCTTTACCAGAGGATTCTTGGTGAGTTTTTAATACAGATTTTAAGGCTGGGATATCTAGCCATGTATCAGAACTTTTACGAAATGCGATTCCACCAAAGTTTTTATCAGTTGTAGATTCTGGAAAACTGGGAAGTTCGATATTGTTTAAAATATTTGCCTTTGCCTTTTCTGTAATTGGGTATGCCTTCCAACCTTGTCCATGTCCCCAGACGATCAGCATTGTATGTTTTGAAGGATAATTAGTGTCGGCAAAGGAAAGAAAATTTATCAGTCTATCTGCTTCTTTGTCTCTACGGTTTTCAGGAAGCTTTTCAATGATGGGTGACTGTACATTTTCAATATTTGATCTTTGAAAATCAGATAATTTTCTATGCTTGTATTCACCAAAAGAAAACATATGCAGTCTTCTTAGATCATCGTTCTCTGGGCCATCATATTGAACTAAGAGGTCTAGTTTTTCAGAAGATCCTGCATAGTTAGATCGTTTAAAGCCAGCTTCCATCTCGTACAAATCCCAAAGCGCATAGGCTGCAAGATCATTATCGGCGGCCATATAAACTAGAATTGTCCAGTCTTTAAGACAGTTATTTCTTTGTTGTCTTTTGTAGAAGGTAGAGTAATCTTCATTCTCTTGAGGTCGAAGATCTGCTTTTGTCCAAACTTTTTTGCAGTCTGGACTATTTGATCTAGAAGAAGCCTGCGAATTCAGCGAAAAAAATAAGCAGGCTAGAATGATTAGAAATGGCTTAAACATAAATTTAAACTATCTCTTTCGGATCGGTCTATGCGAAGAGTCTTTTTCGTTAGAGAACTGAATTAGATTTTCTACAATAACAGCAAGGGGAGATCCGTTAGATGAATTTCTTTTTGCGATTTCTTGCCATTCTCTAGGCATTGATTCTTCTTTGCTCCACTTCTTGCGATCAGCACGAGTACGTGCCAGATAAGTATCGCCAGGGCTAACTGCTCTAGCATCTTTTACCGGTGTCCAAAGAAAATCAGGGTGAGCATTTTGATACCATTCACCGCCAATAATATTATCGTTACTATCTAATTCAAGGTCATAAATGTAGCGAACGGTAGTGATATTGTCGTTTGATTTAGCATCGCTACCTTGTATGGTTGGATTATTTTCTGCCATGTATTTTACTGTCATAGAAATACCAACAATAGATCGAGTATTATTATCTCGATATTTACGAAATTTATCTGAACGAAATTCATTCGCAGAAACTTTTGCAGATCTAAGACTGTTTGATGGAGCCTTAGTTTCTGGATTGAAGTAGGTGTATTCATACGAAAGAATTGGTTGGTTCCATACTTCATAGTCAAAAGTCGCGTCCATTACCAAGCTCTTATCACTAATACCAATTTGATTTACTAAAGCTAAGTGCCACGCACCAGGATTAGTATCGAAGCAGTTTTGGTCGTAAATTCTTCCATTTTCGTCTTGTTTGGGTTCTTTAGTATCGCATCTTCCGCCTACGAAGTTTACTTCGCTTGAGTGTTTTGCCCACAGAAGTGAGGCTAAGGCTTTAATGTCAGAAGGGTAGAAGGTGATTTTCGTTCTTCCATCAGCGGCTAAAACACTAACAGAAGAGCTTGGTCTATCTAACATATAAGCGGCCGGAGCCCATCCATGACAAATTCCCATCCACTCTTCTACTTTTCTACTCGAGCGGTAGTATTGTTCGCCTTCACCAAGGGCAGATTTAGTAAGAGATTTAGAATCATCTCCAACAAGTAAATCATATTTTTCAGCTGGTGCTAGTGAGTCTATATCGCCGTGTATGTTCTTCATGATGTAGTCGAAATTTCTTTTCCAATCAGAAGAGTTAGGAAAATCTTTATCAGCATATCGGAATGCTGTTTGTCCTTGGTAAAGGGCCCAGTAATGATCAGACCAAGGTTGAACAGAGAGCTCTGCCTTTTGTAGTCTTTTACGCTCAATTTCTTCTAAGCTTTTTAACATTTTATTAGAATTATAAACTAGATTTTCAGCTCTATCGTTAGATTGGATGCCTGACTTACCTTGAATAGGTCTGGTTTTATTTTTTTCTTCTACATATTTCTTTTTGCGAATAGCGTCTTTAGTAAAAACAGATTGAATTTTAGCTTTACGATTATTTACTTCTTTTTCTGGAATCGTATTCATGAACTTTTTAGGATCTCTTTCAAATTCACGAAGTGCTCTTGATAAGTCAGAGTTTGAAAATGCATAAGAGACGCTTGGAGCAGCCAAGAGAGAGGCTATAAGTATAGGTAGGGTTTTTGAGTGAGCGGCTTTCATTAAAGGCTCCTATAATAGTGGTGATTTTTAAAATCCGACCTTTTATATCAAATATTATTATGCTTCGCAATACATAAAGGTTGTTCGATTTTAATTATTTGAAATTATTGCGTTATTTTTATTTTGAATATTATGTGATGGGATTGTTTTGCGGTAAGGAAAAGCTAGAATTGCCACTATTTATCAAATATTTGATACCCTAAGTGGAAGCTTATGATCATATAGACCCTTTGAAAAAGTTCGAAAGTAATAGGCCCTCTACCTTTATGTAAAAAATTCAGGACGAATGTGGAGATTTCTACAAAATTTATGAAATGCTTGCGCGCTATGATCATCGGGCGTAGAAAACTGAGCGCAAGGCTTACGTTAAGTAAGTCCAAGATAAATAATATTCCGGAGGTTCTCATGAGAATTTTTTCTTTATTAGCCCTATTACTCGCTATTCCAATGCTTCAAGGTTGTGAAGTATCTTATACTTACGGTCATGTTGATTATGGCCACGGCCACCGTCGTGGTTGGCATAGACCTTACCATCCTGGTCCATATTATCCAGGTCCACACCAACCAAGATGGAGAGACGGACGCGGCCCAAGACATCCTGGCCATGGTCCAAGACACCCAGGTTGGAGAGGTCCAAGAGCTGAGTTTGATACTTTAGAATTAGCTGTAGATGCTAGCACAAAAACAGTTCGCAATAGCGATGCTGCTGAAATGTTAGCAAGAGACTACAGTATCAAAGTTTCTTCAGCACAAAAGTTTTTAGATTTAGCTGAAGCTTCTAATAAAGCTCCTGCTGCTAAAGCTTTAGGCTTAAACGAAAAAGATATTTCTACTTTGAATAAGTTAGAAATGCCTAACCGTGCAGTACTTAATAAAGTAGCAAAAAAATTGGGCGAAAGAAGAACAAGAGTTGAGCGAGTGGTTAGAGATTTTATCTCTGACGTTAAAGCTCAACAGTAAGAAAACCATTGTCTTAATAAAAAAAGCGGATCTATTTTGATCCGCTTTTTTTTTGTAAAAATTTCTATTGTTGCGCAATAAGAGAGGCATTATGGCTCCATTAATGCACTGTGTTTTTAAATAATTTGCCCCAAAAATGGATTTTCAGTTGGCATTAAGTTTGCTGATGTGCGAATCAAGGTTCGAAATCTAATTCAAGAGGGGATGTATGAAGCTTTCGTTTTTCGCCTATTTTAGGCCTTTCATTTTTACATTATTAGTTTTTTCTATTTTATCTTGTGGGAAGGCAGATTCGTTTGCTGGACAAGATCAAGCTTCAGACAGACAGCTTAGTGCGCTTGCTGGATCGCAAATTTCTTTTGATGAAGAAGAGTTAAATACAAAATATGGTGAATATTTTGAAGGTGCATTTGAATTGGTTCCACCAGTTAATGCCCCAGTTTATTGGCAAGAGATTGGCTCTCAATTACCTCCCGGATTATATTTAGAAGACTCTCAATCGAGTAATATTCTACTTTTCGGTAATACAACGTTTACTGGTCGCTGGTGTTTCAATTTAGCTGCACTAGACCAAGATGGTAACGAAATTCACTCTAGAGAGGTTTGCTTAAATTCTGAAAATAATGATGAATATAGGTACCCAAGATTTAGTGAAGATTCAGTTTTACACCCAGCAAAAGAAGATGAGAGCTATCATACAAGAGTTAAAGTGCTTGATCCTCTTAACGAAAGAGCAGAGTTTTCAGGTGAGGTTGTTGATGAAGAGTCGTTACCAGAAGCTTTAACTATTGGATATAGAACAAGCGGAAAATATTTTTCTATCCGTGGAACTTTTCGTGAAGAGGGACTTGTTCGTTTTGCTCTTAAGGCAACAGATGAATTTTCAATTGAGAACTATCAACAGTTTCAATTACGTATACGAGAAAAAAATGATGGAGTAGTGGCTTGCCCTCCAGGGTACTACTATGACGAAGATTTAGGATATTGTGTTCAAGATGGTGACAACGATAGAGTATGCCCTCCTGGAACATACCTTGATCCTGATAGTGGGCAGTGTGTTGCGTATCCACCACCACCGCCAAACTTTTCTTGCGGACCTAATCATCATTACGATCCTTATTTAGATCGTTGTGTACGTAATGGATATCCTCGTTGCCCTATCGGTACGCATTGGGATTCGTATCGTAACCGTTGCGTAGCTGATCAGGTTCGTTGTGCTCCTGGGTATAGATACTCATATGTATTGAATCGTTGTGTATGGAAAGATCCAGCGCGAGTATGTGCCCCTGGAGAACACTACGACTATCAGAGAAACCGATGTGTGCCAAATCATGTAGGTTGCCCTGCAGGCTATGTTTGGAGTCCTGCTAGAAATCAATGTGTGCCAAGTAATAGACCAAGACTTTGTAGACCAAATGAAATTTGGGATCCAGCTCGTAGACAATGTATTCCTAGAGGCTCTGTATGTGGCCCAGGACAAGTATATGATCCAGTACTAGGTCGTTGTGTTAGAAGAAATCCACCTGCCTGCCCTCCTGGACAAAGATGGAGTCCAAGAGATGGAAGATGTATTGACATAGTGGCTCCAATGCCGCCAATGCCAATGCCTCCTGGACCAATGCCAATGCCTCCTGGACCAATGCCAATGCCTCCAGGTCCAATGCCAATGCCTCCAGGCCCAATGCCAATGCCTCCAGGACCAATGCCAATGCCGCCTGGACCAATGCCAATGCCGCCTGGACCAATGCCAATGCCGCCTGGACCAATGCCAATGCCTCCTCCATTTGATGGTCCAAGACCAATGCCTATGGGAATGGGATTTGGAGTACTACCAAATAACGGGCTCTCTTCAGATGAGTTCTTGAGAAAGAACTATCCGTGGGTTCAAGATGGTAGTTCGGTAGAACAAGATCTAGATCAATTGTTCTTAGATCAAGGGTTCGATGATTCTTCTTCAGAAAAAATAGAAGAGTAGAAAATAAAAATATAATGGTTGGAAAAAGGCCTATCACACGATAGGCCTTTTTTTTAGGAGTAATAGAATGAAGATGTCTCAACGTACAATCGTTAGCTGCCTTTTCTTTTTTTCGGGATTTTCTAGTTTAATTTATGAAAGCATTTGGATAAGGGTCTTATCTTTAGGTGTGGGTTCAACATCAGCGGCCATAAGCATGGTTTTGGGCATTTTTTTTCTAGGAATGTCTTTAGGTAGTTGGCTTTCAGGAAGATTCTCTTATCGGATTAAAAATCCTTTATGGATGTATGGAATCATAGAGGGGATCATTGGGTTATATTCTTTTTTTCTACTTTTCGTTCTTTACGATTTTCATAAGCTTTTAGGGTTTTTTCCTTTATCTGGATCTTTCTCTATTTTAGGTGTGATCTTAAAGTTTTTATCTGTTTTATTATTAATTCTTCTCCCATCTACTTTGATGGGAGCTTCACTGCCTCTATTGATAAAGCACTTTGTTAAAACAAAAAGTGAAATCGGGCGTAAGATTAGCTTTCTCTATGGGTTAAATACTCTTGGTGCAGTAGCTGGAGCGTTTGTTACAGGATTTTATTTGATTCCTATTTTAGGTACTACTTGGGCTAATCATTTCTCTGTTTTTGTAAACTTAGTGATTTTACTAGTAGCTTTTTTTATAGCCAAAACTAACAATGCGCCACTTTTAGCCGAAGAGTCAAAATCAGAAAATCAAAACAATATACAAAAATCAAAATCCAAGTCGTATACGTACCTAATTTACTTATCTGCTGGATTGGTCGGATTCTCTGCTCTTGCTGCTGAAGTTGTTTGGAATAAGTATCTAGGCATATTTTTAGGCTCGAATATATATGGATTAAGTTTAGTACTATGTGTGTTTCTTTTAGGCTTAGGTCTTGGTGCCATAGTGCTCTCACAGTTTATAGATAAAATAAAAAATAAATTTTCTTTTTATCTATGGCTTTTAATTGCTGCATCTTTCTCTATTGTCTTATCAAGTTATTTGCTTTCTTTTAGTCCCTTATTGGCAAATATTTTTTACTATTACTTTGGTTTTGCTTGTTCGTTTTTTTTCGCAAAAGCTACAGTGTGTTTTTTGATTCTTTTACCTTCTAGTAGTTTTTTAGGGATGCTACTACCACTAGCTATTGACCTTGTAGTTACGAATCCTGAAGACTCTGCCAAAGAAAGTGGTCAAATTTACGCTAGCAATACAATCGGATCGATATTGGGTTCTTGTTTGACAGGTTTGGTTTTGATTCCTTGGTTGGGTTCTAGTAATTCGATTAAACTAGCTTGCTTAGTACTGGTTTTTTTGCCCATACCTTTTCTTTTTCAAATGAAGAAAAATCAAATTCAAACATCTAAACTTTTATTTAGTGCCTTAGGGTTTGTATTGGTTCTTGTCGTATTTATACGTGCGATTAGTTTTGAACAGATCATTCACTTTGCCTATGAGCAAAAGAGTCGAAATTATAATAGTTTATCAGAGCTTTTTAAGCGCTATTTATCAGTGGATGAAGAATTTAAGCTTATATATGAAGGGCAAAGCGGTATTATTACTCTTAGTCACGATCCAACAGATGGTGAGCGTTATCGCAATTATTATAGGTTAAAAACTAATGGATTAAATGAATCGATTTATGATCGCAAAGATCAAATGTCGCTTCCTAAGTACGAAGCTCTTCTGGGATTTTTGCCAATAGCTCTAGGGAGAGATCCGAAGTCTGCTTTTATCGTTGGCTATGGAGGCGGCTACACAGTTAATTTTTTATCTTCTACAAACTTGAAAAAAGTATATGTCGCAGAGTTAGAAAAAGGAATTCTTGAGGCATCGAAATTTGTGTACGATGGAGAACTACCATATAAAGACCGTAAAAATTTAGAAATCAGAATTGAAGATGCACGTTTTGTTTTAGCAACAAAGCAGGGTGGCCCATATGACATTATTGTTTCGCAACCATCTCACTCATGGCTTGCAGGGGTAGCTAATCTTTTTACTGAAGAATTCTTTACCATAGTTAGTAATAATCTAACTGATGAAGGTGTATTTTCTCAGTGGTTAAATCTTTACAATATGGATGCTAGAGTTCTCTCAAGTATTTTAAAAACTTTTTATACAGTTTTTCCTCACGGCATGGTGTTTACAGGAACAGGCGACCAAGAGCTGATTATGATCGGTTCAAAAAAAGAAGTACGTTTTGATTTAATGAAGTTGCACTCATTAATTTCTAACCGTGAGTATGCTCAATTTTTATCTGGTGTACCAATTGCAAATATCTATCAGGCTATGTCACTTTTTGTATTAACAAGAGAAGATGTTTTACACTTTGCTGAAGATGCAAAAATTAATACAGATCGAAATGCATACGCAGAGGTTTTACAGAGCAAACTATTTTACGAAGCCAAACAAGAAACACCGAATCAGTTTTTATTAAAGAAATTTCAAGGAAACTACTCGAGTGTAATTAAAAACTTTCATGAAAGTTCTGCTTTTTACGATGGCATTTTGCGTTCTATGCCGAATGATTTTTATAAATACCAAACAATCTTAGCAAAATTAGAGAATCTAGATGATAAAACTCATAAAAAAGATCCAAGTACAGCTTTTCATTTATTACAGATGGAAAGATATGCCACGGCCTTAAAAGAAGCTGAGCAAACATACGATGTGCTTAAAGACGCAGAATCAATTGAGTATCAAATAGTGGCCTTACGACAGATGAATAGATTACAAGATGCTGTATCACTGGCTAAAAAATTTAAATCGAAATTACGTCCGACAAGTGATTGCTATCTTTTAGAAGTTTACGCGAAAGCATATGATTGGCCAGAAGCTGATCGTATTGCTAAAAAACTTTTGTCAGATACAGCTTTTTTTCAGTCTTGCGGACCATTGATACAAAAAGGCTTAGGATTTTATTTTTGGTATAGAGGTGATTATGTTTCTGCAATTCCGTATTTAGAAACATATTATAGTCAGTATCCAAGAGATCTTGAAAATTACCGCGCTTTAACTGCGTTATATTTATTAAACGGTCAAGTAAGTACTGGTTTAGAGTATGCTAAATATCTTGAATCAGTAGTACAAGCAGAGAGCTCTCGATTAACAACGCTGATTGATTATTATAAATCAAATGGTTTTGATGCTGATGCAGAAGTTTTAAATACTAAATTATCGAGATTAATAAATACTAAATAAAAAAAGAGCTAACTTTTGGTTAGCTCTTTTTAAGTTCAATTAAGATTATGAATTATTCTT
Source organism: Oligoflexia bacterium (assembly GCA_023954355.1). Lineage (GTDB taxonomy): Bacteria > Bdellovibrionota > UBA1018 > CAIPTA01 > CAIPTA01 > JAMLID01. The sequence continues at coordinate 90,845 of JAMLID010000006.1, read as the reverse complement.
GAATGCGAACTCTTGTATTCTTCATTCCGTAGCGCTTAACAAGCTGGAATAATCGATCAGCATTATCTGGGTGTTGTCTTACGCAACCACCTGAAGCTCTTCGCCCAAGCATACTAATATTTTCACCATAAGTAGCATGTAAAGCGATTCCGCCTGTAATGAAGATAGCTCTATCCATTCGAGCATTCCACAAGCGTGATGTGTATTTTGCATACATAGCGTATGGAGTCCACTCACCGGTAGGTGTGCCTGCTCTATAACATCTTGAAGGAGCACATTTTCTTTTTTCTGTTCCAGTAGATACAGCCCAACTATCGTATAGACTACCATCTACATACACCCATTGTCTTTGTTGGCTTTTGTCGACCAAAACATAAACTCTTGGCTTTGAGGCTGTTGGAATGGCTTCAAAGAATGATGTGTCATCAACTTCATTCATTAGTTCTTGAGCGATTTCTGCTGGACTTAGTATATCAAATAATTCCATTTCATCGGCTTTAGCTTGTTGGATTCCTGTAGCGATCATGGTGATAGCTAATAAAACAAATTTTATGTACATTTCTTTCTCCCTTATTTGAAAAGGCATAGATCATGCCCTCTGTGCAATTCCCACCGCAACGGCTTGATAACAAATGCCATACACGAGAGCAAGGCAATTAAAATTTCTTTTCTGTTTGTTTGCGATAGCTTCCTACTCACAGAAAAAACATAATATAGGCGAAATTTAGAGCGGCAAATTAGTCTATAGTAGAGTGAAATAAACAATTATAATGCTGCGTATTATTTAAGGTGAGCTGCTTGCTTGCTAGCTTGTGGCCAAAAGTAGGCGAGAGGATTGGCTCGAATATGCTTCCAAAGCGCATGTCGAATAATAACTAATCTTCCTTTTTTTACATCTCTAGCGCGAATGGCTGTATATAAGGCTAGAGCAAAGGAAACACCGAAATTTAGAAGTCCAACTAGGACTACGCTGATAGCGCCTAAGAGATAATCTTGCCAGTTCAATGCTCCAGAAGGCATAGCGCTATAAGCGTAAAATAATCCACCTGAAGAGATAGTTACGTGTCTTGTATGAAATGGTAATCCAAAGAATTGTCCAATAATTGGTGAAAAAGCTAAGAGTATTCCTAGCGATACGTTTCCACCGATGCCCGCAATATTTTTACAGATCCAATCTGATACTCTAGCTGCTTTTTTGGCACCTAAAAAATTAATAAGTACTGGCGATTGAGAAATTGTCTCTGGAAGTCGTCTGTATACAAACCAGTTTTCAAGCCAGCCGGCTCCTAGGCCCGATAACCAAAGTAATACACCAGTACCAAAAGCAAAAATGATAGTTGGACTTTTCCAAGGGTGCATTTCTGCAATTACTTTCGTTGCATAGTCGATGGGCATAATATGCCTGCCAAAGCTTTGTGAAAATAGAAAATCAGCAATTATTGCAACAGGTGCAACAATTCCAATATTACCAACAGCAGCAGCAAATTGAGATCGAGTTAATTTCGCAACGGTATCATTAAATGCTGCTAGGTCAGACTCTTGTCGAATTTCTTTTAGTTTTGAGGCTAATGCGTGTGCGGTAACACTTGGTTGTTTAGTTGCTAAGGTAAAGTGACAAATCTGCATTAGCAAAAAGCTAAAGGTGTAGTTGATAGAAGAGAATAATCCCTCAAAAAATAGTGCGGGATTCGTCTTGCCAATTAAAAATTTAACATATGCTGTGCCGGCTGTGACCATTCCTCCACCGCCGGCAGAGAGCAGTAGTGAGAAATATTCTTTTTTTGTGCTAGTTATGTAGCGTTCACCAGAAACTCCCACACGCTCAACAACTTTTCTAGCCAACATATGCAGGTTGTCTTGAAAAAGTTTACGTACGCTCGAGCTTTCTATACTAGAGCGAATTAGGCTAGCCATTAATCTTAGCCAAAGCGTAGATTTTTGAGAGTTTGCCTTAGCAAAAAGAATTTCTGAAATAAGTTCCATTCGATCTAGCTGTCTCTCAATACGCTCTAATCGATATACAATTGTTGTGCTAACACCGTGCTCTTCTAAGTGCTGTAGAGCATTGTTAATTTCTTTTCTACAAGCGTCGAAATGCGGTCTCATGCGATCTAAAATAGCTTCTTTTTTTTCTGTTTCATCAGAAGCTAAGCTTGCATGTGCCAGAGCCATAATCATTCGTAAGCGAAAAAAAGCAGAATCTCTAACTGATCTAATGTGTGAGCGAAAACGAATTTCTTTAGATAGGCCAGCAGACTCAACTTGAGCGGCGAGTATAACTAAAGCTTCTAATAGTGTTTTGGTATATTTTTTTAGTAAATATTGCTTTGCTTCTGGATCAGAAAAGATCATTCCCTCAAGGCGTTGAATAGTAGATTCATCGAGAGTGGCTAGCCAATCAGCGTCGGTTTCATCATCAAACAATCGTACGAATAACTCACCTAGATCTTTTTCGTTTCTTGGTACGGGTACTATACGGTGAACAATTCGATCAATACACTCACTAATAAATCCATTTTGATTGCTCAAACCAGTTTCGCATAAGAGCGAGAGAGCATCGGTCTCTAAAAGTAAGCCAGAAAGTAGTTTAGAAAATTCTTTTTCCCATTTTGGATTTTTTTCTAAGACTTTGAGTAAGTAGCGAAAACGAACTGCTTGAATTTTACTACTAGTTTTCTGTGATTCTGGGTTTACAGAAATACGTACCCAATCTAAAAGACTTTCTAGCCATTGAGCTTTTGTTCCAAGATCGCTAGTAGAATCAGCTAATGCAAGAATACTAGATAAGTCTTGGCGTAATAAGCCAAAACTTATATCAAAGCGAACAGCTTTTTCTCGCACTCTTTTAAGAATTTTGCGTACCATAAGACATCACATTATAGATTCTTGAAAGCAAGAAGGTAAACAAGAATTGGGAAAAGGCGATACTATTTTTTTATCTAATCTCAAATAAAGACTTTTGCTGCGACTCCCAAAGAGTTTTTTCTACTAAATCACCTTTTTCTTGTGCTGTATATTTTAGCCAAATATCTCCACGCCCTAGTTTAGGGAAAAAATCTGTTTTTTCGTTTATTTTTGATTTTTGAACGCGAATAAATTCTTTACCTTTTTCTGTGCAAATGCGGCATTCCCACTGGCCTTTACGTTCTAATCTTTGGCTCACTACTCTTGAGCTGCCATCCAGTAAAGGATTAGAGTGTTTTCCATACAATAAATAAGAAAAAATCATGGCCGACTTCTTCATATTTATTTTTTTACCTAAGTCTTCTATCCATTTTGGAAACTGAATATAAACTTCTTCATGACACCAGTCACTTGCTATGGTTAGAGCTCCGCAAGGCCTACGGCTTAAGCAGGGTAGTAGTGGTGAAGTTTCTAAAAAATGGTCTTTTAAGTTCGATAATGCACGTGAATGCTGTTTTGTGCCTGGTTCAATAAAAAGAATGTAAGGACTATTCTTTTGCTCTAGTAGTTGTTTGAGTAGATTGGTTTTTTCTTCGTGGTTTGGAGCTATTTCTCCAATAGAATTTGAAAATAAAATCAGGTTTGGTTGTACTTTTCTGATCAATTGAGAAATAGAATTTTGTTCACTGGAAAAACTAAGGTTACCTTGGAAGGCAGAGTGTTTTGTTGATTCGTATGCAAGTTGTGTGAATATTTTAGACTGATCCCATCCGTGATAGCTAAGCTTAAGATTTCGCATCTTCGCCCACCAGGCTATGCCCCAATAAGCAGTTGCTGGACCACAACCCAGGTCTAAAACATTTAATTGGCTTAATGGCATTCCATGAGTGAGCCAAAGTTCATCTAAAATTAATGCGGCTTTCAAGCAGTTTATCGGTAGGTAATACATCATGTAAGCCGAGGCCAATTTCTTATCTAAAGAGTAGTGTTCTGATTTTTTTTCACTCACACCGCCCTCTAGTGCGAGTAAGGGCCAGAGTTTTTGCAATGAGTTTGTGAGTTGATCTTCACTCATTGTAGACTTGTATTTATTAAATATGAGTTCTAGATTGCTTTCTAAATCTTGAGGAAAAGAAATTTCGTTTGGAGTAAAAAACACTCAGCTTGTACTTTCTGGGAATTCGCAGATAAATTCTGTTCCGTTACCTAATTCGCTATTGACTGAGATTTTCCCCCCATGGCGTAAAACAATATGTTTCACAATTGCTAGACCTAGGCCTGTACCACCTTGCTCGCGATTTCTAGCACTATCAACACGAAAAAATCGCTCAAATATTCTGGTGTGCTGTTCTTTCGGTATACCTGGACCATTGTCACGAATCTTAAGAATCGTTTGATTACCCTCATGGATCCAATCAATTTGAATGGTACCGCCTTCTGGAATGTATTTAATGGCATTTTCTAATAGGTTTGTAAGAACTTGTTCAATCTTAGATCGATCAGCAAATAGAACGTCAGATTGGCAGTTTAAAGTGACCTTATGTTTTTTGGCACTAATTTGATTTTGAAAATTACCTAACACCCTTTGCGATAATTCTAGAAGGCGAACAGATTGCTTATTGAGTTCGCTACCAGATTCTAAAGAAGAAAGGCTTAGCAGATCATTAACTAGGGCGATTAAGCGATCTGTATTTTTTTCAATGGGGCTTAATAATTTGAGTGCGTCGATATTATTTTGTAAATCTTCTCTAAGAGTTTGAGCGTAGCCTTTAATTGAAGTGAGTGGAGTTCTTAGTTCGTGGGATACATTAGCTACAAAATCAATTCGTACTTGCTCTGTCCTTTTTAATTCGGTGATGTCGTAAAACATACCAATAACACCATAGATTTTACCTTCATCATTTTTTAATGGTGAAGTCGATAAATTATAGATGGCTTGGCTATGATCGGTATTAGTTTGAATAGAAATTTGCTCGGTATTCGGTGAGCCAAACTCTAAAGTATGACGAAAAGTTTTTAAGATAATTTGATCTCGAATGATGTCAGATAATCGTTTGGCACCTGATTGAGGGATTTCAAAAATCAAAGCAAATTGCGAGTTGAAGAACATAATGTCGCCATTAGATTCTACTGCTACAACTGCTTGGGTTGTTCCACTAACTAGTGTTTCAATTTCTTCTCTTTCGCGAGAGAGTGAGCGTTCTTTATTACGAATATCTTTATTAATACTATGTAGGGTCGATTCAAGATCTTGCCATTCGTCATCATTATTTTCTGGTTCAATAACGGCGTTTTGCATTGATGTGTATTCATTTTTTAAAATAGAGCGTGCTTTTACAAGGATTCTTCCCAATGGCCAAACTAACTTAAGTCCCATCCATAAAGAAACAATAGAAACGATAAAGCAGGACGAAATTATTAAAAATAAAAAGGCAGCGCTATAAGCGTATTCAATTTCTGCAGCCGTTTGCGCATGTTTTAAGCCGTTAGCTAAAAATATATGAGAGAAAAATGAAAGTAATAAAATTGAGACAACAATAACCAAGGTTTGTTGGATGAAAAATTTTAAAAAAATTTGCTTTGGTAGATATTGGAACTTTTTAAAAGGCATTTTTATAGTTTAGCTGGGATCCTGTAACCAACACCTCTTACTGTCTCTATAGCTTCTGAATATTTACCGAGTTTTTTTCTGAGGCCAAATACATGAGTATCAATAGCTCGTTCTACAACGGCTACACCATCACCTTGAACCTCTGAGATTAATTGGTCTCTAGTCAATACTCTTCCCTTATTTTGTATAAGTGTACTTAATAGTTTGAACTCATAAGGAGTGAGTGAGATCTCTTCTTCTTCAATTGTAGCTCTGTGAGCGGCTTCATCTATGACGATAGGCCCGAGCGAAAACAACTGTGTAGATTGTCCATCTGTTCTGCGAAGTAGAGCTCTTACTCTTGCCATTAAAACGGATAATTCAAATGGTTTAGTTATGTAATCATCAGCACCCGATTCTAAACCAATAATTAAGTCAGAGTTTGTGCTTTTGGCTGTAACCATTAAGATTCCTAAATCTTCATGAGTATAATGCTTTCGAGTGTCTTTTGTGATCTCTAGCCCGCTTTTTCCCGGAAGCATCCAATCAAGAATCAATAGATCATATTTTTCAGAAGTAGCTTTTTTAAGAGCTTCAGATCCATCAGCACTAACATCAACTTCGTAGCCTTCACGCTTTAAGTGAAGCACGATAAGTTCTCGAATATCTTCTTCGTCTTCTACTACAAGTATTTTGGCTTTCTTCACTTTATTCCTCAATATTTGAGCCGTGTCGAATGTCGTCCCCGGTCACAGCAAAAATTACATCTTCAGCTATGTTCGTAGCGTGATCTCCGATACGTTCTAAGTTTCGTGCAATTAAAATTAAATTTAGTGCTTGTTCGATTTGATCAGGGGCCTGTGCCATTCTTTCGATCAAATCATGAAAAACTTTATCTTTGAGTGCATCAACTTCGTCATCTTTTTCTAAGATTTTTTTCGCTAGTTCGCGGTCTTTTCTTAAAAAAGCGTCCAAAGCTTCTTTCACCATGACTTGTACTTTTTCAGCCATTGAAGGGATATCTATCAATTGTTTAATTGGTTTTCCTGCAAGATATTCTTTAGCATTGAATGCGATATTTTCAGCTTGATCACCCATTCGTTCAAGATCAGTAGAAATTTTCAATATAGCGATGACCAAGCGCAAGTCTGCGGCTAGCGGGCTTTGTCGAGCTAAAAGCTGAACACAAGCTTCGTCTACTTCCATATGGTCACGATTGATTTTTTGCTCTAAATCATGAACCTCTTTTAAAAGAGATGTTTTATTTTCAAGGAGTGCTTTAATTGCTAATCCTACGGAAGATTCTACATGACTTCCCATTTTTAAGAGTTGTTCTTTTAGATTGTTTAATTCGTCTTCAAAGTGTCGATGCATAACCCTTTTTACCCTGTAAATTGCAAAAAATCTTTTTTTACTCGCGCATCGCATTTAAATTTTGCGTCGCGCGAGTAAAATCTGCTCTATAAATTTTTCTATAGGAATTATTAAAAACTCCGCAGATACTAATACTACAAAACAGGAAAACGGTTTTTTATTTTCTTGTTAGTTCTAAGACGGTGCGGTGTGTTGTTAGTATTTGTTTTCGTTATTTACTAACGCCTTGTGTTCCGATTAGACTGCCTAGCACTGTTTTTTCGAGCAAGTCTATTAAGGATAGCTGCTGCAGAAGAAACCCAATTTATTGAGGGGGATAAATGGCGACAAAGGTGAATAAACCAAAAGCGAAACGTGCTGAAACTAGCAAAGCTACCGCAGAAGGTGCAAATACAGTTGAAGCAAAATTGGTTAGATTAATGAAATTAGGCTCTGAAGAAGAGTCAGAGAGAATCTTGGGAATGTTAAAAAGTCACGGACTAAACAAAACACAAGTTCTCGCGATAGTAGAAGCTATTTATAGAGAAGAAACAGAAATTATTTTTGGAGCAAAAGTAATCAAAGGTGGATTACAAACAAACCAAGAAGATTTAATGGATGAAGCCGACCTTGCTTCTAGTGATATTGAGCAAGGGATGAATATGAGAATGGCGAATCGTGAGAATTTTAAAGTAAAGCGTTTGCACCGTGCTTTAGATAAGATTCGTGAAGGTACTTATGGTGAGTGCGATAGCTGTGGAGCCGATATTGGGTTTGCTCGATTATCTGCCAGAACTATTGCTGAGCTTTGTATTGCCTGTAAAGAAGAAGAAGAAAGAAAAGAAAATCTTTCTGCTGTTGGTAGAAAACCAAAGAGCCTTGGACACTCATTAGGGTCCAAGCTCACAATTCGATAAAAGGTCGAAGCGAATAAATGACACAATCTCTGCGTTAGCTCCATTGCGAAATGTTACGCTGGCCACTAGGCCAGCTCACATCTTCGCGCAGTCGCTGCCTTGATCTTGATCATTTCTTCGCTTCTCCAGTGATGAGTTGAAGCTAAGAAATATCGTTTTATAATAAAAAATCCCGCGTACTTACTTAGTCCGCGGGATTTTTTTATTTTAGCTTATGCTTTTTTATTCTGGAAACTTCTCTACAGTTAATCTGAATTGTTTATATCCAGCCATACCAGCCGTATACATTACTTGTCTTAGTAACTCATAGTTTACTGCTTTATCGGCCTGAACAAGTAATTCCCCCGTCCATTTCTTAGTTGCTTCGTCGGGGTGTTCACTTCTTGCGGCTAGTGTATCGAACTCTTCTTTTTTTCTAGCAAGAATATCGTAGATTGGAAGAATTCCTCTGCCACCAACAGGATCCATTGATCCTTCTGGTATTTGAAATTTACGTTCTTCGGCTTCACCTTCGAATGTAAGTACTTCTTCGCCGTCTACATATACTTTATCTTGCGCAACGATGAGAACGATACCCTCACCGAAAGTATCCACAGACTTTGATTGTGGTAGTTCGAGTTTATCAGTTTGTACAATATTCATGCTCGATAATCCGTAGCTCTTTAATAAGAACACTACGATGATCATCAAGATATCCATTAAGCTTGTTATTTGAAGTCCAAAGGCTCTAGATTTTAAGCGTCTAGCTCTTCCCTTGCGGTGTCTTGAAGCGCTCGACCCTGGACTTGGTATTGATAATCCACCCATAGTTTAGTTCCCGCTAAGAACGTTACCGAAAATAACGTTTCCAAATAAATGTTCTTCTGGTCTGTCGATTCCATCCTCACCTTTAACAAAGAGAGGTGGATCTGTTTTAGTCAACACACGAACAGCGTCCATGATTTGCACAAGTTCATCGTACTTCACTTCGGGGGTAGGCATGAATACAATCGTTTTTTCTTCAGGAAATTGCTGCTTAATCGCAACAATGGCTTCATGAAGTTTTTCTAGATCGTAGCCAAGCTCAACCTTAGGAAAACTTTGTTCAGGGATTCTTCTAAACGTTGAATACAATCTAAGACCTGTTTCTTTAACATCTAGGGTAAGCATTAAAGGCTTTTTGTCTTTGTTGTCGTCTGGAACGTTAGAAACTACTGGCGCCGGTGTATCAATCAGAGTTACTGCAAGAAGCGAGGTAACAAGAAGTAGAAAAGCAATTAGCGTGACGAAGGCATCCATAATAGGAACCAGCGGAAGCTCTAATTCTTCTGTACCTCGGCTCTTTCTGCGCGAAGAAGGTTTTTTTAACATTGGTTATTCGTTCTCTTCTGAAGAATGTTTATATTTTCTTGCAGATAGTAGATCGATCAGTTTTACAGAATATTCGTCTACTTCTTCTACTAATGTACCTGCTCTTGAGCTTAGCCACGCATGTGCGATCATTGCGGTGATTGCCACAAGTAGACCAAACGCCGTACAGTTAAGTGCCTCAGAGATACCAGCTGAAAGCACATTCTGTCTTTCAGATGCTGGTACTTTCGCTACCTCACCGAATGAATAAATTAGACCTGAAATGGTTCCTAATAGTCCAAGTAGAGTTGCTAAGTTTGCATTCAACGCTAAGTAGTGAAGTCTTTTTTCAATTTTTGGAATCACTTCTAGAGAAGCTGCATCAATTGCATTTTGAATTTGGTGCTCGTCTCGAGATGCTCTTTGTAATCCAGCTTTAATTACTCGCGGAAGCGCGGCTCTTCCAGCTCCATTACAAAGACGAATTGCCCCGTCTATATCGTTGGCCAACACATATTTTTGCACTTCGAACATGAAGCTCGTTCCATCAATATTGTATTGAAAAACGATTCTCATCATTCGCTCAATAATAATTGCTAATGTCACGGCTAAACAGAATGCAATGAAGTGCATCATCCATCCGCCTAGTTTATACTGCTCAACTAAAAACGATACGATATCCATACTTACCCTCTCCTTGGGAAAAAATTCTTCCTTATTGAACTATTGTAATGTTTATCCTAGCACTTTGTCGATAACCCCTTTAATAGCATCTTTACCTTGGTTACCTACAAGCTGTTCTACCATCTGCCCATTTTTGAAAAAAATCATGGTTGGTATACCTCTTACTTTGTATTGTTGAGGCGCATTTGGGCTTTCATCCACGTTTACTTTCACAACTTTAATTTTGTTTTGGTATTCGTCAGCTAATCCATCGAGAACAGGGCCAAGTGCTTTACATGGTCCACACCATTCTGCCCAAAAATCTACAAGTACTGGGCCTTGATGATTCAATACTTCGGTTGCAAATGTTTCATCTGTTGCTTCAAAAACGTATTCGCTCATTTTCTTTTCCTTTTTTTCTATTTTGACTCGTAAATCTACTGTACCTTACAGAGCGCAACAGTGTAAAACAGGATAAAGTGATTTTTTGTTAATGAGGTGCATTATGAAGCCTACAATGAGTCCCATGGAAAATCTCGAAGCTCAGTGGAAAGAAAGTGAAGAGGTTCGCAAAGAGTTTTTCGCACGCTCTAAAGAAGATTTATTAAAAGTTTCTTCTGTACTAGGAGAGTGCATTAAATCTGGCGGAAAAATTCTTGTCTGTGGAAACGGTGGATCTGCGGCAGATTCGCTGCATTTTGCAGGTGAGATGATTGGGCGAATGATGAAAGAGAGAAGGGCTGTTCCGGCAATTGCGATTCCCTCTGATGTGGCTATGCTTACTGCTGTAGGGAATGATTACGGCTATAGTGAAACTTTTGCGAGATCTGTAGATGGATTGGGGCGAGAGGGAGATTTACTATTCGCTATTTCTACGAGCGGAAACTCGCCAAACGTATTACGAGCTGTGGAAGTAGCTAGAGAGAAAAAAATGAAAGTGGTTGCGCTAACCGGTGGGAGTGGAGGTAAGCTTGGTTCTGTGGCCGACTATCACTTGAATGTGGCTTTGGGAAAAAACTCACCAAGAATTCAGGAAACTCATATACAGGTGATTCATTTACTCGTAGATTTAATGGACCAATATTATTTGGACGGATATTAGGAGAAAATTTTTTTGCACGCACTGATAAAAAATTCACTTTTTGTAAACCGATTAATTGCCAAGGCAATTGATCTGATATTAGTGATTGCTGCGGCTAGTATTTTTTATCCAGCTGGTCCGTTAGCTGCCTTTTTGTACATATTGATCGCTGATGGCTTCAAAGGAGGCCAAAGTGTAGGCAAGAGACTTATAGGATTACGTGTAGTTAACACTGAAACAGGTAAAGAAGCTGAATTTAAAGACTCAGTTATTCGCAACTCAACAGTGGCTATCCCAGTCTTATTTTTTATGGTGCCTATTGTCGGATGGTTTTTGTGGATTGTTATTGGAATTCCAGTACTTGCTATTGAGCTATACCTCATGACAAGATTAGAGCAACAGGCTCGATTAGGTGATACAATGGCAGATACGAAGGTGTCTGAGATTAAAGACACCTAAGAGAGTGTAAGTTTGGGTTGTTGAGAGACATTAGTTTTACAAGCAGCCTGTAGGATTGGTTAAGTTCAACGTTATACGCTTCAAGGAAGGAGCCAGAACAATGAGTGCAGAAAAAATAGGACCCTGGGACGCAGAAAATATCAGACGTGCAAGAAAAGCACGAAACCTCACACAAGCAGAACTAGCTGAAGGGCTGGGCTGTAGACAACAAACCATTAGTGAATGGGAATTGGGCATGTACGCGCCTAAGAATGCGTATCAGAAGTTACTAACCATGTTTTTCGGTTCAGCACCGGTTGTGGCAGAAGCAGTGCCTTCTCAATCTGTGTGGAATTCTTCTTCTTCAATGGAAACAGGTATGAACACCAGCAGCACATCTGCTGATTCAACCATGTCTTCAATGGAGAATAATAATCTTCGCCATTTAGAAAATAACTAATTCTTTTCTTGAAAGAGAAATCTAGCGTATAAGGGCGCTTTAGAGTAAGCCATCAATATGGTTGAAAAAAAGCGCCTCTTATTTTGTCTTGTTGATGCCTCTTCATTTATCTTTCGTGCATATTATGCTGTAAGACCGCTCTCAAATAAGGATGGTCTTCCTACAAATGCTATTTTTGGCTTTTGCCAAATGATCGTAAAAATCTTAGAAGATCTACAGCCCACACATATTGCAATTGTTTACGATACAAAACACCCATCTTTTCGCAAAGAAATGTATGCAGAATATAAAGCCAATCGTGGAGCAATGCCCGATGATCTGATTCCGCAGATTCCTTATATTAAAAAATTTATTGAAGCACTAGGGTTAGTGGGTTTTGAAAAAGAAGGATTCGAAGCCGATGACATTATCGCTACATTCGCCGAAGAGAGCCATAAACTCGATAAAGATGCCGAAGTTTGCATTGTTTCTAGCGACAAAGACCTAATGCAGCTGGTGAATGAAAGAGTGTATCTTTTTGATTCGATGAAAAATAAAAAAATGGGAATCGAAGAAGTAAAAGAAAAGTTTGGTGTAGGGCCAGAGTTGGTAGCCGATTACTTAGGGATCGTAGGAGATACTTCAGATAATATTCCTGGAGTAAAGGGTATAGGGCCAAAGGGAGCCTCGAATCTATTGAACGAATTTGGCTCTTTAGAAAATATTTATAAAAATATCGATTCCATAAAAAAAGAAAAATTAAAAGAACAGCTGACTACAAGTAAAGACTTCGCTTTTCTTTCTAAAGAACTTGCAACAGTTAAAAAAGATATGAGTCTTGATTTTAGCTGGGATCAATTAAAGTGTAATCCAAAACCAACAAATGACTTTGCCCCTTTAATGGATGAATTAGAATTTAAAGGAGTATCCGAGCGAGTGCAGAAATGGCTTGGTACGGGACCAGTAGTATCTATTTCACCAAAAAAAGATGTTGATGAAAAAGATTTTTCTCATAAAGCAAGGTCAGTAAAGCTTGTTTTAAGCGAAGATGATTTAAAAGATTTAGAGCAAACGCTAAAATCTTCAGAGCTTATTGCCATAGATACAGAAACCACAGGTCTACATATTCGTGATGATTCTTTAGTGGGTATTGCAATTTCTAGTAAGCAACAAGCATTTTATATTCCTCTAGGTCATACAGATGAAGATGGTGCTGTTATTAAAAATCAACTATCTTTAGAAAAAGTATTAGTTTTTTTGAAAGCGCAATTGGCTGGAAAAAAACTAACCGGTCATAATTTAAAATTCGATCTAAATATTTTAAAGCAAGCTGGCCTTGCTCTATCTATGGATCAGATATATTTCGACACATTAATTGCTTCTTATTTATTAGAGCCAAACGGCAAACACGGATTAGATTTTTTGGCAGACAAAGAGTTTTCTCATAAAATGATTTCCTTTGAAGACATTTGTGGAAAAGGCAAAGAACAAATCCCTTTTAGTAAGGTAAAGCTAGAAACCGCAGCAGAATATAGTGGAGAAGATGCTTATGTTTCTTACAATTTGGCAGAAAAATTATTAGGACAATTAAAAGAGATTCCTGATTTATTTACGGTTTTTGAAAAAATAGAGCTACCTCTTTTATATGTTTTGGCTGAAATGGAATGGGAAGGTGTAGAGATTGATACTAATTTACTACAAGAGCTTTCTGAGAAATTTTCGCAAGAACTTATCACAATTGAAAAAAAATCTATTGAACTGGCAGGAGAAGAATTTAATTTATCTAGCCCTAAACAATTATCTAAAATATTTTTTGAGAAGCTTAAGTTGCCTGTAATTAAAAAAACAAAAACAGGATTTTCTACTGATGTAGAGGTTTTAGAAAAATTAAAATCAAAGCACCCACTTCCAAAACTAATTTTAGAACACCGAGAGCTATCAAAGCTCAAAAATACGTATATCGATGTATTGCCAACACTAGTAAGTAAAAAAACGGGAAGAGTGCATGCGCACTTTAATCAAACGGTAGCTGCAACGGGTAGGTTATCGAGTTCTGATCCGAACTTACAAAATATTCCGATTCGCTCTGAGAGCGGGCAAGAGGTTCGGCGTGCCTTTATTGCGCGCGACGGCTGGTCATTGATTGGGGCCGATTATAGCCAAGTAGAGTTACGAATATTAGCATCCATGAGTGGAGATAAAGACTTATGTAGAGCCTTTCAAGAAGGCAAAGATATTCATACTATGACAGCTGCGAACGTATTTTCAACTGCTATAGAAGAAGTTAGCCCAGACCAAAGACGAAAAGCGAAAGCCATTAACTTTGGAATTCTCTATGGAAAAAGTGCCTTTTCTCTTTCAGAGGAGTTAGAGATTTCTCGAGCTGAGGCGGCAGAAATTATTGATTCTTACTTTGCTCAATATCCAACAATTCGCTCCTTTATTGATGGATTGATCGATGCTGCAAGAGAAAAAGGATATGCAGAAACCGTTTTTGGAAGAAGACGTATGATTGCGGATATTCATGCTAAAAATAAAATGATCAAGGCTATGGCTGAAAGAATGGCGGTTAATACTCCAATTCAGGGCACGGCCGCAGATTTAATTAAAATGGCTATGATCGACTTAGCGAAAGCATTAAGAGAAGAAAAAATGAGATCTCGCTTAATACTGCAAGTTCATGATGAGTTAGTTCTTGAAGTTCCCGATGATGAAAAATCGAAAATCAAAAAACTTTTAAAAGAAAAAATGATGGGAGCAGGGGGAAGTAAAATTCACGTTCCCTTAGAGATTGAAGTAGGCGAATCGAAGAATTGGTTGGGATTGTAGGGGATTTAGCGAAGCCGAACAAAATTAGAGGCAAAGAAAAATTCCCAAGATCGAGGCGCGCGAAGTTGAGGAGCTGTGAGCTGGGCTTCTGCCCTGCGGAGCAGGACTCGACAAGCGCAACAAAGAGATTGGGGATTCAGGGTGTGTTTTCAAAGTTAGTAACTACTGCGAAAGTCGCTAAAAGCACCTAAACTGCGTTATTCGTCGTTGGAATAGATCTGCTATTCCGCCTCCTCACGCCTTGTTTGGCACTTTTAGTGTCTTTCTCGCAACGCTTCTAACTTTGAAAGCACACCCTAGCGAAGCCGATCTATAAGCTGCCAACCTGACACTTAGGCAAGTGCTCTTTCACATGTTGCTTGAGTTGTGCTCTCGACTCAGTATTTGCAGCTACCCAAGCCCAAACTTTGATGGTTCGACTACCTTCAGGCGAGATTAGGGGTAATAAGTTTACTATGAGTCCTCGACCTTTGCCTTCTTCGTGTATGCTATTCTCTAGTTGTGCTCGCCAGGTAGGTAAATCTGAGAGTAAAATTTCTTCTTCAGCAACACAGTGGTGTAAATGTAAAAGCTCGACTTCTCTAATTTTTTTTGAAACAAAGGGATTGATGTAAAAGAGCCCTAGAGAAATATTTTTCATTCTCTCGTTGTGGTCGATGTCTTTTTCATGCATGGATTCGAACTTGGTAATCCAGTCGGTAAGACTTTTAGCTGATATAAATTTTGATTCTTGGTCAAAAATTTTTCCAAGATCTTCTATATGTTTTTTGGCTTCTTCTAGATTGCGACAAATAAACGGTCCCGATACAGCATTAGCAAAAGTATCGGTGAGTCGTACAAAACTTTCAGCTAGAGCTTCAGGACAATTCAAGATCTTTAAGACTCCTTTAAGAGAGTGTGCCTTTTGATAAACCTCTTCCCAATAGGGTATAAATGATTGTTTTGAGTCTACATAGATTTGATTATGTACTGATTTAATACAGTTCGAAAACTCAGGGATTCTGTCAAAAAATGACGGTAGGCTAGCATCAAGAGGAGTTTCTGGATTTCGCTGCGTGGTCATTCTTTTCTCTCAATTTTTGAATTGCAGAGATCAAAGCTTCTGCTTTCATTTGATCTTCATAGTTTGTTCTCTGTAGTCTAGAGGCAAACTGAAAATGTTTTTTTGGACTTTCTTCATCATGATGATTTGTTTTTTCAGTAGAATTATCAACAAGAGATAAATTTACTAATTGTTCAAATTGTTGGAATTGTTCCACAGAATTTGAATAGGGACTTCTTCCCTGAATATCTAGTAGAGACAACACCATATCAACGCTTCTCATTTCGCAACAGCTCCAACGGATGAAATTTTATCTCGCCTTTAGCTTTATTTTGCGACAATTTTTCAGAAAAGTCTGGTGGAAAAGTCTCAGATAGGTAGAAAATTTCCTTAACTCGCAGTGATTTTACTGTATCTATAATTTCAGAAAGTTTTAGGCTGTTTTCAAATTGGTAAAACAAATAATTAGGCTGCTGTTTTTGCTGGCTGCCTGGTACAAGCAAAAATCGTTTTTCTTGAAGGTGATTTTTTGTAGACAGGGCTGACACTTGACCGTGTAGCAACCAATCAACACAACCGACTAAGGATTGAAATTTTTTCTTTTCATCATGCGCTTCTTCTTGCAAGCCAACTAATACCCAAATATTCCCCAATTTTTTTAACGAGGCTGTAGCGAGTAGCAATTCTATTTTTTGCTGGCTATTCATTCTCTCTTTTATACTCGATTCTTAGCTTATCTAAAATTCCATTTACAAAGGCCGAAGATTCATCGGTACTAAAACGTTTTGCTAGTTCTACGCATTCATCAATGGTTACTTTTGGTGGGATATCGAAAAAACTTTTTAGCTCTTCAGCCCCAACTCGCAAAATGTTGCGATCGATTTTACTCATACGATAGAGCTTCCAATGCTCGCTGAATTTCTCAAGCACTCGATCTAGGTTTTTTTGATCTTCGACAATACCCCTTAAGAGCCTTCTTAAATAAGGTAAATCGGCAATTTCATCGGCTTTTTTCGGGCCAAAATTTTCTAAAAATCGCTCGACTTCTTTATCTGTATTGTCACACTGTGCCCAAACTCCTTCATGGGTTTGAGACTCAAGAGCAAAAAGAATTTGCAGGGCTATTTCTCGCGATTTTGTTCTTCTCATTTTTTCCTAGTTTGAAGCGGATAGTTCATCCGTTTTTCTCTGCAATTCAAATAAAAAGTCATTTACGTCTTTAAACTCTCTATATACAGAAGCAAATCGTATATACGCAACCTTATCTCTCTTGTACAGAGTTCTCATGACTATTTGGCCAATACTTCTTGAATCCACCTCTTTTGTCCCTAGAGAGGAAAGATCTTTTTCAATTTCTTGTAACATTTCATCAAATTCTTGCGAGCTAATAGGGCGCTTGCGACAAGCGATCTTTAGGCCTTTTTTGAGTTTTTCTCGATCAAACTCTTCTCTTCTGCCGTCTTTTTTAACCACCATAGGCAGAAGCTCTTCAATACGCTCATAAGTGGTAAAACGACTAGAACAGCTTAGGCATTCTCTGCGACGGCGAGTCAAATCACCACTTTGGTTTGTTCTTGAGTCGACTACTTTATTCTCTAAATATCCACAAGATGGGCATTTCATGCGGCAGAATCCTCTAAATATTTAAAATCAATACAGTTTTTTAAAATGTACCTTTTTACAGGGAAAAATACCATTTATTTCAGAAAATTAGGGATTTAACCGATCTAATTCTAGGGAGAAAGGCTATGGCAGAGAATAAAAAGACTAGTATTGGCGGCAAATCAACTTGTCATCTCTTAAATATTAAAGAGCCATCACGAACAGCGAAGCGTATAAAGCTTAGTTTTCTTCGTACAGACGCGACTTTGACTTTAGTGAAGTCTGGGTCTCAGGTAGACGCGAAAGTTGGTCTTATTGATATTTCGCTCTCTGGAGCTGGTTTTTTTACCGATGGATTAATGCCTAAGGGGTCTTTAGTTGAAGTAACAATCACAGATCCTTACTTATTGAAAATTAACGGAGTGGTCGCATGGTCGGTACCCGTGAGTTCTGGATTAATTAAACAAAAATTTAATTTTCGTACCGGAGTTCAATTTCAGTTTGATAATGAAGTGAAAAAAACCGCGCTCATAGAGTTCATTCAAAAAGTGCAATCTGATCCCACTCAAAATCTACAACCTAGAACTGCAAGTGATCCAAGTCAGTCGATTGCTTCTAAAGAAATGAATGGCCCTCTAGATGCAGAAGGATTACCTGTAAGCATACTTACACCAAATGCCGAAGCAGTAACTGCTGAGGCTGTTCCTTCTGCAGAAGCTACCGAACCAGCTCAGGCAGAAGCTTCTACAGCTAGTGAAGCGACAGACGCTGCAAAATCAGAAGAAGAAAAGAAAGCTGCTTAGCGGTAGATTGGAAACTTGCTACAAAGCTCGGTCACTTCTTTAGAGATTTTCGTTGCGATACTACTAGATAGTTCTTTAGTCTCACCTTGCATTTTTAGTGAATGACAAATTTCTGCAATCCATAGGGCAATTTGTTCAAATTCTTTTTCTTTAAACCCTCTTGTAGTCGCTGCAGGTGAGCCTAGGCGAATTCCACTGGTCACAAATGGCGAAAGAGTTTCATAGGGGATCGTATTCTTATTCACAGTAATATGAACTTGATCTAGGCAAGCCTCTACCAACTTACCTGTGAGACCAGCACTTCCAACGTCTAATAAAACGATATGATTTTATTCGGTTCCTCCGCTTACGATGCGAATATCTTTGCTTATGAGTGTTTGGGCTAATTGCTGAGCGTTTAATAAAACCTGTTTTTGATAGCTTTTAAACTCTGGGCGTAGCGCTTCACCAAAGGCAACAGCTTTAGCGGCAATCACATGCATAAGTGGGCCGCCCTGCATTCCCGGAAAAACCGCGCTATTAATTTTCTTTGCATATTCGGGCTTAGAGAGAATTATGCCCCCTCTAGGTCCACGTAGTGTTTTATGAGTTGTAGAGGTAACAAAATCTGCATGAGGGATAGGGGATGGATGAAGCCCCGCCGCTACTAATCCTGCGATATGAGCCATATCAACTAAAAGAAGTGCATTTACTTCTTTTGCAATAGAAGCAAGTTTTTCAAAATCAATCGTTCGAGGATATGCACTTGCGCCGGCAACAATCAGTTTAGGTTTGACTGACTTTGCTTTGTCTAAAATAGAATCATAATTTAATTTCTCTGTAGATTTATCTACAGTGTAGTGGTGTGCTTCAAAAAGTTTTCCTGAAAAATTAACGGGCGATCCGTGAGTTAAGTGCCCACCATGACTCAGATCCATACCTAAGATTTTATCTCCAGGGCTTAGCATAGCCAAAAAAACGGCCATATTCGCTTGTGCTCCCGAGTGCGGCTGAACATTTGCTGCGTAAGGGTGAGAAGAATTGTCTTCGCAACCAAATATTTTTTGTAATCTTGTTTGTGCTAAAACTTCTGCTTTATCTACATATTGGCATCCTCCGTAATAGCGTTTTCCTGGATAACCTTCGGCATATTTATTGGTAAGAATACTTCCTTGTGCTGCCATTACAGCTTGTGAAACATAATTCTCAGAGGCAATAAGCTCAATGCCATACTCTTGGCGCTTGAGTTCTTCAGAAAAACAGGAATAAATTTCTTCGTCCGATTTTAAAAAATCAGATACAGAAAATTGATAGGTCATTTTATTTCTCCAGTTGTGAGATTTTGTCGATTCGTTTTTGGTGTCTTGACTCAAAGCTTGCTGCTAACCAAGCTTGCACCATTTCTAATGCATGAGTAACACCTGTAATTCTCTCGCCAATACAAAGCACGTTAGCATTATTATGCTCTCTAGAAAGCCGTGCCGTTATGGTAGATTCTGCATGGGCTGCACGAATACCATTAATTTTGTTTGCGGCTATGCTCATGCCTATGCCTGATCCGCAAATTAGGATTGCTAAATCATTCTTGTTTTGGATGATAGAGTCGCAAGCTAATTTAGCAAAGTCTGGATAGTCTACCGACTTTGTATCTTGAGGCCCAAAGTCGGTAAAGCTTACGCTTGTAATTGTTTCTTGAATCAGTTTTTTTAGATTAATTCCTGCGTGGTCTGAAGCGATGGCTACTCGTAATCCCATAGGTTTACACCTTGGTAAAAAGCACAGTTGCGTTAGTGCCACCGAACCCAAAGCTATTGCTCATAACAGCTTCGCATTTTTTCTGAACAGCGGCATTCGCTGCGTAATTTAAGCGACAGTTTTCTGATGGATTTTCTAAATTCATCGTGGGTGGGATATCACCAGTAACTAAAGCTTTGAGCGAAATAGCGGCTTCTAGAGCACCGGCTCCGCCCAAAAGATGCCCAGTCATACTTTTAGTTGAGCTCATAATAAGATTTTTTGCCAGAGAGCCAAAGATTTTTTCCACAGCCATAGATTCGTTTTCATCACCTGCAGGGGTACTTGTACCGTGAGCATTGATGTATCCGATTTTAGAAATATCTACTTTAGACCTTTTCAGAGCTTGAGCCATACAGCGTGCTGCGCCTTCACCTTCAGGTGCTGGTGAAGTCATATGATATGCGTCAGCTGTTGCGCCATAGCCAGCGATTTCTCCGTAGATACGAGCGCCTCTTTTTTTTGCGTGTTCGTATTCTTCTAAAATTAGGGCTCCGCCACCTTCTCCCATTACGAATCCATCTCGATCTCGATCAAAGGGACGAGAAGCAGTGGTTGGAGAATCGTTTCTCGTAGAAAGAGCTTTCATGGCACCAAAGCCACCTACGCCTGTTGCGCAAACTACAGACTCAGAGCCTCCAGCAATCATTAAATCTAAATCACCTCTAGAAATCATGAGCGCAGCTTCACCTATGGAATGAGCACTAGAAGCACAAGCTGTGACTACACAAAGGTTAGGGCCTTTAGCGTTGATCATCATAGAAATATGACCACTTGTTAAATTAGGAATCACAGAGGGAATAAAAAATGGCGTAATTCTTTTTGGTCCTTTATCACGGATGGTATTCACAACATCCTCAATAATTGGCAGACCACCCATACCTGCGCTCATAAGCACACCAAGGTTTTCAGGATTTAAGTTGTTTTCTTCCGTGCGGCCTTTGAATCCGGCATCTGCCCAAGCTTGCATAGCAGCAGCAATACCAAGATGAATAAATCGATCCATCTTTCTTTGCTCTTTGGGAGAGATATAATCATCGGCTTTGAAGTTTTTTACTTCGCAAGCGAAAGTTGTCGAATAGTCCTTTGCATCAAATAGACTAATGGGAGCTGCTCCTGATTTTCCTTCTAAGAGAGCTGACCACGTAGATGAAAGGTCATTACCTAGTGGAGAGACTACACCTAAGCCCGTAACTACTACCCGTCTGTTTAAATGGGGCCAATTTGTTAAGCTCATTGCGATCCCTCCCTAGGATTGAGGAATAAAGTATTAAGCGCCTTTTTTTGTTTTGATATAGCTTACAACATCACCAACGGTTTTCATTTTTTCAGCATCTTCGTCTGGGATGTCTAACTCAAACTCTTCTTCCATGGTCATTACTAACTCAACGATATCGAGGCTGTCTGCGCCTAAGTCGTCGATAAAAGAAGCAGTATCGGTAACTTTTTCAGCTTCTACAGCTAGTTGATCACAAATAATATTTTTAACGCGCTCTTGAATGTTCATAGTTTCCTCTTATTTTGTTTTCTTGAAGATTTATACAGATTCTTGGTTTCTTTACAAAGAAATTTTTTTATTCGGTTATGACGAATTGCGCTGTGATTACAGCTTTATACGTACATTCCTCCATTAATACTGATTACTTGACCTGTTATATAGGTACTTTTGTCAGATGCAAGCCAAAGAACAGCATCTGCGATTTCTTTACCAGAGCCCATTCTTCCCATAGGGATTACTTTTAGCATTTCTGATTTAGCGCTTTCTGGAAGATCAACAGTCATTTCTGTATCGATAAAGCCTGGAGCAATGGCATTTACGCGAATATTTCGACTGGCAAGCTCTTTGGCTAATGTTTTTGTTAGCCCAATGAGACCAGCCTTACTTGCAGAATAAGCGGCTTGGCCTGCATTTCCCATTTCACCAACCACTGAAGTGATATTAATGATAACGCCTTCTTTTGCCTTCATCATCGGACGAACAACAGCCCGTGCGCAAAGAGCAGAGCCTTTCAAGTTAGTATTTAGTGTATCGTCCCACTCTTCGTCTTTCATTCTCATGAAGAGCGCATCTTTAGCTATGCCGGCATTATTCACTAAAATATGAATCGCACCCTTTTCTTTTAATATTTCATCTACTGCTTGATTCACAGACTCAGAGTCACTTACAGAAAAAGCTTTTACCATTCCATCGCCTCCGTTAGAGCGAATGGTTTTTAAAACATCCTCGGCTTTTTCTACTCCTCGTGAGGTACAGTTTAAAACTACGAAGGCACCAGATGCGGCTAATTCTAGTGCAATAGATTTACCTATGCCTCTTGAAGCACCAGTGACTAGAGCGATTTTTCCTTTTAAGCTACTCATTGAAATCCTTTCTACCAGCGAACAAGTCCACCGGCCCAAGTGAGTCCACCACCAAAGGTTGTCATTAATACAAGTTGGCCACGTTTAATGCGGCCATCTCTAGCATATTCGTCAAAGCAAGTAGGCACTGTCGCTGCTGAGGTGTTGCCATACTTATGAACGTTTAAGGCAACTTTTTCTGAGGGCACTTTTAGTTTTTGGCCAACGGCATCGATAATTCGAATATTTGCTTGGTGAGGCACAAGCCAATCAATGTCATCTATGCTTAAGTTTTGTGACTCTAAAATTTCTTTGCAGACTGACACCATAGAACGAACAGCATGTTTATAAATTTCTTGTCCATTCATTCGAATAAAATTAGATTTTTCTTCTAGCACTTTTTGCGATAGAGGCGATGCGCTACCTCCTGCAGGAAGGTCTAGAATATCTCCATACCTGCCGTCAGAGCGAACTTTAAGTGCTAATATTTCTCCTGGATCGCCAGGGCTTCCTGCGCTCACAACTGAAGCACCGGCACCATCGCCAAAAAGAACGCAAGTGGTTCTATCTTGCCAGTTTAAAAAACGAGAAAGTGCTTCAGATCCGATGACGAGTACATTCTTATATTGTCCGCTTTTTACAAAGCTTGCGGCAACTTCGAGCCCTACCATCCATCCGGCACAAGCTGTGATAATATCGTATGCAGCGGCACCGTTATTAATGCCCACTTTTGCTTGTACAGTTGCGGCAAGAGATGGCATCCAGCGATCAGGTGAATTTGTGCAAGCAATCACTAAGTCGATATCCATGGGATTAAGTTTCGCCTGTTCAAGAGCAGATAGGGCAGCTTTTGCAGCAATATCACTATTGTTTTCATTGTCTTTTAATTTTCTTCTGGCGCGAATCCCTGTACGTTCACTAATCCACTGGTCAGATGTATCTACAATTTTTTCTAAATCAAAATTGGTAAGTTCTTGGTCAGGAAACCCTGAGCCCAATCCAGCGATTCTTGCGATGATTTTGTCTTTTGCCATCGTTGCTCTCCTCAAGCTTTTTTTTCAGACTCTACCTTATCTAGATATTGGTCAATGAGTTTTTGTGAGTCTTGAATGACTTTCTGCAATGTTTCAGGAAGATTCGTACGGGCGCTTTCACTGGCTCGTATGATTCCGTTTTTTATCGCTTTAGCGTTGCTTCTACCGTGAGAAATAAAGGCGTGGCCATTTACACCAATAAGGGGAGCTGCACCGACTTCAGCGTAGTCAGTTCTTTGCTTGAGCTTTTTCATTGCCCTTAGGGCAAAAACAGCACCTACCATAGCGAGCCAATCTTGTTTAATTTCTTTCTTTAATAAGTCAGTTACCGCAAGGGCAAGGCCTTCAAGGCTTTTTAGAACTAAATTACCTGTGAAGCCATCACATACAACGACATCACAGTTTCCATGAAAAAGTCGTCCACCTTCTACATAGCCTTTGTATATATCTTCTTCGAAAACGCTTTTTGCTTGTAAGTGCTTTAAAACTTCATTGGTTTGTCTAGTAAGATCTGTACCTTTTGAGTCTTCACTGCCGTTAGAGAGAATTCCCACGCTTCCCTGAGTGCCTTGAAAAATAGACTTATAATAGTGAGACCCAAGAATTGCCCATTGAGCCAGATGAATTGGTTTACACTGCGTATTTGCTCCAGCATCTAAGAGTAAAAGAAATCCTCGGGTAGTGGGTAGTGGAGCTGCAATTGCTGGGCGTTCTACGCCTTCGATTCTCTTCATATAGAGAATGGCCGAGGCAAGAGCGGCTCCAGAGTTTCCCGCGCTTAAGAACGCAGAGTTTTTTTCTTGAGCAGCTAGTTTCATCGCAATATTTATAGAAGCGTCTTTTTTTTGCCGAACAGCAGAAGAGGGGTGGTCGTCCATTTTGATCCACTCATTGGTGTGAACAATAGAAATGCGACTCAGGTCGTGACCCTTTACTTTTTTGCTTTCGGTATCTAAGAGAGAAGTAAGCTTTTTTTCTTCGCCAACGAGAACAATTTTAATGTCTTTTTTTTCTGCGCTAGCAATCAATGCTCCACGAACATTTACCTTAGGCGCAAGATCGCCCCCCATTGCGTCTAGGTATACGGTCGATTGGATTCCGCTTGACGACATTCTGCTATTACCGCTGGCCTAAGTATTAGGCTTCTGCTGATTTGTTCGCTAAAATTTGTTTGCCGTTGTAGTTACCACACTCACCACAGATTCTGTGTGAAAGTGAAGGAACTCCACAATTAGAGCAAAGAATAGAATTAGCAGCGTGCAATCGGTATGCGCTAGAATGTCTTCGTAAATCGCGTCTTGCGCGAGTAGTTTTCTTTTTTGGTACAGCCATAGTTCGGGCACAATAGTTGAAAAAACTCTAGAATTCCAGGTCTTTTTGAGGATTAATAAGAAAATCTAGCAAGCTATCGTCTAAGTTCTTGTCTAAAGCGCTCGTTTTTACGCAAAGCATGAAAATACTGAAATCTATGGATTTTTTTATCTTTCTGCTGCTCCTGAACTTGCTCAAATCTCTCCATTTGTTACAATCAAAGGGGAGAAGAGCGGTGGAACAGGGAGGTCCCTCTTGTCAGTAAATGAAAATTTTGTATTCACATCTGGTCATTCGGAAGGTCCTCTTCCGTTAAAACAAATCAAGAAACGATTAGAGGAGGGTAGTTTATCCTATACCGACTATCTCTGGAGTCAGACAAAGCAAGAGTGGCTTATGCTTGCGAGTTATTTCGCACAGGATTTTCCGCCTCCAGTAGAGCCACCTCCTGGGATCGAAGTCGATAAAGAAAAGAAACTTGCTGAGAGAGAGTTTAAGAATGAAACCTTTTCTCAAGATATTGGAATTTCTAATGAGCCTATTTGGTTTTTATATAGAGACAATTCAAAATTCGGACCATACCGCTTCTTAGAGCTAGTTCGGTTATTGCAAACTAATGGTTGTGCGCCGGATGACTTTGTTTGGAAGCCGGGCTTTGATGATTGGACTCGATTGCGTCTTTGCCCAGAGTTTGAAGAAGAAGTTCTTCGCAAGCTTGCTCATTTGAAAAGCTTTGGTTCTGAAAAAGTTTTTATACAAAGAAGATTTCCTAGGGTTCCTTATGAGAGTGAAGTTATTCTTCATGACGAGAAAAGAGTTTTGTTCGGATCTGCGCGTTCGTTATCTGAAGGCGGCGCTTTTTTAGAAGTAGCAAAACCGTCTCATCATAAAGGTGACCGAATAAAAATACATTTTACACCAGGTGGAGTAAGCACTCCATTCAACTGTATTGCCGAGATCACACAAATTACCAAAGGCCCTCCAAGTGGTTACAACGTAAAATTTATTTACTTAGAAGAAGAAGATAGAAAACGAATTGCCACTTTTGCGGAGTCGATAGCAGGAAAGTAAAGGACTTCAACGTAAATGACGAATATTTCAAAATTGATTGTTCGTAAGCTTAGTGGTGAAGAGCTCACTCTAGCTTCTTCAGAATTACGTTCTATGGTTTCAGAAGGTAGTATTGGCTTTTCTGATTTTATTTTTGATACACAATTAGGTTCTTGGTCTAGAGTTGGAGATCATTCTTTATTTCAAAAAATTTTTGAGCAAAAGCCGACTGTTGTTCCTGAAAAGAAATTAATTTATTTTTGGCAAACAAGCGTTGAGTCTTCTCAGGGAATGGTTCGCGGACCATTTTCTCTGCAAGAAGTTAAGAATAATGCAGCCTCGCAGGGCGTTTGTGAAAATACTTGGGTTTTTGTTGAGGGCGATAAAGAGTGGAGAAAGGTAAAAGCGGTAAAAGCAATTAGCAGTTTACTCAGACCTTTACCCAAAGAGCGTCCAGTCGGGGCGGGGATGTCATCACCTGCGTCGCCATCACCTGCGTCGCCATCTGCTGTGCCGCCATCTGCTGTGCCGCCAGCGGCTCCGAAACTTTCGTTAAATGCAGAGAAGGAAGTCGAGCAATCGAACCCTTCTATTGCGCTAGATTTAAATGAAGTAACGGCATCAGAGACAGATATTTCTGCTGCTGACTCGGATGTGCCACCACCTTTACCTTCGTCTGCTGATTCACAGCCAGGGAAAGTTAGTTTTTCTCCTATGCCTGAAAAGACAGCAGAAGCTATATCAAATTCTTCGGCGGATGAGCATGAGAGAGAAGATATTACCATGGCATTTTCTGCCTTGGGTTTAAGTGCTGAATTAGAAAGTGCCAAGAAAGTAGAAATGCCAAAGGCTGTGCCTAAGCTAGGATCATCAACCGCTGCTGGTGGGCCACCAAAGCCGCCACCCGTAGCGTCGGTACCATTAAAACCAACGATGCCGCCAGCAAAACTTACTAAAGAAAAAAATGATAGAGACCAAGGTAGTTACGATGGAATCACTGCAGAGATTTCTTCAGATGCAATTTGGCTGATCAAGCAAGGCGTATCAGATAATGCTGTTGGGCCTTTTCGATTTTTAGACATAAAAAAGTTTTTAGATGAAGGCAAGCTATCTAAGAACGATAAAATTTCAAAAGTAGGCACTAATCGGTTTGTGAAAATATCTCAGCAATATGAGTTCAATGTTCAGTTCTCTGTAGAAACAGTGATTGAGCGCGGAGTTGAGAAGCAAAAAATTTTGATCAAAAGAAGACATCCAAGAGTGCCTTACATTAGTGATGTTCAAGTTACTTGTAGGCTTGGTTTAGTGGTTGGTAGCTGTGTGAATTTAAGTGCTGGTGGTATTTTATTAGAGCTACCCAAGTCTGAATTAAACTTAGGCGAAGTAATTGAAATTAAAATTATGCCAGCCGTTATTGAAAGAGCTATATCGTGTCGCGCTTTAGTAATTGGAAAGATCCCTAAGATTCCACCTGGATATGCGTTAAAGTTTGAAAATTTAAAGCAAGAAGATAAGGAGGCAATAGAGTACTTTATATCTGAGGCGTTAAAGAAAGAGCAGCTAGCGTAGCAATTTTAAGTTGAGTAGAAAGTAGGAATAAATTGGAAAACAAAAAAATATTTATTATCGATACAAACGTAGTTCTTTTTGATCCACATGCAGTATTTAAATTCGCCGAACATGACGTGGTGATTCCTATTGTTGTTGTAGAAGAAGTAGATCGATTTAAGCGTGACATGAGTGAGAACGGACGTAACGCAAGAACCTTTTCTCGAGTGATTGATGAACTAAGAGCGCAGGGTGCTTTATCTAAGGGAATTCCCTTAAAGAGTGGTGGTAAATTAATTATAGATATTGGGAATACAGAAAAAATTCCCGAATTGCCTGATTTAGATTTAACTAAGGCAGATAACCAAATGCTTGCTTTAGCAAAAAAACTTTCTAGAGACAGAAAAGAGAAGGAAGTAATTTTTGTTTCTAAGGATATTAACTTAAGAATTAAAGCTGATGCCTGCGGTGTTAGAGCAGAAGACTACGAACCATCAAAATTTGAAGTTGAAGATATTTATACAGGTACTTCATCTATTAATGTGAAGGGCGAACTCATTGATGAGTTTTATGCAAAGAGAAAACTTAATATTAGTTTGGTTGATAGAAAATTAAACCCAAATCAATTTGTTTTTATAAAAGATGATTCAAACTCTAACCATACGGCTATTGGAAGATTTGATCTTGCGCAAAATGAAATCGTACCTGTATTTAAGCCATCTGAAGGTTTATGGGGAGTTTATCCTCGTAATGCTGAACAGGCTTTTGCGATAGATCTTTTATTAAATGATGAAATAAAACTTGTGAGTCTGGTGGGTAAGGCAGGTACGGGTAAAACGCTTTTAGCTATCGCAGCAGGGTTATCAAAAACCGTAGACGAAGGTCTATATTCTCGATTATTAGTGAGTAGGCCTGTAATGCCAATGGGGCATGATATTGGTTACTTGCCAGGTACAATTGAAGAAAAATTGAATCCTTATATGCAGCCAATATTTGATAATATCGACTTTTTGTTTGGAGTGAGTACCGTCTCTAAATCTACGCGAAGAGGCGCTGGTAAAGGAACGCAAGAGCTAATGAATCAGGGACTCTTAAATATTGAACCATTAACCTATATCAGAGGGCGAACGATTCCTAATCAGTTTATGATTGTAGACGAAGCACAAAACTTAACCCCACACGAGTTAAAGACAATTATTACAAGAGCGGGCGATGGTACGAAGATTGTTCTCACAGGAGATACTATGCAAATTGACCATCCTTACTTAGATAGTATGAATAACGGTCTAGCAAATGTAGTTGAGTGTTTTAAAAACGAAGCTATTGCTGGCCATGTAACAATGGTTAAAGGTGAGCGCTCTAAGCTATCTGAATTAGCTACACAGCTTATGCAATAAGCTTGTATGAGAGAGAATCCCTATCTGCATATTGATCAACATAGGCTGCCTTCTCAGCGAGAAGAGCCTTTAGAGATTGCTCTACTTAGAGGCAATGGAGTAGAGAGCTTTCATAGGATACATATTGTTGTTCGATCTGATGTAGGTAAAACCGAAGCTCAGTGGGGTAGCGAGGCTTTACCTACTTTTGCGCGATCTGTATTAAAGCCTTTGCAAGCAAGCTTGTGGTTTGATCGAAAGCTCATAGAGAGCGGCGCGATTCAAGACTCAGAACTGGCATTGGCTTGTGCTTCTCACCATGGAGAAGAAGAGCACGTAAATAATATTCAATCATGGGCAAAGAGAAGAAATATCTCTTTAGAGTATTTAGAATGTGGTGCTCACTATCCTTTCAATCGACAGGCAGAAATAGACCTAATTCAAGCAAAGAAAGAGCCTTGTCCCATTCATAATAATTGCTCAGGCAAGCACCTTGGTATGCTCTTACATTGCCGAGAGTTAGATTATGAACTTCAAGGCTACTCAAATTACTCGCACCCGCTACAAGTGGATTATCGAAGATATTTTACAAATTTCTTTGAGCTTTCATTTGATAAGCTCCAGTGGGGTATTGATGGCTGTGGAATCCCTACGTATCAGATTCCCTTAGGGCATCTTGCAGATTATGCCTATCGTCTAGCTAGTCCAAAAAATAGTGGTGCTGAGTATGCAGAAAAATTTCAGTTGATTAATAAGACTATGAAGCAAAATTCTTTTCTAGTTGGTGGTAGTAATAGTTTTTGTACAAAAGTTTCTCAGTCTACAGACGGTAGAGTATTAGCAAAAATCGGAGCAGAGGGAGTTTACCTTGCTTGGATCGAGCAGCTCAAATTGGGGATTTGTCTAAAAGTAGAAGATGGCCACGAACGAGCGGCAAAGGCCGCTTTGGGATTTATTTTGAGAGAATATGGCTTTGATGTAACTGATCAGAGTTTCTTGAATAAAAGATGGTCAGGAGAAGTCGTAGGGCAATATGTTTCTAGATAGCGTTTAGCTAGTCTTATCGTTTGTCCACTCATCATGTAGGCGTTTGTACATCTCGACTTTGATTCTTTTTTCTTCGTTTGCCGCAAAGTTTCTGAGCTCATCGGTTAAAGATTTTCCTTTAATGGCTTCCATTAAAATTTCACCTTTTACCACAGTAAGTAAATGGTGAGGATAATTAGCCGACTCTTTTTTATAGCGCTCAAGCTCTAATAGAAGATCAACTTTTTCCATTTTGTGAACGCGAGTACGGTATCCTTGAAAGAGTTTTTGGCACTCTTTTAGGGTTTTGTATGCTTTAAGAGAAACAACGGATTCGCTCATAATTTTTAAAACCTGCCTTATATGCGGTTAACGCAATACGCTCGAATAGCGCATTGCGATATTATGATACCTAAGTATTATTGTCAATTAAAAATCAGGTCTTTTAAAATATATAAATATTTAAAATCATTGAATTTTTTTAAAAGCCAAGTTTGCTCGAATTGTTTTTGCAAGCTTGGCTTTTAAATTTATCTATTTTTTCAAAAGATCGCGAATTTCTCTAAGAAGAGTAATGTCTTCTGGAGGTGCTGCAGGGGCTGCAGGAGCTTCTTCTTTTTTGAAGCGATTGAGTTGCTTGATTACCATGAAAATAGCGAAAGCTACGATTAAGAAATCTAATACTGTGTTTACGAAAGTACCGTAGTTGATGGTAGCTAGTCCCAGCTTTTTTGCTTCATCAAGAGAGGCAGCTGGTGTTTGTGTTAGGTTGATGAAGAGATTAGAAAAGTCTACACCACCCATTAGCTTACCAATCGGAGGCATAATAATATCATTGACTAGTGAGCTTACGATTTTACCAAAGGCTCCCCCAATGATTACACCCACAGCCATATCGACCACATTGCCCTTCATTGCAAAGGCTTTAAATTCTTTCAACATACTACATACCCTCCCTATTTTTGCGTGAGAGAGAAATATCTGCATCCTTTGGCTAAAGCAAGAGCTACTGATGAATAATAGCTGGTTTAGGGTTTGTGTCTTCTTAGGGCTAGAATTTTAGTTTACAGATAGCTTACGCGATAAACTTCCTAAGTGTTGAAAATCTTTGCAGATAATAGAATTTGATTATCTATTAGAATAGGGCTCTGAGTCGATAAACAGTAAGCTTCCGTTTTTAATTTTATCGATAATTTCTCTAGAGTGCTTTGGATCCAGTGCCGGACAACCCCAACTTCGGCCAGCATAACTATCTTCTTCACTCACGTAGCTTGCTGGATGAACAACAATGTAACGAACTTCTGCATTGTCGTTTGAGCTTTCGAGTCCCTTTAGTTTCATAGAGTATCCATTTGAGCCAATATAGGTTTCTGATGTCAGGTAAAATCCTAAAGAGCTTTGCTTAGAGTTAATGGTATTTGAAAACAAGGTAGCGAGCCCATCGTTATCTGGATCAGAATTTTTACCATGACTAGTTAAATAACTAAGAACAGATTGGTTTGTTAGGTCGAATAAATAAAATCTTTTTTTACTAGAATGTTTGGCAAAATCAATAACGGTTACCCAGCGTTTATTGGGAATTTTATCAAAATTAGCATTGTAGTAAGTAACTGCATGGTCAAAGGTGCTTTTTGTAAGTCCCCAGCTAGAATCATATTCGGGAAAACGATAAGTCTCGCTTGCTGGCTTTCTCTCTTCTTCTTTTGCTGGTGGTATTGGCTGTTCGCCTCCAATAGGCTTATTGAGGTCGGCTTCGCTACAGCTTGATCCTGTGCAGTCTTGCTCTATTTTATTAGCTGGCTGGCCGCAAGAATAAAGAAGTGAAATTAGAATACCGCAGATTAGTAAATTACGTTTTGTATCTCCCATATGATACGGGTCGGGAGACTATTTAACTGACTTAAGTTAAGATTGTTGCAGTAAGTTATTGTTAGGGTGTGAGGTCTGAGAGCTAAATAAAAATCATTTGAGCGAATCTTTGTAAGACTCTTAATCAATTAAGACGGTTATTTTATTACTTCTAGCAGGTAAATACAGGAAAGTTGCTAGAAATAAAAAAGAGCACTTCTCAGGGGGAGAAGTGCTCTTCGGTAATCTAATCTAATAATGAATTAGTTAGATTTGTACCATTTACCACCGCTGCAAACAAATTTGTCAACACCAGAGTAGTTACCTCTGTCTGGCTCTGGGTAGTAGTGTGTAGCACCGTCTTTGCACTTCTTAACAGGGTAGTGCTTGATTTTCCAGTTTTGGTCGTTAACTGGAACGTACTTACCGTTACGGCATACAGTGGTGATTGAAGGAGCTTCTCTTCCGCTGTAGTTGTAATCAGGGTAGTAGTCAGTGATTTTAGCAGATCCGTACGCACCTTCTTTACAAGCAAGAACTTTAGAAGGAAGTACTACGCTGTTTCCGCCGTCGCGTCCGTCAACACAAACGAAACCAACTTTACAAGAGTTGCTGTCAAGGGTTTTAGCATAAGCAGCAGCTGCTTTTTCGCCGCCTAAGCAGAATCCGCCATGAGCAACGAATCTTTGGTAAAGGTAGCTAGCACCGTGGCTCATTACGATAGCGCCAGATCTTTGAACAAGATCGTTAGCTTGGCTACATGACATATTAGCTGTGTTAGGACGAGCATACGCAGAAGCAGAAACTAATGCGATAGCTAGGATGAATAAAGTCTTCATATAAAAGAACTCCTTAGTTATTTTTGTTGTTGTTGTTTAACCTTTTGGGTTGCGCACTTTCTAGACAGGATTTTTAGAAAGATCAAATCTTTTTTTATTGGTTTTTTGTTAGAGTGAATTTTATAAATATAATTTATTTATATATGGTGTATTCGTTTTGCGTACACTTGATCAAAAACAACACTACGGGACTATTCTTGAGATGATTTTTAGCGTCAATCGGATGGTGTTTTTATCTGGCTTTTAGTTTCAACTATTTAAGAAATTACGTTGTACGCAATTTGCGTATGAAATGTACCCAAATGTCGCTTTTAGTCATTGCGAAGGTAGAGAGAGGCGAGTAGAAGAGGAATAGTCCTTTGGACTAAAAATAAATTTTTTTAACGAAAGTTAGGATTTTTATTTTTGTTGTTGTTGGGCCTTTTGGAATTTTTTTCAAAAGGCCTTTATTTTTAATGGTTTACAAAATTTTTAGTGAAAATTCACTAAGTTGCTCTTTGTTGTGGTGCGGTATATAAGAGCCCATGGCCACAAATGCAAATGACCCCATATATTCTTTTTCAGATGCCGTAGAGTATTTGAATTTTGAATTGAAGAATCGCCAAAGAAAGAATCCAAAGTTTTCTTTGCGTGCTTGGTCTAATCAACTGGGGTTTAAGAATCCTTCTTATTTCTCTCATATTCTAAAAAAAGAGAGAAAGCTAAAGCCACCACTAGCAAAAAAGCTATCAGAAAATTTAAGACTTAAAGGTAAAGAGAAGAAGTTTTTCGAGCTCTTAGTATTAAATGGCTCAGCATCTTCAGATGTAGAAAAAAAAGTTTTTTCCAAAATGTTGGTTAGGGTTAGACCTAAAGAAATTTCAGCTTTAGAAGATTTTCCGTTAGAAAAATTTGAAATGGCTGCCGATTGGCAACATTGGGCAATACTTGAAGTTTTTTATTTAGCCGACCATCCAGGTACAGTTGAAGAAATTCACGAAAAGTTTTCATATACTCTTACGAAAAAAGTGATCAAAGAGAGTTTAGAGCGCTTAGAAGGTCTAGGATTTATTGAGAAATCGCCCGAGGGCCGCTACCATCGGGTGCCTCGAGGCCCTCTATTTATGAAAGAAATACCTTCATGGGCTATTCGCTCATATAGAAAGGCCATGCTAGAAAAAGCCAAAGAGGCCGCGGATCAGTCGCCAGGTGGTCAAAACCACCTTAGGGGAACAATGTTGGCCTTAGATAAGGAAGGCTACGAAAAAGCCGTGAATATTTTAATAGAATGTCATAAAAGGGTTCTGGAATTAGCCTCTGCATACAAAGGAGAAGAAGTATTTCATATGGGAACTCAGTTGTTCCCTGTAACGAAATCGGGAGAAAAAAAATTATGTTAGCACTAAGAAAAATTTTATTTGTCGTTTTTGTTTTAGCTTTTTCTTCAAGCTTCGCGTTGGCTAACGGAGGCGGTGGTGGTGAAGGTGGCGGGGGAGGAAACTCTGTAAAAACCCCTTACCAATTTGAAGAAGAAGAAACTTCAGATGCTCCTAGTAGCAGCGGTGGTAATTCTGTGGAGAAGCCTATCAACCCAGCTTTAGATTTTTCTGAAAAATCGATTGAGTCTTTTTAAATAAGACAATTTTTTGCGCGTTAGATCATTCTGTTAATAGTAAAATTTTCATACAAACTAGTTTCTATCTGACACTAGTTTGTAATTCGTATGCTCTTTCTCCTTATATATAGGTGTTTCGCTTGGTCTAAATATTGCTCAGGGCAGGCGAGAGTTAAATGTTTAGGAGAATGGGGTTTATGAATAAGTTAAAATATTTTTTTGTGCTTTTTATTAGTCTAAGTTCGACTGCATTTGCAGCGGATACAATTAAAGTTAAAATTGATAATACCTGGCCAGATCTAAAGGTTGCAATCGACAATACTTGGCCTGATTGCAAAATTAAATTTGATAATACTTGGCCCGATGTAATCGTTGAAGAAGAAAATACTTGGCCTGATATCAAGGTAAAGCAAGATCAAACCTGGCCAGATATTAAAGTTAAGCAAGACCAAACGTGGCCTGATGTTGTGGTTGGAGGTACAACGAATTTAATTTTAGCAGCCGTAGCGTGCAAACAGGCCCGAAGAGTGAATCCACCATCGCCGCCATCACCCCCGTCGCCTCCGCCAACATGGCCATCGCCCAAGCCGCCAGTGCCTAACTATGGTTGGAAGTATTGCGGTAAATCTGATGGATGTTCTTCAAAGCCGTTTGCTTATGTGACAAGCCTCATAACTCAAAAATCGCAAAAAACTTTTTCTCTTAGTTGTGATCCGAAAAGAAAAATTATCTATGTTGGATACATGGCAGACAATAAAAGTGCCAAAAATTTATTGAAGAGAGATTTATATTTCCAACTTTCTATTGATGGTAGCAAAGGTTATGAAATTCGAAATATATCTGAAAAGACTTCAAGTAGCGTCAAAGGTTTCACTTTATTTAAGTCATCGAATTCTGCGGCTAGTTCTATGCTAGCTGGCTTGAAAAAAGGAAGCTCAGTAAAAGTTTATTTTCGAGAAGATCGAACAAATAAAATCTTAGATACTGAATCATTTAGTCTTAGTAATTCTGCAAAATGGATTACTCAATTAGAGCGAGAATGTAGATAGTTTTAAAAGGGCGCTTGTTTTAGCAAGTGCCCTTTGTTTATTTCGCGTCTATGTTGGTGCGTAAGTGTTTATTGGTAGCTAAAATTTTTGACTAATTCTGCTTGTGGCGATGGCTTTTTCAGCGTCTGCCATCATTTTTAGGTAGCTAGCAAAATCATTGGCTCGAAAAGTTTCTTGTACACAGGTTAATAATACTTTTTCTATATATTCGTTGGGCTGAGTTATTTTAGAGGCTACTCGCATGCGCAGACTGCTGACTTTTTCTTCTTCTGCTATAGTTTTATCTGCCCATTTAATAGTATCAGAATAATGGATTTCTACTTGCGGCATTAAAGATGAGACAATGCGTCCACGCTCACTAGCATCTTCGTGTACAACGATATTACCCTGAGTTGTTTTTTTGAAGCGTTCTACAGCAGACTCTAATTCAAGAACTTTTGCTTGGAGTTTCTCTAGTGAAGCACAGGCTTTTTTAGTGTGCTCGCTAATTTCTTGTACAGGTATTTTAAATCTATTACATGCTTTGTAATTTGCTGGATTGCTTAGAAACTTACATTCTTTTTCTGTATAAGTGACTTCTTTGGCAGAAGCAAAGGTGAATAGAAATAGTGGCAATATAAATATAGGCATTACACTAAGCTATCGGCCAATTCAGAGCGATGCTTTACTTTATTATCAATATAAGTATTTGATTATTAATGTGTTTTTTAGCTAAAAACACGCTCATACATTCTGGTGTCGTATTCTCTAAGGTTTCTATAGCTTTCAGCCTCTTTTCTTAATTCTGGCCCAAGGGGAGAATGTAATACAGAAGAAATAAATGCATAGGCTGTTGCATCGTAAGAAGAGAGATTATCGCCTAAGAGAAAAGGCTTATTCGCTAGAAAGTCTGATAGTGCTTTTAGACATTCTTTTCCTAAGGATAAAACAGTTTCATCTGGGTGCAGACTCATACCATGCCCTATAGCTGATTTTTTTGCTTGTTTGCGAATCATTTTTGTTATGGGACCTCTAATAAGGGCAGGGATATTATTAAAATATTGTTCTTTAAGATTTTTCCAGTTTTCATCAATAAACCATCGTTCGTGAAGTAGGCTCCAGTAAAAATACTCTTCACACATTTTTGCAAAGGCAAAGCCTTGAGCTTTTTCTGCATTTGAGAGGTGAGAATCCATATCGATCTTATGTTCTTTATCAAGAAATTTTTGTATTAAGCTAGAGTCTGGAATAATTTGTTCATTGTGTTTTATGACTGGAAGTTTTCCGTTGGGAAATTTTGCGGGATCTCCAGTGTATTCAAAAACAGTGTGTTTAATTTTATTTAAATTAAGATAAATTTCGGCTTTTGCGCAAAATGGGCTGTTATTGATCAGACGTTTATTTTCAGGTTTTGGGTAAACGATTAATTCAAGCATACGATATATTCCTGGTGTTTTGTGTATTGAAGACTTGAATATATCTTATGGATGTTAATTTCTAGAAGAAAATGCTTGTTCACCCTCTCTTAAGTAACGTTGATACTCATCCAATTCTGTTCGATCTAAAGTGCATAGATCATCAAATGCTGTATTAATAATGGAATAATGCATTTGCAACATACCATTTAGTTTCGTTTTATATTGTAGGCTAATAAGCACAGGTAACGCACATTCCATTTTGGCAAATTCCCCTTTACCAATATCGTTGTCGACCAATTGCTTGATATCGGAAGCGTTAGTGTATAATTGCTCGAGCTCTTCTTCGTATTTATCTACTTGATCAGGAATCTTTTGTTTTAGCTTACTAATAGAAAATAAAATCCCAGAAATATTATTATCTTTTTCTTCGAGGTTTTCACAGAGAGCAGAGTTTCTTAGTGTTTTTTCTGCAAGGTCTATTAGAGAAAGGCAGTTATCCTGGTATATTTTGTCAATTTTAAGAGTGAGATCATAAATTTGTTGTGCTTTTTTGCATTCTTTCGCAGGAGCATATTTCAAGGTGGCCTCAGAAAATAATTTCATACCTACGCAGGGAGAATGTATCGTAACCGCGTCATTGGCGGCAGTTATAATTTCATGAATTGCCTGTTTTCTAAGTTTTAGCTCTTGATCTGTGAAGGCCTGGGTATCTTGCGTGAACAATAAGAATAAAAGAAGCACCATAATGCTTTATCGGTCAAGTTGAGTATTTTATTGAATGAGCTCTCTTCTGTGAGGAAAGAGTGTAAGCGAACGCCTAAATCAAGCAAAAAATAGCTGATCGAAATTTCTAATAAAATCTAAACAAAAGCCCATTAAAAAACTTATAATAAGTTCAAGAATTTTACGTTTCAATAGTTGCAGATCGACAAGGAGGTTTCATCGTGTCTATTTCTCGTAGAGATGTTTTAAAATTAGGTGCATCTTCAGCCACAGCTTTTTTTCTACCAACGACTTTATTAGCAGCTTTAGAAAGTATGGCGATCTCATCGCGTAAAACACTGTCTATAGTTCAGGGTGCAACAGATGAGACAAAGACTCAGTTTTCGATAGTGCATCTTCAAGAGCTTTCTCTTCGAATAGAAGTATGGATGGGAGGTTCTAGAGTTGATCCAGATGAAATAAATACATATTCGTTTGAAGGACAAAGAACTTCAGTGACTCAAGCTTTTTTCTCAAATTTAAGATCGGGTATAGATCTAAATCTTATTATTAAAAACGATAGTGGAAAAATTCTCGATCAGCGAATATTTCAAACTTTGGCCAATCAAGGTGATCTGAGTTTTGGTATTCTTTCTTGTATGCATGATGCTCAACATAGGGCAGATATTTGGCATGATATTGCTAGTAAAAAACCTAATGTTCTTTTCTTTATTGGAGACTCTACCTATGCCGATAGTGAAGTAAGAGCGAACGAGGCCCGCCCAGAAACACTTTGGAGAAGATTTGCCGAGGCAAGAGACTTTAGAGATTTATCATTTACCTCGTTTGATTCCGATTATAGCCGTATGGGACGATCATGATTTTGGATTGAATAATTCGAATTCAGAAAATTATCCTTACATAAAAGAATCTCAGAAAAATTTTCTAACGTATTTTCCTATGAATCCAAAATATTGTAGTTACCTTCAGAGGGGGCCAGGGGTTTCTACTTGTTTTTCTTTTCGAGAACAGCAAATCGTACTTTTAGATGATAGAAGCTTTCGATTGCCTAGCGGATCTAAAGACCCTCATGCCCACTGGGGTGCATCTCAAGAAGAATGGTGCATACAAAAAGTTCGAGAACAAAGAGGCACAACTTGGCTGATGAATGGGAGTCAGTTTTTTCCCCACGTAATGTGGAAAGAGTCTGTAGCAGGGGATCACCCAGAGCAACTAAAAGGGTTTGTGAAAAATATCCAAAGCACTGGAAGAAAAGTAATCTTTGCTTCAGGGGATGTGCATTATAGTGAAATTTCTCGAATCGAGCGCGAAATTTTAGGATTTGAAACTTACGAAATAACTTCAAGCTCGATACATTCTAAGTCGGTTCCTGGTTTTCCTCATCTGGTGCCAAATCCTCGTAGAGTAGCTAGTGTAGGGAAAAGAAATTATATTTTGGTAGATTGTAATATAGGCGGTAATTCAAATCGCTTTAAAGTGACTAGTTTCTCGCCAGGAAGAACGAACTTTCAGATGCAAATTGGTGGCTAGTATTTATCTCAATTTTCACTTTGGGTGATGTATTTGAGAGGTGTGTGTTTAAATTTGGTGGAGCGTGGGGGATTCGGTCAAGCGCCCGATTTCTTGATTCAGGATTCGCCCACTATAGTCGCGGTTCCTACCGCTCCTTGCGTAGGCTCCCCTCAGTCGCTCAGAAAACCATCCCAGGTTTTCTGCCCGTCACGAACTGCTTCCTAATCGGTCGCAGTTCCCGCCGGTCGCTTCTTCGCTTCGAATCCTGATCTATACTCTAAAAATAAAAACCGCCTCCACCGCGTTGGGTGAAGTCGGTTTTTATTTTGGCGGAGCCGACAGGGGGGATCAGCCCCAGGTTCTAAGAAATTGAAAAGACTAAATAAATAACAATAATAACTATTTAGCTAAACCGCAAAACCCCGACACATTCCGCTGGAACCTCGCATAAACCGAAAAATCGCGTCCGGAATCGCGTTTTTATTCTTTAACTACCTCTAAAGTTTCTATGAAGTGAGTTTTGATCTCATCAGGATAACTATTTAGGTGTAATAGGTATCCATTTATTTCAATCATTGGACTACTTACAAAATAAGTTGGCTCAGGAATACGCCTGTCACTGGCAGGCGCTACCATCCAGTAGGAAGTAAATCCATTTTTTAATTTTTTATGTTTTAATTCCGCACCAGCCGCATCACAATTTCTTTCAGTGGCGTTTACGCCTTCTGCTCTAGGATCAATTCTACACTCTAGTATTCCATGATTAATTACAATGTCTTTAATTGTAGAATCTTTTATGGATTTAACCTTAATGTGCATATGAAATCTTTTGTCTTCTGGACGCCGAATTACACTTTCTACATATCTAGAAATCGATGCCGTAGACTTACCATCGTATTGAATATTGTAGGGTAAGATACCTGAAATCTTTAGACCGTCTTGCTCTACTATGATTCGCTTTTCCTTAGGAAAGTTACCTAATACTAAATCTTCATTAATCATCGCTGTTTTCACTAATTCTATTGTTTCGTTTCTAATTTTTTCCCAGTGTTTAAATTTTTCTTTATAGCCGTCATCAGTTTCTTTGGGCAAAAATGACTCTTGCATATAAGTTAACCTAATTAATATTGTTGGTTTATTTGTGGGCCAGAAATTTAATTCATGTTTCCATCTTTTTGTGTAATCTGTATATACAATTTCCTCAGTGTCTCCTCCATTTCCATCCGAAATACCTTCGATTGTTTCGATTAAATTATCTTTGTATGAATAATTTCCTACAGTACCTTCTTTCGTTTCTATTATTTTTTGCTTATCACTAAGCTCCATCTTTTTGTAAGGAAGTGCTTCTAGGTCGAACGACACAGTTTTTGAGTAATTGCCTTCGTTTAAATATATGGTTTCAAAGGTATTTTTGGCCGAATGATCAGTATAACTATATGCCCATGTCTTGGGAGCTTGAAATGTCATTAATTCGTAATCTTTATATTCGTATGTTCCACTATCAATTGATGGAATAAAGGTTTCTTCTTCATAAGCGAGGTCTTCACCGACTTTTATTAGTTCACCTGATGCGAAGTGAACAGCTAAACGAATTCTAAGATTTGTACATTTAAGCAAGCTTATATTCTCATTTAGATTTACAGAAAGTGCTTCATTCCATTCTTTCTGCTTATTACTGGAGGTTATTTTTAGCTTAAGACTTTCAACGGTTTCCTTGCATTTTGATAGCTGCTTTTGATTCCATTTTCTGCTGTAAACACTATTCATGAGCATTCGGTTTGGTGAGTACAGATTAAATGCTTCAAAAAAAGACCTATCAAACTTAGCTCTTGAATCGGTTGCTTTACCATTTGAGTTTATATAATCATCAATTCGTTGTTTTATCGAGGTAGGGTCCAACATTGACTCTTTATATTTCTTACATTCGCTAAATATTTTTTGTATATATTCAGATATTGATACTTTTGGGATTGATGGTGGCTCCTTGCTATTTGGAGCCTGAATTACGGAAAATTCTTTAAATTGCTTGGCGTCAGTATATTTAATCTTTATTGGACACAGGCCAAAGAATGGAAAAACTTCAGCATTATCATCAATTTTATTATTTCTACTTTGCCCTAGAAAATCTGTATCAATTTTTAATATTATTTGGTTTACCTCATCATTTGTTAAAGGTTTGTCATACTCTGCTAAAAACTTCTGGTGATTTTGAATAATGTCATTGATAGTGAAGATTTCTTTTTTACAAAGACCATTTTTGATGGCGGAAAATACGCCACCATTCTTTAGGATGTACCACGGTAATTTCTCGCATGAGGTTATGCTGTATTTGCCTTCTGAACTTTCTTCGATTCGGACATATTTTCTATCATACGAGTGGCGATAATTTGCCACGACCTCAATAGGTGTGACGCAAATTAAAATAAAAAAAAGAAGAACATTTAAATTGTAATGTTTAAAAAAAATCATCTACTAATTGTCGGTTAAATCAACGACTTAAGTAAATGCTAAATATGAATATTGCGGCTGCGTGTGCAGCCTTTGGTTAAGTTTTCTTAAATACATATTGGCTTAAATAGATAAAGCTAATTCGCGAATTTGGCCGATAAAGCATAGGGGAGGGAAGATGGGCTCTAATATAGTCTCTAAATCTATTGTATCGCTAAAGAGTCTCAAAAAGTCGTATTTTTCTAATGTCGTATTTAATGGTTTAGACCTAAATATAGAGCCTGGCAATTTTTATGCGCTACTAGGCAAGAATGGAAGTGGTAAGTCTACATTAATCAGAATTCTTGCTCATCAAGAAACAGCAGACAGTGGAAGTTGTGAGGTTCTAGGAGTAAATTTAGATAATGATTTTGCAGATAAGGGAAACGAAATAGGCTTTATTTCAGAGGCAACATTAGTGCCCCCAGATCAAAAGGTATCTAGCCTCATAGAGATTTACTCAAAAACATTTAAAAAGTGGGATGCTAACGAAGCCGATCGCTTAGTAAAGGGGTTTCGGTTAGACGTAAATAAAAAGGCAGGCCAGCTGTCTCGTGGGCAGCTCGTGCAAATGGCATTGGTTTTAAATCTTTCATATTTCCCTTCTTTAATATTGTTAGACGAAGTAACAGCAGTCTTGGATGCAGGCGTAAGAAAATTCTTGATGGATGTACTTACAAAGAGAGTTCAGATTGGTGCTACGGTGATATTGGCTACAAATATCGTTACAGAAGTACAAAATATTGCAAATCAGCTCGTACTTATTGGAGATAAAAAAATAAAAGTCAGTGCTCCCACGCAAAAAATCTCAGACGAATTTTACAAATTAACAAGAAATAAAAATCTAGATCACGCAGTTTTTAGTAAGGACTCGTGCATAGAGGTTGGTCTTTCTATTTCTGGGGAGCCCCAGTATCTTGTATCTAAAAAAGACATTTCCGTTGAATCAATTTCTGCAAATATGTTGAGTAATGAGCCGATTACTCCAGTTGAAGTATTTGTCTATTTAACTAGGCTTCGTGATTAGGTGATGATGTGAA
This sequence comes from Oligoflexia bacterium, assembly GCA_023954355.1. Taxonomy (GTDB): domain Bacteria; phylum Bdellovibrionota; class UBA1018; order CAIPTA01; family CAIPTA01; genus JAMLID01. The sequence goes on along the minus strand of JAMLID010000006.1, from coordinate 48,908 downwards.
ACCTCTATTTTTATTAATGCTAAAAAATATTCTTAAGGTGAATTTGATAGCTTTAGTATTTGCAGTTCTAGCAGGCCAAATACTTATTCGATTAGATAGCGTTGGAATGCCTGAAGCTATTGGGTTTCTTTTGTCTCTTATAGTGCTTTATGGTCCGTTTGAAACCAGCAAAAGGCAAGCGTTGTTGATAGCACTTCCATATTCTCGTAACAAGCTTATAGGGATAGTCGCTGCACTTCATTTTTTAGGCTTAATCGTAGGCGTCTTAACTTACTATAGTTATCTTTATATATTGAGTCTTATTAGTCCCGACTCACATAACAGAGGGCTCATTTTTGAGGCTTTTTATCACGGAGTTTTTAACCTAAGTAATATAGAAACAATATGGAATAAGATAAATAGTGATGTGATGGCACTTTCAACCATAATCTTATTGATGAGCGCATTTGTTCTTTTTTTATTTTTTTCAACAAATCCTCAACTAAATAAAAAGAGACAGTCGCTAGTAATACAGCAAAATAAAAAGGCTCAGCTTCTATTAACGGTAAAATTATTTATCTTATTAGGACTCACCTTTTACTTTTCTCTCAAAAGCGGCTTTTTTCTTGTTAGTGCTTTGGTACTAGCTATAAATTTGGGGTCTGCTAATTTGGTTTCTACAATTTGGATTTTTTCTAAAAAACGAAGAATGAAGTGGAATGTTTTATTTTTATGCCTCAGTCTAATACAAATCCTATTACTACTTATATTTAGCTTTAATGGGGTAAACGGAATAAACATAGATCGGAAGATAAGTTCTGCAAGATTTCTAGGAATGTTTGGGCCAAAAATAAATGCTGAGTTTGTCAAAACTATAGTATCTTCTCCCCTAGAAAGTGACTCTACAGATGCCGCTCTAGAGTTATTTGCACCCAAAAAAGTCACTGGCATTATAAAATACAAAAGCTGGGATGCGCATACTTCCTTGATTCCATATGAAACGCTAATAGCAAATCAGACAGATCTGTCTACGCTCAATAAGTTTGTTTATTTGTATAATCCTAGGACTCTAACAGAAAGTGATTTTTTAATACTGATTTCTAAATTAGAGCACCATGGTAGTTTTAAGGATTCAAAAGCATATATTCCCGCGAGAGATTTATGGCTGTTCGTAGAGTTGTCAGATGATTTGATTTTAAGCTTTCTAAGGTCGGATGAAATTTTAAAAATAGATTTCGCTATAAGATACATAGAGTATCACCCAAAAGAGAAGTTTTTATACCCTCTTGTAATTAGATTAAGAAAAGATCTTCCTGGCCGATTGATCCCTAGAGGGATATTGTCACTGTCTATATTAACAGGTAGGGAGTTGGATTTACGGTCTTATTTAAAATTTATTGAGAGAGATGACATTGAGTTTATTAAGACGATTTGCTCATATGATGTTTCTAGCGAATTATTTCAACTAAGTGGCGAAAATGTAGAAGCCATCGAATTCAATACTTGTATTAGAGAGTTTGCAGTCGAAAAAGTTAACGATGACTTAATCGAAGTATTGTTCAAGTGGTATCATCTACCACTAAAAAAAGAGGACAAGGCAAGCTTGCATGAGGCAATTGTAAAGCAGCGCTAAAAGTGCCAAGAATTCAAATAGTTACTAAACCTTTAGCTACTTAATCTATAAGAATATTGGTTGACCTCAAAATGTAACTGAGTTACAATCAACAAATGAGAGGCAAGCTTAAGCCCAAAAATCTTCTAGTTGTAGTTAAAGCGAAGGTCGAAGCAGGACAGTTACGTTTTTCTCAGCACGCACTTGACCGGATGAAGTCTCGCGAAATTACAAGACTAGAAGTAGAGCAGGTGCTTAAGGAAGGCCGACATAATAAGAAAAAAGACCAATTTAATGAATTGGAGAGAAGTTGGGACTTTGTCATAGAAGGTAAAACAATAGATAAAAGGCTGCTTCGAATTGTCGTGGCGGTTATAGAACCTAACCTTTTGGTAGTTACGGCTATAGATTTGAAGTCAGGAGATTAAAATGGAAAAGAAAACGATAAAATTTTATGACGATTTTGGATTTGGCTTTCAAGTGCGTATTAATAATGCGCCTATGGTGAAAATACGTGGTGAGTGGGTTTTAGATTTAGACCATAGAAAGCTTCAAGACGCGCTTTTAAGAGCCTTAGCGTCTAAGCATGTACGCCTAACTGGGAGTGAAGTGCGTTTTATTCGAAATGCTCACGAAATGACTTTGGTTGAATTTGGTGAAAAATTTGATGTATCTCATGCGGCAGTCATTAAGTGGGAAAAGTCAGGAGATAAGAGTACAGGTATGAACTGGTCGACAGAAAAAGACATTAGGCTCTTCGTGGCTTCTAAACTGATGTCGAAGCCCACAGAGTTTATAGCCATTTATAAAGAGCTAGACGAAAAGGCCAGTGAAGATGAGATTTTGTTGAAGATAGATGCAAGGAAAGTGGCATAAAAAGTAAAAGCATTGCGAACGCTATACTCTAAATTAGAGTATATTTTTAATTATGGAAAATGACATTATTTGAATCCCTTTATAAATAAAACATGGCAGGTTTTTTTCTTTCAATTTCTAATTTGAATTTGTGATTACTAATAGGAATAGGGGTGTGCGCGTAGGGAATAGGACCAAAGTCTTTTAATAATGGTTGTTGTGCATTGATGTTGTGGATTATTTCTAAATCGACCCCTTTTTTCCAAAATAGGTTATAAACATCGTTGTCTGTAGCGATTACTGCTGCAATATTCGAATATTCTTTAAACTGAAAAAATTTCGAATCAATTTCTATATTTTCGTCTCGCTTACTCGAATATTTTTCAACCTTATCTTTAATACTGATGCTTTGGTCTGTTACCTTTAGTGTTTTCTGATCTATAAAAATAGTTTCACTACCTAAAGAATACAGTGTTCTAAAGAAATACGAATTGTAAGTGCCAACATATAAATTTCTAAAATTTAAATTACAGTTTAAGGCTAGTATTACTGATGCATCGGGAGATATAATTTTTCTATCAATATAATCGTCAATTTTTTTCTTTTTGTAATTAATTGAGTTAATTAGGCGCAGTTGAATTTTTGGATCCGGGTAGGGTAGGCTTACGACTTCGTTGTTAGTATTTATATCAACTGGATAGTTTTCTCCAGCCACCCCAACAGTTACTCGAGTGGCTTCTACATAGACTAATTTTTTATTGTGGTTGAGTATAATATCGGGGCCATAAGGCTTTGGTTTTATAATACAAATGTTACATGCATCAAAATAACTTAGAAGAAACAAATGCCATGCACTTGAGTTAAAGTCTACCGATAGATTATGTCTAAATTGTTCTGGAGAATCTCCTATATTATCTTTATGTCGGTCAAATGTCCTGCACAACCAATCTTTGAAGTGTTTTAGATATTGATCATTACGAACATTTTCGTACTCTTTGCTACCACTATTGAGAGAAAACAACCAGTGAGTCATATTACTTCGTTATCCATGTCATTTCATTTGTAGTTTTATTTAGCCTTTTTCCTCTAAGCATTCTCTATGTTTTTGTAGTGATTGAATTTAGGTTAACTTTAGTCATTTAATGCATGTAGGCCATATTTTCACTGTATTCAATTTAAAACCTCAAGTGTATCAATCCCAGAAAAATATTATTTCCGATTTGTTACTAGTATTAGCAAGTTTATTTGGTCTATATAAAATATTCTTAAAATTAGAATTTTCAGATGAAAATCCAACTTCTTTTGGTACTAAGGATAGATAAAACTCGATTCCACAGATACTTATGCGAATTCCTCCTATCCTATCATCGATTTCGAGAATTGATACGTCCATCTTCTTTTCGATTGTAATAATTGTCCCTTCCTGAAAATTTACATAGAGTCCTGTTCCTTTTGGAAAGCTCTGTAATCCAAATAAACAATGAAGCCACTTAATATCTAAGTCGGAAGCGGTGAGGATTTCTCCCTTCTTGTTTTTTAGTCGGCCAGTACCTAGCATCCCATATAAAATTTTTAAAATATATCGTTCAAGAGCCGGTCCATATATTATGGTAGCAGTTGAGTCTTCGCTTAAAAAGTTCAGTGCTTGTGTAAAGAATTTTTCAGAAAAATCATCGAGTGGAGCCAAGTATGCATTGTGGAATCTGCAAAGGCATTTTGTGGTAAGTGCATCTGCGGATAACTTTTTATTTTCACCAGGTATCCATGGAATACCGTTAGAGTTTACGTACACAAATTTTTCTAATATTGCTTTAGATATATAATGTTCCCTTGAGATGTTACCTGCGCAAAATCCCAAATTATTTGCGTAGCAATCTTTTACCGTTTTATTCGAATCACCTATCATTTGAGTGATTTCAAGGTATGGGAGACATAAATCATGTGTTTTTTTAGTGTTTGATGACTTTAGGATTAGTTTTTTAGCTCTTCTCTTTTTTGCTCGGCAAACCATTTTTTCTCATGGGGTACACAACGGTCATTGCGGTTGAGTTGGTAATTTATCACCTGACTCGATATTTGTAATTCCTGCTCCTTTTTTAACATCGTATATAAAATAGGTGCAACCTAAAATAACTATTAAAGCAATGCCTAAAATAACGATCATTTTTTTGATAAGCAATCCTTAGGTATTATTCCATCGGGGAATGTTTCTTTTTCACATGGGTGAACTCCACCCATTCTCTTGATACTTATTCGTAATACAATCAATAAAGTCAATACGATTAAAAATATAAATATATATTTCTTTTTACCTTTCAAAACCATTTCCTACTTCTTAGGCATTTTTGTAGGAACATGCTACCCGAGCTCTTGCGATAATAAGTTTATTTCTATTTCCGATTTTAAATTTTTCATTCTCTATCTGATTTCAGAATTATCCGTATCCTTTTTTTTGAAACTCCAGTCTCATAGTCTCACGAAATGAGACTCACTCAAATAGCCCTCACTCATTGATTTCAATTATTTATCCCTACCATCGCAATTGGCATAGATCTTCCAGTATCTATTATGAGGACTCGATAGAGTCTTAAAAAATAGAGGCACTGAATTTAAGAAAAACTAACCACATTTAACTACTTGTGAAAAATAACGACCTGCCTCTAAAATTATTTCACGTCGAAGGGAATTTTAATGATTAAACAATCTGTTTTATTAGGAGTCTGTTTTTTGTTGCCACTCACTCTGTTAGCTGAAGAGGCATCTAAAGTAGAAAAGCCAGTATTCACATGTGATTTTAGTAAATTTAAAAACTGGAAAGAATTTTTAGAATTTGAAAAAGAACCCATTTTAGTTGCTTCATTCAAAAAAGAAGATGGGGGCGAAGACTACCCTGATGCAGCTAGTGTCTATAGGGTTGGAAAAGTTACTCAAGGTAACTGTAAGGGATCAATAATTTATTTAGGTAATGTCCTTGATCCTGATTGTCCAAATAAGCCTTCACTTGTAGAAGATATTTCTATTTTAGCCACTGAGTTTAGTGAATATCAGGAGAAGCCAGATTTGATTTATTCGGCGGCCGTTCAAAATAGTGACTCATGTAATTGGAATTTTAGATTGATTGAGCAAGGTGATAAATTATTTTCTGCCAATAGCAGCTCACGTAGTATCTCTAATCTTTTAGCAGAAAAGTTAAAGAAAAAATGGGCTTACGATCCTAATGCTGATTACGATAAGTATGCTTTTGGTGAGCAGGCTACCTTGGTAAATGAGAAAAAAGAAAAAATCACTTTTTCCAAAAAGAAAACGGACTACTTAGAAATAGCAAAAAATGTCAGTATAAACGACTACAGCAAATTTGCCGAAGATCCAATTGCTGGAACATTTTATATTAGAGATCGAAAAGCAGCTGTTGTCTTGCCAGATCATACTCTAGTTTCTGTTGAGCCTGATTTAAGTTTTAAAAAACCAGGATATTTTTTCATTGGTTATCTGGATGTTTTAGGCAAAAAGCTGGGAGTTGAAGAAAAGAATTTATCACTACTATCTGGTGACTCAACTTGGTTAGAAATTAAATCTGCGAACAAAGATGCTTTTAAAAAAATGTATGATGGCTATTTAGAAAGAATCGAAGAGGCGCTAAATAAAACATATTCAAAGTCTTTATATATGGACGTTCCTGAAATTGAAAAATTAACGTTTGAAGATTATCAGAAGTTAAATCCTTTGTTATTTGCAAAAGATGCATTAAGTAGAGTCCAGGTGTATGCCAAAAGACTGTATCATATACCTGCTATGGCAGAACCCCTCATTTACATCTATTCCGACAAAAAAACACAAATGAACATTAAGCTTTGTAGTCATTTGAAGCTTACGGCTTCATATCCTAAGTACAATAACAGTTGGGACATACTCGTAGAGCCAAATAAAAAACTCAAAAACTTAGATAATAACCGCTACTACAACACTTTATTTTGGGAGGGTTTTGCAGGTCATATACCACCATACGATCAAGGTTGGGTGGTTCGTTCCAACGAAGTTGAAGGCTTACTTCAAAAAATCCTACCCGAATATGGTCTTAACGAAACAGAAACCAAAGAATTTATGAAGTATTGGGTTCCAAAGCTTAGTACTGCGCCTTTTTATCAAATTGAGATTTTGCCGCAAACTTGGGTAGATGATATTTGCCCATTAGAGATTACTCCAAAGCCAAAAAGCTACTTACGAGTTCATATGAGGGCATACGCGCTCTCTGAATATAAGATTATTCCAGAACCACCAAAACCCACAAAATTCAAACGTGATGGACTCACCGTTGTCGAGTGGAGTGGTATCTATAATTAGCAAAAAACGGGTTTAGATTCGATTGCAAAACCACCAACAATTTTGCAATCGAACATTGGGAAAACTTTTTTGCAAAGGCTAAAGAAATAGAAAAGTGTGTCCATGTAGGCGCACAAGGGAAACAAAAAACACCCCTTTAGAGGGGCGTTATTTCATTCGCCACGTTTAGAGAGAAAAACGAAATTTAGAATTTAGATTTCAAAGATTTAGCAATTTCTGCCGCCCTTATTTCGTCCCTCTTTTTCTTTCTGACTACTCTCCCCCCACATAGGTGGTGAAGAGTAGTCAGAAAGTCGGGACTCAAGCGGGCGGCCTTTTAGGGGAAAAGAAATGAATACGAATAAAAAAATAGAAAATTTAGAAGAGAAAGAGAGTTTAGAAAGTAGAAGGAATTTTAAAAATAGCATAGAAATAAGAAAGGAATTGTTCTTTGAAAAGTTAATGACAGTAGAGGAACTAGCGGATGCGTTGGGGTTACGACCTCAAACGATTCGGAACTGGGTGGCGATGCGTAGGCTTCCATATTTACGCATTGGCGGTAAGACCAGGTTTCGAAGAGAAAGTTTAGAGGTGTGGTTGGCAGAAAAGGAGAGACAACCATGTCAGTAACGAAACGTATTCGCAAACGAAAGGGAAAGCGAATTTCCGTTTATCGTGCAGAAATCTGGGCCAAGGGCGCAAGGCTCAAAGGGAAAACTTTTGATACCAAAGCCGAAGCCTATAGATGGCACGATGAAATGAAAGACAAAGTCTTAAAGTTGCACGATCCAAAAAAGGTCTTTGCGAAAGAACTCCTATTCTCAGAGTGTTTGGAAAAATATTTTGAGTGGTCAAAAAAACGAAACCGAAAAGCTACGGTACAAGCCTATGAAGCAAGGTTGCCGTATTTTCAAGAAGGGGTTTTAGCAAAACATAAGATACGCGATATTGATGCCGAGATTATTGATCTTTGGTTAGATTGGTTAATCGAGCATCCAACAGCAAGTCATAAATGGCGAAAGAGTTTTACTCACGAGTTAAAAACTCTTTCCGTTATTTTGAACTGGTATCGTAACTATATCGATGCAAGTTTTGTGGTGCAGATCACAAAGCGCCATCGAGAAAAAGCCAAATACAAAAGGATTCAATCTCGTAGGCCAGATTATTTCGTGCGTCCTGATGATGTACGAAATTGGATTGACTGGCTGAAAAGATATAAAAATCCTGTGTATTGGGAGCTTGCAACTTTCATGATCTTAACAGGCTGTCGAGTAGGTGAAGCAACGGCTCTACATTGGGATTGTGTTGACCTAAAAATGCGATTGGTGCGAATTTCTCGCACCATTTTTTGGGATCATTGGACAAGAAAACCAGAACTCCAAGATACAACCAAGACCGATGAATCTACTCGAAGCATCGTTTTACCCGAAATCTTAATTGAGCTTTTGGATAGAAAGCTAAAAGAAGAAGGTGGCACTGGCCCCGTATTTAAAAACCAAAATGGAGAGTTGTTAAAATACAATGCGATTCAATCTGCCTTTAATGCAGGTTTTAAAGCATTAAAACTTCCATGGAGGTCTACCCATATCTGTCGACATACATATGCAACCATCGCCTTGTCGGCCACGAGAGACCTCTCTAGTGTGCAAGCAAGTCTAGGTCATAAGAGTAGAGACATTACGGAAAAATACGCAAAAGCCATTGCGCTTTTAAGTTCAGGAACCGCAGAAAAAACAGCTGCGGTTTTTGATCTTGCCTTGAAAGAAAGTGACGAAAAAAATCGAAATCGCGTACAAAATCGCGTACAGCTGATTTCTCAAAAAAAAAGCCCTGAAGATTCAGGGCGTTCTTGAAGTTTGGCGGAGCCGACAGGATTCGAACCTGTGACCCTCTGCTTAGAAGGCAGATGCTCTATCCAACTGAGCTACGGCTCCCGCGAGTTTGTTTTGATAAGCATAAGCAGAAAGATTTTCTTTCTGTGCCAATCAAAACTAATGGTAGAAAGTTTTTATGAGAAAAGAGCGATTAACGCAAGAAATCCGTTTGCCTTTTTATAAGATCGAAGGGGCTGGTAACGATATGATCGTTTTTTTTGGCAAAGATCTTCCCCTAAAGGGCTCAAAAAAGAGCCAGTTTTTGTGCGGTATGGCAGATCGTCGCTTGGGAATCGGCTGCGACCAGTTTTTAGAGATCGTATCTTTAGATTTTTTAGAAATAAAAATTTGGAACTCCGACGGCAGTTCGGCAGAAATGTGTGCCAATGGGGCGCGTTCGTTTCTTTTTCTAGCCAAACAAGAGGGCTGGGTTTCTGATGCTGAAAAACTGCAACTCAAGGTAAGTGGGCGCTTCTGTGAGGGAGAAAAAAAGGGGCTCGGTTATGCCTTTTGCTTGGGCGAACCCAAGGTAGAGTCTCATGAGTCACTTCTAGCCCTGAAAGAAAAAATTGCCTTTTATCGAGTGAACGCAGGCAACCCCCACGCTATTATTCTCATGGGCGGAAAAAACGCAGAATGGAAAGCGAAAAAAGATTTTTCTTATCTGAGATTCGGGCCTGTTATTGAGTCACATAAGAAGTTTCCTAAGAAAACAAATGTAGAATTCGTGCGTGACTGGAAAATTCAAAAAAACCAAGTAGTCGCAAGAGTCGAAACCTGGGAAAGAGGTGCTGGGCCAACTCTTTCTTGCGGTAGCGGAGCCGTTGCCGTTGCCTGCTTATTAAGAGAAAAAACGATGAAAGATCTGTTTACGATTAAGATGAATCAATTTGATCTTGTCGTAGAATTTCGGGGACGAAAAGCGTACTTGAGTGGACCCTCAAAAGTCATCGCTCAAGGCACATATCGGTATTGAAAAGGCCAAAAACGACTCGACCTTCAATATAGCTACAGAAGGCCAAGTTTAAATTTTTAGTTATTAGAACGTGCTAATAGTGGATTCATATAAAGACGAAAGGTTTTGTCTTTATTTCTTCGAATTGCGATATTGTCGTTTTCTTTTTCTTGAACTAATTGATTGTAAAGATCAGGGTCTACCGCTTTGATTTGATCTACGGACTTCCCTTCATACTGACCAAAATCGATAATTACTTCGTGTTCTTCAATTACGCCCGTTACAGGACTAATACTACTCATTTTGCTTCTATATCTCCTAAATCCACCAATTGTTTCTGCACTTTTCTCATCCCTAATAAAAGGCCCATCGGCTTAAGACTACCATACCAAAGGTAGGGGGCAGCACTCAAGACGGCAAATTTTCACTATATATTTCAATGGTTTATAAAAATTAACCGACTCTTATTATCAGATTCTTTAGAAAGAGAAGAGCAATCCTCCAAAAATTTGGTACTGACTGGCACTTGTTACATTACTATCACCTTCGGCTAATCGACTAGGCGGAGCCAATGAAAATCCGTTATTTAATCCCTGTCCATTGCTGTTCGTGGTTTCTGTTTCTAAGAGAGCAGATTGGCGAACAACAGGTATGAAATACTGAAATCCCACTTGTAATGTCATTACTTTAGAGGCTCTGAATTTGGCTCCAGCGCTGGCAAGTGCACCAAAGCTAGATTGCTTTAGAACACCTAGGTTTTGGCTTTGGTTCATCATCACTCCACCAAATGAATTATTGTTGTTTGATGAACTATTCGCTTTTTCTTTTAGCTTAGAAATTCTCCAACCAAAGCCTGCGCCTAAATAAGGGCGAAGTTTTTTGGTTACGTCTGTAAGGTGCGCCTGGATTTCAGTGCTAATCAAATGATTCGTTAGGCTCGTGTCGTTACCTGATTTCACAGTTGTAGTAGAGTTTTGATTTGGGTCAAAGCCTCTATTGCTAAGTCCAAGGTTTATGTCTTGTTTGGAGAAGGCGTAAGCTAGTTCGACAGCGAAGAACTCATCTAAGTTCGTTCCCGCTGTCAAACCAAATCCCACTCCCGATGAGGCGATTTTATTATTCGAAAAAGTATTTGCACGTATGCCAAAAAAAGTAGCATCGATAAGCTTATCTGTTGCTCTAGATGATTTGGTGACTCTATTCACATAGGCTTCCATCTGTGAACGATTCATTGTTTCGTCAAATTGTGGTCCCTGATTAGGATCAATAGAGCTGACAGTTTTTTGCTCTACAACTACTCGGCTAGGTGCTGCAGCCTCTGGATTCTCTCGTACAGGAACAGAAGAATAAGAGGTTACGATTTGGTCTGACTGAGTGTTTGAAATTTTTTCCCCAGCACAGGTGTATAGGTATTTTCCGTTGATGATCGAATACGTACATCCGTTGGCTGTTTTTCCCCCAGAGTTTGCCACAGCCAAGATGGGCAAGGTAAGAGTGATAATCCCGATAGAAAATAGAAATGAGCGATTCATAGGCGCGAACTTATTAAAATTATTGCTGTGAGTCAAATGAAAATATTGCTTCGTGTTATTTTCTCTCGTAAAGATTGCACTACAGAAAGAGAAATATGCCCCTTCAATGTAGGTTACGTATATAGTAGATTGTCCAGAGCGATTTCTAAGATAGTTATGAGGAGTGCCTTCTAAGGTATGAAAAAGAAAGAAGAAAATAAGAGTCACTTGCCAGCAGTTGTTGGGCAAAAGGCGCTTGTAAAACCGCAAAAGGGAAGCCTCAGCGTAACTGATCCTCTCAAAAGGTATATCGAAGAAGTCAGTCGTTATGAGTTGATTGACCCAGAAGAACAGCAAAAAATTGCGCAGCTTTTTCGAGAAACCGGTGATGTTGAATTGGCAAAACGTCTGGTTACCGCCAACTTGCGGCTTGTGGTGAAGATCGCCATGGAATATCGCTCTACCTACAATAACGTTCTTGATCTCATTCAAGAAGGCAATGTGGGATTAATGAAGGCCGTATCGAACTATGACCCCTATAAGGGGACAAGACTTTCGTATTATGCTTCGTGGTGGATTCGCTCCTATATTCTAAAATTTTTGCTCGATAACTTTCGCCTTGTGAAGATCGGCACGACACAAGCACAGAAGAAACTTTTTTATAACTTAATGAGAGAAAAAGAACGTCTTGAGGCTCAAGGCATAGAGGCCGGACCAAAACTATTGGCTGAAAACCTCAATGTAAAAGAAAAAGAAGTGAAAGAAATGTCGTTACGGCTTTCTTCTCGCGGGGGAGAGTTTTCTATAGACCAACCTCTGGGTGAAGAGGGTGGGTCAACAGCGAAAGACTTTTTAGTAGACGAGCAAGAGAGCATCGAAGACTCACTTGTTCAAAATCAGCTAAAGCAGATTTTGAGTGATCATATTAGTGATTTCGTAAAAACGTTAAATGAGAAAGAACGAGCCGTATTTTCTGAGCGCATGATGAGCGAAGAGCCTAAGACCTTACAAGAGGTGGCCGATCAGTTTGGCTTAACAAGAGAACGGGCGCGTCAAATAGAAGTGAAAGTTCTAGAGAAGCTGAAAAGCCATATGAGCGCCTATTTTGACCCTGCCGAGCAGCATGAGGCAGCCAAGTAAGCGCATCCGCTGGGGAATTTTCTTGCTTCGCCTAAGGTTGACATGATAGCAAGGCGAAAAGAATTGATGAAAAAATAGTTAAAAAGGAAACGCAAAATGCTGAAAAGCAAAAAAGAAGTAATGTCAAAATACGCTAGATCGAACAACGATTCTGGCTCTCCAGAAGTGCAAGTAGCACTTCTTACTGCGCGGATCAATTATTTGACCGAGCACTTTAAGATTCATAAAAAAGATCACCACGGTCGTCGTGGTCTTCTAAAGCTTGTGAGCAACAGAAGAAGTCTTTTGGAATACTTAAAGAGAAAAGATGAAAGTCGTTATACGGCTCTTATTCAATCCCTTGACCTACGTAAGTAGTTCGTTCAACGGTCATCATCATTTTAATGTTAACGGATGCAAAGGCTCCTAAGGAGTACCTGCGTCCAATGAAAAGGATTTTTTATGAATAATAAAACAGTAGTAAGTTGTGAATTCGGTGGAAGAACCATCACCCTTGAAACCGGCAGAATGGCAAAACAGGCCAGTGGTTCGGTTTTAGTTACCTACGGAGAAACCATGGTACTTGTGACCGCGGTTTCAAGCAAAGAACCAAAGCCTGGGCAAAGTTTTTTTCCGCTAACCGTAGATTATGTAGAAAAATATTATGCCGCGGGAAAATTTCCAGGCGGATACTTTAAACGCGAAGCTCGACCTAGCACCGATGCAACTTTGATTGCACGCTTGATTGATCGTCCGATTCGTCCGCTTTTTCCAGAAGGCTATCTTTGTGATACTCACGTAGTAGCAACAGTACTTTCAGTAGATGAAGAAAACGACCCAGAGATTGCAGCCTCTTTAGGAGCATCTGCAGCCTTAACTCTTTCTGATATTCCCTTTAATGGACCAACCGCAGGTGTTCGTGTTGGTAGAGTAGATGGAAAAATCGTAATCAACCCAACACTTGAGCAACAAAAAGTTAGCGATATGGAAATTTTCGTGGCTGGTACCGAAAATGCCATCATGATGGTTGAGGGTGGGGCACAAGAGGTTCCTGAAGATGAAATTTTAAATGCAATTCTTGAAGGTCACCGCTCAATGAAGCCTGTGATTGAAATGCAAAGAAAGTTTCGCGAAATGGTGGGCATTGCAAAACGTGACTTTGTTGCTGCGAAATTAGACGAAACTTTAGTTAGCGGAGTAAATTCTATGGCGGGTGCTAAAGTAAAAGCGGCCTTTGCCATCAAAGAAAAATTACAAAGATACGATGCTCTAAAGACAGCATTGACAGAAACAAAAGAATCTTTACTAGCGGATGTAACCGATAAAGATGAACTAAAAGAGAAAACAAAAACCGTAGAAACGATTTTTGAAAATTTAAAATACTCTGTAATGAGAGAACAAGTTCTAAGCGGTGCTCGACTTGATGGGCGTAAACTTACTGATATTCGTAATATCGTATGTGAAGCTGGAGTTTTACCAAGAACCCATGGTTCTGCTTTGTTCACCAGAGGTGAAACCCAAGTACTCGGTGTGGTAACTCTTGGAACTAAAGATGATGAGCAAATGATTGATCCATTGAGAGCGCCTCAAACGACAAAAAAATTCATGCTTCATTATAATTTTCCTCCCTTTTCAGTGGGTGAAGCAGGTTTCTTAAGAGGCCCAGGCCGAAGAGAAATTGGTCACGGTGCTCTTGCCGAAAGAGCTATTGAAGCCATGATTCCAAAAGATGGAAAATTCCCTTATACGATTCGAATCGTATGCGAAACCTTAGAGTCAAACGGCTCATCTTCTATGGGCTCTGTATGTTCTGCCTCTATGGGTTTGATGGACGCAGGGGTGCCTTTCCCTAAACCAGTGGCAGGTATTGCCATGGGATTAGTAAAAGAGGGCGAACGGGTAGCTGTTCTTTCTGATATCTTAGGCGATGAAGATCACCTTGGTGATATGGATTTCAAAGTGGCTGGAACAAAAGAAGGTGTAACAGCGATTCAGATGGATATTAAAATCGAAGGTGTGAATGAATCTATTATGAGAACGGCTCTTAAGCAGGCTCATGAAGGTCGTCAACATATCTTAGGTGAAATGGCCAAAGCGATTACCACTCCTAGAAGTGATCTTTCGAAAAATGCTCCTCGTATTCTTTCTATGCAAATCAAGCAAGATAAGATTCGTGATGTAATCGGTACCGGCGGTAAGGTTATCCGAGGAATTATCGAATCTACAGGTGCAAAAATCGATATCGATGATAACGGAAACATTAATATCGCTTCTGTAAATTTAGCAGCAGCTGAAAAAGCTATGTCAATTATCGAAAGCATTGTTGAAGAAGTAGAGGTTGGTAAAACCTATACCGGTAAAGTGAAGAAGATAATGGATTTTGGTGCCTTCGTAGAAGTAACACCAGGAAACGATGGCCTTCTTCATATTTCTGAAATCGCTCACGAGAGAGTGAAATCAGTTACTGACTTCTTAAAAGAGGGCGACATCATCGATGTCAAAGTTCTTGATATCGATCGTCAGGGAAAAATGAAACTTTCTAGAAAAGTCTTGTTAGATAATCCAGCAAAAAACTAAGCTGATTTTAAAAACCTCATAGAAAAATTTATCTATGAGGTTTTTTTACGCCTATAAATTGAAAACACGCTCTATTCGTCAGAATAAAATCTGTAATTCAAACTCAGGGTGTAGAGAATAATCGTATTGAACTAAATAGGGATCTTTTACTGAGCTATATCCCTCAACGTCGCTATATCTTAAAATCTGCTGATAGTCTCTTCTTTGTACGGGAGAAAATAAAGCATCAAAAGTGCTCGAAAGTGAAAAACCAATATGCGCAGTAATATGCTTACCAAAAGATTTTCCAAGTGATGCGCCAGAATGAATATGAATGGGTTTATTGATAAGATCTAAGAACCCCATCTCGCCCAATACATACCAATCTGAAACCAATTGGATCTCATGCAAAAGAGTTGCGTTTACTTGTACAGGTACAGGCTTTAAATAGGGGCGTCTTAGCGAGAAAGGGAGTTTTTCGTTAAAATAATAATTGGTATGAAGATTTACGTGTAATCGATAATGCTCATTAAATTTATAAGTTCTAATGAGCATTAGCCAAAGCGCTTGCATTTCATAAACACTGGTAGGTAATCCTTCAAGATTGAGTTCTCTTTTTTTATACGTATCAAAATAATCAATTTGCAACGCCCAACGATCACCTTCATTTTCAGATAGTAAAATTCTAAGCGCAGCACTTACCATATTGTAGTCGTAATACATCCAACTACTAGTGCCTAAGCTTACTCTAGAGCCAATTCCACATGCTATCAGAGTTAATCCCAGAGTACATTGCCCTTGCTCGAGCAAATCAGAGGTAGCAGATAAATTATGCCCATTTTGAAAATTACGAGTGATTTCCTCAGATGCAACTGAATAAGTTGGGTGTAAAAAGAGCGGTATAAGAAACAAAAGAGCTTTTATCATGCAATTTTTATATACGGTTTCGTTAGTTTTATGAAGTGCCTATAATAGTTCTTTAGTCAGTACCGCATAAGGTCATTTTGAAAAATTGTGATGGTAGCCCAGTAAGATTTCGCTACAATAAAAAGATGAGCTTGAACTACAAAAGATCAGTTCTAAAGAACGGCATTGTGCTTGCCACAGAAAAGGCGAAAGGCTTTCATTCTCTGGCTGTAGGTGTTTGGGTAAAAGGTGGCTCTCGCCACGAATCGCCCTCTCAAGCAGGTATGGCGCATTTTTTAGAGCATATGATGTTTAAGGGAACAGAAAAGCGTTCTGCCCTAGATATTGCACGAGACGTAGATTTGGTCGGTGGAGACTTTAATGCCATGACCACAAGAGAGTATACCTGCTTTCACCTTACTCTTCCCAAGCAAGCTATGGACTTTGCTATCGAGCTTTTATCCGATCTTTTAAAAAATTCGACATTTGATCCAACAGAAATAGAGAGAGAGCGATCTGTAGTATTGCAAGAATTTGCCATGGTCGAAGAAAGTCCAGAAGAGTGGATACATGAAGTATTATTTGAAAAGTGTTTTGGCAATCACCCATTGGGTAAACCAATCTTGGGCAAAGAAAAAGTTTTAAAATCATTTAAACGAAACGATATTTTGAAATATTTTGAACAACACTATTATTCAAAAAATATTGTAATCACTATGGCGGGCGATTTAGATCACCAAAAAGTAGCCAAAAAATTAAATCACGAACTAAAAGGCTTTAAGGGTAAAAAGCGTGCCATGGCTAAAGCCAGTTTACGCAAGCCTAAGTTTCATCCGGGTATTACCGTGATTTCAAAAGATATGGATCAAGTTCATATAACATTAGCTTGCGAAAGTTATCGATTAAATCATAAACACAGACTAGCTGCTTTTTTAATGAATTCGTTTCTTGGCGGAAATATGTCTTCTGCACTTTTCCAAGAAATTCGAGAAAAACATGGCTACGCCTATACTGTATATTCATCTTTAGCACCATTTACCGACATTGGCTTGTTAGGAATCTATGTAGCCACTTCAACTAAGCAAGTACCTGATTGCTTGCGTTTGATTAGAAATCAAATTCAAAAACTAATGAACGAGCCCATTTCAGAAAAAGACTTAGAGATTGCTAAGAATAGTGTGAAGAGCGCCATTTGGTTAGGTAGTGATTCTATGGAAACAAGAATGTATGCCATCGCCAAGAGCGAGCTTTTTTATGAGAGGCATTTAGATATACCAGAAATTTCAAAGTTACTTGATCAAGTGACAACAGCAGACGTATGGGAAGCAGCAAAAGACTTATTTGCTAAGGATTCTTGGAATATCGTAGCCATGGGCCCTATAAAAAAGAAAGAAATAGAGAAGGGTTTTTTTACTCGATGAAAAGAGGCTGGTAGTGAATCTTACAAATTCTTTTTTTAACCTTACACAAAAAAATCTTGCTTGGTCTGTGGAATTCTTTAGCATTAATAAAATGAAAAGGACTTTCTGTCTCCTGGCCATGATGGCCTTTTTTCCCATCATCGCTCAAGGAGCGAAAGAATCCCCAGATCTACGATCACTTCGCTTAGAGTACATTCAACAATATATAGAAGATGCTGCCGCTAAAGAGAAATTGGATCCACTACTTTTGCGAGCCATTATTCGTGTAGAATCAAACTTTAACCATGATGCGGTTTCGCGAGTTGGGGCTAGGGGATTGATGCAAATCATGCCCGCAACTGCTTTGGATTTAGGCAAAGAAAAAGCTTTAGATAAGCGAAATCCAAGAGCCAATGTATTTGCTGGGGCAAGCTATATTCGAAAGATGATCATACTTTTTGAAGGTGATACAAAGCTAGCTATTGCGGCTTATAATGCTGGTCCTACAGCAGTTAAGAAATACAAAGGGGTTCCTCCTTACAGAGAAACCCAGTCATATGTGAAAAAAGTAATGAAAGAATGGGACAAAGAAAAAGCTAGCGCTTTTGCTTCTTCTTCCAAATAAAGAAGGCTCCCGCACCTGCAGCGATTAGCACGATAAACAATAAAGCTTCAGCTCCACCAGCATCACTTGCTGGCTTTTTCTTCGCTCCAGCTGCATCACCGGCTTCACCGAAAATAGGCGCTTCTGGGTCAGTGATAATATCACCACCGCCACCACCAGCGTTTACATCACCTGGCTTACGAAATGCTCTTAAGCTTTTAACCATGTTTTCGATATCAGGAGCATACTCTTCGTATTTATCTTTACGTACAGAGAAGGTTACAAGAATACCTAGATCTGCTTCTACAGTGGCTAAGTAGCGAGTGTAGAAATCAGGAATCTCTGATTGAAGGTGAAGAGAGTCGATCCAAGGTTTTCCTTTAATATCGATTTCTTTTACATAACGAGCCTCAGAGGTAATGGTCTCGCCACTTAGTGATTGGTATTGTTGCGGCTTTTCTAAGTGCGCCTTATAAACGGGAAGCTCATCCATGCCTACCTTTTTAATTTTTGCCGCAAGAACAATAATCGCATCTCGCTTTTTTTGCTCATCTTCGCTTTGACAAACCCACTCGGTTCCATCAAGTTGACAACTCCACTTTTCAGGGAGTTCAAACTCGATAAACTGGTTTGCAAAGATTTTTGCTTCAGCATGATAAGGGAATAAAACTAAGGCCAACAATAGAAAATAAATCTTATTCATATTAGTAGGTTATGTGTCGCATTCTCTCTTGGCAAGAAGAATTCCATAGAGAAAAGGCAAATTTTATTCAGAGAAGATGACACGTCGCGCTTCGTATCCAGGAGCGAGGGGAATATCTCTCATAAAGCGTTGCTGAATTTTTAGATAAGCAGATTCACCACGAACGGCCTCGACGGTAGCATAAGCTAGAGCGCGTCTTGGTTTACCAGAGAGATCATCGGGCTCATACACGAAAAAAGGATCTCCTCTTTGCACAGTATTTTTACCGCCCACAGAGATTTTAAAAAAG
This sequence comes from Oligoflexia bacterium, assembly GCA_023954355.1. GTDB lineage: Bacteria > Bdellovibrionota > UBA1018 > CAIPTA01 > CAIPTA01 > JAMLID01. Next base: position 30,225 of record JAMLID010000006.1, on the reverse strand, counting down.
TTTCTATTGCTACTCACTTTTAGAACGGTTGCTGAGAAAGAAAAAGCCACAACGCTTCTTTGTCTGTATTGGGTTCGCTCTTGTGCGAGGCGCTCTAATTGTTCTTTTCTAAAATCATCATAGCGTAGCTCAGGCACTTGATAAGGGCGCCAGGTGATTCCAAGGGTGGCACCATAGCCTTTGGCGTAATTTATACCTGATGAAGTGATGACACCGGCTAGGGTGGCTTCCCAGCGCCGAGAAAATAAATAACCAACGCCGAAATTCACAAAACGAATCGTAGGTGACTGTGATTTATAGAGCAAGCTGCCACCGGGTATTGGATCTGGTTGATGAGGGTTTAGTGCTGACACGGTATTTTCTTGGGTATTTTCATAAGCAAGAAGTTCTAGCCAAAGTCTCCATGTTCGTAACTTAGTGAGTAGAAAATCTGCGCGTACGTTCCAAGGAATAATCGTAGAGTAGTTAGATGTTCGGTGTGAATAACCAACGCCTGCACTGAGAGCAAGCCACTCATTGGCATACCAAGCAGAACGCAACATAGCAGTGAGATCGTTACTTTGATCACCTAGTGGAGGCTTTCCAGATTTTGCTCTCGCATACATGGGAAAATTCCAACTACCTTCAAAGAGAGCAACAATTGTCTTAGGAGACCACTCTGATGGATATACGCGATTTGTTGCACTTGTTCGAAGAAATAACCAGCGGAAGGCTAAAAAGGCATCTCCAAAACCATAGTTTTCATCATCTGAAATATTGCTAGCAGTGGCATTAGAAACGAAAACTCCACGAGCCTCGGCTTGCGCAAATACGCTTACTCTTGGAGTAAAACCAAAAGCTCCGTGATATTTAATTTGGCCGTAGCGAATGTGATCAAAGTTTGTTGGTTGATTCACTTGGCCTTCAAAGTCATAGTTTTCTTTAGAGTGAAAAAATGTACCGTCAACAGTGAAGTGGTAATTGCCTTCTCCAAGAATCCAAAATCGAGGAATATCTGCTGTTGGCCAATGAGGCCCAGGTCCAATTGCCATGGCAAGACTAGGGATTAGATAAAGCGCTAGCGCAAAAATTCGCATGCTTTAATCTTTACCCGAGCCGCGAATAATTTCCAGTCTTTAGAGTTTCTTATTACGATTCTAAATTGAAATTATGCCTTATAGCTAAATGGTTCCGCTATAGGTTAGGTCTCTGTATTTTTTCGTAACTTGTTCAAAGAGAGAAAGCTCTTCTACGGTTTCTTCTGGATTTCCTGAAATATACGCATCTTCAGGAATCGATTGATTAGTTGATGCGAGCCCTCTCATATCAACAACGGGTTTTCCCGTTTTCTCATCTTGAGGGAAAAGCTTAGCCAAGGCATCAGCAAAGGGATTTGATCCATCATCTTTTTTACCAGAAGATTTTCCGCTACTGGGTGTTCCGCCTCCACCAGAGAGGTTGTATTCACCTCCAGACGTATTATAAGGACCAGAGCGCTTTCCATTGGGAGAGCCACCCATTCCGCCACGGCCACCACCGCCGCCTCCGCCTCCACCGGCGGCACCACTCACGCCAGATCGACCGGCTTTATATACGTTCGGTGCAATAAACCCACCGGCTTTTAATCCACCACGAATATTGGCTTCTGCTGGACCACCTAAATACATTGTATCATCGCCAGGTACTCCATAGTCAGGAGTGGGCGGAGCCAATGGAGCACCTACACCACCGCCTTGAGAAGCACCAGAGTTAGGATTGAATTGATAAACAGGTGGCGGGGGAGCCATGGGGACTGCACCCATATTTCCATTGAACTGTTGCGCTTGCTTGGCCGCTTTCATGGCTTGCATTCCCACAACAGCATCTGCGAATCCACTGATCATAGAAACTTTTGCCATCTCATTTGCTTTATCAGCCGCTTCTTGGCTTTGCTCAGCTGCATTTTTCATTCGACTAAAGGTTGCATAACTTTTTTCGTCTGCATCGATTCCGACGGATTCGGCATTTTTATAAAAACATTGTTGTGATTCTAGTTCAGACATCTCAGCACAAGTGTCTAAAAGCTCTTTATGTGCTTCAGATATATTAGAGTTTGCAGTTTCAGCATCGCTTGCGGCAGACTTTAGTTCCATAGCCCCTGTAAAGGCCATTCCACCAGTTACAAGTTTAGAAATGGCCATGGCTTTCATTACGTTTTGTTGTCGCTTAAATGCATCGTCTTGAAACCCTGTTGTCTGCTGTGCTTGCATTCCTGCATAGCCGGTAGTGACCATCGCAGCGGTTTGGCTTAAGGCAGCGTTTCTTGCTCCTACGCTTGCAGCTTTGTCATTGGCTTTTTTACAAGCTTCACCTTTTAAGCTTCCCGAAAATAAATCTGCATCAGAGCATTCGCCATCATTAGGATTACTTTTTGCTTCATTACGTAAGCGTTTACACTCAAAGGCACTTTCATCCCATTCGAAAAAGCCTGGGTGTAGATTCATATTTTTTACGCACTCTTCTTGGGCAGCGTTTCGTTTTGTACTTTTCTTATCGAACTCTCTTTGCTCTTCGGCACATCTAAGATCGAATTCGTTGATCGTCGTATCAATATTTAGCAATTGATCTTCAACGTATTTTCTTTGATTGTAAGCACTAGTACGAATCGGATCGTTTATATCGCTTCCTAAAAATTTAGATTCTTCTGCTTTTGCATTTCTAAGCTTTTCTTCTAAGCGAACTTTTTCTGATTTTTTGGCTTGTAGTGAACTGTTTAGGCTACAGCTAAATTCATCTGCAACAGCTGTATTTGATAAAGCAAATCCTAGCAGCAAAGCGCTTGATATTTTAAAGAGTTGAGGGTGATTGATTCTTCTCATAATTCTCTATACGTATCGTCATCCTTTATGAATTTAATTAGTTTTTACTTCAACGGGTGGGGGGCCCATAAGTCTACCCATTTCAACCATTTGCATATGTTTTGCGCGTATGGCATCAAAAAGTGAACCTTCTCCTACAGCCTTATCAGCTGCAGCTTGGTTAGGACTTTCTAAAGCACTTTTATAGACTTCGTTAGGGTTTACACCTGTTCCTACGCTATCAGCGAATCCAGTACCTGCAGAAGGAGTATCTTGTTTACCAGAAGAGCTGTCGCCTCCACCGGTATAGCGTGATCCGCCACCACTACTTAAATTGAATTCAAAGCTACCTAGAGCCTCTGCATTTTTATCTGATGCCGCAGCCTCGGCCGCTGCTTCAGCGTCTTCACCCGTCTCAGTACCTGAGGCGTTCATACTAAGCGATCCACCAGTGCCCTCAGAAACACCTGTGCCTTTAGAGGCCGGATTTCTTGAAATTCCATTCTGCGGCATTAAGCTAGCTGCGGAAGCAGAGTACATATCAAAACCATTGCCTGCAGTACTGCCTGTACCATCTGAACTTGAGGCACCTGCTATAGAAAAACTTGGTTGGTTATTTTGGTAGTAGGGAGCACCACCATTAACAGGAGCCTGAGAAATGGTTGGCATAGGATATGGCTGGTTCATTTTGTTAGCGAGCATCTGCTCTTCAAAAGTTGCCATATTATCTGCTTGTTTTTGATTTTGTTTGCTCATGTACATTGTAGCGTAGCCTGCTGCCATTTTACCTGCACCAAAGAGCATATGGCTGTAGGCTGCAGATTTAGATTTCTCAATCGCAGTGTTTAACGAAGAAATTACTCCAGAGCCACTTGCGCTATAGAGTTTTCCCTTGCCTGTTAATTCTTGCTTAATAGATTCTAATTTCTTAGCTTGACCAACATAGGCATAAGCGCCAATCGCTACGTCAGTAGCGCCAGCTACATAGTTTACGTATCCTGCCTTTTTTTGGATTCTTGCTACTTTAGCCAAAGAGGCAGATTGGTTAGAATCTTTCATTCCCATTTCTGTATAAAGCATCGTACCTACTGCGCCTACAGCGGCTAAGTCACTCACGCGACTAACGTCAGCTAAAATTCTTTGTTGTCTTCTGACACTTTCGGCTTGTTGGCCTAGCTCGGGGCTTTTTTGTTTCATATGTTCGCAGTAGCGTAAATAATTTGCCAACTTTGGATCGCTACTTGATTCATAATTTTCTTTGATTTTACTGCAGTCGATATCTAAATTTTTTAAATCTATTTCAGCATTTCTTGTAGCATCACCAGCTCTATCTAAACTACCGGTCCACATATACTGCCTCATAAGAGAAGGTGAATCTACGTCGTCTTGAACGGTTTTACCGTCTTCGTTACCCAGCTCCATAGAGTAGGTGTCGTCTGCATTAGCAGATTGCGCTAATGAAAGACAAAGAACGAGCGAGAGAGGAAGAAAAAATTTAGAAGGATTATATATTGTAAAATATTGAAATTGCTTCATTTTTGGCCTTCTTTTCATAGTTGTACAACTCTACACTATATCGGCTAATTCTTTGATTTTCTTGAGTGAATGGCTATTGCGGTGTCTAAAAGTTAGACATAAATTATTTTTATTTATTTTAAAGATGAAAAACTAAAAAACTTTTTCAGGAACATTATTTAACACTGAGCCTTTTTTCATACTTCTTTGGTAGCACAGTCGAACTCGAGTAAATAAATTCTCGCCATTCTCTGCGCCAATTTCACCTGAGCCCTGAGCTTCTCCATCTAGATTAAACGCGTCCTCAAGTGAAGCTTCTCCTGAAGAAGCGTCTTCTATCCCTTTAAAGAGATCATCCATGCCTGCATTAGTTGATGTGTCTGTGCTAGAGTCGAACCCTCCAAATGAAGATCCACCACCGCCACCGCCGCCACCAAAAGCACCTAGCGATTCATCTGTCATTGATTTTGGGATTAATAAATCATCACCACTAGATTTTTCAGAGCTATCGGAGGAGGGTCCACCTCCACCCATTGCGCCAGAGCCACCAGTGCTTAATCCAGTTGAGGCTACGCCTCTACCTGCAGAGTCATTACCGCTATTACCATTGTTAAAATCTGCGTCTGAAACGCTACTTCCATAGCCATAGGGGCTTTCAGCTGATTCTGAGCTAGGGTCAGTCTTATTGTCTTCTACTTTGAAGCCAACTTTATTCGAGCCCGCATTTGAATCTTTATTGTTTGAGGCAGAGGTATTTAGACTGGCGCCTTGAGCTGTTTGCGCCGGTTGGTTTTGATTTTGATCAAAACCGCTTAAGTCTGAATCACTTTCTTTAGGTTTATTCATCATGGCACTGGCTAATTGAGCAGCGGGGCCGGCCAGTGGTAATAGTGATGCTAGGCCGTTTCCGCCATCAGTAGATGGTTTATCTTTTGCTGGAGGGCCTTGTTGTTCGGCTGCTTCGTCTACCTTGTTTTTGAACCCACTGATTTTTGATTTCGCCTCACTTTGTTTTTTTAATTCAAAGTTTAAATTATTAATAAACTCGGTTCCGTGAAGGGTGGCCAATAAATTAGGCTTTAATTCAGTGCCAGTAATTGTGCTACCCGAGATTTGGCTTTGCAGTGATTTTACTCTTCCACGAACTGCGGATGGTTGTTGGTTAGCTTTATTTATTTTATCTATTTCATCGTTAGTAGTTTTAAGTAAAGGCTGGTTTTGTGAAATGACTGGATCTGTTTTATGTGCCTCTAAATATCCTTTTATAAACTCTCTATTTGTTTTTAAAGCGGTTTGCATTTTTTCGGTTTGTTGTTTTCCTAGAGTTTCTAGATCTCCAATATCTTGCAAACTTTTAGTGAGAAGCTCTTGCTGATTTTGAAACCCAGATACTTTTAAGTCTTCAAGGTTTATCGTCTTAGAGCGATCGCATATTTCTTTAGATTTCTGGTTGAATTCATCTGAGCCGTTCCAAGCTACTTTGAACGTATTCATACAGTTTGCATTATTTCCACAAAATTGCGTTACCTGATTTTTGGGAATTTGTGGTTGTATATTTTTTGAGACTCCACAAACTGCTGACTGAAAATCTGTAAATTGCTGAGAACCAGCATAAGAAAATTTACCAAGGCAAAGCATTGCAGCTATACCCAAAAAAGGTATTAAGAGTGATTTAATTTTTCTATGCGAAAGGGGTGATCGCACGAAATTATCCTCCTGTTCCTCCGGCAGAAACTAAGCCTCTTACTAGGCTTCGTCTATGCACATCGTGAGTTCTAATAAATAAAGATTCACTGTTTTCGCCTTGAATACCACTAGCGGCTTGAATATTACCATGCGACTCATTATTTAAGTCTAGGTCGTTTTCAAAATCGCTCACAAAGCCCTTAATCAGTGTATCGGTATCTGAGCCAGCTAAGTTTAGAGGGCGTAAGCTTTCTATGCCTAAACTGTCTATACCGTTACCTGTTCCCAGTTCAGTTAATGATTTAGAGATTTGCTCATTCGGTAGAGCAGAAAAAGTAGAAGCATTAAGAGGGTTATTGGCATCTAGTGGGCCACCGCCTTCACCATCAGAGGCTAGAGACCTTGATGCTCCACTAGCGTCTCCGCCCATGCCGAGTTTTTCTGCTAGCTTAGATCGCATAATATCTCTTAAAGATTCGCTAGACGAAGCGGCAGTACTATTTTTAAGTAGTGCAGCCTGTTCTGGATCTAAGTTACCTAGTTCTGCTGTTTTGATCTCGCTGGTTGCAGAGACGGGAGTACCGTCTTCATTGTATGCTGTACCATTAGTAGAAGAATTGTCAGAGGCATAGTTGAGTCCAGACTCATATGAGTTTGGGCTAGAGCCTGGAGTGCCTTTGCCGCCTGCAGCACCGGCTAAACCGCTACCTGCTTGTGCGAGCTTAGATAAATCTGCACCTTTACCATTTTGATTATTTGCTAAACCAGATTGTTGCTCTTGTACTCTTCCATAGTTAGTTGAGTCATTACTTTTCTGCCTGTTAATGGCGTCTGCTTGTTCTACAGTATCAGAATCTTCTCTTATAGAAGTATTCAATCCATTCATCATTTCTTTTCCCATGATTGAACGAGCTAAGTGTTCACTAACAATAGGGCTACGAACTTGCTCGTATGTGTTCCAGTCATTTTGAGATTGTGAAATATCAGAACTTTTAATTCTTTCTATTGCTTGCATCATATTCGAATAGTTGTCACCATTATGCTTTGAAGGAACATCTCTTGGTGTAGATGCACCTATTTGCGAGCTATCACTATTTGGTTTATTTGCCATCTCTGGGTTTGTTTTTGCAAAATCTTCTTGTTTCTTAAAGTGATCTGCATATTCTTGAGATTTAGAAAATCCTCCATCAATAATGGCTTGAATTTTATTTCTTAATTCTTCTTTTGCAGTTTTTCTATTTTGGTAGGCTTCTTTTGTCTTACCACTTAAATCTGCAACAGACTGGTCACAGGCTTGCTGATTTGAGCCGCTGGTACAAATTTCACATTGCTTAACTCTCTCAGGATGTAGTGAACAAGCTGAGTCTTGTGCATCTAAAAATTTTTCATATGCTTGCTTGAGTTCATCGTATCCTTTTTCACATTCTCCATGGTCTAGTGGCAGGCCACTTGTATTTGCACAAAAATCAGAGGTCGGTGTTTGTCTAGGATCTACGACACCTTTCTTTTCAAGATATTCTCTATTGCTTGCAGAACACTGCTCTGGTGTTTTAACGCCTTTTCCTATCATTTTAGACATTCTGCCTTCGCTACAGCTATGCATGACTCGTTCTAAATCTGTCATATTCTTATAGTCAGGCCTTCTTTTTGCGCCTGCATATAGATCAGCGCATATAAAAGTGAGTGCAAAAACTAGTAAGTAGTTAAAGGCATTATTCATCCTGATTTTTATTATTTGTCTTTTCATGACTAGGTCCCCCCTAAAGTAACACATCCTCTTTTAAAGCACTTTTGATGAAACTGATGTAGACGTTCAAATAGATTTAAACTTTCTGCCTCACTGATTCCCGTAGCTGACTGTTCACTAGCTAAATCTGTTGAATGGCTATTTAATCCCATATCGCTTTCAAAGTCTGATACTAATTTGTTTACTGAGCGATCTGTTTCCGATTGGCTCATAGAAAAGTTTTCGCCAGATCCACTAAGATCAACAGGCATAGAAAGTGAGCCGAGTGCTTGCATCTCTTGGGCAGTCTTAACTGAAGCTAGTGAACGTTCACCATTTTCGCTTAGAGCAGTACTATCAGTGTTGGCGCCGCTAGTACCTGTAATTGCTTTTTTAGCATCATCAGCGTTTAATTTTTCTCGAATAGAGGCTCTGATATTTTTAATATTTCTAGAGCTAGAGGTTACGTTATTAGGTACTTCTGTATTAGACGAGGCTAATTGCTCAGAATTTTTTAATTCGTAAGGGTTCTCAGTACTTTCTAGAGATTTAGGTCCAAGATCTTTATTAGCTAAATGTTGTGTTTTAGTGCTATTTGCTGTGAAACTTCCGCTACTTATTTGAGTTTCATTTGCCAAGCTACGCATTGAATCTTGTGAAGCATTTGCCTGGTGACCAGAGAACGCACCGGCCATAGCAGCACCACCACCTGCAAGACCCATTAATGGACTAAAGTTTGATGCTGCTGGATTCACTGCTTTGTCTGGGCTTAAAGAAGCCATGTTTTTGTTTTGTTCATCTAGCTTTTCTGTGGCTTTTTTAGAGGAAGAGAGTGATTTTTCCATTTCTGCTTCTGAATATGCAAGCATGCTCTCTGCTTGTCTTGCTGAGAGTGCCAGTCCAAGATTCTCATAGATGATTGGGCTATTGATTTGGTCTAATTGATCCCACTCTTTATTCGTAATGGTTGAGGCTTTATGTATAGCAGCGATAACTTGAAGTGCTTGTTCTGCTGTGGTTCCATTATGCTTTAAGATGGCTTCTGCAGGAGTCGTAACGCCCAAATCTTTAGCAGAATTAGAAGGGGCATTTTTGTTTGCTGCAAGCTCATTTTCTTTAAGTTTATCTGCATGTGCTTTTGCTAAATAAGATCCAGATTCAGCTAACTCTTTTACGTTGATACGAATTTGCTTAATTCTTGTCACTTGGCGAGTCATTACTTCTGAATACATTTTTTCTAATTCTCGCCTTGATTCTGAGCAGCCTGCTTGACCTGAGTTTGCACATTTTTGACAAATCTTATTCGCTTCTGGGAATGATTTACAGCCTTCTGCGTTCTCTCTAGCCATCGCCGCTATTTTTTCTTTTATGGCATTAGCTAAGTTTGCGCATCGGCCTTTATCCATAGGAAGAGCGCTACTATTTTTACAAAGCTCATCAGAAGAAAGATTTGCCATAGGAAATTGTTCACGTACCCATCCGCTGGCAATTTTATTACAGTCTTCTGGTGTTTTGATACCTTGAGAAGATAGTTCAGCAACTACTGAACAGCTGTCTGCATATGACTCAGAAGCAATAGCTACTGCAGCCACTACGGCGGCTAAGTATAAACTGAGATCTTTTTTAGTAAACAACTTCAAACAATTCCCCCGAAACTTACAAATTTAAATTTTACCACCCTTTTCACTGGTTACACATCCACGCATCAGGCAGCGAACATGACTTTCTTTAACTCTTGTAAAAAGAGATTTATTAGTACTTGAAAGCTGTTTCTCTGTAGCCGATTTTTGTTTATTGCCAATTAAATCAGAAATTTCATCAGACGTTTTTCCAAGCATCAAATTAGTGTTATCTAGCGCACTACCAGGTTCGCCTGGCAATAAATCACCTATTTTTGGAAGCTCAAAACTTGTATCTAGTCCTTTTAGCATACTATCAAAACTACTAGAGCTACTTGAACTTGCTGCGGCTCCACCGCCAGCCAAATTAATACCATTGTCTTCTTTTGCCTTAGCCGATTCTGATGACAATTCTTCTTTTATACCTTTGAACAGATCTTTAGATGTTTCACTGCTGAGTGCTGCCCCACCTGCTGAACCACTAAATGACGTAATGCCTCGGTTGCCATTTGCTAAGCTGCCTTTGTCTAGGTCGCCTGAAAATGCTTTTAGTGATTGCTCACCTGTGTTTGCGAATGCGGCTTGGTTTTCAGCGCCAGTAGATTGAGGAGTAAAATTTTTTTCAACATCAACTTGCTTAGAGGCCGCAGAAGAATCTTTCTTACTGTCATCGTCTTTACTTGCCAATACAGTAGGGCTTGCTGTTTTGTGGCTTTCAGCCATAGCATTGGGATTATTACCAAACATTTGTGCATCTGGAGTAGTCGCTGCAGTTTGTTTATTTTGCATTGCTGATGTAATAAATGGAGTAGCAACAGTTAATAGAGGAACCCCATAGGTAGCTAGCGCATTAGCAGAGTTTCTATCTTCTGTGATTTTAGAGTCATTGCTAATTTTTCTTTTTCGCTCTTCTTCTTGTTCAGTAAGGCTTGCTTGTTTATTTTTTTTGCCACTTAACTCTTGGTTTCTTGTTTCTATCGATTGTACTTCAGTTTTGGCACTAGCAGCAGCAGATTCAATTTCTATAGCTAAAGCTTTTAGGCCATAAGCCGCAATAAACTGTTCCGAAATTAAGATATGTCCTTTGAGTTTTGACTCAATATCGCTAAATGTGCTTTGTTTTTCAAAAATAGTATTTTTGTCGATAGCTGTAATAAGATCTTGAAGATCTTTTAGTTCTTTTTTTCCATTAGATCTGCTGATTCCGTGCTTATCTAAAATTTGAACTGCATTTTCGTATTTTGCTATTTCTGCAGGTTCTGTTGCGTTGGCATATCGATTAAAGTCTTCAAGAGCCTTTTTTGCCTCGGTATGGTAATAGCTCATGATTCTAATATTGTTATCTTTAGCAGATGATCTTAAGCTGTCTGATAAGGGTTTCAAGTCTACTGCAAGGCTATTGTAGCCGTCGATTGCTTCTCTATTTAGAGAAATAGATTTTTCTATACATTCAGCGTTTGAACATTCTTGGTCAGTAAATTTTTCTACTATGGTTTGGCATCTTTGCGTAATGAAGCCTTCAGCAGCTGTTTTTTTAGCATTAAGTTCGGTATATGCTAATTTACAATAGCTAATTTTTCCGGTTTTTTTATCTTTATCTTCAATACGAGGTTCATTATTTTTGCAGAGAGTTCGAATTGAATCTTGCGAAATGACACCATTTTTGATGGTGGTTAAGTTTAGATTTTCACTACAGGTATCTGCGCTTACTGCTGCCAAGGCTGATTCGAAACTAAACCCAAAGATGATTACGAAAAAAATATTTTTCATAATACCTCCGGCAATTTAGCGAGCACTAAGCCTTTTTTAATAGCTAGTTGATGGCGAGAATGAACTCTTGCGAATAAAGATTCTCCATCTGCGCGTAGGGGGTTTCCTTTAATTGATTTGTGGTCACCCGATTGAAAAGAGGCTAGAGCCTCCTCTTCGTGAGAATAAGATTCTGTATCACCGCTAAAAGCCATATCTGCATCTTCTGTAAAATTGTCATCTGAAAACGGATCTGTACCGCTTGGGCTTCTGCTAGCACTAGAGCCATCAAAGCCTCCTCCTGGTTGAAACATATCCATATTTGTTTCAGTAAAATTAGCTCCACCAGTATCGTCAAAGCTAAAAAGATTTTTCATCTGACTCATAAGTCCAGCAATATCGTTCCCTGAAGATTTTTCTTTTTTACTGCCTTTTGTTGTTGACCCAGGATTGTTCTGATTGAATATTTCATTTCCAGATAAGCCTTTTTCATTCGCTGCTTCAGTGGCTTCTGTTTTATTGTTTCTATTTAAATTCGTTTGTCTAGAGGCGCCTTGGCCTGTTAATCCAAAATTATTAAAAGAAGCAATAAGTTGATCTTCTTCTTTTTTGCTTTCTATTTTGGTTGTCTCTGTATTTTCTTTTTCTTCATCTGCTGGCTCAAGAGGAGTCGCCTCTGTATTAGTAGCATTACCGCCGCCTCCAGCATCAGCTACGGTTTTTTCACCAAAAGCAGTAGTGTCAGGCGCAGAAGCCGTGTTTGGTATATTGCCACCAGTGCCTGTATCTGCAGAAGAGTTTTTCATTCTTGAGGCCCCAGTGAGTGCTGCACCAGCAGCGAGAATGGGAGCAACTCCACTTAATCCTGGGCCATCAGTATTTCCATTCACAAAGTTAGTAGGTGGTTTTGGGTTACTTTGTTTGTTGCCGCCAAGAAATGTATTTGCTAAAGGTGCAGCAGCTGCCACGGTAGACATATCGGGTATTTTGCTGCTCTCGTCTAGAGAACCTACTTTGCTCGTCTCTCTTACTTGGTTATACTTCGTTTTTAAATTTGCAAAATAAGGAGTCTGTGCTTTTAGAGCCGCTGTATTTTTTTGAAAAGATAAAATTTCTTGATGGGCCTCAATTTGCTCTGCAACCAATCTGCCGTTATTTTCGTACAGAGATTTTTTAGTGTCGTCTAATCCTTCACGAATATTGTTCTCATCTATATTGTTTGGAGTAAGTTCTGCTAAGTATTTGTCGAGTGTATCTACGCCGCCATTTACGCAGCTTATGTTTTCTAAGTTACATTCGGTTACAATTTTTTCTTTTGGTAGGTTCTTAGTTTGAAAAGCTCTTAGGTCTTCTTTATAAAGATTTTCTGCGATTTGATTTATTGACTTTCGCTTTCTTGCTGGAATCAATTCTTTTACGGCTTGTTCTAACTCGGTATACTGCGTTTGTTCACGAGTTGACTTGTCGCTTGCTCTATTAATGATTGCATCTAAACCTTTTTCGCATTCCGCAAACTTTGCGCCTACTTTGAGACAGCTTTGGTTTTGCTGAGCTAGTTTGAAAAAATCATTACACTGTTCTTCAGTATTTTTCAGAGTCGTTTTAAATAATCTTTTTAGGTATACGTATGTAAATGCGCATGCGCCATTAGAATCGCTATTCATTGCAGTTCTATTGTTTCTAAAAATTCTTCTCTTTAGAGGTTCATTGAATTTAAAAAAGTCTTTAAACGCAGTTCTGTCATGACCAGCGCCATTATTAGCGTCGCAGTTTTTATCTGCGTTCCATCTAGTCTCATCTAAGTACTTTACGCCCCTTTCAAGATTGTTGGCGTATTCTTTGGGAACGAAGGCAATCACTGGATTAGAAATACACTGCTTGCATTGGTTATACAGATCTGTATCTAAAATCACTGAGGCATCGCATTTAGGTACACTTAGAGTTGACTCAGCATAAGCACTAATTGAGCAAAGTAGGCCTACTAGGCTAACAGCCAAGACAGGTAAGTTAGATAAATATTTAAAATTATTAAATATTTTTTTCATATACGCGTAAAGTGACTTCACAGATGCTATATCGGACAAAAATAATCAAAAATTTAGTGATTTTAGGAATATTGCTTCATTTTGAGGGCTTAAACTAGCCAAAACCCTTTGCTTTCGCTAGGCTCTGCCAGATGTTTGATAATCTTAGAGAAAAGATACTCCAACCCCTTAAAGGATTGGGCAGAAATGGCAAAATTACCGAAGCAAATCTTCAAGAGGCCATTCGAGAAATTCGAAGAGCACTTCTTGAGGCCGACGTTCATTTTAAAGTAGTTAAAGAGTTTTTAGACCAAGTTCAAAAAGATGCTATTGGCCAAGAGGTCATCAAAAGCGTTACTCCGGGCCAACAGTTCACAAAAATTGTTTATGATGCTCTCGTGAAATTTCTTGGGGGTAAAGACTATGTAGCAGGACTACCTCTAAAAGCGAGCCCACCAGTGCCCATTTTGTTAGTGGGATTGCAAGGTTCTGGTAAAACCACAACAGCCGCAAAGCTTGGGCACTACTATCAGAAAAAAGAAAAAAAATCGGTAATGTTGGTACCTTGTGACCCTAGAAGACCAGCGGCAAAAGAGCAATTACGGCTCTTAAGCAAGCAAGCAAATATTGGTTTTTATGACTCTGATCTTTCACAGTCATTAGAAAAAATTATTGCTCAAGCCATGGAAGAAGCTCGTCGCCAAGTTGTTGATGTAGTGATTGTAGATACCGCAGGTAGGCAAGCTGTAGATGAAGAGTTGATGGGTGAAATAGGGCAGGTAAAAAGTGCCCTGAATCCTTACGCCACAATTTTTGTTGCTGATTCAATGACTGGTCAAGAGGCTGTGAATGTAGCCCAAGCTTTTCACGAAAAAGCGCCTCTCTCTGGTGTTGTGCTTACAAAACTTGATGGTGATGCAAGAGGGGGAGCCGCCCTTTCGATTAAGTTTTTAACAGGTGTTCCCATTGTATTTATGGGACTAGGAGAGGGCGTTTCAGCTCTAGAGCCATTTCACCCTGATCGTTTAGCAAGTCGTATCTTAGATATGGGAGATGTACTGACTCTTGTAGAGCGCGCACAAGAGGCCATTTCTGAAGAAGAGGCAAAAGCTAGTATTGGTAAAGTCTCTAAAGGTGAGTTTACGCTAGAAGATTTTCTTGGTCAGATGAAAATGATGAAAAAAATGGGATCTATGGAAAGTATTTTAAAAATGCTTCCTAACGGAAACCAAATGTTAGAGCAGCTTAAGGGCGCGAACACAGAAGCAGAAATGAAACGAACAGAAGCCATTATTCAGTCGATGACAAAAAAAGAGAGAAAGAATCATAAAATTTTAAACGGCAGTCGTCGTAGAAGAATTGCTGATGGCAGTGGGACTTCTGTTACCGAAGTGAATCGTCTCGTCAATAAGTTCGAAGATGCTCAGCGAATGATGCAACGATTTGCCAAAATGGGCATGTTTCAAAAAATGATGGGTAAGTTTTAGTTTACCTGTATTCATTTAAGGGCTAAGCCCTTAAGACTTTTCAACAAATTAAGTTATCGAAGAAAAAATCCGACAAGCAATTGTGAAACTAGCGCATTTTGTAAGACTATCTTCGATTCTTCTATTAGGGCTTTGGTTAGGCTTAGCCTCTGCATTTGCTGCCCAGTTTAGCAGACAAGACGTACCTGAGCAGCTATATTATTGGATCGATGCTGAGCAAAATCGAATTGATAGAAGCGTAGGAAACAGAATTAAGGCACCTGATATTGCGGCTCAGAAACCTGAATACCGCCCAGAAAATGGAAATTGGTTTGATATCAGAACGGTCTGGGTGCCCGAAGAAGAGCTAAACGTAGCTGATACTGATGAGATGTTTGCATTTAGGAACAGCGACGAATTCATTAAAGAAGAGGGCGGCAAAAAGTACTTTCGTCTTTTTATTCATCCAGAGTCTGAAAATTTTTATCAAGAAATATTAGCCAAGTATCCTTCTGAAATCTCTCATGAGGCAACATCCACAGCCTCAAGCCGCACTGTGCTTATGCGAAATAAGGCAAGTAAGGATAAGCTCTACTTTGTAAAGTTGTCATTAGACGTAGAGCTTGGAGGCGTTGTGCGGACTGTTCCGGCAAGTGAAGTAGCTCGAAGCGTAGGCTTTTCAAAGTATATTAGCCAATTAGATTTGAAATCCAAAGAGTCTTATATAATTTTACGAGAGCCACTAGCAATTGTTCCTAAGGGAATGCGAAGAGGTGGACAAATTATTAGAGAAATACCTGAAGAAATTTTAAAAGGAGAAAAAACACTTGTTCCTATTTTCTCACTTTATTCGACAAATCAAGGAGAAACCCTCTTAGAAAAGTATTCAAAAGAATTGAAAATCTCACCTTTGGAATTTGTAGAAAAAAATTTACTTGAGCCTTTTATGAGAGGCTATGCTGATATGATTGTGAATCAATCTATAAGTATGGAGCCTCATGCGCAAAATTTTTTGATGGAGTTAGACCGAGATAAGAAGCCAACCGGCAGATTAGTGTATCGAGATCTTGGTGGATTTAATATTGATTTTGAGACAACGGCTATTCGAGATGATTTAAAAACTAAAATGCCCGTATTCATGAGTTATGCGAACGACTATCATCAAGAAAGGGCTGTAGATGATGTGACAAAAAGTATTTATGTTTATTTCGAAAATGGTGTTTTAACAAATATTGATAAGTTGCTAAGAAAAATTGATCCTAAATACAAAGCGGATAGTATCTATGAAATATCTAGAAAAATTATGTTAGAGCAGATTTTAGCCTCATCTCAATTAGACCCGAATATTTTCAGGAAAAAATTTTTAAAAAATCCTATCGCAATAGATTCGGACCAAAAATTATTAGAGGTGGTAAACGAAGCTAGGAGAAGTGTTGGTAATATGCCTAAATCTGTGGCTAAGGCAGCTCCTGCTGATTGTAAAAAGGTGCCAAGTTTATTTGGCAGATTATTTAAAAACTTAAGTGGTGCGCATCGGTAATTAGTTTTTTGGTTGGAAGATACTGAATGTGCAAAACCGTTAAAAGCAAAATTAGAAGAAAAAATCTATGAGCCTGATTGGGCAAAAATTCAGAAGAAGGTAGATTTTAAATTACAGCAAGAAGAGTGACCTCAATTTTATATAGAGGATCTTCAGTATGTGCAAAAAATAGATGTTTATACCGTCTTGCCTTAGTGCTGAAAAAGAGAGGGGCACTTTAAGGTGGTTCGTTTATAAGAAGTTGAACGAAATAGAAGTAGGTCAGATCAGAGTGAGGTTTACTAAAATTTCGTTCCGACGGTTATGTAAAGGGGGGGAGCCTCTCCTGTGCGTAGATAGTCAGTGGTAAACAATAAAGCGTCCCATAAAAAGTGAAGGGTGATGGTGTTTTCAAGTTTAGTATGTTGGTGTAAGTGCCCGGCATAGAGTCCAAACAGAGATGTGGCCCAAAAATTTTTTTTATTCGAGGTGCTTCGAAATCTTTCAGTAGGGTCATAGGAGCGTTTTTTTGTAGTTAACTGTGTAACTATGTGACCCGTTAGGTATGGAGAGTCACAGTAAATCCAAGTTGTATGGCATGCGCCAAAGCTTATGGATTGAAGTATGTTTCCTATTGTTTTACTACCGGTGATTTGAGAAAATAGTGGTTGTTGAAAACCTCTGAACATGGCTTCTTCCCCAACTGCGATTAAATAACTTGTGATTAAAATGGCAGGTATATTAACCGCTGCTTTTCCTAATGTGACATTTTTATGAGCACTACCAATGCGGGAAATAAAAGGAATGCCTGGTATTGCTAATGGAAGCAAAGTCGCCCAATGACTATAGTTATTTAGTTTTACCGGAGCCTTCATGAGTTCACTGATTGTATACCTTGGCACTTTGAGGACTTCTTCTCCGTTCCAATGTTTAAATGAATCTGTATATGCTTCGTATACTTGTAGGCCGTCAAAAAAATTATTTGATGCAATATTAATAAATCGCGAAAGACTAGTTTTTTTATCTAAGAATTTAAGTCTTTGACGAGTGAGTATTAGATTGTTGATAGAATATAATCCCCCCTTAATGTTTTGATTTAAGTAGAACTGCCCACCACCGGACCAGATCATACTTAAAGTTCCTGCTATAAAAGGATTTTTAGAATAACTCTCTCCTGTTTGAAAGTTTGGTAAGTTCGTATTTTCTGCTGGTTTAGTGGTACCGGCACCACTTGTAGCGTTGCCGAACGTATAATAAAAAAAAGAAGCTAGAACTACAAAAGAAACAAATAATGGCCGTAATTTCATTATAGTGATTTTATTTTGTTTGTTTAGCCACTAAAATAATCTCGGGCATTACATAAGAATCCATCTGTATTGTGCTTTGGCCATAAAACCCCTTTGCTTTTAGAAATAAGAGGTACTTGCCATTACTATAGTCTCCTTTGAAAGAGAAATTACCTGAGTTATCAAGCGATGAGGTAGAGATGGTACGGTCATCTTTTATGAGTTCTATAGTTGCGTTTTTGGGTAGGGGAATTTCGATAGTTTCGGTCATCACTCTTCCACTTACGATACTAATTGTTGGATTACACATAATACTTACGGGAATTCCAACTCTTGTTGGTAAATCTCTTTGAGAATCAACTGCAGAACATTGTTTTCCATTAAAATAATCGGTAACCGATTTTCTTTCTATAGGAGTTTGAACACAAGACATAATGGTAAGGGACATAGCAAAAATATAAAATTTTGATTTCATCTGGAGTTCCTTATTTTTACGTTTAAATTTTTTTCTATAAATTTCTAGAGAAAAGGGCAAGACCACGAATCTAAGCCTAGCTTTTTTGCCGTAGAGGTAAAAAAATCTTTTCTTTCAGAGGGATTCTTTTGTAAAGCCTCAGTCATCATCGCTTGGGCAACAGTTGTTTTTAATCCTTCAAAAATTTTTTGATAATATTCATCGAGTAGCTCTTTTTGGTTAACCCCTTTGAGACTCAGGGTTTCTTTATACCTTTTTTGAGACTCACATAAAAAGCCAAAGTCTTTCTCTATTGCCGAGATGGTTTCTTGGCTTTTTTTATTACATGAAGTGGCAAAAACGAGCAAAAATCCTATAAATATCAGGCTAAAAGAGTACTTCATCCTAAAAAAGTACCAACTTGGGCCAGTTTCGCAATTATCTTCTTCTGACAATTCGTATCAATTTTGATTTCCTTTGGTTTTTCCCTTGCGAAAAAGGGGCAGAAGCGTTTATATCGGGGTCTTAGATTTTTTTATGCTTTTGAGGGATGAGCCCTCGGGCTTTTAAGGAGTTTTATGGTAACGATTCGTCTGTCTCGAAAAGGGAAAAAAAATACCCCATTCTATCACATTGTAGCGGTAGATAAGGCTAAGAAAAGAGACGGAGCCGTGTTGGCGAAAATTGGTACCTATGATCCTGCTAAAGTGAATCCACAAGATAAAATCAAAGTAGACTTCGATCTATACAGCAGCTGGATCGCCAAAGGCGCTCAACCTTCAGAAACTGTTGTACAATTAGTAAAAAAC
Source organism: Oligoflexia bacterium (assembly GCA_023954355.1). Taxonomy (GTDB): domain Bacteria; phylum Bdellovibrionota; class UBA1018; order CAIPTA01; family CAIPTA01; genus JAMLID01. The sequence continues at coordinate 11,556 of JAMLID010000006.1, read as the reverse complement.
CGTTCAAACTAAAGTAGAGAGTTTTTGTTCTGCGAATGAAGTACGAACAGGCAAGGAGTGTCTGTCCAGTGGTGTTGTTGATCAAGGAGGAGAGCGATGAAGTCGCCTTCAGACGAATTACGAGAGTTGATTGAATACTTATCTAGAGCCCTAGTCGATTATCCCGACCAAGTTCAAGTGAAGCAGGTTGAGGGTGAGCAAACCACCGTTATTGAGCTTAAGGTGGCAAAAGAAGACTTAGGAAAAGTCATCGGCAAGCAAGGCCGAACTGCAAGAGCCATTAGAACTATCTTAAATGGTGCCTCTACTAAGCTTAAAAAGAGAACTGTTCTCGAAATTATCGAGTAAACCTAATTCGAATAAATAAATTTCTTGATTCTTTGCTTTAGCTGCTCCATCACATCCAGTGCATGGAGTTTTTTGTTTTAACGCTTTTTCCTGAAATGATAGAGGCAGCCTTTAAAGAAGGTGTAGTTGGGCAGGCATTCTCTTCTGGAGTAGCTAAGCTTGAGACACTACAAATTCGAGATTTTGCCAACGATAAGCATAAAACTGTGGATGATCACCCCTATGGTGGGGGCGCTGGTATGGTGATGAGGGTAGAACCTCTATATGAGGCCTGGTCTGAGGCTAAGAAGAAAGCGCTCTATCGGGTAAAAACGATTTTGATGAGTCCTTCGGGAATACCCTTACAGCAAAGTATTTTAACTGGATTGGTTCAAGAGCAAAAGCAGAGCTTTATACTTATCTGTGGCCGTTACGAAGGTGTTGATCAAAGGTTCGTCGATGAATGTGTTGATGAAGAGATTTCTCTAGGAGACTTTGTTTTAAGCGGAGGCGAGATCGCAGCACTAGCTTTAATCGATAGCCTTGTTCGCTTGCTTCCTGGAGTGTTGGGAAATTCCCAAAGCCTTTCTGAAGAGAGCTTTCAGGCTTCGCTTTTGGAGTATCCCCATTACACCAGGCCAGAAGAGGTATTAGGAAAAAAAGTTCCAGAGGTATTACTTTCTGGAAATCACGAAAAAATCGCGCAATGGAGAAAAGAAGCTGCTAAAGAGAGAACAAAAGAAAGACGGCTCGATCTTTGGAAAATCTACCAAGCTCAAGAGGAGAAAAAGTGAAACCCAATATCTATGTAGGATTACTCCATCACTCTATGAGAGACAAAAATGGAGAATTAGTTACTACTGCTGTAACAAATTTAGATGTGCATGATATTGCCCGATCTTCGCGAACTTATGGAATTTCTAAGTACTTTTTGATCAACCCCATAAAAGACCAGCAAGATGTGGTGACAAGAATTATCGGACATTGGAATGGTCCAGGGGGAATGAACTATAATCCAGATCGTTCTGAGGCTTTTGGGCGGGTTCTTTTGGTATCTTGGTTGGACGACGCACTTCAAAAGATACGAGAACTAGAGGGAGTAGAGCCAGACCTTTGGATGACTAGTGCTAAGACCTGTGATGGGGTGCATTCACTGACCTGGGGAGACGCTCGTGCCGAGTTAGAAAAATCCGATGCAAAGCCCAAAATGATTGTTTTTGGCACTGGATGGGGTATAAGCGAGGAACTGTTAAGAAAATCAACGGCTTTGCTCACACCTATTGTGCCTGAAGAAGATAGCGGTTATAACCACCTTTCTGTACGTTCGGCAGTAGCAATTTCGTTAGATCGACTACTTGGACAGAGATAAGTTTTTAGGAGAATACCATGCACGCGACACCAAATGTTCAAACTGTAGAAAAGAAATTTTTACGATCTGATCTTCCAGAATTTCGTTCTGGTGACACTATTAAAGTTCACGCGAAAATTACAGAAGGTAATAAAGAGCGTATTCAATATGTTGAAGGTGTAGTGATTCGTAAGTCTGGATCAGGTTCTACCAAGACATTCACCTTGAGAAAAATCTCTGGTGGAATCGGTGTAGAAATTATTTATCCACTTACTTCTAAAAACGTAGCAAATATCGAAGTGATTAGTCGTGGAGATGTAAGAAGATCTCGTCTTTACTATATTAGAGGTCTTTCTGGTAAAGCTGCTCGCTTGAAATCAAAAGATTCTTTTGGTTCATCTTCTGAAGGTAAAAGCGGCGTTCCTGTAGACGCATAGTTCACAAAACGTGAAACATTTTGAATTCGAACACGAAGGGGCACTTTGGACAAAAGATGTCCCTTTTGTTTTTGGGGTAGACGAAGCAGGTCGCGGTTGTTTGGCTGGTCCTGTCTGTGCTGCTGTTTGTGTATGGGATCCGTTTAAAGATTTCTCTCAGGCCCAAGTAGAAGTGGATGATTCTAAAAAATTAAGTCCTAAAAAAAGAGAAATTCTTTTTGAAAAAATACAAGAAGAGGCAAAGTTGTTCGGTATAGGGTTTGCTTCGGCTGAAGAAATCGATGAATGGAATATTCTGCGAGCCACTTATTTGGCTATAGCTAGAGCTTTAGAAGTTGCTTTAAAAAAACAGCCCGAAGTTCTACAAACAGAATCGGCCTTTTTAACTGACGGAAATCATTATTTGGTACAAAAATCAAAGTTCTTTGTAGAACACCCAAAATATAAAAAAGAGTTTTCTCTAGTACAAAAATTATTTGAAAAAGAAATATGTGAAAAGCCTTTGGTTAAAGGTGATTCTCGCTCGTACTCGATAGCCAGCGCATCTATTTTGGCCAAAGTTAGTCGAGACCGATTAGTTATAAACCTAGACCAACAATACCCCGATTACGAATTTGCCAAACATAAGGGATATGGAACAAAGCTTCATCTAGAGAAAATAGAAAAGTTTGGTCCTAGCATCGAACATCGAAAAACCTTTGCTCCCATTTCATCTATGAGTAATAGACTTTTATAAAAGAATGTAAATTGCATTTCATCTTGGATGAATCGTCAAAAAAAAGGAAGACTTGGTGAGCAGCTCGCCCAAGAGTTTTATGAGGCACTTAACTACCAAGTTCTAGCAAGAAATTTTCGTACAAAATTTGGTGAGGTAGATTTAATTGTTAAAAATAAAAAACAACTTATTTTTATAGAGGTAAAATATAGAACACAAACAGATTGTATGAATTGGGATTCTGCCTATTGGCCAAAAAAAATAGCACGCACCCGTATTTTAGCTCGTGAATTTGAACGACAGCTTATGTTTGAGTCCAAAAAGTATGAAAAGCGCATGGATATAGTAGAAGCTAGTAGGAAAAAAATTAGAATTCGGTACCAGTTTGATTTGCAAGATGCTTGGTTTGAGTAAATAAATTGACGCAACGAGTTGTCTCTGTTACTACTCAGCTCAAACCTATTTAAAATTAGTCCGAGTTTCAAATTGTCAGTGATTAAACTCTAAAAAGAGGAAATAAAATGAAAAAATATAAAACGTTAAGTGGCGCAATTCTAATCGCTACTATCAGTCTTGTTTTCAGTTCTTCGTATTCTTATGCACTACCAGAAAAGGGTGTCGCTGGCCAAATCTTAGAGATTTTAAGTGAGTCTGGTAAGATTCCGTCGGGAACATTTTTAGGTAAAAATAAAGTTACATTAACTTATATGAAGTTTGGAGAAACAATGGGTCCAAAGGGCTCTATAGTGGTTTCTCCTGGTAATGGAGAGTCTTCTATTCGCTATACAGAGCTGGCAGTAGATCTTTTTGAGCAAGGGTATTCTCCAATTTATGTAATAGACCATAGAGGACAAGGTTTTTCTGGTCGTCTTTTGCCTGATTCACATAAGAGCCATGTAGAAAGTTTCTCATTTTATGCTGATGATTTGAAAACATTTATAGATACGGTTGTTATGCCTCAAATAGAGCAGCAAAGACTTTATATAGTTGCTCATTCAATGGGTGGGGCAATTGCGGCAGACTTTTTAGAGCGTTACCCATCAAAGAAAATACAAGCAGCTGTTTTTTTATCACCCATGATGATGATCTACGATGATGAAGGTAGAACGGAGAGTGAGTTACTGTCTAAATTGAAGTTAGGGTGTTTTTTAGGAAGATGTAATGATTATATTCCTGGAGCTGGACCATACCAACCAAAAGACTTTAGTGAGGATAATAGATCAACATCTAGTAAAGATAGATTTGCGATTAAAGACACGCTTAGAAAAGTTTACCCTCAAATTCAACTAGGCGGAACTACCTTAAGATGGGTTAAAGAATCTATAAATGCGATCATCAAGATAAGATCCGAGGCTGATAAAATAAAGACCCCTGTCTTGCTAATGCAAGCATCTGAAGACAAGGTCGTTGATAATAGAGGGCAAGACGAGTTTTGTGAAAAGTCAGACAATTGTCGTTTAGTAAAGATAGAGGGAGCAAAGCACGGCCTGCATTTGGAAAGAGATCAGTTGCGAAATCAGGTAATTGATCAGATTTTAAAATTTTTTAATTAGCGAGCGTTTATTCTGCTCAGTAGGGCTGATCTGTAATAGAGAGGCCTACTTATTTTATAAATCATTTTTAGATTTTTTCTTGCCCGCCTAAGTAATGATCTTATAGAATTATGCAGGTAGGGGTTCTCAAAAAAAAATTAAGAACTCCACTTGTGAAGTTTGGAGGCTCCCTTGCTTTTTTTCCTACGAGCATTGATTATTTCTTTTTTAATTAGCTCTATAACTCCATCACTAGCTACAGCAAAAAGCGAAACACTAACTACAGCAGGTAAGAGAGCTAAGGTGGTAGCAAAGGCCGCTGTTTATGGTTTCGGTGGTGGATTAATTGTGGGAGTTGCTAGCCAAGTATTTAAGCGAAAGACTAAAAATATTTTTATGTTCGGCTCTCTTGGTATGTATGCCGGAATTCTATTAGGAGTCTATGTTATCAGTACGTCATCTACGCCATCACCCTATGAAGGCCCAGATACTTATGAGGATTACGGAGATTTTAGTTTTAGAAGCACAGTAAAACCAAAAGCATTTGTTTTTAGCTATGCAGATAAAATGAGAGAGCAAAGAAAAGACTCGGGTGTCTCTCTATCTTTAGTTTCGGTAAAATTTTAAGACTAACCGGCCTTTTTGATTTTCGCTTTATTAATCCACAAAGTTAGAATTTTCGCAGCTTTTTGTGCCACTTTGGGATTGTCGATAATTCTTTTTTGCAAATCATTCTTTAGCTTCTCTATGACTTCTTTTTCTTTTCGAGAAGAGGATTGTGAAGATTTTTCATCTTGATGATTTGAAAATTGATAAGGTCTTTTATTCTTATCCATAAAAATTAGGCAGCAGCTTTAGCGCGCTTTTTTGTTCCTTTGTATAGAGATTCACCGTGTTTTAGTGCAGCCCCATGAACTTCTTCTACTTGTTCGGCAGGTACTTTTGTCATAAAGCAATCACCATCAACTTCTGTAAATGCGTACCAGTCGGTTCCTAATTTTTGGTATAGAACGTGAGCTAAGCTGTAGTTTGAATTTTTTGAATTTCTTTTTTTCATAGATACTCCTCCTGAGTGTTGTGCTGACATGAATCCTTTCGGATACACTAGGAGGAGACTTTAGAAATTTTTTTCTAAATTTAAGAGAGGGGATCTAGTGTACCTGTTCTTCTAACTCGGGTTTTACTTCTTGCTTACCTGAGCCGAGAAAACGAATATCGTCTACAAGAATTTCTGTGCCATTTTTCTTATTGCCATCTTGGTCTACCCAGCTTTTTACCTGTAATTCACCTTCAAGATATACACGGGCACCTTTTTGCAGAAATTGCTTACATAGCTCTGCTCGCTTTCCCCAGACTGAGGCTTTATGCCAGCAGGTTTCTGAAACTTTTTCGCCATTTTGTTTCGTATAGTTTTTTGTTGTTGCCAGAGATAGCGTGGTTACGGCATTGCCTTTGGGCGTGTATTTTAGTTCGGGGTTTTTGCCTAAGTTACCCACTAGAATGACTTTATTGACGTTACTCATAAATATTGCTCCTTATTGTTTGTTTTTCTTCTCTGAGAGCAAAGCATCTGCAAGACGCAGTGGTGTTTTAGCTTTAAAAAACTTAATGATTTTAGATAAGTCGATGGCTTTTCAGCTGCGAGAATAAAGAATTTAAATCAAAGATTGAAGATCAATAAGCCATAAGGTAAATTGACTCGGCGAGTCGTCTTTTGGAGGGACAATCATGAAATTCTTATTAGTTACATTTCTAACTGCACTTTATACATTGCCTTCGTACGCATTTGATCAGATTCGATGTGCAAAGCCTGAAGCCAATGAGCCCTATGTTACGATGAACGAATTTCGCTGGAAGCAGACGCTTCCAGAGATGGCTCAAAACTTTAAAACATTTTATGAGTCTGATAAACGTCTTGCAGGCCGAGCTTATGTAGAAGAAGAAACAAAAAAAATGATTATCTCTGAGCCCTACGGTCGAATTGAGCTAGATGATATTTTTATAAAAAGCATTACAAGGCATATCGAGATTTCGCTCCAGAGAAGATATGCAGACTTTGTTTTTTTCTCAGACATGGGACACTCTCACTTATATTTACCTCAAGAGGATTGGAAAAAAATCTCTCCAACGAAAGAAAGAAATCTTTTATACCAAAAGCTTTTTCAGCTTAGATCTTTGAAAATTCTTTACCATACAGCTGAGCAATTGCTTATTCGTGGCGGAGACAACGGGATGGGAGACTACCCTCAAGATAAAGAACTTCTTTGGAGATACTTTTCTCGAAACCCTGTTGGTGACAATAATGGCGGAGAAAGCGTAGCACCTTATTTTGCCTTTGACCAAAACTACAATACTGTTGGATCACTACCTGAGGGATATTTTCTCTATAGCGCTGGATTTTATATTCATGCAAGTAAGAATGGTTGTTTTGCCTATAACCATAAGGGAGAAACCAAGTATTTTGATATAGCCCTAGATTTGCCGTATCAGTCTAATCCAGGTAATGGAGACGAATGGAACTTCATTAGTGGTTTTATCAAACACTTTGCAGATAAGTTTTAGTGTGAATGATTCTCAGTTGGGCCATGATTACTGCCAAACTGGCCTACTCCAAAGCCTAAGTAGGCAGTTGGTCCGCCACCAAATTCTTTTTTCATTCCATAGTGAAAACCAAGGCTTACAAATAATGGTATATGGTAAAGAGCAGAGCCCTCAGTCACTAGGTCTATACCGAATCCGGGTAAAAACTTTTTTGCCAGAGAGTAGGTTCGATAAAAAATAAAACTGTCATTTATATAGTTAGCAATAAAATTAGCCGTTCCAATATCAGCCGAAAAGCGCAGCCCGAGCTTCTTTAAGAATAAAGGGTTTGTGCTCCAACCTCGGTAGAGGGTGAGTAAAGGTAGAGTGTAATGAAAATTCGATGTAATAATTTTTTGCCCCAATAAGACATCTACTGGATATCCCCTGACTATAAAGTTTTTCGTATCAATATCTGAAGCACCACCTCCTAAGAAGTAATTTGATGCTAAAAATCTATTTGTACTAATGCCTGCTTGTAGTGAGAGCCCAACGCTATGGTTAGGGGCAATACCTCTAAAGAATAAACTGAATTTAGGTTTTACTTCGTAGAAGAGACTCTCACTTCCAGAGCTTGGAAAAGCGCTTGTTGTGAGAGAGATAGAAGAGCCCTGGTTAAAAGACATAGCTGATGGAGTTTTATTAGCATTTGAATAGAGAATTCTTGTGTAGGCAATCGAGCTGTTGGCATTTCTTTGAAAGAGTGAGCGTTCTTGGTATGCATAGCCTAGAGTGAAAAATGCATCAGAAATAGGGATGTTTGCTTCTGCTTGATAAATTGCATATCGATTTGAGCTCTTAGAGCCAGAAAAATATGAGTTTGTTTGCTGAGCTTCAAAATAAAAGCTAGTCGGGTATGTACGATTCAAATAGTACACAAGATAGTGCGGAAACCTTGCTCTCGTATCATACTCTGCACTAAGCCCATAAGAGTGATAAAATAGAGCATCATTACCACCAGTGGCGGCTCCTATGAGACTACCGTTGGTAGTCCCTACTAAGCTAGGCATCCAGTATTGAGGCCAAAGTGATGTGGCTGGAGAAGAAAAAACGCTGTATGGAGAAGAGTCTTCTAGAATTTTTGCCTCTGTGATGGGGATTTCTTGTTTATCTTCACCAGAGAGAAACTTATGTAAATCTTCAATGGGTTGATCGGTGATTTTTTCGTCTTGAACAGCTGTCTTTATTAAGTCAAAACCATTAATGGAATATCTCATGGCAATAAGGTTATTGTCAGCAGAGGGAATAACTCGTTCTACATAGCCACTATTTGCTCGATAGATTTGTCGAATGGTTCCACTTTTCCATTCTAACTGATAGGCGTTTTGTTCGTTTAGTGCGTTTACCGCTACGAAATACAGGTGTTGATCTGTAGCTATGGGATTTCTTGGTAAGCGCAATGAGTTAGGGAGGGGTATTTTTGTAACTGCTCCACCAGTTGTAGAAATATAATTCAACGATTCATTACCTTGGTTGGAGTGTAGAGAAAAATATAAACGATCTGAATGCAAGAAAAGAGAACTTAGTCTTGCGAAGGGCTCACTTTTAAAAAGTTCGGTCTGCTGATTATTTTCAAAATGGTGGTATACAATAGACTGAGTGACATCTTCATTTTGTTTAATAAAGTAAACGCCAGATTTATCTGAGCGAAGAGCTGGGTCGCGTGCTCTTTCAGTATTTTCAATTTTTTTGCTTCGCTCATTCTCAGCATCGTAAAGATAAAGGTTATTATACAAAGTGCGATTTTGATCTCTTTCTACTTCAGTATAGACAACAGCTTTTGCATCGCTTGAAGCAGAAACTTGTATAGGACTTGGATATTCTCTTTGCACAAGCCTTTCAATTTTTTCAATATCGCAATCCTGAGAAAGTGGGATTCTTGATAGCCAATAACCTCTATCGTTGTTTTCTTCGCTAAAGTAAATCCAACCATTAGCAATGGAGTGCCCACCGGTAAATCTGCCGCTATTTGTAAGAACGCACTCAGGCTTTTCTTCTCTTTGTGGGTAGCGTTTAGGTAAAATATCGGCAAGTTCGTTCCAGCGATTGATCCAACTACTTTCTTGGATTTTTTCTAAAACCGTATTGGGCATAAAAACCATATGGCCAGCATTTCGTGAACTGAACTGCCCAGGTAAATTTTTTGAAAACGTATTGGCATAAGATTGAATAGCATAGCCTAAAAGGTAGGGCATATTACCTGCGGGCCACCATTCGTTTCCATCGTTAAAGCGATCAATAGAGATATAGCTCTTATCGTTAAGTAGATTTTTTCTGCTGGCTTCTCTGAGCAGAGCTTCTAAGATTGGTGATCTGCCTCTTCCCATAGGAGAGTATTTTGTTTCTTGGTAAACAGCTAAGCCCTCTACTAGCCAAACAGGTTGCAATCCATTGGGCTTTACCCAGCTTCCGAAAATGGTTCTTAAAAAAGAATAGGCAGATCGAGTAGTGTCATTGGCTACGATATGAGTAAGTTCATGTATAGCGATTTCATCTACCCAATTGTGATAATGAGAAAGTGTAGATTCTAGATCAAAAGGTACTGAATAAAGCTCAATGATTGTGGAGGGAAAATTTAATGCCAACCCATTAGCAGAGTCTGTGGGATCTTGGACAACGATATCTACTGGCGTATTTAGTTTCCAGTCTAAGTCTTTCTCTAGATAAGGTAAGGCAGATTCTAAAGCGTTTAATACTTTGTGCGCATATTTCTCTAAAGGTTTGGTATGGTGGATATGAAAATTTTCTGACTTGATGGTGAACCAATCTTCTCCAGATATAGCCGTGGCAAAAGAGGTAGAAGAAAAAAGATGGTTAATTAGAAAGAAAAAAACTAGAAATTGGTTCAATGGGCGCATAGACTCTGAATGGTAACTTTATGATACCTTATCCGCAAATTGATCCTGTAATTTTTCAAATTGGGCCGATAGCTCCTCGCTGGTATGGCTTGATGTATCTTTTGGGCTTTCTTTATACGTTTCGCCTTTTAAAGAAGCACCACCGCTGGATGGGTCTTGATAGCTCTGAAAAAGCCGATTCTATATTGGCAACTCTAGTTCTTGGAATGATCATTTGCTCGCGTTTTGTCTATGTTGTTTTTTATAATTGGAAAGCTACCATGGCCGGGCCCTGGTATGAGCCCTTTGCAATATGGCACGGCGGGCTAGCCTTTCATGGTGGATTATTAGGAACCATTTTGGCCAGTGTGTACGTAGCGAGAAAGTATCAAGTGCCATGGCTTCGTCTGACAGATATTTTGGCCTTATCTACCCCTGTGGGCTTGGGCTTAGGACGCATTGCAAATTTTATCAATGGCGAACTCTGGGGAAGAGTAACAGATTTACCATGGGGAATGGTTTTCCCCGGTGCAGGTGATTTACCAAGGCACCCTTCGCAGATTTATGAATTTCTATTAGAAGGTGTAGTTCTATTTATTATTCTTCAAGTGATCTGGAGATATAAGCCAAGGGTAGGGGTTGTTTCATCGAGCTTTCTTTTATTTTACGCTCTATTTCGCACCCTAGTAGAGTTTGTACGTGAGCCTGATGCTCAGGTGGGATTTCTTTTCGGAGGAGTCACCATGGGTCAAATTCTCAGCTCTTTAATGTTCATCGGTGGATTTATTTTATTGCGTTATGCCACAAAATATGGCGAAAATTTTGACGCAAAACAAAAATCTACTGGAAAGAAAAAATAGAAATTCTCGCTACATCCTTTTAGGAATAGGTTTTCTTTTTTCCTAGGTTTTGATACTTCTTCTACACCGTTTTTAAGAAATGAATCTCATTTCTTGGCGCCCAGATAGCTCAGTCGGTAGAGCAACGCCCTGAAAAGGCGTGTGTCGGCAGTTCGATTCTGTCTCTGGGCACCATCTTTTAAAATTATTTCTAATATTAAAGAGTTGCTGAAGCCTTGCATAGATTCGGAACTTTATTGGAACTATTACCATCAATATCTACACCGAAAGACACAATATTAATGGCATCATCTAAGTGTTCTGGACTTATATGCGCATAACGTTGAGTCATTTCTAGCGATGAGTGGCCTAGAATCTTCTGAAGATCGTATATATTGCCACCGTTCATCATGAAGTGAGAAGCAAAGGTATGTCTTAGATCATGGAATCTTATTGTGTTGGGGAAGCCTGCACGTTTTTGTGCGGCCTTAAACTTACGATCAAGGTGCGCAACGTTTATGGGTTCACCTTGCTTTTCATGAAAAACAAATTCACTTATTTGTTCACGAATTAAGGATGCCATTATCTTAACTACCTCTTTATTCATGGGAATGACTCGTTTCTTTTTTGACTTAGTATTGTCCTTTAGTCCGAATCGACCGAGGTTCCTGGTAATTGTGATTCTTCTTATTGAAAAATCTACTCTGTCCCACTTCAAGCCACACAATTCTCCACGTCTCATGCCCGTGTTTAATGCTGTAATCCAAAGAGGCAAGTAGGAATCTCTTCGATTTGCATTTAAGAACTGAGTGATTTCAGATTTACTCCAGTAGCGAAATTCTTTTAAATCTTCAGGCAAGGGCTTTAAGCCTACGATAGGATTTATCGGAATTACTTTGGCCTCTAGAGCATCATTGAGTAGAGCCTGAAGAACACCCATG
>JAMLID010000059.1 GCA_023954355.1 Oligoflexia bacterium | reverse complement strand
TAATCAATACAAAATTTCAAATAGATAATAAGTTTACAGGTGCCCAACCATGGCAAAGTACTGCTATGATACCATATATAGAGAGCATGAAAGGAAGTAGCCCATGAAACTAGCAGCATTGATTTTAGGTTTTTCTCTTATCTCCTTAGGCGCAAGAGCCGACGTACTTTTAGATGAAATTCGAGTGAACTTAGAAGATGCTCTCAAAAAAGTAGAGCAAGCCAAAAAACAAATCGGCTCTCTAGAAGAAAATGATGACAAATTGAAAAAAAATATTGATGAGCTTGATTCTGCTTTAAACAAAAAACTTCAAGAACAAAAACAAGCAAAAGAAACTCATAACGATTATACACAAAAACTATCAGCCACTAGTTCTGCTAAAAAAGAATTTGATCGCTCACTACTCAAAGACAAACAAGAACTAGAGCTAGTCGTTAGAGACATTGCTACTGTAGAGAGAAAACTAGAAGCCCTAAAGAAATCAAAAAAAGCCCTGGAAGAGAGTATAGAAATTTCAGAAGACAACCTATCTAAAATGGGTGATCGAACAGGCAGCTGGACAAAAAATCGCGACCATGTTCAGGGAGAGCTCAGCAATCTCGATAAGGACATTGTTGAGTTGGAAAAACAAAAAGAGACACAAGAAAAATCTAGGTTAGAAAACCAGCAGGCATTAAACCGCTGGAGAAAAACGCTTGCCTCTCAAGAAACCACCTACCAGAAGCTTGATACTAAATATCGCCAAGCTTTGCGTGATGCTGAGAAGAAAACCAAAAAGTAACCCATTGAAATAATTAGAGTTCGTCTACCCAAATTCGAGCACATGAATTAACTGTCAAGTTTTTTCGCACTTGTGTCGATCTATTAGACATAACAACCTTTAAAAGGGATGGGAATATCTATGATTAATTGGGAAGAACTTAAGCACATTCACGTGATTAAAAAGTTAGATGAAATCTTAAGCTCGTGGTTCAACACAGCTATTCTACTTACTGACAGCCACGGAACAATTCATAACCATACAAAAGGCGAAAAATCTGATTGCAACAATATGCTTGTTCAATTGATTCTTCAATCAGGCAATGGACAAGAATTTTTAGAAAACTTTTCTACTGATGTATGTAATAAAATTGCTAAATCAGAGAAGGCATTAGAAGTTGTGGATGGCCCTCTACCAAATACAAAAGCAATTTTTGCAAAAGTAAAAATTGATAATGAATTTTTAGGGGCTGTGTTTGCATGGCCTTTTTTACCACACGACTTAACAAGTGCTGATAAAGAAGCATTAAAGTCTGCCGCGATTAGAGAAGGATTAAACGCAAACGATGTTGAAAAAGCAGTTGAGAGCTTAAAAGCCGTTACTGATGCAAATCTCTACTATATGCAAGAGCTAGTTCAACTTGTTTCTCAAGAGATTGAAACACTACACCAAGAAATTTCTACTCGTGAAGAAAGAATCAATGCTCTAAATAAAGAATTAGGCGTTCGTTATCGTTACGACAATATCATTGGTAAATCTAAACCAATGCAAGATGTATATACCTTGCTAGATAAAATTAAAAATTCTGACTCAACCGTGATGATTTCTGGAGAAAACGGAACCGGTAAAGAATTGATAGCAAGAGCTATTCACTATAATAGCCCCAGAAAAGATAAGGTTATTCTTACCATCAACTGTGCTGCCTTTAACGAGAACTTACTAGATAGCGAATTATTCGGTCACGTAAAAGGAGCTTTCACAGGTGCAGTTAAAGATAAAAAGGGGCTCTTTGAGGCGGCTGATAAAGGCACTATTTTTCTAGACGAAATTGGAGATATGAACGGTACAATGCAAGTTAAATTACTTCGCGTACTTCAAGAGGGAACCATTCTTCCTGTTGGTGCTACCGAAGCACGAAAAGTTGATGTGCGAGTAATTACTGCAACCAATAAAGATCTGAAATCAATGGTTGAGACCGGAGAGTTTAGGGAAGACCTTTATTATCGAATTAACGTAATTAACGTACACGTACCTGCCTTAAGAGATCGCAAAGAAGATATTCCAGTACTTATTGATCACTTCATCGCTAAAGGTTGTGAAGAAAAAGGAATCGCAGAAAAACGATTAGCCAAAAGAGCTATGGAGAAAGTTTTCGATTATTCTTGGCCAGGTAACGTAAGAGAACTTCAAAACGAAATTGAAAGACTTTTAGTGCTTACTGGCGATGATCCTATGATTGCCGTAGACCTACTTTCACCAAGAATTCGAGAATTTGGTGAGCATACAAAAATTCAAGGTGTTCGCGTAGCAGGAAAATTAAAAGATGCTCTTGAAGAACTTGAAAAAACAATGATTCGCGAAGGACTCAAAAGAACCAATTGGAACAAAAGTCGATTGGCTAAAGAGCTCGGTATTTCTAGAGCAGGGCTTATCATGAAGGTTGATAAATACTCTTTAGATAAGAGAAAAATATTTGCTAGCATGAATGCAAAAAATAGAACGCCTCTAGATGATGTTGAAGAGGACTATTACGAAGAAGAAGAAAAAATTAGTTAATCTAATTTTACATATTAAAAACAAAAAACAGGATCAACCATCCTGTTTTTTGTTTTTATACACTAGAGATTTTTAATACTGTATCAACCGCTTTTCTAACAGAATCGTCAGAGAGTCTTGGAGTAAGTACAAGACCTAAAAAAAGCGCAAATATAGCTTCGTACTCAACACTAGATTTACCCGATAAAAACTTACTTATTTTTGCTTTATAGTCTTCTTCTAACTTTCTAAGAGCTTCGCCTATAGGTGAATTCGCTGTTCTGTGAACCATGTAGAAAGACCCCATACAAGGCGATTTCTCTAATAACTTCCTAGAAAGCAAAACACTCTCGGCAACCTTCCCTTCTCCCCACATAGCTAGTCTAGTATTTTTTAATCCAAAAAACTCTTCACCTATAAGCTTTACTGCTTCTAAAAGCATTTCTTCTTTTGATTTGCCAAAATAATAATAGATGAGCGATCTAGTGACTTTACTATTTCTCGAAAGTTCACTTAGAGTCCATCTCTGATGTCCCCTAAGAAAATCTAACTCGATTGCAGAATTTAAAACACTCCAAAAGGTTTCGTCTTTATTGATCTCTCTATAAACCATAAATTCGCCTACTTTACCCGAAGCTTTCTATCAACAAAAATTATTTTCTTTTCCGATTCATACAATACCAGTACTCTTATAAATATAGCTTATTGAATAAATTAGAAAAAGGATTCACGGATGAAACCTATAATAATTGCAATCTTAGCGAATAGCTTATTTTTGTCACCTCTCATTGGATGCGCTCAAAAATCAGACGAACTAACAGGTAAACCACAAAATATTCGTCAAAGCCCAACACGAGCAGATGATTCTTATCAGGGTACTCAAGACCAAGCCATTCGCTTTTATTCTAAAGGCACGTTGAAAAGTGCAGATTCAGTTTCTCTTGAGGGATTCGGATATGTGAAACTCTTTCGCCCCCGAGAGCGGCACTACGGAACCTATGATTTAACCAAGATTATAGAAACAACTAGCGGTCAGTTAAGAGAACTTTACCCTACTTCTACAGATAGAGTGCAAATCGGCGATATGAGTGATCATGATGGAGGCCTTCAAGCTCCTAATCACGTAAGCCATCAAAATGGCTTAGATGCAGATATTGCCTTCATCCGAAAAAATCAAAGTGAGCAAGACCCTAATATAACGACAGGATTCGAAGAAATTTTTGTTCGCTCAGGAAAAGTTACAGAAAACTTCGACATGGAAAGAAACTGGAACTTTGTGAAGCTCCTTGTTCGCACCAATCGCGTACAGAGAATTTTTGTAAATCCTGTCATTAAGAAGGCTTTCTGTACTCATGCAGAAAGCTTAGGGGAAAAAGAGACAGAAGCTGAATCTTTAAGAAGGCTCAGACCTTATACAGGCCATATGGATCATTATCACATAAGAATCACATGCCCTGAAAACAGCCCTAGCTGTCAGACACAAGAAGAAATTCCTACAGGCACAGGCTGCTAAGCAAAGCATATACAGAGAATCATTGAATTTTTCAGCACAAAAAAATATTAATTAAAATTAACATTATGCGTTAAAAATGCTATACTATAAGAACCCCGACAGAAAGAGGTTCTTATATGATTACGGTCAAAAGAGCTCATTCTCATAATGAAATTCTACAAAGCCTAGAGCTTTTAGGAAAATCCATGGGCTTGCATACACCATGGGTGCTTAAGCAACATGCATTACCCTCTACGACGATTATTACCGCTGTAGAGAATCAAGAGGTCATCGCTGCCATCACTGTATTTTCGCCTTCTGCTTTTGGACTGCCCATTGAAAAAGAGCATCCTGAACTAAAAGCTTTCACAGATCCGAAAATGCTTCAATTATCTACCTTAGCCATAAAAGAAGGACGAAAAGATACGGCTAAATTAGCTACCGCTATTTTAGCCTACGCATTTCAATTTGGGAGATTCTACTGTCATGCTGAAACTTTTCTTATGAATAAAAGTGCTTACGAGTCAGCTGCTCAAGCTTTAGAAATTCTTCAGTTGAGAGCAAAAACGTGGACTGGCACCTCTTTTCAAATCGATGATTTTTTTGGATTAGAGCAAAGAATCACCCAATTAGATTCATACTCACTTGAACTTCCCAACCCACTATATCCATACTCTCCAAACCGTATGGATCCAGAAACAATGAAAAAGCTTTTTATAGAACTGACTAGCACATTTGAAAACATGAGTATTCGCGATTTTAGAGTTTTAAGAAACCTCTACGATGACCAAAAGTTTCGTAATGTTCTTCCACAAATAAATGAATCGTATAGTCGGCTTCCTAAAGAGCAAAGATACGCCATTCACTGCACTGGTACACTACGATCATCTAATGGACAATCTTACTATGTAGAGCTTTTAGATATTTCACCCTCTGGTATGAAGCTACAATTAGATTATGATTTACTAAATGGACATACGTACTATCTATCACTTGATCTTGGCCCAAAAAAAGAATGTGAAATTTTAGCTAAATGTATTTGGTTTCATGAAGAAACTGGACTAGCTGGAATGCAAGTAACAAACAAAAACAATATATGGAATGATCTTTTTGAATACCTAAAAAGTATCAGCCTAAAAAACTGCGCATAATTCTCTACGCTATTTCTGGAATCTGTAATTTCTTAAACTTCCAGCTATACTTCTGCTCAACCTCGTCTCGAAGAGAGTTCCAACCTTGTCGTAGAGTCCATAGACCATCATCAATATCTTTTTTGACTGTTAAAGGGAGTGCATCGGTATAGGTTAGTGAAATTCTCATTTCATAAAGAAAGTTGAAAAGAAAAAACATACTCGCAGCTAGTTTAGGATCAAATTTAGCCACCAGAGCTTCTTCTGAGTCAAAATAACGAAAAGTTAAAACTTCAGTAAATTGTGTACGAGAACGATACTTCGAATAAGTATCGATCAAATCGTCTACCTTTCTTTCTAGTAAATCTAAAACTCTATAGAGCTCGCAGCAGCGAAGAAAGTAGGCATGATCAACTTCATCATAAAAACGAACCTCTGTATCTTCTTCTAAAGGAGAGCGAAAAGTTGGAAGTTGAAACTTTTTATAATCATAAGCCCATTTTGTTGCACCAGTGATTTTCTTCTTTGGTGCTTTCTTTTTTTTCATTGCCATAGAGATATGCTAACGCTCTTCCGAAATGTGGGCTAGGCTCTACGCACTGCCCCTTTCTATTTTCTCATCCAAAACGACACCAGAGATCTGTGCGAAAATAAAAATTACAATGATTTCAATAAATTAATCTGGCACAAGAAATGCGGTAGGCGCTGGGTTCAAAAAATAAATCGCTAGTTTTTTTGATCCTAACAAAAGTCTAACGCCTTATGGATCAAAGTCTGGTACACAGTGCTCGGGGGGGAAAAGAACGTGATATTATTACTTTTACTTATTGGTTGGCTCTTAGGGGCTCAAGTTAGCTACTCAGCTGTTGCTGCAGAAGAACAACAGTCGTATTTTTCTTTATCTAGCTTAAGAGATAAAACAAATCTTTCGTATGGCGCTCTTATTTTAGGGCCAACTGTTCGAAAAATTAATGGTGATACTCAAGGTAAGGGCCACTACATTAGCTTGAGAAATTATCTTTCCGCTGGATTCGAATTTCGTAAGGATTGGGAATTAGAAGTCGGAAACGAATTTCGACAAACCTTTCGACCAAAAGATCCAAAAAAACCAGACCGTGAAGATTTTGAATTTCGTGATCTTTCTGTTGGTATCGGTGTAGATGATATTATTGAAAGCGGATCTTTTTCTCTTGATGGAAAACTCCGTTATTATATTCCAACCTCAAAATACACGCTCTCAAAAGTGGGTAAAGCCGATGATTCTGCTAACGGAACTTTTCGTATTGGAATCAATCCATCTATGTCTTTCTTCGATAGAGACTTATATTTAGCGATACCCGTAGACTTTTACCGAAGCTTTGCCAAAGGTACGCCAAAAATTCATAAAAATTATAGTGTGAAATTTAAGCCACTTGCATCTTATCGATTGTCTCAAAAATGGAAGGCAAAAGTTGAATACAGTAGTGGTGATCTTTATCACTCTACGGATGGTAAATGGACCAAGTTTAATGACCCCTTTACTGGCCAAAAAATTTATCTAGGTGCTAGCTGGAACCCAACCTATAAACTAGGATTTAGCCCCTCTTTAGCTTGGGGAGCAAATGGTAGCTTTCAGCTCAAGAATACCGAGCTCTCTTTATACATGAGTTATTATATCTTATAAAAATGCTCGCTCCTCGGATCGAGACATTTAGCCCTATAGATATCTCTCTAAAAACAAGTTAAGCTTCGCTAATGATAGCGAAGCTGCTTTCTTCATATTTACTATTACAGCTGGTTTTTTTTGCCCCCCATTCGTACGCAAAAAAATCACTTGCTGAATCGAAAAAAGAGACAAACCCTAAAAAAATGAGCCAATATAAAAAACCATCAAAAGAAGAACTGAAAAAAACACTTACTCAAGTACAATACTACGTCACGCAAGAAGAAGGAACAGAGAGACCTTTTCAAAATAAATACTGGAATCATAAAGAAGAAGGTATTTATGTTGATATTGTTTCTGGTGAACCTCTATTTAGTTCTAAAGATAAATACGATTCAGGCTGTGGATGGCCAAGTTTTACAAAACCGCTATCTGAAGAAATGCTAACAAAAAAAGTTGATAAAAAATTGATTACAGAAAGAACAGAAGTGCGCTCTAAATCTGCTGATTCACATTTAGGTCACGTATTTGACGATGGGCCGGTATCTACTGGTGGTCTTCGCTACTGTATAAACTCAGCCGCTATGCGATTTATCCCCAAAGACCAACTCGCTAAAGAAGGCTATAAAGAATATGAAAAATTATTTGGAGAAAAAATGAAAACAAATCAAAAAACCGAAACTGCTTTATTGGCTGGTGGCTGTTTTTGGGGAATGGAAGAGCTAATTCGAAAACAAAAAGGAGTTATCGATACTAAGGTTGGCTATACAGGAGGCAGTACCTCTAATCCTATTTACGAAAATGTAAAAACAGGAACCACAGGCCATGCCGAATCTGTAGAAATTATCTATGATCCTACACAAACATCGTATGAAGAAATATTGAAATTCTTTTTTAAAATCCATGACCCTACAACAATTAACCAACAAGGTAATGATAAAGGTAGCCAATACCGATCTGCCATTTTTTATGAAAATGATGAGCAAAAGAAAGTAGCTGAAAAAGTGATAAACCTGGTCAATGCATCAGGAAAATGGAAGCTACCAATTGTAACAGAACTTACTAAGGCAGGTAAGTTCTACCCAGCAGAAGATTATCACCAAGACTATCTACAAAAATTTCCTCAAGGTTACACTTGTCACTTTGCTAGATCTTTCGAATTTTAGTGTGTATTTTTAAATTTAGAAGCGTCTTTCATAGCAGTTACTAAGTTTGAGACATAAAAAAAGCCCCACTGGTAGCAGTAGGGCTTTTAAGAGTTAAATCTGAAATTTTACTTCATCACAGCTGTGCAATTAAAAACTTCATTCGCATCAAAACGCTCAGAGGCAAACTTCCAATTCAATGATTTGAAAAAGGCGTCTAGGTAACCTTTGCGAGCATTTCTATAATCAATATAGTATGCGTGCTCCCAAACATCGACTGTAAGTAAAGGAATCAAACCTTTAGTGATTGGCGTATCTGCGTTTGATGTATTCACGATAGATAATTTTCCGCTGCTATCTTTTACCAACCAAGTCCAACCAGAACCGAAATTGCCCATAGCACTTGCTGAAAATTGCTCTAAAAACTTATCTTTTCCGCCGAAAGACTTTGTCAGCTCTTTGTCTAAATTATCACTTGGCTTGTAATCTTGAGAGTTAGGAGAAATACAATACCAGTAAAAGGTATGATTCCACGCTTGCGCAGCATTATTGAACATACCCCCACTAGATTTATTCACGATTTCTTCTAATGTCGCACTTTTTAGAGGCGAATCTTCGAGTAATTTATTTAAGTTATCAATATAAGCTTTATGGTGTTTACCGAAATGAAAATCCATTGTCTCTTTTGAAATTGTTGGAGACAAAGCAGTTTGCTCATACGGTATTTTTGGTAGTTGAAAAGACATTTTTCCTCCCTATGAAAGTGTGGAGTCTATCATACATGATTTTCTCAAATACCGAAGAGCAAAAACGCCCGATAAAGGACGTTTCTGCTCTGCAATGAGGCTCAATATCTTAAATTTCGCAGCTATAGTCTTTTTTAAGACCACCAAAGTGTTCGTCTAAGTTAAGGTCTAGCTTTAATTTTCCTGCGCGGCATCTATCTTGTAAAAGCGCAGCAACCTCACTTAAGTTTTGTCGAACTTTTTTCCAATCAGCTTCAGTAAATAACATTCCTTTAGTAAAGTATCTTTTCGTTTCTTCACTATCAGCAACTTTATTAAGCTCTAAAACTCTCTTATATGTTTTTGGATCAATATGAGAAATTTCTTTATGTAATCCCGCGGCCTTTACACGATGCTCTTTAGCAACTCCACAGTCGTTATCTTTTAAAACAAGTTCTTTTGCTTTTACTGCCATAGAGCGATACTGCTCAGGAATTTCGTCTAATTTATCATTCGACTCGACAGAGATTTTTCCATCTTTATTTTCTAAATAGAAGTATTTGATTTCAGCATGGATATTTCCGAAACGATCTTGTTGTCCTAGGATAGTATCTAAAATGATCATTTCGCCTGCGTCTTTTAACTGTTGCATCGACTGAACATTTTTCTGGTTAAATTCGGTTCCTACTTTTGTTGCAGGGTTAGTTAATGCTCTATAAATAACGTTTTTAGCTTTAAATGTTTCTTCACGGTTTGTTCCACCATTGAACATTTCTTTATAAAACTCTTCACCCTTAGGGTTTCTAGATAAAGCACCATAAGATTGGTCAAAGTTATCTGTGAACAATAAGTCTTTTCTCTTAGAACCACTACCAGCAACTAAAGCTGAATAAAGGCCAGACCATGTTTGGTTAATTAGTGAGCCAGATTTTGTGATTTCTAAAGCTCTTCTACCTAGGACAATATGCCTATCAAGGTCCATTGTTCTTAAAACTACTGGAGGGACATTCGCCACATCTCCTAAAATTCTAGAAAGATGATAGTACGCTACAATTGATGGAGTATACGAGCAACTAGTGCTTAGCTTATACTTAGCTTCTTTTTTTGCACCCTCAACTTGGCAATCTTTTCTCGTTAGCTCTTCTAAGCTCATTCCTTTTGGTGGTAGATAGAAATCTACTCCTGGATTAGAGCTATTAATTTTTGGACAAGCCGCTATATTTACACCAACCTCTAGTGAGCAAAGTTCTTGCTCTCTCTTTAGATCTTTTTTGCTGAATTTTGCTCCGGGAAGATGCTTTGGTATCACACATACTTCTGATGCTTTTCCTGGAATATTAAACCATACAAGACTTTCCCCTCTTTCGTATCCGGGAGTCATGGTGGCAAATGCGTTTATGGAAACAAAAGCTGCAGAGGCAGCGAAAAAAGAAAGTCTAAACATTGTGGTGGCTCTCCATCGTTATTAAATCAAAATATAACGCGTTGTATCATGATGATTCCCGCAAATCAATACGGTGCATTATTCAAAAAAGCCCCTTTTTTGACAAAGAAATACCCGCTTGGATTACTCCTTGCGGGCTTAAATTCATAAATAAAATCAATTATTTATCTGCAATACACATTATTCACATAACGAATGATGTTTCCATAGCGAGTAAATTCAGCACAGGTTGAACCCGACCAGTCATAGTACGAGCCCACGGAACGGCGGCAGTTATCGTTATTAACATAGCGAATGATATTACCTCTATTGGTGAACTCTGCACATGTTCCTCCTGACCAATCGTAATAAGAACCAACGGTTCTTCTACAATAATCATTATTTACATATCGAATGATATTACCTCTATTGGTGAATTCTGCACATGTTCCTCCTGACCAATCATAGTATGAGCCACCCAATACAAGACTTCTTGCATGAGCTTGTTGAGACATAAGAGAAAAACTAAAAGCTAAAGCGATTAAAACTAAAATTCGGGTTTTCATAAATTCTCCAAGTTAAAAAAAAAATTGCGCAAAGCATCGAATCTCAAAAAAGAAGACCGAAGTCAATTTTTCTCACGAAAATAAATTGATCAAAAAAAACTAGAAACTGTCAATTGCTTGCTTCTAGCCCATAAATGAAGTGCGTAAAAGTACAAAGACTCCCATGAGTAATACAAGAAGTCCAAATATAGGTCGTAGATAATTTGCGCTCATTTTAGATTGTAAAAATAAGCCAAAATATTGCCCCAAAAGAGCCAAAGAAACTAAAGATATAAGCCATATCCAAGGAATCGCATCCAAAGACCAAAGTGCAGAGCTAAAACCTACCATAGAATTTAAGGCAATAAGAAATACTGAGGTGCCCATAGAAACTTTTGTTCGGTAATTCGCAAAAAAGATAAGAGCAGGAACAATTAAAAAACCCCCGCCTGCTCCGACAAACCCGACCAATAGCCCAATCAATAATCCTAAAGGTATTAACATTAGTGATTTACCTTCTTCTTTTTCTTCTACTTCTTTTGGTTTAAAAAATAACATAGAAAAAGCACCCAAGATCATAGTTATAGAAAAGATAAAAAGAATTAAATTGTCTTTAGAAAATGAGTACGTGAACAAAGAAATTTGCATAGGTAAATAAGGCACTAAAAAGCCTCTAGAAAAAGAAACGCCTACGATTGTAGGGATGGCAAATATTAACGAATTAGAAATAGAAATAGTTTTCTTTTTCCAATGCGAATAGGCAGCCACAGCGCTAACTAAACCAACTATAAATAAAGAGTAAGTCGTTGCTTGAACCGCTGCTATTTGAAATACATAAACTAGAATAGGAACAGCTAGAATAGATCCGCCTCCACCAACAAGTCCAAGTGAAAGCCCCATCAATACAATTCCAATATACCCTGCTAGCGATTCCATGGCATTTTTTCTAATAAGAGCGCCATTCCGCACCAACCACTAAGCCCGGCGAAAGTTAAACCACAACCTACGAATAAAGGTAGAAATAAAAAATTTGTACTTATGGTTAATCCGGCAATTGTTCCTACTGCTACTAACAGACCAGCCGAAATTTGAACTTGCCTCATAATTGGTATAGATTTTTTGTTTCGCTTGATTGGTAAATCTGATTTAACCCATGCATTAAACCCACCTTCTAACTCTAAAATATTGGTATAGCCATGAGATGCCAAAACCTCTCTTGCTTTTTTAGAGCGATTTCCTGATTGGCAGTTCAATACGAGCAATTTGTCTTTTGGCAATTGCTCTAGTTTGCTTTCTATCTGATCTAACGGCATGCATATCGCTTTCGGTACATGTCCAGACCTGTACTCATCTATCGAGCGTACATCAACTAAACAAATTTTCTCTTCATTATCTAGCTTAACTTTAAGCTCTTTAGCTTCTAGATTTTTCATATTAGAACTCTCCACACTTCATATTCGCAGGGACTGAAACTTTAATTTTTTTCGGATCGGCTAATTTCATCGCCAGCATTCTTTCTGTGAAAATTTCTTTCGATAAATGGCCGCCAATTTTCTTATTAAATTTCTTCTCTTCGCCTATTGTAGTACTAAAATGTCCGTTATAGTCATGCGCAGGATATACTGTAGTATCATCAGGATAGTTAAATAGTTTATTCAAACTGTGGAACATATTATCGTTTGAGCCTTGTTGAAAATCAGTTCTCCCCACGTCACGAATCATTAATACGTCGCCGGTAAATAACATTCCGTCTAGGTAATATGAGGTACAACCATTTGTATGGCCAGGTGTAGATAAAGCCATGATTTCGAACTCTCCAAATTTTAGTTTTTCCCCATCTTTCAACAATAGATCAGCGCAATCAACTGAGGTTCCATTACCTAAAATACACTTCGATCCTAATACTTTTCTTAGAGTTCCAGAGCCTGTAATATGATCTGCATGCACATGAGTTTCAAGTGTATAATGTAATTTTAGCCCTAACTCTTCTATTAGCTTTTTATCTCTCTCTACTTGCTCTAATACGGGGTCAATTAAAATCGCTTC
>JAMLID010000058.1 GCA_023954355.1 Oligoflexia bacterium | reverse complement strand
AACTGGAGAAAGCTTTAAAGCAATTCAGCCACCTAAAGGTAGACTACCAAGAGATATAACTAAACAAGAAATTATTCATATTTACTCAGATTATGCTAGCGAACTTAGAGAATTTCATAGAGCAGGAGATAAAAGATTTGCAGTTCCTTCACCTGAGCATAGGAATGCTCCTTTAGCTCAAATACTCTATATGATGACTGATAGCATAGTTTACTTACATAATCGTATACAACCATTAAAATCAGAAGTTTATAAAACTGAATCTATTCTGAAAACTCGCACAGAGTGTAAAAACGAGTAAATAAAATACAATAAAAATTGGAAATAGATTCTTCTATTTATTCAAAGTATATTTCAGTTAATGAATAAAAATGAATTAATACGTTACGATCGACATTTTTTACTCAAGGAAGTTGGCGAAGCTGGGCAAAAAAAATTAAAAAAATCTTCTGTTCTAATTGTCGGTATTGGTGGATTAGGATCACCAGTGGCACTCTATTTAGCTGCTGCAGGTATTGGGAG
This sequence comes from Oligoflexia bacterium, assembly GCA_023954355.1. GTDB lineage: Bacteria > Bdellovibrionota > UBA1018 > CAIPTA01 > CAIPTA01 > JAMLID01. The sequence continues at coordinate 13,173 of JAMLID010000058.1, read as the reverse complement.
ATTAGGTTTGGTCGATTTTGATGATATAAGTGAGTCTAACTTACAAAGACAAATCATCTATTCTACTGCCGATATCGGAAAACCAAAGGTTAAACAAGCTGCTAAACATTTAAAAGAACTCAATCCATGGATCAATATTAAAATTTATCAAGAGAAATTAAGCCCTAAAAATGCTTCTGAAATTTTTTCTCGTTACGATATTGTTATTGACGGAGCAGATAATTTTTCTACTCGCTATCTCATTAACGATGCAGCACTCATAGCAAATATCCCTTTAGTTTCTGCTTCTATTTTAGGATTCGAAGGCCAGCTAGCAGTATTTAACTATAAAAAAGGCCCGTGCTATCGTTGTTTATATCCAGAACCCCCACCAAGCGGATCAGTGCTTTCGTGTTCTGAGCACGGAGTACTGGGAGTTTTGCCTGGTATTTTTGGCACCCTTCAAGCAACAGAAACTATAAAAATTATTTTAGGTTTAAATAATAATCTTGGTAGTTATTTAATTTATTTCGACGCCATACAAATGGACTTTCAAAAAATGCAACTTACAAAAAACCCTCATTGCTTATGCAATGGAGATTTAAAGAAAATAAATTTAAATGAAATTCATTCTTCTTGTGAATTTCTTTTTGAAATTAGCTGCGAAGATTTTGCAAAATTAAAGAATAACGAAGAAGTTCTTATTTTAGATGTAAGAGAACAAGAAGAATGGGACTCTGGGCATATTCTAGGCGCAAAGCACGTACCTCTTAGTCTACTTAGAGAAAAAATTCCTAATTTAGAGAAGAAAAAAATAGTTGCCTACTGCCGTGGCGGCAAAAGAAGCCAAGAAGCTGTCGAAATACTTCGAAAAAACAACTACCAAGCAGAAAGTTTGCGCGGTGGTTATTTGGCATGGTGTGAAATGAATGAAAGAAAATAATTTAGAAACCTTAGCACAAGATGCGGCTCTACTCTCTGTATGTGAGCTTGGGTTGGGTAGTATTCTACATGGCTTTCGTATACCACTTGCAGGGTATTTTCTTTCTTTAAACCAAATTTTTTTGTTATCTCGTTCGGTATTTAAAACTCGTGAAAGAAAAGCTCCATTTATAATTTCAAGCATTGCTACATGCTTTAAATCACTCTCACCTGTTGGTAAAAAATTAACTCCAATGTTAGCCATTAGTGCACAGGGGTTTCTGTTAAGCATTGGAACAATTTTATTTGGCCCAAATCTATTTGGTACAATTCTTGGTGGCATATTTTCTTCTACTTGGTCGTTTATTCAACCACTTTTGATATATTACTTTGTATTTGGTGACACTCTAATTCGAGCACTCGAATATTTTTATTCTAAAATTCAAGATAGCTTTTCTATAATAAGTATAAATACCTCTCAAGTCTTGTGGATTGCCTTAGTCTTAATTACCTTTAAAGCACTACTTGCTGTCAGCATCGTATTAGTTGCGTACTTTTTACCTGAATCTTATTTTCAAAAATGGCAATCGAAATTACTCAGAGCAGCTAAGCGTGCACCTAAATATTCGTTAAAGATGGATCAAAGAGAAAAAAGTTTAAAAGAAAATATCTATTACTCCTTTAAAGAACTTATGAATCCTCTTTTCTTAATTTCATTAGTTCTTACATTATGTTTTTTCTTTTTTGTAGAAGGCTCTATGGTTCAGGCTTTTTGGTATGGCCTTAGAACAATTGCTATAGGATTTCTTTTATTTTTCTTTATAAAATATATCCCTATGGAAAATATAGAAAAACGAATTCCTATAGTTGGTTTGGCGTTACAAAAAATTCGCCTCATTAAGAAATAGACCCGACTTTGATTTTAAGTTAATATTTGAAAAATTTTATTCGAAAGACTTTTTATGTTTAAAAAAATAATCCTATTTTTTCTTTTTATATCTATTCATTCCTATGCTGCAAAACAAGAATTCAATATGCGTATAGAAACTGAACCCCCAACCCTAGATTGGAATCTAGCAACTGATTATGTATCTATTAATGTTTTATACCATCTAATAGAAGGCCTTGCTGAGTACAACGAAAAGCTAGAAGCTGTACCAAGTTTGGCTAGTTGGAAAATATCTCCAGACGGTAAAACTTATACCTATACACTTAAGCCAAATTTAAAGTGGAGTGATGGTGTTCCCTTAACGGCTCAACATTTTTGGGATTCTTGGGAGCGAGCATTGAACCCCAAAACTGCCTCTGGGTATGCTTACTTTCTTTTTGATATTGTCGGAGCTAAAGAATATAACGACGGAAGCCTTAAAGATGCAGCAAAGTTGGGTTTTAAAGTGAAAAACGAATCTACATTCGTAGTTACCTTGAAAAAACCTGCAAGTTACTTTGCTACTATCCCTGCATTCACTGTAACTTTCCCCATTCGTAAAGATATTATCGCTAAATATGGAGATAAGTGGACAAACCCAGAAAATATGGTGGTTACAGGCCCATTTAAACTTACAAAGTGGCAGCACGACTCAAAATTAGAATTAGCACCAAACCCTAACTACAGAGGACGAAAACCAAAATTAGAAAAAGTAAATATATACATTGTCACAGAGAGCACCACTGCTATTAGTATGTTTGAAACCGGCAAGTTAAATTATTTATCTCGCTTACCTGCTTTAGAAATAGAGCGTCTTAAAAAAAATCCTGGGTATAGAACATTACCCTATCTTCGTGGCTATTATTACGCATTTAATGTCACTAAAGCTCCGTTCAATGATGTTAAAGTAAGAAAAGCTTTCGCCTTAAGTATAAATCGCGAAGAAATCACTTCTTTATTAAAGGGTGGGCAAATCGCTACCTCTAGCTGGATTCCAAAAGGGATGCTCGCCTATAATCCTAAGATTGGCCTATTTTATGACCCACAAAAAGCAAAAAAACTTTTGGCAGAAGCGGGGTTCCCAGAAGGAAAAAACTTTCCCTCATCTACTTTCATGTTTGACACTAGAGACGATAATAAAATGATCGCAGAAAAATTACAGTCGCAGTGGAAAAACATTTTAGGAATAAACCTACACGCCCAAAATGAAGAATGGAAAGTCTACTTAGGCAGATTAAGAGCTGATTCTCCTGTTATCTTTCGCCATGGTTGGGGAGCTGATTTTCCAGATCCAGATAATTTCATGAATATGTTTACTTCTTATAGTGGCAATAATTATACAAAGTGGAAAAACAAAAAATACGACCAAATTATTGAACAAGCTGCTGCTGAGCGGTCTTCAAAAAAAAGGATAAAGCTCTACGACCAAGCACAAAAACTTCTTACTGAAGAAGAAATAGTAATTGTTCCTTTATTTATTGAAGCAATAAATTACCTAATCTCGTCCAATGTAAAGGGCTTGCAAATTGATTCTTTAGGGCTATTAAAAATTCATAAAGTTGAAATGCAGTGATTGTATATGCTAGTTTCTGAACGTGACTTTACCAAACTTTCACCTATCAATTGCTGTTAAATCATTAGAAGATTCTGTGTTTTTTTTCACACAAGTATTAGAGGCTAAAATAATCCACGAAGACCCCTCTGGATATATCAATATTGATTTATATGGAAACCAGATTACCCTAAAGCATGATTTAGAAATAGACCCCAATCTTCCACATCTACATTTTGGAATAAATATGAAATTAGATGATTTCAATATGCTAGCAGATAGAATACTAAACAATTATCAGAAATATATAGCCCTGCAACCTGAAGTCTGGGACGAAAACACTAAGCTAGAAAGAAAAAAAATGTACTTAAGATGCCCAACAGGCTACCTAATTGAACTTAAAGGGTATAGATAGTCTTAATTCACTTATTAACGCAAAATAAAAATCACTAATCCATGTAAAGACATAGTGACAAAATAAGACTACTCAACAAAAAGTTTTTGATTTGGTTAAAATTAAAAATTTAATCCATAATTATAATGTACTGATCACAGTTCTCTGGGGATTTTATGTTATTACTTCTATTCTTTATAAATTTATCTTTTTCTTTTGCTACTACTAAAGCCGTATCACCTGGCCAACAGCCAATTAGAAATAATTGTAAACTAGAGGCTGTATTTCTTAAGCCCTCTTTTAAAAATCAAAGCATTGTAAAGAATGGCAAAGAAAGAATTGGTCATTGGGTATATTGGGATGTAGCAATTAAAAATATATCTACTCGTCAAAATTGTCCGACTGAAAAAGAAATATCTATTCGTATCAGGGCGGCTGATTACAGCATTCAAGAAGGCAATAAAATCATAACTTACCCTGTGGATGTCTATGAGCCGAAAGTAAACGACGTTATTAATCTATCAATTTATTTTATTCAGGGTAAAGATACTTATTTAAATAAAAAATATGCCGAATGGACTCTCCATGAGGTTTTAGAATGAAAATTAAAATTTTAACTTTTATTGCTCTTCTATTTATTCCATTATCTGCATCGGCGTTTATTTTTATTCGCGGTGGCGCTTATCAAAAAGGTGAACGTCCAGTGAATGAAGCCATAACTTGGGCAGATAGAACTATAAATTTTCGAGTAAATACTGACCAAAACGTTCACGCTGGGTCCATTGTGCCAGAACTAAACACTGCAGAATTTCAGTCCGCTATAAATTCTGCGATCGCTCAATGGAATAATGTTTGTGATTCTAATATTTCAGTAAATCTCATTGGCACAACTACAAATACTAAAAACTCAGGAGATTCAACGAATACTATTTCTTGGGATAACAGAACAACTGGAGAAGGTAACGGAATAGGCAATACAGGGACACTTGCCGTCGCATACTCTAATGTTAACAACACTACCGATATGACGGTTGATTGCGATATAGTAGTCAACGGAGAAGCAACGGGTGATTTTGCCATTAATGGAAGTGCTACAGGATACGATTTGGTAGGAATTCTTGTTCATGAAATAGGACACTGTCTAGGACTTGACCATAGTATTGAGCCACCTACATTTACTAGTAGCAACCCAATTTTATTAAATGCTCCAATGAAAAGCACTGTTGCCGCTGGTGATTTATCCGCAAGAACACTTAGCCAAGATGAAATCGATGCAATGGAATGCGTAAATCCAACCAGTAAAAGCGTGAGGTCCGGAACATACTGTACCAGCTACCACGGATCTTCTGGAAATGGTGCTCTCTCAGGTACTGTAAGTGGAGGCCCTTCATCTTCAAGAACCTGTGGATTAGGTACTCGAGCTGCAATAACAACAAGTAATGCTGGCGGTGGAGGCTGTGTTGCTAAGGTAATTGCCAGTGACGGAACAGAAAAAAACAACTCTCCGTTTTATCTAGATTGGTTTTCTTTCATGGGTATTTTTCTACTGATACGTTTTTTATTTAGAAAATATAAACAATCTACAGCTTTTGTTTTTCCTATACTTTTCATAAGTTCAATTTTCTTTACTACTACTTCATATGCTGGTTTAGAGATCACCTACCAAAGCACCTGGGCTAAACCGACCAGCATAAATCAAGCTGCAGCGTTTACTTCTTTTGAAGGCTCTTTCGCAACAGAAAGAGGCGATACAAAATCTTTTAAACGACTTGCAGATTTTCAAGCCGCTATACTGTTACCTTATACTCTTGATTGGTCTATTGGTTTATTTTTTCAAAATAGCCTAGATCAAAAAATTGATCTGTATGGCTATAACTCATCAAACGCACTACTTATGACTAAATCTACTGAAATATCAAATTGGATAGCCGGATTTGTAGCTAGATACTATTTTTTTCCATTAGCATTAGAAGACAACAATTATTTTTTTGAATCACAGCTTGGCTTTGGAAAAGGCGAGTTTACGCAAAAAATTATTGAATCAACTACCACACATTCTTTAAAGGCCAATGCAACTCTATCTCAAATCAACTTAATGTTGGGTACTATTTATCAACTTTTCCCAAGCTTTGATCTAATTGCCAAAATTGGATATAGCCGAATGATTTCTAACTATTATGTCGTTGATTCAGCCACAGGTTCTAGATTTTCTACTGCAACCACCGGTAACAGAGTTTCTCTCACATCTGGAGAAGAAATTCGTTTAAAACGTATGGGATTTTCAGCACAAATTGGCTTACATGTAAGATTTTAAATTCCTTCTCTAAAACCTCTAGCAAAGACTCTGCAATATGCTATATTAGAGCTAACTCACCGAAGAGGACAGACCCCTCTGAGAGGTTTTTTCGAAAGAGAAGTTTTAAAAACAGGCTTTATTAGAAAAAAACGTTTACGCAACGATATGTGGTCAAAGTGCCGGTGTTCTTCACTGGAAGTTGGATGGTACCGCCAGATCTACTGGCTCCAACAAAATAGTGAGAATAAAAATGAACCGAGTATTTATAGAAGAACTACCTAGTCTTTATAAACAAAAAATCAAAATCTCTGGCTGGATCTACCGCTATCGCCCTCTAGCTAAAACGGCTTTTATTATTTTAAAAGACTGTAGTGGTACTGTTCAATGCGTAGCTGATCCCAAAATTATCAATGATCATAATTTAAAACTAGACGATGTTGTAGAACTTATTGGTTCATCTAGAGCCGAGCCTCGCTCTAAGCAAGGATTTGAATTTGATATAGAAGAGGTGCGTGTATTAAACCGATCTGCGCATAATTTACCTTTTAATTCTAATGTAGATTTATCTGATATAGGCCAAGATATTATTTTAACTCATCGGCCACTTTCTCTACGCAATGAAAAGATAAATGGTATTTTTCAAATCCAAGCAGAGATTGTGCAAAGTTTTCGTGATTTTTTACGTTCAAGAAAATTCACAGAAATTATAACTTCTAAAATCGTTTCTGGCGGTACAGAAGGTGGCACAAATTTATTTGAACTTAAATATTTTGAAAGATCAGCTTATTTAGCACAAAGTCCCCAATTTTATAAAGAATATGGTGTCGCTGGCTTTGAGCGTGTATTTGAAACTGGTCATGTTTATAGAGCAGAGCCTCATGCTACTAGCAGACATTTAACAGAATATTATTCTCTAGATTTAGAAATGGGATTTATTGAATCCGTTGAAGAGATAATCCAACTAGAACGAGAACTACTCACCTTTATTTTCGGGCGATTGAACGAAAAATATTTTTCAATTTTTGAAAATTTTCAAATGCCCAAACTGCCAAATATGATGCAAGTACCAATATGGTCTTTTGAAACTTGTTTAGAAAAGTTAAAAAATAAGTTTAATCGAAATGACTTAATAGATGATTTAGACCCAGAAGCAGAAAGACAGCTATGTAAATTAGCTGAAGAAGAAACGGGCGTAGCCTCTGTTTTTGTACTGGGATTCCCTTTATCTGCTCGCCCGTTTTATACACAGCCAGGAAGCGAAAAAAATTGTAGTGCTAGCTTCGATTTGTTGTTTCGTGGGCAAGAAATTACTACCGGTGGCAAGCGACTACATACAAGAGAATCATTAGAAGATGCACTAAAAGCTAGGCAGATTTCTCCAGCATTATTTGAAGATCATTTACAAATGTTTACCTTAGGAATGCCCCCACACGGTGGATTAGCTATAGGATTAGAGCGCCTTACTGCTCTAATTTTAGGACTTCAAAATCTAAGAGAAGCTACTATGTATCCGAGAGATAGAAATAGAATAGTGCCTTAGTCTGTAGGTAAATTTTTAATATTTGGCACTTTTTCTTTTAAACACTGAAAAACAACTTCTGCGACTTTTTTTGTCCCTTCTTCAGTGAAGTGTACTTCGTCATACATATGTCTATACGACGGTTCAATTTGTGCATCTATGTCGCAAAATGGCATTCCATTTTTTTCTGCAAAGGTTTTCGTATAGTTATTATAAAAATCTGCTACTTGTCCCATTCGTTCAACGCTCTTAAGTGTATATATTAAACCTTCTGGAACAGGGATATATGGTCTTCCCCAGCGATTATTACATGATAAATCTCTTCTATACTCACCTTTTGCTTCTTTTTTATATCCATGTGGTTGACTTAAAAAAACACAAGCCAAGTTTTCTTTTTTACAAACATCTCTTATACCGTCTAGTGCCTTAGAAAAGTCATTAGAAACATTTTCGGGAAAATCTATAGGCAAATCTATGGGTGTTCCCGACGCACATACTTCAGCTCTCTCTTCTTCGCTCATGTGACCTTTTTTAAAATGCATTACCTCTACCGATTTAACGCCAGCTTCTTCTTGTGTTCGTTTTCTTTTATCTAAAAATGCTCTCACTAATCTTCCAATAAGAGAGTTTTTTGTAGAAAAATTCTCCCAAGGGTATGATAAAGAACCTTCTTTTAATCCAATGGCCTGATTAATGATTGCTCTACGCCAATCATTAGTGCCTACAAGAATAATCACTAAATCAGGACTCAGCTTGGCTTTTGTAATGTACTTTAGTGTTCCATAGTTTTGTTCAGCTCTAAGCCCAGCCATCCCAGTATTAATAACTTCAAATTCTTTTTTATATTCTTTATCTAAAAGCACCTGTAAGTGGTGTGACCAAGTTCTATGATCATCGATATCAATCATCTGAGTAGTTGATCCACCAATAGTAAAAATTCTAAATCTATCACTTTTGTTTTTGTAATCTATTGGTTTTGTAGTTCTATATCCCATAGAGTCAATGGTAATTTTATGGTGTCCCTGAGAAAAGCCCTTAATCGCATCTTTTTCATAATCCATAATTACTTGAAAGTTTGGTTGTGCGGTAAAATAGTCCCCTCTCATTAATGAAGGTAAAATCGCTTGGAGTGCAAAAAATAGAGAAAATAAGAAAACATAGTAGCGAAAAAAATGAATACGGAAAATTAGAAATATGGTTGGGATTAGGTATATGAAAACACCAATTAAACTCCACTTATACGAATCGCCATCAAATGAAAAATAAGAGAATAAAACTAATAATAAAGCAAAAATCCAGTAAAAATATTGAGATAAATTTTTTTTCATGAAGCCCTTTGGTTTGGTTATTTCTTTTTTAAATTTGCATAAATCATAAAGGGAAATTTCTTATCTAAAAAACTATGGATAAATTTTGGTAGCTTAAATGGCAAAGATCTAGCTGGAAAAAAATGATAATAAACTTCTACTATTTCAAAATATGGCGAAAGCAGATCGATAAATTCTCTTTTTGAATATGATTTTCCGATAGGGTTCTCTACTCCATCGTATAATCGAACAATTTCATTGATATCAGTATCACCATAGATTCTTTCTCTACCCCTACCTTTTAGTCCCGCACCTAGAAAATATAAAATTTTTCCTACCCAAGATATTTTTGACCAGTTTCTCAAAAAGATATTTTTATAATAAACAGAGATTGAGGCTGTTCCCTGTTTTTCTAAAATTCGATGAATCTCTATTACCGTTGCTTCAGTATTTGGCGTGTGATGTATCACTCCTTGACAATTTACATGTGAAAAAAAACACGAATCATATGTAGTCTTTTCAGCATTTTGTTTCGAAAAAGACGCATGTATTTTAAAGACATCACACCTTTTACGAGTCATCTCTATGGCGTTTTCGGTTAAATCAGCAGCGAAAATTTTTTTAAATCCTCTTATACCAAATTCTATTGTCCAAAAACCAACTCCACAGCCAAGATCTAAAACTTTACTATTTTCTTTGTCTATATTCGGGAAAATTTTTTCATCCATTACCCCTGCAAAACAATCTTGATAATAAACTTTTTTATGCTCATCAAAGAATTCTCTGGTTCCTGCTTGAAACTTAGACTCTCCCGTCCAAAGTGGATTTTCATTCCAAAATAATTCTACATCTTGAATTGTTTTTTCACTCATTACTATATTCCATACATAATATTCTTTATTTCACTAAAAGCTCTTTATCTATTTTCTTTAATATATCATCATCAACTTCAGTACAATCATTACGCTCTTTCTTGAGTGCACTAGGCAAAGTAGCACAAGACATTATATCTTTAATCTTGTCAATACTGTGTAAATAGGTAAACAACTTCGGATCACCTAGTAGAACCTTAAGCTCATTTGGAGCAGCTTCTAAGTTAACTGCTTCTAAAGTAAAAACAACGCTTCCACTGCTATCAGTTTTAAACGACAAACTACCATCAAAAACAGACCCTTCACCATACAAAAGAGATACTCCCTTTAAATTTTTAACTTCTAGCTTAAGCGCACCATTTACATAACTAACAGGCATTTCTAAATGGTAGATCGTGTTGGACCTTAATTTCAAAAGAGGGCTACTAATACGAAATGCTCTATTTTCTATTAGGCTCGACTCTATATGATACTTACCATTACTTTTCATAAACTCTCTAGCATCACCAGAAATCTCCCAGTCAGACAAATAAGCGATAGGGATTTTTTCATAAGAGCTCCATTTATGTTCGCTATCAATTTTTTCAATAGACTCTATATAAAAACTATCACTTATAGGCTTCTCGTCTTTCATTCCAGGGAAAAAAGATATATATAAATCGCCCCCTAAATGCGAAATTATAGTTTCGGCTCTTCTTTGCCCTCTGAGAAAGGGAAGTAAATTTAATCTATTATTACTCTCAAAATATTCATAAAGTCCTTTTGTTAGTAAAATAAAAGATGTGTTATTTTGAAATCTCTCTGAAAGACGAATTGTTAGTTTATAAACACCGCTCTTCAAATAAATTTTCTTTGTTTCTCTCGCTATTGAGTAGCTACCACTATGCGTGCTTAAATCGACTTTTACAGGCTCGCTTTTTTCTGCGGAGAATTTAACATCCAGTTTACTTGGTACTGTTATCCACTGCTGACTAATCCCATTATTATAAGAAAAACTTGTTTTTATATTATCTTCTTCTGAGTTTTTTATGCGTTTGTATAAATAGGTGTTTCCATATGGTGGCGCATATGTAACTCTAACTTGTTTTAGCTTTTCATTTTCACCTAAGTGTCTTTTTAATAAAACATAGGGGTTATCTCGTCCCTTTGCTTGTCCATTAATAAAATACGACTGCATAGTAAAATAATCGGTTAAAATAAAGTCGGGGCGAGAAGATAAACGTCCTCTTTCACTTTGATGCAATGAAAAAGCTAAAGCTGAACTTAAATCAAGATAGTTCATGCGAATACCTGAATCTATTCCATAAACGAGAGAGCCCCAAATAAAAGAATCTTCCACTACTGGTTCTAAAGCTTTCTTGCGAAATTCATCAAAATTAATCCAACTATAACTCATGCGCTCGAGCATTGGCACATATTTAGCCACCGAGAAAGAAGAAGATAAAAGTACAAATGCGCTTATCGCAAATATAACTCTGTTAAAAATAGCAGTCTTCTGTTTTAAAAGAGTTGAATAAATATCCAATAAAATAGTAAATCCAGCACCAACTAACCAAAATGAAATAACATAAACCAATATGCCATATTTTGGATGTAGAAGACTCTTATACACACCCAAACTTAGTATATAAAAAACAAGAGTTATTAACGGGGCAGCGACTAACGAAAAAATTTTATTTCTAAATTCATTTTTAAACCTAAATGCGCTTATGAAAAAGAAAAGTGAAAGAAGAATTCCGACAATTGCGAGAGAATATGTATAAGCAGAACCCGACCAAGCTGAACGAATACCATTTGTAAACTGTTGCAAAAAATTTGGGTGCTGAACATTTTTATTTAAAAAATTTACAAAATGAAGCAAGTCAAAAATTCGAAAGCCTATCATGTATAGATATAAAAACACTCCCAAAAAACCACCTACACATAGACCACATAAAGAATAGATAATTGTTTTTTTGTTTTCTTTATTCTCAAAAGAAAAACACATCCATGTTAAAAAGGCAGAAAGAGAAATGGTCCAAGCAACTGGATGAGAAGTGCTCGCTGTAGCAGCAAAAAACCCTGCTAACACCCAATAAGATAAGTTTTTCTTGCGAAAAGCATAATAAGCAAAAACAAAAAATAGAGCCGTAGTCACCGAAACTGCAATATCAGGTCTAGACATTACAGGAGCTACTGTAGATAAAAACCTTCCTACTAGTCCTATGCTTAAAAACGTAATCGGTAGAAATGAGTGCTTAGAAAAAACTAAAAAACCTAACGCAATAACAAATATGATTCCCCAAGCATTGAGCATTCTATAAAAATGCAGCCCATTGTTACCGAAAATCCAATTTAGTGCGCCTCCAACAGCAAAGTAAAACCAACCGTAATTATAATAATCACGAGTGCCATCAAAGTGTGTTTCTTTTAAAATTGATTCGGTTGAGGTTCCAAAATGAATCGGGCTAGGCGCTGCAGGAAATCCATAGATATTATTTTGCCAAAGATTAGTGGCCACGTTGGCAATAGAGTCGTCATCGGTAGCAATTGGGGCCTTGCCTAAATACAAATTTGTTTTTTGAATAAATAAAGAGCAGAAAACAACGATTAACACCGAAATAAAAGCATTAGTGTAATACTGAGAATCATTTTTTTTAGCATTATTTATTTGCGAAAAAAAATTTGAACGAAAATAAACAAGCATTACTGGAGCTAATAAAGCAAAAGCAACAACCAATGGCGCTACATGTCTCATAGCATTTTTCTAGCATGTAAAAATAGAAATCTTCAATCTTATTAAGCAGGCAGCCATTTGTTTAGAAAACGCTAAGCGTTAATCGAAAGTTACTCTGAAGTAAACAGCAAGAGACTAATCTTTCATAATCTCTTGCTGAAACTATCAGAAATTAATCAGAAACCTTAGTAACAACAAAAGTAGCATACTCGTCAGTTGCGTTAGCATTCCCATTATTTTGCGGACGAACTACATCTCCAGCACTTAAAAAACCCGTCCAAGATATATTTCCCGCACCATTTGTCAGTGCATTTCCTAATGCTCTAAAGCCCTGTGCATAGGTTATTGGTGTTCCACATTGTGTCGTCATAGCAGTGGCGTTCACAGTAATACAAATTTGTTCACCACCACCCGTATAACGATCAATATAAGTCACTGAATATACTCCATCGCTATTTACCGTAAATGAAGCTCCATTCGTCGCACTATCTGCGTAGGTAATATCACTACCTATATCTAATCTAGTATTACTAAATCTTCTTACCTTATCATTAGTAGATCCATAACCATTTCCACTATCTACTTGCACCATCGATCGAGGGCCTGCATTTGCGCCCCCAAGTGGATACCAAATTCCCGAAGCCGATCCATAACCCTTATAGGTATTATCTGAAATATCAAATACAATA
>JAMLID010000057.1 GCA_023954355.1 Oligoflexia bacterium | reverse complement strand
GTGTTCAAGAAGGACAGGCTCCTGACGAAGAGGATGCCTCATTAAATCGAATCTATTGGAAAACTAAGCCATTAGAAAAAACATCTGCCATAAAAGAAAACAGGTATCTTGATGGTGATCTTGTGGCGTGGTCACCTATTTTTCGCTACAAATTCTAAATTTAAAAATTATAAATAGAACTGTTGAATACTTTTTATATTTAAAATACTTAGGTATAATTTTTAAGCGTGCTTTCGTGCGCAAAAATTTCAAGGAGGAAAAACATGTTCAAATATACAGTGATGGGATTATTAGCTGTTGCTCTTATGAGTTGCAGTACGGGTAGAAAAATGGATGCTTCTATGGCATCTGACGATAGTAATTTAGAAATTTACAGAGCTCCGGCTGCTTCTTGTATGCGAGACGGCTTTAAGGAGTGTAAAAATGCTCGTAGAAATGATTTAGTAGCGCAGTATGCACTAAAATCAAATGGTGACTTTTTTCGTATTATGGAAAACGGGACTCCTTGCCAAATTACAAATGGAGTAGACAGTTTTAAAATTTCTCAACACCCAAACGATGCTGCTATGGTGTATTTTGAGCGAAACAATGACCTATATGTTTTGCATAACGTAGGTGCTAATGGCAATAACTGCCCGAAGGCTGACAAAAAAGTTATCATGGGTAGTGTGAAAAAATATACTGTTACCTCTAATACAGAATCTTCTATTGTGAATGTAGCGCTTGATACAAGTGGTAGACTTGCTGCATGGGATAATAATAAAGTTGTTTATGAAGATAGCATGGTAGTTGATTACTCAATGAACCAGTGTTTTGGAGCATCAGGGAAATCCTTTAGCTCTGTAGTATTCTTCTCAATTGATCCACATGGTAATGTTAGCAAAATCAGACCATCAAAAGATGCTTGGGGTGTATTTGGAAAAGTTAGCGATGCTCCAGATAGAGCATCTAGCATTACTGATTGGAAAGAGAATAACCGCGTTTGTAACTAGTAAAAAAGCTATCTTATAGAGAAGAAAAGGGAGGATATAGTCCTCCCTTTTTTATTGTGGGGCTTCTTCAGTGTTTGTCTTAGGTGGTTGGTAAGATGAAAGTGAGAATTTTTCTCCTTCAACGTTGAAGTCTTCTAAGTGAAGAGAAGAGTCACCTTTAATAGATACTTTCATGCTGAAGCGCTCTTCTAACCTGTCAAGAGTATCTCTTTCGTCTTGAAACAAAGTATCGACAACTTCAGGGTGTGCATGAACTCGAGCTCCAACAGTCCCGCCCTCAAGTGCTACTCTTTCTAGTTCTCTAAAAATATCGTAGCAAACTGAACGTAGATTTTTTGTAAAGCCCTTTCCGTAACAGTACGGGCAAGAGTCACAAAGAACATGGTTCAATGATTCTCTAGTTCTTTTTCTTGTCATTTGGATTAGGCCTAATTCAGAAATTCGTAGAATATTGGTTTTTGCTTTGTCTTTCTTTAAAGACTCTTCTAGGGCGCGGTATACTTTCTCTCTATGGAAGTGTTTTTCCATATCGATGAGGTCGATAATTATGATTCCACCGGCGTTTCTTAAGCGTAGCTGGTAGGCTACTTCTTTAACGGCTTCTAGATTGGTTTTGAAAATTGTCTCTTCAAGGTTTTTCTTGCCTATGAATTTTCCGGTATTTACGTCAATGACGGTCAAAGCTTCTGTTTGGTCGATAATTAGGTATCCACCGCTTTTCAACCATACTTTTCGATTTAGTGCTCTGTTGATTTCTACTTCAATTCCGTAGGCATCAAAGATGGGGTCTTTTCCTGTGTATTTAACAATTCTATTCACAAGATGAGGGGCAAACTGCTCAGCAAACTCTACTAAGTAAGAGTGCACTCTTGGGGAGTCTACGACAAGGCGATAAATATCATCAGTGAAGTAGTCGCGTACTGTTTTAAGAATAACGTTTAAATCCTCGTAAAGACAAAAAGGAGATTTCTGTCGCTCGGCTTTTTTCTTAACAGAAGACCACAAATTTAATAGATAATTAATTTCGTTTGTTAGCTGCTCGTTTGTTTGTTCTGCTGCAACGGTACGTACAATAATGCCCATACCAGGTGGACGTAACTGATCTACAATTGATCTTAGCCTTTTTCTTTCATCAGAAGAGGCGATTTTTCTTGAGACACCAACATGATCTACGGTTGGCATTAGAACTACGTGACGGCCAGGGAGTGAAATATGGCAAGTAAGTCGCGCACCTTTTGTTCCCATAGGTTCTTTAGCAACTTGTACTACAATATCTTGTCCTTCTTTAACGACATCCTGAATATTTAGTCTGGGTCTTCTTTGTCTATTGTTTGGCCTTCTTTTTCCTCTGTACTTAGAGTTATCTCTACGTCTAGATCTGTGAGGTGCTCTTTCAGAACTTTGGTTTACGAATTTTTCTGTTCCGTCTTCTGCCTCTATTTCTTGCGTAGGTTCGTCTGCAAGGTCTACGCTTTCTTCCGGTTCATCTCGAGGGATTGTTTTATTTTCAATCTCTTCAATTTCGCCAAGATTTTTTTCGGCTAATAATTCTGCAGCATCCATTTCTAGAGGAGTATCTTCATCTGTTGAGTCTGCATCGCTAGACTCTGTCTCTTCTTCAGATTCCTCTTCTTGGGCACTAGTTTCTTGCATGTCTTCTGCGGAGTCTTCTTGAAAATCGTCTTCTTGCTCTTCTTCCGGAGAATCATAGACAATATCGCCAACATATAAGAAAGCAGCTCTTTCTAGTCCAATATCAACAAAGGCAGCTTGCATACCTGGAAGTACTCTTACAATTCGGCCTTTGTAGACATTACCGACAATGCTTTTATTTTTTTCGTATTCAAAAGAAAGGTCTGAAATCTCTCCATCGTCTAAGAGGGCGACACGAATTTCTGGGAGAGTTGCGTTAATTACGAGTTCTGAAGCCATAGTTCACCTAAAATTTATCTGCCACGCGAATTTAATCCCGTGCAGAGGAAATATTCCTGTTTTATATTGTGGGTACCCAAAGATTTTGGGTTGGCCTTTGAAAGTGGATCTCTAATGCTCTTTATATGATAAGAAGAATAGAGAAGTCAATTTGAGGTTTGTATGGACGAACTATGTTTATAGTTCTCTTCAGATTTTAAGGCGGATAAAGGAAATTACGCGCAATGTTATTTTTTGGCCGGCCTGGCTTAGCAAATGATGAGAGAAGAAAAAGGCGAAGAGAACAAATTGCTATCGTTATTGTACTTTTGCTTATTGTTCTTTTTGCAAACTTAGCGCTTAAGCTTGCTAAGCTTTCGAGCACACTACCTTTTGTTAACTCGATCTTCTTTTTTGGAATCATTAACCTAAACTTAATTCTTTTAGCGATCCTCGTTTTTTTAATTTTTAGAAATCTTTCAAAGCTTTTTTTAGAAAGAAGAATGGGGATGATTGGTGCCAAGTTAAAAACTAAATTGGTACTTAGTTTTTTAACCTTATCGATTGTTCCTACGGTTGTGCTGTTTGTAATTTCATCTCTTTATATTAATTCTACATTTGATAAGTGGTTTAGCTTAAAAGTAGGAAACACCTTACAAGCGTCCCTAGAAATCACAGACTCTTTTTACCGCTCCACCCAGGGGAGCGCACTTCATTTCGCTGATCGTGTTCGTCAAGAGCTTGCAGAAAGAATCGACTACCAAGATCGTTTTTTTAAATCCCATGTGGATAGAGAGCTAATAGGGTTGAGAGAAAAGTATGCTCTTGATTCTATTGAAGTATACTGGCACCCCTTAGAACCAAGAAGTGCTGTGGTAAGGTCTTCGTTAAGCTCAGATTTATTTCCTAGGCTGCCGATTGATACAATCCAAACGGCTTTATCAGGAGAAGATGTGTCTTTAGTACAGCATATTGGGTCGGGCGATGTATTGAGATCTATTATTCCCCTAAGAGAGCATGGTAATAAAGGAAGAATCATTGGTATATTATCTGTTAGCTACCATCTACCTTTAAGTTTGGTGGCAAAAGTTGATGAGATATCTTCAACTTTTGAAGATTTCAATGAAGTAAATCCATTAAAATATCCGGTTAAAACAATTTATTTCGCTATTTTAATTTTAATTACTCTTTTAGTAATTTTTGCTGCTATTTGGGTGGGGTTATATCTTGCGCGACAGATGACCTTACCGCTTGAAAACCTTTCTCATGCTGTAACTGAGGTGGGTAGTGGAAACTTAGATGTGATGATTGATTCGCTTGGCAATGATGAAATAGCCAGAGTCGGTGTTGCGTTCAATAAAATGACCACGGACTTGAGAGAAAACCGAGATCGCCTTGAGTCTACCTATTCAACCTTGAAGACCACGAACGAAGAACTTCAAGAAAAAAGACGATATTTAGAAGCAATATTGTCTAATGTCAGCGCAGGGGTTTTCTCAGTAGATGCAGATTCAAAAATCACTACTATGAATAAATCGGCAGCAAGTTTATTAGGAATCTCCTCTGATTTAGCTATTGGTAAAACTCTCAAAGAGCTTTTAGTAGATAACCTAAGTGAGCTTTATTTAAGTATCGAGGTGATCTTAGAAAGTGGTAGCAGAGAAACAATTTTTAAATATATCAATCTTGTGAATAAAGATTCTCGACCTTTGTCGCTTTTAGTTACTATAACTCCTATTTATGAGTCACAAGATCGATATATGGGATTAGTGCTTGTACTCGATGATATTTCTCATTTAATTAAGGCGCAAAGAGAAGTAGCGTGGAGAGAAGTGGCAAGAAGAATTGCCCACGAAATTAAGAACCCACTTACTCCTATAAAATTGTCGGCACAAAGATTACAAAAGCGCTATTTAGATAGATTAGATGATAATGAAGTATTTAAAGAATGTACGGATACGATTGTCGCTCAAGTAGATCAATTGAAACAAATGGTGAATGAATTTTCGCAATTTGCTCGTTTTCCTGCTGCGAATCCTGTACCAAACGAATTGAATGCAGCAATTGCAGAGATTTTAGGGCTATTTCGTCAGGCTCATAAAAATCTGACGTTTGAGTTTTTACCTGATGCGAATATTCCTATATTTGCTTTCGATAAAGAGCAGATTAAAAGAGTGTTTATGAATTTGGTTGATAATGCTGTTTCAGCAATGAAAAATCAAGAATTCGGTCTTGTACAAATCACCACAGAGCATAAAGCTGCTGTAGGTATGGTGTCGATTCAGGTGGCAGATACTGGTCCTGGTATTTCTGAAGAAGTTTTACCCATGCTTTTTGAGCCATACTTCTCTACAAAAGAAGAGGGAACAGGCCTAGGGCTTGCCATTGCTAAGAGAATCGTTAGTGACCATGATGGGTATATTCGTGTGTCTTCTGGACAAACAAATGGAAAATTTAGTACGTATTTCAATGTGGAACTACCTATTAATCGAACCACTGAGGTAATGAAGCATGGCACGTAAAATACTAATCATCGACGACGAGGCATCGATTCGTGCTTCTCTAAGCGGGGCATTGAAAGATGAGTCATTTGAAGTAATGACAGCAGGCTCGGGCGAAGAGGGGCTTGGTATAGCAGAGAATGGTAATTTCGATTTAGTGCTTTTAGATATTTGGATGCCAGGCATCGATGGATTAGAAACCTTGAAAAGATTAAAGTCTGTTTTGTCCGATTTACCAGTGATTATTATGAGTGGCCACGGAACTGTAGAGACAGCGGTTAAAGCCACAAAACTTGGAGCCTTTGATTTTGTAGAGAAGCCCTTATCTCTTGAGCGCTTACTGGTGACCATTCGAAATGCTTTACAATTTAAAGCTCTAGATAACGAAAATAAAATTTTAAAATCAGCTAGCCAAAAATCTGTCGAAATGATTGGAGAGTCTGAAAAAATAAAGAACTTAAAAAAACAAGTATCTACCGTGTCTCCACTAAATAGTTGGGTGCTTATTACGGGAGAAAATGGAACAGGAAAAGAATTAGTAGCACGTTCTATTCATGAAGGTTCAAAGCTTAGAGGCCAGCCTTTTGTAGCAGTGAACTGTGCAGCTATTCCCGAAGAGTTAATAGAAAGCGAATTGTTTGGCTATGAAAAGGGAGCATTTACAGGCGCCAATCAGATGAAGAAGGGAAAGTTTGATCAAGCCAATAACGGCACGCTTTTTTTAGATGAAATTGCGGATATGAGTTTGAAGACACAAGCAAAGGTTTTGCGAATTTTACAAGAGCAGAAGTTTGAAAGAGTTGGTGGTAACCAAACAATAGAAGTAGAGGTAAGAGTTATTGCTGCCACTAATAAAAATTTAGTAGAAGCTATCAAGAATAACGAATTTCGTGAAGATTTGTATTATAGGCTTAATGTTATACCAATAGTTGTACCACCACTTCGAGATAGAGTGGGTGATCTTGGGCCATTGTTTGATTATTTTTTCAAAGCTTTTTCTAAAGAGCAGGGTAGGCCGGCGAAAAAAATATCACAAGATGCTCTAGACTTACTAAAGCACTATTATTGGCCCGGTAACGTGAGAGAGTTACGTAATTTAGTCGAGCGGTTAAGTATTTTGAGTGTGAATGATGAGATAGATGTAGAAGATATCCCTCTAGAGATATTAGAGAGCATTAACTCAAATCCTTATACACAATCAGATAGCGAGAGAACGAATCCAGCAATTTTATTCTCAGGCGCAACTGAACTGAAAGAAGCGAAGTCTCAGTTTGAAAAAGAATTTATTTTAAAGAAATTGATAGAAAATGATTGGAATATTTCTAAAACTGCGCAGGTCTTAGGTATTGAGAGAGCGCATTTGCACAGAAAGATTAAGGCATTTAAGATTAGTGAAGAAAAAGAGGGTTAATTACGTTGGATAAAATAACAAAAAGAACAGAAGACTTTTCGCAGTGGTATTTAGATATTGTTCAGCATGCTAAGCTTGCAGATTACTCACCTGTAAAGGGATGTATGGTGATTCGTCCGAATGGGTATGCCATTTGGGAAAAAATGCAAAAAGTGCTCGATGGAAAGTTTAAAGAGACTGGGCATCAAAATGCCTATTTCCCAATGTTTATTCCTGAAAGCTTTATTCATAAAGAAGCAGAGCACGTAGAGGGGTTTTCTCCGGAATTAGCAATTGTTACTACAGCAGGCGGTAAGAAATTAGAAGAGCCTTTAGTGGTTCGTCCAACTTCTGAGACAATTATTAATTCGATGTTTGCAAAATGGATACAGAGCTATAGAGATTTACCTCTCTTGATAAATCAGTGGGCAAACGTAGTTCGCTGGGAAATGCGAACAAGGCCTTTTTTAAGAACAACCGAATTTTTATGGCAAGAAGGGCATACTTGCCATGAAACTAATGATGATGCAGAAGAAGAAACTTTAAAGATGCTTGAGGTTTATAGGGAGTTTGCTGAGCACTATATGGCGATGCCTGTTCTTTGTGGTAGAAAAACTGATAGTGAAAAGTTTGCCGGAGCAGTAAAAACATACTGTATTGAAGCTCTTATGCAAGATGGAAAAGCTTTGCAGGCAGGCACCTCACATAATCTAGGGCAGAATTTTGCTAAAGCTTTTGGAACCGAATTTCAAACAAGAGAGGGCGGTAGAGATTTTGCTTGGCAGACTAGCTGGGGGGTTTCGACTAGGTTAATCGGCGGAATGGTGATGACTCATAGTGATGATAAGGGGTTGGTGATTCCTCCAAGATTAGCGCCCTTACATGTGGTTATTGTTCCTATTTATAAAAAGCCTGAAGAAAAAGATGCCGTAATTTCGAAAGCAAGATTGTTAGCAGATTCTATTCGTGCTTGGCCTAGCCAAAAAGCAGATTTGGGTGGACCAATTAGTGTGAAAATAGACTTAGATGAAACTAAAAGTCCAGGATGGAAATATGCTGAATATGAAGTACAGGGGATTCCTCTACGTTTAGAATTGGGGCCTAAAGATTTAGCTAAGGGACAAGTTGTTTTGGCTAGAAGAGATACGAGTGAAAAGAATTTTGTAGCAATGAATGATGCTCCGGCTGAGATTGTGAAGTTACTATCTCAGATACAAGAAGGCCTATTTGAAAAAGCGAAACGTTTTAGAGATGAAAACCTTCGTATTGTAGACTCATATGACCAATTCAAAGAAGTATTAGAAAAACATGGTGGCTTTATTAGCGCTCACTGGGATGGTACTGCAGAAACTGAACAGGCGATAAAAGAAGAGACAAAGGCAACGATTCGTTGTATTCCTTTGGACGCAACTGAAGAAGAGGGTGTTTGTATAAAAACAGGAAAACCCTCTAAGAGAAGAGTAGTATTTGCAAGGGCATATTGAAAATATGAAAACAAAAGTTTTTGTTGCTTTAGACACAGCTAGCATAGATGAAGCTAAGTTATGGGTTGATCAGTTGGGGCCTGTGAATCCTCGATTCAAAATAGGGTTAGAACTTTTTGTGAGTGCCGGCCCCCGATTCGTAGAAGAGATAGCAAAGAAATACGAAATTTTTTTAGATTTAAAGTTTCATGATATTCCTAATACCGTAGCTGGCGCAGCCCGTTCTGCCGCTAGGCTGGGCGTGCACTATTTTAATATTCACTGCTCGGGTGGAGTACGCATGCTATCTGAAACCAGAAATGCACTTGATCAGCTTACGGGGTTAAGTCGCAAACCAAAATTGCTTGGAGTTACTGTATTAACAAGTTTAGCAGATGAAGATTTATTGCAAATCGGTTTTACAAAATCTGCATCAGCACAGGTAAAAACATGGGTAGAGTTAGCAGAACAGTGTGGTTTAGATGGTGTAGTTTGTGCTGCTTCAGAAATTCCATTGGTTAAGTCTCTAGTGAAAGAACCTAAATTTGAAACTATGGTTCCAGGCATTCGCCTAGATGCCAATCAGACGCAAGATCAAAGAAGGGTCGAGACACCAGAGCAGGCAGCAAAACTGGGGGCGAACTCTATTGTTTTAGGTAGAGCCATTACAAAAGCAGAAAAACCTAGTGAGCTACTCCAAGAAGTTGTTCGAAAGCTAGAGAATCTTTCATGATCGCTATAGGAGTTCATTCTATAGAAGCTTGTTTAGAAGCTGGGCTTAGGGTGTTAGAAATTCATTACTTAGCTAAAGCAGAACAAAATCGTGGAGTCGAGATTCGTAAACTCGCAGAGAAAAAAAATATAAAGTGGAAAGAGTACGCCCTCAAAGACAAATTGAAATTTGAACAAGTGCTAAAAAGTAAAGCAGATGGGGGGTCAGTGAATGCCGATTCTGCTCAAGGGATTTTTGCTGAAGTTTTTATTGATGAGGTCTCGCATTTGGATCTTTTAAAAAAGGCGCAAAATGAGCAACTTCCCATAATTATTTATTTAGATGGAATTACAGACCCTCAAAATTTAGGTTCGATTCTTCGTTCATCGGCTTTTTTTAATGTATTAGGAGTAGTTGTTCCTGAAAGTCGTTCATCACCACTTACTCCAGCTGCGATAAAGATTTCTTCTGGCGGGTTTGCTTATGTTCCGGTAGTTCGCGTACCTAATCTTGCTAGAGCAATGGAGGATGCAAAAGAACAAGGTCTTTGGTTTGTGGGTTTTTCTGAGCATGAAAAAAACGATTTAAGCACAGTTCGAGTGGATGGACCCTTAGGATTAATTATAGGAAACGAAGAAAAAGGAATGAGAGAGCTCACAAAAAAGAACTGTGATTTTTTAGTGAGCCTTGAAGGACAAGGAAAAGTAAAAAGCCTAAATGCGTCGGTGGCCACAGCTGTTGCCTTATCGACAATTCGCAATATGCAAAGAGTGTAACGCGCTCGCATAGAGTGTTTTTGCGCAGCGCAATTCGGCTATTCTTCTAGAAAAAGAGTGTAGAAGAGCGCTTCTTTAAAGGGAATCTAGGTTTCATCAGAGATTTTACTTTTATCTAACCGGAATACTTGCATTATTTAGCCCCAATACTATATTACAAGGCAGTTTGTTTAAGTAGATTACGTTTGAGCGACGCGGCCGGTGTAGCTCAGTTGGCTAGAGCAGCGCTTTTGTAAAGCGCAGGTCGTGGGTTCGACTCCCTCTACCGGCTCCAACTTCTCTTGAATTAGAGTAGAAGGATGTGACGTAAATAAATGGAGAGATACCCAAGCGGCCAAAGGGACCAGACTGTAAATCTGGCGGTGTATGCCTTCGAAGGTTCGAATCCTTCTCTCTCCACCATTTTAAACGTATTTTATTTAACCTTTACGTGGGCGGGAGTAGCTCAATTGGCTAGAGTATCAGCCTTCCAAGCTGAGGGTTGCGGGTTCGAGACCCGTCTCCCGCTCCAAATTTAAGTTTCGAAAAAGATTTCGAGGTTTAAATTTGGAAATAGAATACGCGCGTGGGGATCGAAGGGAAAACGCTGCCCTCCAGTGGAGGGTGAGTGAGCGTGAGGCGAGCGAAAAGCGTTTGCCCAGGGTCGAGCGGAGTTTGAGCGTGAATGCGAAAACGAGCGCTTGACCGAGACCCATCTCCCGCTCCAAATTTAAGTTTCGCAAAAGTTTGCGAGATTTAAATTTGGATAGGAGCTTATATTTTGAAAAGAAATATGAGTCTTTTATTTGAAGAGAGCTTTGTCGAAAATGGGCAGAATTAATTTGCACTTTTTCAACTAGCGAAGGGGAGTTGATCCCATTGAGGCTCATATAGCTCAGTCGGTAGAGCACTTCCTTGGTAAGGAAGAGGTCATGGGTTCGAATCCCATTGTGAGCTCCACTTATAGAATTTTTTAACGCAACCTAGGGAGGCATAGGAGAGATATGGCAAGAGGAAAGTTTGAAAGAAATAAGCCACACGTAAACATCGGAACGATTGGTCACGTAGACCACGGGAAGACAAGCTTAACGGCAGCAATAACGAAAGTGTTGGCCGAAGCTGGAGGAGCAGAATTTAAAGCATATGATGCGATTGACTCAGCCCCAGAAGAGAAGGCAAGAGGGATCACGATCAATACAGCGCACGTAGAGTATGAGACAGCAAAAAGACACTATGCGCACGTAGATTGCCCAGGGCACGCGGACTATGTAAAGAACATGATTACGGGAGCGGCGCAGATGGATGGAGCAATCCTAGTAGTATCTGCAGCGGATGGTCCAATGCCACAAACAAGAGAGCATATCTTGTTGGCAAGACAGGTTGGTGTACCAGCGATCGTAGTGTTTATGAACAAATGCGATATGGTGGATGATAAAGAGTTATTAGAGCTAGTAGAGATGGAAGTAAGAGACTTGCTTACATCATACAATTTCCCAGGAGATAAGATTCCAATCGTACATGGATCAGCATTAAAGACCTTAGAAGGTGATGCAGGAGAGATTGGGTCGCAAGCGATCATGAAGTTGATGGAAGCATGCGATACGTATATTCCTGAGCCGAAGAGAGATATCGATAAGCCATTCTTGATGCCAGTGGAAGACGTATTTTGATCTCTGGACGAGGAACTGTAGTAACAGGAAGAGTGGAAAGAGGGAGTAGTAAGGTAGGGGATGAAGTAGAGATCGTGGGAATTCGCCTACAGCAGGAACAACAGTTACCGGTATTGAGATGTTCAGAAAGCTTCTAGATAGAGAGAAGCAGGGGACAACTTAAGAGCGTTGTTAGAACAAAGAAAGATATCGAGAGAGGTCAGGTTCTTTGTGCTCCAGGAACGATTAAGCCACATAAGAAGTTTAAGGCAGAAGTGTACGTATTATCGAAGGAAGAGGGAGGAAGACATACTCCGTTTTTCAAAGGATATCGTCCGCAGTTTTATTTTAGAACAACAGACGTAACGGGAGTAGTGGAGTTGCCAGCGAACGTAGAGATGGTGATGCCAGGAGATAACGTATCAATCAGTGTTGAGTTGATTACGGAGATTGCGATGGATAAAGAGTTAAGATTCGCGATCAGAGAAGGTGGAAGAACCGTAGGCGCTGGTGTTGTTTCAGAAATTATAGAATAATTTTTGTTAACTTATGAGAGACGAATCTTTTCTAAATAGGGTTCGTCTCTTTTTTTCAGTTTATTTAGGCCAGTAGCTCCAATTGGTAGAGCATCTGATTCCAAATCAGACTGTTGTGGGTTCGAGTCCCTCCTGGCCTGCCAACAATCTTTATAACTAACTAATCTTACTTCATTTTATCTTCTATCAGACTCCCTAGTACGTGATTCTGTACGTGATTTTTTAGCGATGCACTCTCATTCAGGTTAAAAATCGCGGCTGTTTTATCCGCAGTCCCTGAACTAATATACTGCCCCCACATAGGACGTTGAATAGAGTTTCCGGAGACTTTTTGCAATGTACCTGCAATTTTTTTTACAAGTTATTTGATTGGTATAGGTGAAGAAGCAATGTTTAGAGGTTTTCAACAACCACTATTTTCTCAAATTACAAAGTCTAAGACTATAGGTAATATAATTCAATCCATTAGTTTTGGTACTTGCCATACTACTTGGATATACTGTGATTCGCCATACATGACTGGACACTTAGTTACGCAGTTGACCAGACACAAGCGTACAACTGACCCAGTTGAAACCTTTAGAAACAGATCAAACAAAAGTCAGTTCATACTGACTTCACTTTTTGGTCTTTATGCGGGATACGTTCATCAAAATTCAAATCTAGAGCGTACTACATCCATGCATTTTTTATGGGATGCTTTAATGTTCACTGCAACCTATATTGATGAAGGAAAAGCTCCTCCATTATATTTATCGATAGGGGCAAAGTTTTAGTGAAATATACCCTGTGTTTTTTTACTTAAAATATTTGATTCATCGAGCGTCAATAGAAGTATCTAATTCAGTAGAAGGATTGTTAGTGTTTGTGTCTCCATATATTTGCTGTATTTTATATTTTAATTCTTCAAATATAATTTCGTTAGTGCACAAAGGACTATTAGCTGAATATACTTTCCAGTTTGAGTCCATAAAACCACCATAAGAATGGTTCCCGTAGGCTTTGGTTACTTGGCTAATCAATTCCTCTGGTACTTTTGTAGCAAGAATCAAATTCGCTTTATTGAGCGCTTTATAGGAAGAAATTCTACTATATGACTCTCGTATTCTTTTAGATAGTGCCTTTCCAAGATCACTATCTTGGCAGGATAGTCGGTGTAGTTCCCTGAAAACCTTACGTGTTTTTACTGATGTGCTTTCCAGCATAACCATATCGTGTCCTGCTAGAATAGCTCTTGCTGAAAATAAGGTGATATCTGACAAAGGTGGGGGATCTTTTAATTGATATTGATTGTTTTGCGCTTTAGCAGCGCTGACGTTTGCCCCCCAGGTGCCCATCATATACATGCCATCTGTCATGATGATGCTTTTGTCTCCTACAATACTTCGCAGTTTATCAATCCATACTTTCGATAAAGTGACAATTTCGCTATCGATATTTGTATTCCAATAATGAGTTGTCATGAAAAAATTAGCCTCATAACGAAGGTCATTAAATACTTCAATTCTTTGCATTTCTTCGTCTAATGAGAGAGTTTCATCCTTTAAGTTTTTATGATTGTCTCCAGTTTCAGGAATATGTGGAAAATGCTTTGCAACTACCCCAACTCCAATTTTCGCAAAATTATGAATCAAATGCTTGGCTAATAATGCGCGTTCTTTAGATGTTTTGCTCAGAACGGGATTATTTTCACGAAACTCTACTGTTGGCCCAAGTGCTTGATTAATACCTAGTGCCTTATGAAGAAATGCATCTAGATATGCCAATTTTCCTAAACAACTAAGTGGAATTGAGTTCCCTACTTTTCCAAGCATGCCTTCTTGATAGCCTTGACCAGCATCTACTGATGTTTTTTCAGTAGATGCACGTACAAAGTCTACTCCGGTTATTGGCGGCAATTTACTTACTTTGTGAATTTTCTCTATTGAATCTCTAGCCTTTATAAGATCTGTTGTATGTACGATCATGCCACCGGGCTGAATTTCTTCAACTAGTCTTATGTAACCAGGGTCAATTGTGCCCGGAGAATTCCCATTATCGTCTACATTGATGTAAAGTAATTGACCTAGTTTAGTAGCCGATTCTTCGCACTCCTTATAAGGAACTTGTAATTGTCCTGCTTTTTCTAATCTTTTAGTTAGATCAGTTTTTGCCCAAGCAGGTAAGGCAAAGCATAAGATGGAGAAGTATAAAAAAGTATTCTTCACTAAACTTTATCGACACAGTCGCAAATTAGCTTTAAGTCTTTATTTTCTATGACTTACATAAAAAGTAAGCTCTACTAGTTTACAGATTGTAATGTATTTTGTACGTGATTTTACAGTTTAGGAGAGGTTTTAGCGGTCTACGCTGGGATAAGCCGTGATTTATAGCTTGTTGTTATTGCTGTGTTTCC
>JAMLID010000056.1 GCA_023954355.1 Oligoflexia bacterium | reverse complement strand
GACTGCCCCTGTTATTGATGTAGAGCCAATGGGCGTAGCTTGGAGAACGCTGTTAGAAGAGGAAAAACAACGAATCCAATTCCTAACTTGGTGGTGTATTGCCGAGAATGAAAAAATAAGGAATGCTTAGGTATGGCACTTACTCAATGCAAAGAATGCAAGAAAGAAGTTTCGGATAGCGCCACATCTTGCCCCCATTGTGGTTACACGGGAATTAAGAAAGATCGTGATAAGGCCAACTACGAAGCAATTAAGAATACCACCACATATAAAGTCATTTGTGCAGTAATTGGGGGTTTGATGCTTTGGGGAATTTATAGCTTATTCAACCCTAGCAATGAGAAGAAGCATGAGAGTTATGCCGCACTATCTGAGAGTCACAAGAAGCTAGCCGATGATTGTATGAAGTGCTGGCTATATGAGTGGAGACCCACTTATTCGAGGATTAGATAACCCAGCTAGCAGGCAAACGCGTATTACTCTTAACACCGATCAAGGTTCTTTTAAGAGGTGTGACTACAACACAAAGACAGGCAGATTAAAAGCTGAATGGATTCTTGGTGGAGAAATCGTAGAGGCATATTAACAGGGTTGAGCTTTTATTATAGATATGTCAGGGGCTTTCTGTCTGGTTAGCTTTTTTCAATTTTATTAGATAGTACAGCTAAAAATAATTTGCGGTATTTAGCCTTGTAGGGTCATTCTATTTTTAATACGTGTACTAAAAAAATTTGCTAAGTCATCATATGTAAAAATTCGGATTTTCTTAGAGTCCAAGTGAACTTTGTCGTTCCTATACTTTAATCTGGACAATTGACTAGGTGAAAGCTCTTGACTTCTACCCACTGACCTGCCCCCACCGATTGATCAACTTATTGTGAGACAGTTCTCATAACAAGCAAGGCAGGGAATGCCTAGGGCATAAGGCTCGATCCCCGTAACTCGGGGATTTTTTACGTATGAAAGTAAAGAAAAGAACTATTTCGCCAATATATTTCTGGCCTAACTATTTCCAAACAAATAATTGAGTCATTCTTTGCCTGAAAGTAAACTTGAGAAAAGAAAAATTATACTTTTAACGTTTTTATATACTGACGGAGAGTATTCTTTCGCCTTTTCCAAAATTTCTTCGCGAATGAGAATAAACTTGGACTTATGTTTCTTATCCAATTTTTTATCGTAGTACAGTCCTTGTAAACCATAATGAAATCTACCGATCAAACTCTTTTCAATTTTGTCTTTTACAAGAACGACCGGAATCCCAAGTGGATTGATAACCACATTGTTATTAATTTCATCAGCACATAAACTAAATGAACCTGTCTTCTTAAAAACCAATTTCCTCTTTCGCAAAATTTCTAAAAATGGCACCCGATCATCCCAAAGCGATACTAAGGGTTGCATGTTTCTACTTTTCCCATGCTCTACATCAATGCTGTTTACTTCAAAAATAACCGGTCGCTTAGGAGTTTTGAAATTAGGTGGGTCAAAAAAGTGTTCCTTCCTCTCAACGACTCGCAAGGAAATACAAGATCCTTTGACTTTTAAACTATCATTCCAGCAGTTCATTATTTTTCTTTAAAACAATGCAGGCTTCGGTCAAGTATGGATTCAAAATCTATACTAATGAGATTATCTAGGCGGAGGCAATCAAATCCATAATTTCTCTTTTTTACTTTGTCCCGTAAAGCCATTGTTATGTCTAAATCATCGTCAATCTGAACTATGACGGAATCCTCTTGAGCCTCCCACCTTAATTCAAAGTTCTTGTCATCAATCGGGTAAGCAGAAGGTAGCTGAAAATCAGTGTAACGACGGTGCAAGGCGGAAACCAAGTCTCCAGCACACTCAACCACTTCTCTAGGAAGTACTTTTTTTTCTATTAGCGCCTTGGTGTAGTCAGTCCAAAGCTCTAAGTAACTGGGCTGCACTTGTTGTCCCAAAACATCGATCACCGACCCTAATAAGCTCTCTCTCAATTGAAGCTCGCTGCGATTACCGATACTGGTAAATTCAACTACACCAGTTTGACCATGGCCACGGTAATCGACATCAATCAATAGTACATCTCCATATCGAAATGCACCGGGTGAAATGTTTTGTGACTTCGGTTCTAGAGTGGCTGGACTTGGATTAGCCCACTTTACCTCTTTTTCCATCTTTTCATGCGACCGCACTATTATAGAAGATCCCGCTAAAGCATTTAGTTTGACTGCCTGAGAGCTCACTTTGATTTCCCCCATTTTTTTTGAGCATCTTCAGTGGTGCTAGCAGTAAAAACATCTACGATGGCGTTGTGGGCCCGAGTGAACCAATCTCTAATATCGTCTTTGGCGCGGGCCTTTTCTCTCACAGTTATATCGTAAACAGCCACCGCCAATCCATCAGGGACTCGTTGCCCGTGCTTAAGAGACACAACTATATCACTATCAATATCAGTTCTGTAAAAAACCGAGTTTAAAAAGGTGTCAGTTTGAGTGAACTCCGCACCCAATCGACTGTTATCTAACACGCTGAACACTTTATGATTATCATTGGGCCCACTCCAATCAGATTTCGAGTCAATATGATTGATGTAGCTGAGCTCCAAAGACTTCAATTCTAACATCACATTAAAATTATCACTCCACCAGGCCTGCAATGTTTTAAAATGAAGCTCAAACTCTGAAAAAAGTTTCTCAAAGTTTGGATAGGTAGCCGTTGGTGGATTTAATTGTCGCCAGTTAAAAAAGAATTTGTCTTGTTGGAGCTGCACCAACCTCGTTTTGTCCTCATTCTCGAACCATACCCTAGGCAATAAAAATTGAACTTGGGCAGCTGGTGGCTTCAAGAGAACTGGGGGCTGATCCGAGTATAATGGAAAATGACTTTTTATCTTTTGATAAAAGAGTCCAAAGTCCACCGTTTTAATTAAAGAATTCTTAAAGGTGACCCCAAACACAACCTCATTAATGGGAGGATTTGTAAAATTTGGAGTATTTAATTTTAGCATCGTTTTCATATTACGTTACCGATAACTACTTGTAAAATCGGTATTTTGCTAGCTTTCTAAAGGTCCAATTCGGGCATTCTCACTTGATTAGTTTAAGCAGCATATCTTAAGAACTCTTTTTGGCTGAAGGCAACACGGTAGGCAATGAGAAGTGAACTTTTATTCTAGGATAGTATTCGATTTTAGACTGTTATGATCAAGTTTCTCGGCATGGCCGCCAATTAGCTTTCTTCTATCCCTTTTTAAAACTAGAGCTGAGCTCCTTTAAAACGTCTCCGATTTTTCCGATCTCTACGGACTTAAGATAGAGCTCAGAAAAATAGTCTATTTTACTAGCCGCTAGTAGGGTATCTAGGCCCCAGAAGCTTTGCTTAACGGTTGGCTTCATCTTGGCCGAAGCCAACGACTCCAAGCTATAAGCCAATTTTTTCTGGAATGGCGTAAGATGTTCAAGATGGGCCAGCGCCAACCAAGTTTGCGAAGGAATAGCTTGAGCAAAAGTAACTAAGCGCTGCTCTGCACTTTCTTCTGAATCTTTAATCTCAATGGTAGTGTGTGCCTCGGCTTTAGCATCCAATGAAAGATCTGGAGAAGTATTAAGGTTAGATTCAGCCTCTTCGGAAAAAGCCTTATGGGTGCCTATAACTTCAGCTCCGCCTGTTGAAGAAGGGTAGATTCCGCGAGACTCAAGCGTCTTCCAAAGTCCTTCCATAGCTTTCTCACGATCAAGGAAGAATGAACTTTCAGAAATACGCCAAAAATAGAACCCACATCGCTCTAGATCTCGCTGACGAGATTGATCTTGCTCATATCTATCTGCTCCATGCCAAAACTCACCATCACACTCTACTGCAACTCTCCCTTTCATTCCCTCGACCACCATGTCTATTCTTTTCCCCGCGATGGGATACTGAGGAATGACCCTATATCCGCGAGCATGAATTGCTAAAAAAACATCTACCTCAAACCAACTATCAAAGGGTTGAGGAGCTGTTCCTATGGAGCGACCGGACAATCGAGCCAACTCTTGAATTTTTCCAACCTCTACGCCCTCGATACTGTTCTGTTGAATCTTTGGGTTCAAGCAGTATTCTAAAATTTTATACCTTAGGCACTTAGGATTTAGGTCAGACAGACTAACACTGTGAAAGAGAATCATCTGCTCTTTAGCTCGGCTAGCAGCAACATTAAATCTTCTTTCGTCTTTAGCCTTACTAAGCACCCCAATAGCACGCCCCTCTCCAGGTGCTGATACAAGACTTAAAATTATAATGTCGCGCTCGTCTCCCTGGAAAGCATATGCATCACCACAAACCAATTCCCTTTTTTCCATCTCCTCTGGTCCAATTTGCTCCAAAAGCATTTTTTCAATTTGTTTGGCCTGGAGATCGCCAACTAAGCTTATAACTCCTATCGTTTTCCCTTCGTAAGCAGGGTCACTGATCATCTTTTGAATTCTTGCCACGATTTCTTCTGCCTCAGGAGGGTTCCACATCTTAGGTGAAGTTCCCTGTTGGTATCCTGATGGAACGTGTATCGCTGCGACCACTGGCTCCAGTCTAGAAGTTCCAAATTGTTTTAGGGGAATGAGAGGTTCGCTCTGGTAGCAAAGATTATTAGAGAACTGAATAATTTCTGGCATACACCTAAAGTGCTCTCTTAAGCGAATGCGCCCACTAAAACGAATTTCGGAAAGATCAAAAAAGCTGTCATCTACTCCAATATGGCTCGCATGAGGAATATCCGAGATCCATTTTTCCTGAAGTAACTGTACATTTTCTCTTTCAATCCAAGATTCTGGGCTAATCTGTTTATCATCACCCACAACAACAATCTTCTTAGCGAGGTAGTTAAGAAACAATGCCTCTGGGCCAGATTGGCTGGCCTCGTCTATTATTGCCACATCAAAGGTTTCAGACCCAGGGCGCACAGACTCAGCGACCCTATAAAGAGGCATAATCCAAGCTGGAATGGCCTCACGGCACTTTTCCATACTCTCTCGAGCCTCTCGCCGGTGCTTGTTAGCGTGCTTACCCGTCCCTTTTCCAATTTTTTTAACGGCCTTTGACCAAGCCTTCAGATGCTGTCTTTCTTCTTCTTTCATCCTAGAGAAACAATGTTCCCAAGCTTTAGCCGCTCCTAAGTCTCTAAGAATTTCCCTTTCTTGCTTAGAGGCGCTTTCTATCTGCAGAGAAATTTTTTGTTGGGCATTGGGATCATTCATCGTAGCCAGCCAGGATAAAGCTCGAGACCAATTCCATGCGTCTTTTAAGCCTCTTTTCTCGGCTAATCGAATGGTAGCTTCATCTCTGGAAGTTAGCTTGGACACAAGCTTAGGCGCGAACTGCGCTAACTTACTTTTCTGAGCATCTATAAGAACTAAGCCTTGCTTAGTCTCAATAGTTTTTTTTACTTCCGCATAAGCAGACTCATAAGCTGAAGCATTTCGTTCTTTTATGGCTACCAGTAAGCGGCTTGTAACCGAAGTCTTCAGGCCAGAGAGCTCTCGTTCGATCTTAGCTAACTGGGCGTCTATCTCCATTAGCCGATGGGACCTAATTAAATTAGTTAAGCTGGAATGAAGTGCCTTTAAATGTGAGAGATCATTAATCTTAAGTCCACCTAACATAGGAAAATCGGCCTTTAGGTTGGATACTAATTTCTGCGCAAATAGAACTTTCCCTAGAACCTCGACTACTGTTTCGTACTCTGCGATCTTCACCGGCAAGGCACCAGAAGGGGCCTTTGCACAATCTGCCCACAACCCATTTAATAGCTCAATTCTATGAGAAACTTCTAGCCACTCGGAGTAGCTTCGCAGAGGAGTGATTTCAGTAACTTGCTTGCCATTAAATCTAGCACGTTCGATAATTACTGCTGCTGCTTTAACTGGTGCCGCCTTAAATGGGCCAAAGCCAAGTCCTCCCCCACTTGAAAAATGTCTGAGAAGCTCGTTACATAGGTGCCGTGCCTCGGCGAAAGAAATATGCTCCGGAAAGTGAGCTTGTGCCTCTAAAAGATCTTTTCCTTTACTACGAATCATTTCCACATGTTCTTTGGTAGAGCTCAGTCTCTCTTTCCAAGCCTTATCTCTTCCAACGAAGATTTGCTCTAGGCAGACTTCTAACCACGGAAATGGTGCCTCCAAAATTGATTCAAAAACTCGAATGATCTCTCTCGTTTGATCTCTTAAATCCGACAAGCGATCTTTGGGAAGGTTTACAAAGAGTTTTCGGATATCAATATCAGTGCTTTCGTCTTCACTTTTTTCGCCTTTAAGGGAGTACTCATCTTCACAGATTTTTAAAAAAACCTCGGGCTCTAAAAGGCGAGATAATTCGATCTGAAAATTTCGCAGCTCTGCCTCTTGGGTTGGACTTATCTTCGATAAGGTTGCCACCAGGTTAGAAAACTCTTTCTCGTTAAGGGGTGGCTCCACTTCTACTGAAGGCCTATCTTCAAACCAGCTAAATTCACTTTCTAGGTCTTTTACCGTCCGGGCAATACTGGCAAGCGTACCTTTAAATTTATCAAACAGAACTGGATGAGAATAAACCTCTTTTTCTCTTATTGATCTGGCTTGTTGCTTTAAACTGGCGACTTCCCTGCGGACTTTGTAGAGGCGCTCTTCCAATATCTTTATTTCTGCACGATTTTCATTGGCATTCCAACTGTTGAATTTGTCGTCTATCCCCTGCACAGAATCTTCAAGCTCTTTTCTTCCTGCAGCATCCTCTCCAAGAACACTCACACATAAAGCAGAAATATTTTTGGGAAATTTGTCTTTAAGCACCTTTAGTGCCCGTGGCGTATGGCTTGTGACTAAAATTCTATTTCCAGTAGCCAGGAGATGACATACTAAGTTCGCAATGGTGTGAGACTTTCCGGTTCCTGGAGGGCCTTGAACTAAAATGCCTTGTTTACTTTCTATTGATTCTGCGATTGCCCTCTGCTCATTGTTTGACGCTAGAGGAAAATAAATCTCCTGGGGCTTGTCAGGGAAATTGGGTGGAGTTTCTCTTTCCTGCCCAGCTATTGTATTCACAGATGAGTCATCGATAATATCTACTAAACGGCGAACACCGACTGGGATCTCCCTAGATACTTTTAGCTGCTCGATTATTTCTTGATATAAACGAAGCAGGCTTCTTTCAGTTTGCTTCCTTAGAATCAGCGCAGGAGCAAACGCTAGATTCGGCTTATCGGCAGCTTCAAAATTAGGTATCAAGGTTTCATCATAGGCCCCATCACCCAATTTAAAACTATGGATCCAGCTTTTTAAGAGTCCATTTACCTGAACACGATCCCACAACTCTTCTCCAATTCTCTCAGCTTGCTCCTCTATTACTTTCAACTCTGATGGTTCAGGCCGGTCTTGTGGATCTAGCATTTCCTGCTCTAGCTGCAGCTTTGTGCCTTCTGCCGTGGGTCCAAGAGTTATGACCCCGCGCTTGGAGTCAAAAGTAATCGAGGCCTTCGTGGTTAATAAGTGGCGGCGAATGGAAGAAGAGGAAGAGTTCTTAACTACCAAAAATCCAATTCCTACGACCACTTCATAAGACTCACCAAGCCTTTGTTGCTTTTGATAAATTGAAAAAATTTCCTTATAGGTGTCTTCGATCTTTTTCTGTTTTAGATCGTCAGCGGCCCAAGGCTTCCAAAGTTTCTCTAAATAGGAGGCCCATTCATTACTAACTTCCGGTCGATCAGAAAGCTGAGTTACTTTGGTCTCGTCATCAGTGCCATCATTTTTGGGACCCGCTAAAACTTCTAGTTTGCTTTCTACTAACTTAGGAGTTCGCGAAGACTCCGAAAGAGTAGCTTTA
Organism: Oligoflexia bacterium; assembly: GCA_023954355.1. Taxonomy (GTDB): domain Bacteria; phylum Bdellovibrionota; class UBA1018; order CAIPTA01; family CAIPTA01; genus JAMLID01. The sequence goes on along the minus strand of JAMLID010000056.1, from coordinate 7,518 downwards.
CTTATCCAGCCATCCAAAATTGAAGGTAGGTTTGGCGGTGGCTTACGTTTGGGCTTGTTAATCTCGATCCAAATCTCTGAGTTTTCTTCACTAGCTTGGTCCCATGCAATGCATCTGCACCCGTTTTCTTTTGGCACTTGGTTAAACCAGATTACTTGCTCATAGTCCTCGATATCAGTTGTTACCTTGCTTCTAAGCTGAGTTAGCTCGCGCAAATAGGTAAACAACCGAATAGATTTTTCTCGAGCTTGGTCCAATTTATTGCTCACAGTCTCCTCAAACTTATTAAATAGAAAATCCTTAATGAATCGGAAGATTTGAGTGAATAATAAAGTATTTCCAGCGACTATTTTTAGCTAAAACAAGGACGGTACATATTTCCGTCCTTGTTTATTACGCTGGCTACCCTTCTCCGCTACACGGACTCGGGATTTGTGCCCTCGCTGGGTTCAGTTAGCGGGTCTCCACAATTTGAGCTTTCGTTTCAGTAGGAGTTCTCTCGGGGTCAAAGTTAATCCGTAGTGAAAACTTTCCACTTTTCGCATGTTCTTTAATCCTAATAGCGCCATGAATAAATCTCCCGCCAGGTAAAGCACCTGAAGCCTTCCGCCCCTTCTCTTCTGACGAAACAAGCGAAAAGAGCTCACGCAGAGCCAAATGTTGAACGCGTTCAAGCTCTGGCCTTAGGTTCACTACAGCAATGCACTTAGATACATACCCATCACTTTTTCCTATGGCTGCTGCCAACTCCTTCTGTGTGGAAAACTGTGTCTGCAAGGAGTACACAGCGGTACAGGTTTCCCAGCCCGCTAGATTGTCTCGCTGGAGATTCTCCACTAAACGCATAACGTCCACCTGATTGGCATCAGCTTTAATTATACGAACAGGCACAGTCTCTGCGCCTAATAGCTTCATTGCAGCGTAACGACGCTGGCCGGCTACTAGCTCTAGGCCCGAACTAGACTTTGCCACTACTAAAGGCTGCAGTAGCCCTCCAGTCTCTTTAATACTGGCCGCAAGCTCTTCGATTCCCCCAAGCTTCGACCGGATATTTTTCGTAACTTTAATGAGAGAAAGAGGCACAACTAACGCCTTAACATCGCTCTTTATGTTCGATGGCTGGTTTGGCCCACTCGGCGTGGATAAAACTTTCTTGGTAGGTTTTCTTTTCTTAGACATGGGAAGGTCCTCCTGAATTTAAACTAGCCTCACCACTTTGATGAGGGCTTCAGGTGGCTCATACCCGTAACATTTCTAATTTTGCTTTTGACTATCCATATTCTCCTACATACGATGAAGAGGACTCACGAAATTCCGTGGGCAATTCCAGACAAGTCAAAGCAGCTATTGGGCATTGGTACGCTCTTAATCGTACCTTTCATTTCTACCATTACACCTAATTCCTAAAACAAGTCTTCAGGCATGGCTCTTGGTCTCTTTTGCGCCGTTTGTCCCCAAAGGTTCAAATCCAGCCCCCGCAACCAAACTCCGGAATCCTCTTTTAGCAAAATCCAAAAAAACCAAAAATTCTAACTAATTGAAATCATTAGAAGGCGATAACTCCGCCAACTGATAATCTTTCACGAAATTTCATGAGTCGCTACTTATTGCAGGTCTGGAAAACTATCCCTATTTAATCCGGCTGCCACATATAGCATAAAATTTATTGGATCTTTGCCTTCTAGACCACGGAGATGAGACGCAAATAAACTAGGCTCTTTTTTAAGCTCCGAAAGGAGATATAATCCGACATGACTTGCAAGAGCTTCTCCCCAAACGTCTCTCAGGTGCTTTCCAAAAAAATAGAATAAAAAATCTTCAAATTGCACGTCCTTGCGATCGCCAACTAACTCAAAATACTCCGCGGACGAATCGTATTCTACGTTCGGATAGATGAGCTTTTTATGTTGAAGCATTAACCAAAAGTCGGCAACGTCCTTCTGTAACTTTCTATCCTCATAACAACGTAATTTTAAATAGATATAAAACTCAGGGGACGGAATAGATATCTCCAAATCACTCTCAATTTGTATTTTTAATGCCGCCTCAAGCGACTCGATAAAACCACTCACATTTAGCGGTCGATTTTTATCTCCCTTCAGAATAACTATATCTTTAACGGCAATAGCTCCAAAAGGTACGAGATCAATCTTTCTATCTTCATACTTGAGTCTGATTTTACTCTCTGTCTCTAAAAATCCAGTGCTGATAAGTGAGTCCTTTACTTTATTGAATTCAGCCTCATCTTCAACAACAACAGCGATGTCTAAGTCTTCTGTAGCGGCACCAAGTGGAATATTATACCTTTCACATATTTCATCTCTAGCCACGGCACCGACCACCAAAAAATCTCGAACCTTCTTGCTTATAATTTTAAGTATTTCTTTTGTCGTTAAGTCCATGTAGCCTCGGTAAGATTTTCTCTTTTAAAACTGTCTTTGCAATCTCTTGCATTCTTGAGGAACGCAAAAAAATCAGATCAGCATATATGATTAATGGCGGAACCAAATTGCCATTAGAAATTCTATCGATGAACCAAGCAGCTTCATAAATTTGAATTGGATTTTGAGCACGATCATCACGAACCAGCTTCATGTTTTTAATAACATCTACTAGTTCACCCTGATAATAGAGGAGTTTGGCACTTCCATCTCCTCTGGTATTCTTTAATAAATCGGCAACGGCAAGTTCGCCGCCCAAAAGCGCAATTGTTCGATCACTTCTCAAGCTCACTATAGTTTCTTTGTTGTTTAATTGCCTATAGAGACCAGCAAAATATTTTGGCCGAACTTTTTCAATATACATCGTGGCCCAATAATCTATTAACCTTTCTAAGGTTTCTGGATTCAATATATATCCATTTTTTGTTTCCAAAATATAATTAATCGCCGCTAAATCTTTAAGACCGTTGTTTGTCGTTCCCAAAGAAATTCCAGCGACACGTGCTAGTTCGCGTTGAGACAAGAAAAGTACATCTGGCTGATTTAATACTGCAAAAATGAGCCTAGCCGTTGCTTCTCCCGATATTATTCGGTCACTCTCAATATAACGGTGGCGATTACTGGTTGCGGTAACATACCTCGCCTGTCCGTCTTCGAGACTTAAAAAGCAGATTCCTTCCCGATCCAAATATTGGATTACTTCAGCAGAGATTCTTTCTGCAACTATCATTGGGATGAGCCCCTCAGGAACGCTTTTAATAAACGATGAAACTGGGCCCAAGTCTGTGATGTGTTTTTTTATATCGACAACAAAGGGATAATGTTCTCCTTCTTTTGCGCCAATGGAGATTAACGCATCGAAGTTTTTGCCTTTTCCCAATAAAACATTCTTGGCTTGTATATGAACCTGAAGATCGGTAATTGCCTCTAATTTTCGTATAGCCGTCTCTAGTAAGTTTGTTTCAAAATGTTTCATTTGTTCAATTTTACCATACGTTCAATAAAAATGAACATTAAAATAATATTGAACAAAATAAATTATATTCAATAAATTTAAATACTTAACGATTTTAGAATCGATTCCTACAACTTCACAGGTAATCCAACTACAACATCCGATAAGCATTTTAGAAAGGCTGTAAAATACTGAAATTACTAATGATAGCATAACGGCCATTGTGATACTTGAATGTAGCGATTATACACCGAGCGTGGTAACAGAAGAAATCCAAGCTCCGGAATCCTCTTTTAGCAAAATCCAAAAAAACCAAAAATTCTAATTAATGGAAATCATTAGAAGGCGATAACTTAACCTTATCCCGCTTTGCTCTTACGTTTCAAAATGTCAACTAGCAGAATGCCATTGAAGTGATCTCTTAATTTTCGCAGTTGAGTTTCCCTACGAGGATACTTCCCATAGGTCTTGTGAATGTATTTATACCACTCGTGATAGCGATCATGATCTAGGTGGTCCATTGCGCATAAATTTTCAGGGCGATTATCCCAAGGGCGACCGTTGATATGATGAACTACTTCTCCAGGTGCTAAAGGTCGACCAAGAATTTTTTCCGCTACCTCTCTATGTTCAAATTTATCACGACCTAAGAATTTTCTACGCCTTACATAACCACTAACTTTGGTGCGGCTTTTAAATCTTGGTCTCCGAAAAAAATAACCAATCCCTATTCCTAGGAAAAATATCAAAATCATAAACCATATATCCCAAGTTGCGTACTCTGTAGGCTTATTGAAAGTCTCTTGGTTTATCTGATTGTTAGTGAGAGGCTTAGTTTTTTTTTGAGATTTCACAGCAATCTTATCGGATAAAGACATATTGTCTTCAATTTACTTAAGGGATCCGGAAGCAGGTCAAATTACCCGAGCTGAAATCCAGCCTTACAAAATTCTGGTTCATCGAAACCGCTAGGTGACATTAGCAAGTAGGTGCAACAAGGATTTTTAATTTTTCCGCATATTCCAAAGCAGCCACACTCCTAGCCAGAGAAAAAGAATTACAAATAGCAATCCTATAATTTGCACACGTGAAGCGAAAAAAATATCAGAGTTTAATCTGTTGGCGTGACTTAATAAATAATTCCAATCATGTATAGGGTCTCCACCAAAAAGATTGGCTAAGGGAAGCTTTTGTTTGCGAGCATCTCCTATATAAACCGAAAGATTGCCTAAGCTTTCTCCTAACCATGCAAAGGTAAAAGCAAAACCATAATAGTCACGTTGTCTGAGAAATTGCCATGATCCAAACAGAGGGGCCATCACTTGAGCAATAGAGCCTCCAGCAATACCGATCCATTCTCCAAAAGGCATGCAGACTATATGTCCTAGCTCGTGTATCCCTAAGTTTAAAAAATCAAAAGGAGTAAATAATTCTGGATAAAAAGCGACCTTCCAAAGAAGAAATATTCCGTAAACCAAGAGAGGAAGACGAATAAAAATATTTCGATCTTCTCTAGACCAAGCTACAGCATCTTTTTTTAGTTCACTAAGGTAAGAAGGTTTTTTCACAAAGCCTAATCTTATTTACCTAGTCCACAATCTGAGTACGTCTTTTCAAGAATCGCCCAGCGATGTGGAAACTTTTTACTTAAAAGAGCTTCATACTCTCTACCCTTTGAGGTACCTCTCCAACTTAGCGTGGCTGCGTATACGAGCGCCATCTCTGCGGTATCTTCAAGAAACGAACTCTTGGCGTATTTTGAAACAAAATTTCTATCTAATGCCATTGCTTCACGCCAGGCTTGCCATTCTTCAGAATTCGAATTCATCTCAAAGCATTGAAAAGACCAAACGTGTCCTGCTTCGTGGGCAAAGGTACTCGACATCGTTTCTACAATCGGTAAATTGTCTTTTCTTTGAGGTGGTACAATCACTACACCCAAGGGAAAAGGCAATGCCTGCATATAGGCTCTCATTGGTTCATCAGCAGGCCGTTGGTAGATTTTTGTATAAATCTTATCCCAAGGGCTTCGACTGGAAAGTAAATCCACTTGAGTTATGCGTCGTCTAGTAGAAAAGGGTAGCTCGGCCAAAACATGAGCGACTTCCATAATAGAGTTTCCAATTAAAGGAAATCCCTCAGAGTCTTCATCTGCAGGATAAACCCCTTTATAGGTCACACTAGGGGCTTTGCCTTTTACTAGTGGTGCAGTAATTTTAATTTGTTCATTTGGGCCTAGAATTAACCAAAACTCAGCGGCTCGCTCAGTCTGCACTCTTTCATAATCAGCATCACCTATAGGTGCCGGGCAATTTGGTCTATTTTCTCCCAATGGGCACTGCGGATTTAGCCCCAACATCGTTAATAATTTTTTTCCGTAATCTTCTTGATTTACAGGCCCTGGAACTCGAGTTCGAGTTCTTAGAAAAGGTCCTTTTAATTGAAATAGTGGTTTCTTTATCGGCTTAACGTATGCCACATATTCTGCAAGTGGAGGTAATTCTTCATTTGCACTTGTAGGTTCTCTATATACGGTTGGCGAAGAACTACAGCCAAGCATTAAAAACCAAGTTAAACATAAATATAAAATTTTCATTTAAAGACCCTCAAAGTACGGTTATTAGAATCTCATTAGATAAAAAAAATAACAATCAGTGAGTGGATTGATACCAGAGAGCAATGGATTTTCTACTTAACAACTTTAATTCTTAGACAGTTTTTTAAGCTTTTTGTGCAAACAACAATTGCCCTAAGCGATTTCCAATAGTTTTAAAATCCATCCCTCTTAACAAATGCAGCGCTCTATCTGGTCTTTTATAAAATCGTATCAGTGCATTACGTTGGTATTTTTGCAAATCCGCTGCATTGAGATCTTTAGCGAAAACCATTTGTTTAGGGCTCATATAACCTGACATCATATAGTTTTTTGGAATTAATTCTTTAGATTGCATTTCTTTAAATACAGCCGTTCCAGGAATGGGAGAAAAGATTGAAAAGGTAGCTGCATTTAATTTACTTTTTATCGCCCATTGAATGGTTTCTTCTATGTCTTCTTTTGTTTCTTCTAAAAAACCAATCATAAAGAATCCCCACGATTTAAGACCAGTTTCGTTAATGAGGCTTATATTTTCTGTAGCCATTTTAAGATCAAGACGCTTTCTCATTTTTTTTAAAGTATTATTAGAACCAGATTCAAGGCCAATATGTAACCACTGCCATCCACAGGCTTTCATCCGTAAGAGCATTTCTTTATCTAGTCGATCGACTCGTACTCCATTGGGATTATGAAAAGTTATTCCGGGCAAGCGTGCACGTCTTTTTTCAAATTCATCACAAAATCCTAAGACAGTTTCTCGATAGAATGTGAAATTATCATCCATTAAGTTAAAGTGACGTACATCATATTTTTTATATAAATATTCAATGTCATCTAAGATTCTCTCTGGAGAGTGAGATCGGATTTTTTTCCCATTCGTTATTCCAGCTGCGCAATAAGTACAGGGGTAGGGGCAACCTCTTGTCATAAATAAAAAAGCATTCTTATTTTTTTGATGATCATACGAGGTCGTGCGCGAAACAGTTTTGTGATACAAAGGAAGATTAAGAGCATCCCAATCTATTTCGAACTGATCTAAATTTTCTACTTTGCTTAGAGGATTGATACGTATTTGATTTTGCTCTTTCCACACTAGGCCAGGCACAGTGCTCAAATCTATGGGGGTGTGAAAAATATGTCTTACAATCTTTGGAAAGCCTTCTTCGGCTTCTCCTGCGAAAGCAAACTGAATATCTACTTCTTTAGCGAAAAAATTCTCTTCTAAGCTTTCTGGGGCAACCGTAGGGTGAGGGCCACCAATAACAATTTTTACATTCGGTAGTATCGATCGAATTCGACGAATATATTCGAGAGTAATTTCTAGTTGGTGGCTCCATACGCGAATACCGATGAGATCAGGTTTTTCGTTTAATATGAAACTCTCTACTTGCTCTGGAGTCATTTTTTCGAGCAGTGCATCTTTAATAAGAATATCATTGAATCCAGATTTTTTTAGTGCAGTACTTAAATAACCAAGCGCAACCTGTGGTACCGGATAATGATATCCTTCTAATGGATTGAAGGGA
>JAMLID010000055.1 GCA_023954355.1 Oligoflexia bacterium | reverse complement strand
TGAAGGCGCTATCAAAAAAGTGAAATCAAGAAAATACCAGCCTAGCAAAAGAGTAAAGACGATCAGTTTCTAAACTTCTTTCGGTTTAGTTTTCCATTTGCCAGTCGTTCGATTTGTTCTACTTCTTTGTAGAGCTTTGGCTGATATTCAGTAGATAGATTTTTCAGCGCATATAGCACTAGATCTTCTTGTTTTACTTTTTCTTTAGCTACGTAATCAAACTGAATATTATTTGAATCATTTTTATAGGCAATGCCGTCACTAATATACCCAGATTCAAACAAGATAGATTCGATTATTGTCGGAGGTATTTTTTTGCCTTCTAGATCGATCAGGTCTTTTTCTCGAGACTGAAAAAGATACTTCTTGTCAGAAAGAGAAAATAGGTCGCCGGTAAATAGCTTTCCCTTGGGATAAAAGATTTCACCAGCGGTATGAATTTCTTGGCAAAGGCTTGCGCTTTCAATAATCAATTCGCCCACAGAACTTAAAGACAAATGATGTCCAATCGATTTTCCGTTAAATAAAACGGGTCCTGCCGCTTCTGAGAGACCATAGCCAAGGATGAATCTATTTTGGTATTGCTCTAGGTACTTTTTTTCTTCTTTGGGTAGTATAGGAGCAGTAAGTGAGAGTATTGATCCTCTCCATTCAGTAGATAATAAGTTCGATAAAGCCGAAAGAATAAATGGGTTCAAAACAAGCAAGGTATCAGGTCGATTATATTTTTCACAAAGTGCAATATTGCTAATTATATTTTCTTGAAAGGGGATAATGACAAATTTACTCTCTAAAAAAGCTAAATGAAATTGAAAGCCTGCCATCGACCAAGGAGGTAATAGACAGCATACTGTTTGGATTTCTGTTAAATTATTTTCAATATTTTTCTGGTTCGAACGAATGCTATCTAAGGAGTGAACAATAGCTTTAGGTTCTCCCGTACTACCAGAAGAGAAAACGACCAGATTCGTATCTTTAAGATTCGCTGTGTTTAGAGAGTGTCTATAGGCTTTTTGAATTTCAGGTTTTTCTTTCGGGATAAGTGCCAGAGTGCGATTCTCTTTTACAGCTTTATTCCAGAGGCTTTGTAGTTCTTCTATGCGATATGATTCTGGATAAAGAAAATCTCTATTCATTTTTTGTGTAGATGGCAGCAATGCTGTGAATTGTTTGAAAGGTATTTCTGCTAAATTTAAGTGCAGGTATTTTTTTATTTGTCAGTTGGTCTAAGAACAAAACTAATCGAACTTGAGTGACAGAATCTAGCCAGTTGTCATCAAATAAATTTTTCGATTCCAATAGGTTTTGTTTTTCATTAGAGCGATTGGGCCACTGACTAAGTAAAAACCCTGCAATATTATCGATTAGCTCTTGATTCGAATTAGAATTTTGCATTTTCTGGTGTGTATATCCTATAGATGTATTTTTTTTCAGCGTATTTTCTAAATAGATCGGTTACTTCTTCGAGTGGCTGATGGGTAAAAGACTTTGTAGATCGGTCTAATCGTTTTACAAAAATAGTATTCTCATTCACTGGAGAGGCTGCACCTAAATTTGGTCGGGCATATTTGGATAATCCGGGCCCACTATCGCCAATTAAAAATTCTATATTTTTTGACTTTAGCCTCTCGATAAGTTCTTTTACCTCAGGTCGATTTTCTGGATGAGAGCTCGATTCGTGCAGTTCTAGTGCGACTTTAAAGTTTTTACGCTTTAATATTCTTTCAGCCCAAGGGCTTACATCTTGATCTGCCTTAAGGCACTCGTAAAAGTAATTATCATCGCACTCTAAATATTCTTCTACATCAGAAGGCACTTTAAAAACTACTCCTTCTGAGCGCATATAGGCCTTCATCATTTCTTCATAGCAAACACTTTTGTGGTGTAGATAAACCATCAAAAACATATGGTAGCGCGAGAGAAGAAAATCTTCGAAAGTATAAATGGCCCGTTCATTTAAGCTCATATAGGCCGTTTTATTTTCTATATGCACACCAAGATTCGAAAGAATCCAGTTGGCATCAAACTTTCCGTAGCTTACTCCAGAGTAATAAGAATCTCTTTGCAGATAGTCCATACGATCAGCATCCATTTCGCTTGAGATAATCTGATGAAGCACTTTTCTAAAATCTACACCACGGTCTTTAAAGAATGAGTCATTATTAGGAATATCTAAATTCATAGCGCTGGCGATATGAGTAGGAGTAATACCGAATTTTCCGTACTCTTTTTCTAAAATTTTCGTCAAAGAAGAATCTAGAATAATTTTCAGCGTATAATCTTCGTGAGAAGCCTTTCTATCTTCTAAGTTTGGAAAAGCACTTTTGGGCAATTGCAAAGTTGAAACTTTGGGCATGGCATATTCAACGGCATGTGAGAAAGGGCCGTGCCCAATATCATGTAAGAGAGCCGCTGCACGTGTGAGGTAGTAAAAATTATGATAGGTTTCTTGGTTAGAGAAAAAGTACTCTTTAAATATTGCGCGAAAGGAAACCCCTGCTAAGTGAGCTGCTCCAATACTATGTACATAGCGATTGTGAACGGCGCAAGGGTAGGCAAATTCTGAAAAGCCTAGCTGTTTGATATTGCGCAATCGTTGAAAGGCAAATGAATCGATAATAGCAAGCTCCCATGGATAAAGCTCGATTGATCCATGAATGACATCTCGAACCTCTATGGTTTTTACATTTGTTTTTCGAGGGATATCTAAATTCACGTCTACTAACTCCAAGGAATTTCTTCTACCTGTTCGCACCAATTTACATATCTTGCTAAAACAAAGAGTGCATCGGCTAGGCGGTTTATATAGATAATCGAAAGTTCTGGAATCTCTTCTCCATTTTCTCTTGCCTGTATCAGGCTTCTTTCAGCTCTTCTGCAAATAGAACGACTAAAATGGCAGAAAGCGCCAGCCTCTGAACCTCCTGGTAGAATAAAGTTTTTTAAGGGAGGTAAATTTTTTTCCCACTCATCGATTTTAGTTTCTATTTCTGTAACTGCTTGAGAGCCAACATCTGTCTTCGCATTTCGGCTACCAGCAAATGCGGGTTTTCCCGCAATAATATTTGCCGATGCTTCACGACTCGCTAACCATGAACCAATACTAAAGAGTTGTCTTTGAATTTGACTCACCCAATTAATTTCTTCAGCGAATTTTTTTTGTTGTTTTTCTAACAAAAAACTAAAATAACCAAGTGCGCTATTGAGTTCATCTAGCTCTCCATAGGCCGTAACGCGGCTATGGTTTTTGCTCACTCGCTCTCCACCAAAGAGAGAGGTTTGCCCTTTGTCACCAGTGCGAGTATAAATCTTCATAGCGTATATTTAACCTCTTTAAAGTAAGAAGAAAAGGACATCCCCAATGCGTAGCGTGTTTTTTCTATTGTTTTTTGCCTTGATAGGCTGCAGCTCAATCTCTACTGGCCCCAATTTAAATCAATACGACCATATTGTAGTTGTTGGCACCAATGACTTTCATGGTTTTTTAAGACCAGTAGTAACAGATGTTGAGCAGAATAAGGTAATCGTTGGTGGTGCCGAGTGGTTTGCGGGTTATATTCGAGCCTTAGAGAAAAAGTTCGGCGACCGACTTGTGCTATTAGATGGCGGTGACTTATTTCAAGGAACATTAGAATCAAACCGTTTCTTGGGTAAGCCTGTTATCGATTATTATAATTTATTACCATATAGAGCTGCTTCTGTAGGTAATCATGAGTTCGACTACGGCCCAAGAAAAAAGGGCGATAAAGATCGTTTGGGTGCTTTTAAAGACCGTATGGCGCAGGCGAATTTTCCATTCGTTCAAGCGAATATTTTTTGGAAGAAGCAAAAAACTCTTTGGAGAGAGAAAAACTTATATCCAAGTGTAGTGGTAAATGCAGGAGCTTATAAGGTAGGTATTATCGGTTTAACAACTACAACTACTCCAGCAAAAACCTTACCTCAAAACGTAGAAGAGCTAGAATTTAGAGATTTTTACGAACCAACAGTGCAAGAGATTAAGAATTTAAAGTCACGTGGAGTAGATTTTATTTTTATTACTACTCACGAAGGGGGAGAAAAAGTTGGAGGCCCTTTACATGACTTGCTTCATAAATTGCCTCCCGGATCAATTGATGCTGTAGTTTCTGGACACGCCCATGCAGAGGTTCATGAGTTTGTGAATGGAGTTCCAGTAATTCAATCAAAGGCACGTGGATTAAATTTTGGTCGTATCGACTTATATGTAGATAAGAAAACTAAAAAAATTAACCCAGAGTTTACAAAAATACATGAAATGCATTGGATCTGTGGCACTTGGTTTAAAAACTCAGATAGCTGCGATCAGCAACAAGCGAAAAAAGATTTAGCTAGCAAAAAATATTCGGTGAGTGATCTTTTTCCTCTTAGAGCGGCTCAATATGAGGGAATCGTAATTACTCCAGATTTAAGCGTTAGAGAAATACTTGCTCCCTATTTTGCTGAGGCTGATGAAATTAAAAAAGAAAAGCTAGGCATCGCTAAAGTAGATTTTGATTATTATTCTTCTGGCGAAAGCCAAATGGGAGATCTTTTTTTAGATGCTTTTCATTGGAAGTTTCCGCAAGCAAAAATTGTTTATTTAAATGGCGGGGGCTTTAGAAGAAAGCTATTTCAAGGAGATATTACTTACGGAGATATTTATGAAGTTTCTCCCTTTGATAATTATGCTGTGACGGTGAGAATTAACGGAAGAGACTTAAAAGATATTCTAGAAGTAGGACTTAGTGGATCTCAGTCGATACCTATGATTTGGGGAGCAACAGTGGCCTATAGTAAAAACAATAGAATCGATCGAGACATCAATAAAGACGGTAAAAAAGAGCCGTGGGAGCGATCAAGCAATATAGATGTTCGTTGGAACAATGGCCAGCCCGTAAAAGATATAGAACAATTCTGGTTTGCTACTAACGATTACCTGGTATCGGGTGGTGATAATTTAGACCTTGTGTTCACTAAAATTCCCGCAAGTTCTAAAAAGTTTTCAGATTATGCTGTACGTGATGTAGCGGCTGAATACTTGAGAAAACATCCTAAGTTAGATCTGCCAGTGAAGAGAAAAGAGCGGATTCACGTAAGAGATTAATATAGTTCTCTACACGTTATGAGAAACATCATAGTGATTGGCTCTCTTAAGAGCCTCTTGCTACAATAGAAGAATGAACTCTATTTCTAAGATTCATGATTCTATTAAGTCAGACTATGAACAGCAAAATCGCATTTTGTCTTTTGATGAATATTTAGATTTTGTTCGTCAACATTCAAAGACACAAACAAGATCATCTTCGCAGTATATGCTAGATATGTTTGATTACTTTGGCAAAAGTAATGGGCGCTTTCACCTTTTTGATCAAAAGTTTATCGATGAAAGATATAGACTAGTAGGCCATGAGGCAGTTCAAGAGCAGGTCTACCAAATTTTAAAAAGATTTGTTCAAGAAGGACTAAATAATAAATTAGTTTTACTACATGGCCCGAATGGAAGTGCGAAAACATCTTTTATAGCCTGTATTATGAGAGGGTTAGAAGAGTACTCTAATGCTAAAGAAGGTGCAGTATATCGCTTTCACTGGGTTTTCCCTGCAGATCGCTTTGGTAAACCAGGCTTAGGCTTTGCTTCAAAAGATGGTAAGCAAGATGAAAGCATTGAAAGTTTTGCAAAGCTTCCTGATGTAGATATAGCAGCTAGAATTTCTTGCGAGCTAAGAGATCACCCTTTATTTTTAATTCCATTAAAAGAGAGGTCAGATTATTTAGATTCTTTAGATTTAAGTCAGCAAATGACTTTGTCTGAATATATTCGTAAGGGAGATCTTTCACAAAAGTCTAAAAAGATTTTCGAAGCACTTTTGCGCTCGTATAAAGGGGATTACAAAAAAGTTTTACGACATATTCAGGTAGAGAGATTTTACATTTCAAAAAGATATCGAGATGGAGCCGTAACCATAGAGCCACAAATGCATGTAGATGCCATGGCTCAGCAATTAACCATGGATAAATCGGTTACTATGCTTCCTTCTTCTTTACATTTTTTAAGTCTATTCGACTTAGGTGGCGATCTTGTAGATGGTAACCGTGGAATTATCGAATATAACGATTTATTGAAGCGGCCAATAGATGCGTTTAAATATTTATTAACAACTACAGAAACTGGAACCGTTAGCATTGCTGGCACAACAGCATTTATCGATTCTGTAATGATGGGTACTTGTAATGAGGCGCAGTTAGATGCTTTTAAGGAGTATCCAGATTTTCCGAGTTTTCAAGCACGTATAGAATTGGTGAGAGCATCTTACCTTTTAGATTATCGAAAAGAGCAAGAGATCTACCAAGGACAAATTAAGCGTTTGGTAGGTGATCGTCATGTGGCTCCGCATGTATTTCAAGCAGCTGCAATGTGGGCTGTGCTTTGTAGATTAAAGAAACCTACGGCATCAAACTATAGTAGCAGTCATGCTTATTTAGTAAATTCGTTAACGCCGATGGAAAAGTTAAAACTCTATGGAGGGGGGGCAATCCCTTCTCGATTGAGTTCTGATGAGAAAAAGACACTAAAATCTTTAGTGAACGAAATCAAAGCTGAATATGAATCTGTCCCATACTATGAGGGTCGCGTTGGGCCATCTCCAAGAGAGATGAAGATCATTCTTTTTAATGCTATAGCAAGAAGCGAAAAAGGCATGCTTTCGCCTCTGGGATTGTTTTTAGAGTTAGAAGATTTTATTAAGCGTACTACAGAGTATGAATACCTTAGGCTTGAAGTAATTGATGGCTATCATGATTGTAAAGGATTCATTCATACAATTAGAGAAGAGTATTTAGATCAAGTAGACGCTGAAGTCCGCTCTTGCTTGGGATTGCACGACGAAATTCAGTACGAAGGATTTTTGAAAAAATATGTAGCACATTTAAATGCCTTCTTGAAAAAAGAAAAAATCCATAATCCAAAAACGGGAGCACATGAAAATCCAGATAAATTTTTAATGGATGAATTTGAAAAAGTTGTGGGTGTAGGCGAAGACAAAGAAGCTTTTCGTAAAAACGTACTCACTCAATTGGGTGTATATGCCTTAGAGAACCCTGGATTAAGTAAAGATGGCATGGATTATAGAAAAGTATTTCCTGATCTTTTAGAAAAAATTAGAGATTATTATATTGATGAGCATTCGCAGCTATTGAAGAAAATATATGACGTAATTACCCTTTTTGAGCAAAGAGAAAGCCATACGTCTCAATCAGATAGTAAGATCAAGACTATCGAGCAGCAAGAAATTGAAGGCGTAGCGGTTAAAATGCTTGGAAATATGAAAGATAAATACGGTTATAGCGAAGCATCAGCAAGAGAAGCTTTCTTTTACTTAGTACAAAAACGCTATTAGATCTTTATGAATCTACTCTCGATTCGAGCCATCAGTCACATTGATTTTTTGTGGTGAGGTATCGCTGCCATATTCAGACTGAGCAGATAGACTAACTTCTCCTACATCACTAGTAAAAATAACATCATCAAACTGTGCCACTCCATGATTCGACTCAACGCTTGTAATACCACCAAGTGAACAATTGCTTCCTGAGCAGCTAATGCTCACTACTTTTCCAGAAATATCTACTTTGTTTCCGTTTGAGTCATGAATTTCGATAACGATCGTAGGTGATTTTTGCCCAGCCGTTACAGAGAGTGGGTGAGCAGCAACCTTAATAGCCGAAGGAGTACCTACTACAACAGTGTCTGTACTTGTAGAGGTAGAAGTAGAGGTAGCGGTTTTACCCGGGTATTCAGGATTATAATAGTTATCAATAAGTAGGTTTCCACTGCTCTTATCTTTTTTATAATGTTTATAAAGGTAATAACCACCTACACCCGCCACAGCTGCGCCACCACCAAGTAGCAGCCAGTTTTTATTTTTGGCTAGAAAAGAGGTATTTGTTCCATCTTCAATTGGAGGCGGATCACCTTTATAAGTTTCATCTTGTAGGCTGGTATCGGCAGGGCTTCTATCTGCAGCATCTGGATCGATTTTAGTTCCGTCGCTATGTGTTTCTTGTACATGTGAATCGTCATCTCTAGAGGCATCAGCTAATGACCCAGGCTCAACAAGATCTTTTTCATTACAAGTTGTCCCGTCTGTATACACACAGTTTTGCTTAACAGTTGTTGAGTCATCAACAGTTGTTTCTTTTACCGTTTCGTCAGCTGAAACGCCTGTATCTAATGTTTCAGGGGCAGCCATACTTACACATTTCTCTTTTTGTTTTTTAAGATCGTTGATGTGACCACTTAGCACGGTGATTCTAGCTTTAGCTGCTTCTTTTTCTTTTTGAATTTGTTTTAACTGGTTATGAAAGAATGCAACCGTATTAATATTTTTTTCATTTTCTATAAATTTTTGTTCATAGAAATATTCGTGAGCGCTCTTTGTAGTTGAGCCAGTTGATTTCTTTCTTGGGCCGGCCCCCCAAAACATTTGAAATTCTTCATCTAGTTTTTTGATGCCTTCAGCGTCAGCCTTATTGGCTAGTTCGTACTGGTCTAGCCGAGGAAGAGTAACTTTTCCCGCTGCTTGGTACTTTGCTTTGATAGCATTAAATTCGGTATTCGCTACATTCAAATATTCAGCAGAAGCCTTGTTCGCCGTAGCTTCAATTTGTGAAAGGTCATTATAGCTATTACACATGCTAGGATCCCACTCGCTTTTTTGAGAACCTTGTTTTAAGAATTCAGAAATTTTATTGCTATAATCTGAGAATTCATCAGAAATTTTCCATCCCGCCTCACAAACTTTGCGAACTGTATCTTTGATTTCGGATTGCAATTTTATGATTTCGTTATCTAGTTTTTTTGCCTTATGGTCATCGGCAAACTCTGCAATGGTTTTATCAAGCTTAGTAAAGCGATCTTGCATGGCTTTTGTTCGCTCTTCTTTTTTAGGATTCGTTGCTTGATCAAATTGGCAAAGCGGTCGATCGTCTCTTCCCCCACGGGCTTGAAAAGAAAGCAAAAAAACTCCCAGGCTTAGGGTAGATAAAATAAAATTTCTATTTAGGGACGATCTCTTCATAGGGGTATTGTCTTATCGGCTGTATCTTTAAAGAAATAAAGCGAAAATAGTTAATTATATCAGATAGTTATAAAAGATTTTTTTTAGTGTAGAAAAAACAAAGCTTTTTTTGACCCCAGAATTGCCTCGTAGTAGACCCATAGCACTATGGCGAAACAAGAATATGCATCCCCAGATACCTATCTTGTCTCTTGGACGGTAGAGCCAGGAGAGGGTGGGTTGCGCCTAGATTTGTTTTTGAAAGATAAATATCGCAAGCTTTCTAGAGAATCATTGCAAAAAAGTATTAAAAGTGGAGGCGTAAAGCTTAACGACCGTCAGGTAAAGCCTGGGCAAATATTGAAAGTACAAGACAAGGTTCAGGTTCTGAGCTTGAAAAAGAAAGAACCAATTGTAGATTTCAATTTTGAAGTTTTATTTGAAGATGAAGATATTATCGTAGTCAATAAGCCCGGGAATTTACCGGTGCACCCAACGGGAAGATTCTTTTTTCATACTTTACTGACACAGCTAAAAATTACTCGTCGTGGAATAGACGATTTAGTAAAAGATTTTTATGTAGTTCATCGTATTGATAGAGAAACGAGTGGTGTTTTAGTGATGGGTAAGCATTCTGAAGCGGCGGCTCACTTAGTGCGTCAGTTTGAAATACGACAGCCACAAAAAGAATATTTGGCTTTAGTAAAAGGTATTATTACGCAAGATCGATTTGAAATAGATGCCCCAATGGGAAAAGACATACATGCAGAGATAAAATTAAAAATGAATGTCGTAGAAATGGGCAAAAATGGTGAACCCCTTTATCTTCCAAAGTCAGAGGTTTTAGAAGCAAGAACGGCATTCGAGGTTGTATCTAGAATAGGTAATTTTACCCTACTTCGTTGTATGCCTAAAACGGGTCGTCAACATCAAATTCGTGTGCATCTTTTTCATTTTGGATTTCCGATTGTAGGGGATAAACTCTACGGCACGAGCGCAGATTTTTTTCTTAAGGCAACGCATGAAGGGCTTAGTGTAGAAGTGGGTCCCGGACTAAGTATGCCAAGGCATGCGTTACATGCGCATCAGTTAGAATTTGTGCACCCTAGAACGAAAGAGGCATTGAAAATCCAAGCTCCACTACCGAAAGATTTTCAAGATTTTATGGATAAAGTGCAAAGGATAGAGAATGAAAAAAGTTAGAAAGCCTTGGATCTCTTTTATCTTTAGTCTTTTGTGTCCGGGTCTTGGCCATTTATACAATGGAAAGCTTCTTCCTGTACTCATTGCCTTTATTATTGGTGCGATTTTAACGATTTTTACGACCTTATATTTTTTAGGTAATTTAACAAATCTGTTGTTGGCACTAAGCGCAGGCATTTTGTTTGATTTTGCTTTTGCCCTACATTCTTTTTATCAGGCAAAAAAGTTGCCCGTACTCGAGTTAAAGAGATTTCAGCGTTGGTGGGTGTATGTAATCTACGCAGTAGTTCTTTATGGAATTCCTGATGGCTATGGTTTTTTAATGCCAACAAGGCTTAAGAGTTTTCAAATCCCCTCTGAATCTATGGTACCTAATTTATTAATTGGCGATAGGCTTGTGGCAGATGGCTGGGCTTATTGGGGCAAACGACCTAAGCGTGGAGACATTGTTGTTTTTAAATACCCTAAAGATCAAACAATCTTTTTTGTGAAAAGGTTAATTGGCCTACCAGGTGATAAAGTACAATTCAAAAAGGGTGAACTCTATTTAAATGATGTATTGGTTCCTCAAGTTAGAACATCAACACCTTCTGAAAATAATGGACCATGGTCATTTGTTCAGTTTACCGAAAATTTAGAGGGTAAAGAATATACTGTACAGCGAGCCCAGCCGATGGTGAATAATGATTTTGGTCCAATTAATGTGCCAGAGAACTCATTTTTCATGGTGGGAGATAATCGTGATCGTTCAAGTGATGGTAGGGTTTGGGGTTTTGTAGATAGCAGTTTAATCGTGGCACAAATGAATTTTATTTTCTTTTCATATGACGAAAAAAGCGGACAAATACGCTGGGATCGTATCGGTAAACACGTTTTTTAAGAGTTTCGCAGTAGTTTATAAATTGAAAACACGTCCTAAGATCTATTTTTTAAAATATAATCTACTGCTTCGGCAAAACCTAATCCACCAAGCTTTGTAGTGATAAATGTAGGATGATATTTCATAAGTGGTAGAAAATTTTCTACATTCTTTACACCTATGGTTTGAGGAAATTCTCTAAAAAGTGGCTCATCATTGGGTGAATCACCAAAATAGAGATAATTGTTTTTATTTTTATCAAAGTCTTCTTGATAAAGCTCAGTTAAAAGTTTTTTACAACAAGTAAATTTATCGTGAGAGCCAAACCACGCGTTCACATGAATAGAACTAATTTTCGCTTGTGCCCCCTCTGCAGTAAAGGCATGAACAATTTCATGAATTGTTTCGTTAGGTAGAGCAGGAGAAACATCTTCACAAAAATCTATAGCGATATCGATTTTTCGATAATTTTGGTCGCTTGCTAGTTGCAGGTCGGGATATTTTTTTCGTAAGTTTTGAAAGATTGCGTAGAGCTTTTCAAAATTCTTCTCTCTCTCATTTTTTGTTTGAATAAAGACTTGTTCTAATTTTCCATCGCGTCCTAGTTTATGATTGAGATAAAAATAAAAAGCTCCATTTTCTCCTATAACAGCATCTACGGGCCACATTCTTGCGATATGATCAACCCATCCAGCAGGCCTACCCGTGATTGGAATCATACGAATGCCCGCTTTTTTTAGAGACCAAAGTGATTCATAGGCTTCTAGGGGAATTTTTCCCTCAAGAGAAATCGTATCGTCTATATCTGAGAAGATAACCTTCAGATTTTTACAAAAATCTTTGGATAGTTGATTTAAAGCTAATGGACTATTGGAAGTCTTCATCGCGATATTCGTCTTCTTCGTTTGCGTTTTGGTTGCCGCTGTTACCGTGGCCTTTTTTCTCTTTTCGATAAAAGCGTAATGTTCCAAAGCGATAACCTACACCAGCTAAAATATAGCTTTCTGATTTTGCGATTTTAATACCTACTTCTGTGCCCATATAGGTTCTAGAGTTAGAGGCTAAATCTAAAAGAGATCCAATTACAAATTGCGTACCTGTTGTATAAGTTCCTGAGCGACCTTCAAGGTAAAGTGGAAAAGAAGCATAAACTAATACGGGAAGATCATTCCAGGCGACGAATTTTTTATGTGCAAGAGGGGCAATTCTCAGTTGTAAGCCAGTACTACCTGGGCGCTTCAAGATAACTGCCGAGGCCATAGCGCTTAGACCAATTTGATTTTCCCAATCAGGAATAATGTTATAAACGCCTTCACCACCAAAACGAAATCTTTTGCTCTTACTACCAAAGCCGATGAGAGCACCAAGATCCCACTCTTCAGAGAGTCCATAGCGGGAACGAAACTCAACACCCTCAGAGGTTGGGTCGCTTAAAAGCAGTTCACCAAAAACACCAATGGCTCCTGAATGTTTTGGTAGTGTATCAGCGGCATCAAATACGGCAGCTTGAGTAGAAAAAGAGATTAAAAATACGAAAAGGGTAAGTGTGGTCTTCATGGGGGAAATTTATCAGCATTCTCTACGATTCACAATCATTCAAACCAACGCTTAAGCTTCGACGCGTAGCTAAAAGCCTTGGGACTTTTGCTTTTCATGCTTATGATAGATCTGTGTCGAACCTATTTACTCGATCTCTCACTCACCCCTATTCATTTGCTTTGTATGCATTGGCTTGTTTACTGAATATTGGAATTTTTTCTCTTCTACTTAGTACGCACCATCTTTTTTTTGATTGGCTTTCTGTAGATATAAATTCGGTTATTGTTATTTTACGAAATCTTCTTTTAGCACAAGCTTTGGGCATTGTTCTTTACCCCATTCTAAAAAAGAGAGGGATTCTTGCACTAAAGCTTGGGTCTATTTTTTCTGGAATTCTATTTTTTCTTTTTACCTTTTCGTTGAAAGAGGTAGCCGTTTATTTTTGCCTCCTATTTTTTATCCTTCTACTGGCTAGACTTTTTAAGTCGAGCATAATACGGTTGCTGATTTATGTTATAAGCATTTTCGCTTTTGCTTATTCTGATATTCAGATTGCGATAAGTCCCTTTCTTGTATTTTTATTTGTTAGTCAAATTCGAGCTGTATCTGTTTTACTGGCACCTTCGACTTTTTGCCAAAACCTTTTGTTTTTAACGAGTCCCGTTTTTTTGCTTCATCCAGAACCATTTACATTTTTAACTCCAAAATGTCTAAGCGGGGATGAGTCGCAAGAGCTCAAATTTTCTATTCTGGAAATTTTTAGACCTTGGATTTACTACCTAGTTACTTTATTGTTAATAGAGATATTCGCTAGGACTGGGATTTCTACCCTCTGGTCATGGACAATTTCTCAGCACAATTTATTCACACTTTTGTTTTTTGGCTGGTGGATTTTTGTATTTCGCTTTTTTACTTTCGCTATATTTTCTAGTATGAGCGCGAATGTGGGTAGCTTTCACGGCATAAGAGTCATTTATGATTTTCGTTACCCTTTTTGGGCAAAAGATTATTTAGATTTTTGGGGTAAGTATTTAATTTATAATCGACGAAGTTTTATTCGCTATATTTTTCAGCCGGTAACTCTTTGGGCTGTGAGCAAAGGATTTAAAAGTTTTATAGCTAAGCTTTTGGGAGTTTTTGCCGTATATCTTTTTCTTCTTCTTTGTCGGATGCTTTTAATAAAGATGCAACAAGATACAGGCTCTATAGAATTTCAGGACCGTTTGAGTTCGTTCTTAAATATTACGATTCTTTTAGGAGTATTTTTTGGGAGCTATTTTAGCTCAAAATTGGTGGATTTTTTAGTCAACCCGAATCATAAGACTAATGAGTTTGTAAAAGTTGTATTAACGAATATCTTTATTGCGGTGACTGGTGCGAGTTCATACTATTTATTTGTGAAGAATATAATTTTTTAAGGGGGTGATTGGTATTTCGTTAGATTGGATTCTTACAGCAGCTAAATTACATTTTGTGGATCGATTTTTTTTAAACTTCCCTTTAATAGCAGCGACCTTGGGGTTTTTAACTATAGATATCTATTTTATCGTACGAACGAAAAAGCAAGATGAGTTCAGAAAATTTCGCTTAGATCTTTTATGGTTCGGTTCCTATAAATTGACTGAATTTAGTGCAATTGTGATTCTGTATTTCTTAATTGCTCCCGTGAATCCCAGAATTGATTTCGGAAATACAAGTATTTTCACTTTAGTTTTACAGTTTATCGGTGCACTTTTTCTTTTTGATCTTTTTCACTACGCATTACACCGGCTTCGCCATAGTAGATTTTTATGGCCTTTTCATATGATTCATCATAGTCCGCAACATTTAAGTATTGTTTCAGGTACGAGGGTGCATCCTTTAGAAACATTGATTGGACGGCTTATTGTATTTGTACCGACAGCTATTTTATATCGCACATTACCTCCTGCGGGGATCGCTGGCCTTGTGCATTTGTATTATTCTTTTTTTACTCATATCAATACGTCTTTTTCATATGGGATTTTAGAGCATGTTTTTGTGTCTCCAGATGTGCATAAGATTCATCATTGGGCGATTAAAGATCGTTATAGCTGCAACTATGCCCAGGTTTTTTCTTTGATAGATCGCGTTTTTGGTACACTCGTATTGCCTAAAGATTTAAAAGAAAAAGTTCGAGAAATTCATGGAATTCAACGTCATAGGGGATTTCCTGCAGAGGATTACTTGCCAGAAGAAAATGTTTTTGTGATTTATATTCGGCAAATGTTGTTTCCTATTTTACAGTATAGAAAACTTATTGGGAGAAAAAATGAAAAATCTTAGTAAAGAAGATTTTCAAAAAAAATTTCAAAAGCGATTTTCTGAGTTTTCGCAAGAAACTGATTTAGGTTTTGAAAAAGTGGTGACTGATTCTATTTTATCTGTCGATTTTTTTTGCTTTCTTCGTGATGACTTACAGCTGTCTTTGACTGTAGAAAAGGGATCACTCTTATTAAAGACGAAGAATCTTGATGAGTGTTTTGCATCTATTCAAAAAAATTTCTTATGAGACTTGTACGAGAAATTCAAAATAATCTAGAAAAATTTTCTTCTAAAGAGGCTATGGTTTCGTTTCGTGATGGTAAAAGACAGACGCATACATTTAAAGAGTTGCAAGAGAGATCTTATGCCTATGCGGAATATTTTTCTAAAGAAAGCAAAAAAGGAAAAATCCCTATTTTCTATAATGCTTCTTTTGAAAGTTTTGCGGCTATCTTGGGCGGTATTTTTTCACAAAATATTGTTGTGCCATTGCCAGCGAATTTTCAAGCCCTTGAAACCTGTTTAGGTAAGTTACAGCCGAAATGTTCGTATATTGCTTCGTCGCAAGAAAATGTGAAAAAGATTTACGAGCAAAGAGCAGTTTCTTTTATAGAAGAAAAAGACGTTGGTAAGAAATCTTCTTTTTCTCTTTCGATCGAAGATTCCTTACCAATTTTTTTATCGTTTACTTCAGGTAGCACAGGAGATCCCAAGGGTGTTCTCGTAAGAGAAGAAGCAATTTTATTTTTTGTTCAATATGCTATGACAACATATGGCTTAAATGAGAGCGATCGAATTGGGCAATTTATTGATCCCCCTTCGGATATGCAAATCTATAACTTTTTTTATTCTCTCTTAAGCGGAGCTACTCTTTGTGTAGCGCCTTTAGGGGCGCATGGATTTTTGGCAGAATTTTTTAAAGAAGAAAAAATTAGTTTTACTCTTTCGACTCCCTCGCATGTAAAGAAATCAAATGTATTAAAAACTAATTCGTCCTTTTGGAAGAAGGCACTTTTTGCTGGAGAGGGATTAGGAGAACAATTCGTAAAAACTTTAGAAGCGCAAAACCCCGACTTAGAGATTTTTAATTTTTATGGGTTAACAGAGTTTCCCATGATTTCATCGATGGCAACAAAAGAGAATCGCTATAAGAATGGATATTGCTCTATAGGAAAGCTAGTAGAAGGTGTAAAAAGTGCTTGGGAAAAATCAGAAGAGGGCTTGGCTTTAAAAGTTAGCGGTGAAGCACTTTTTGATTCGTATGTAGAGCCAGAGCGCGAAGAGAATTTACTAGTTACTCTAGAAGAGGGACAAAAGTGGTTACACACAGGTGATTTGATTTACGAAGATAAGGACGGTTTTCTTTTTCATCAAGGTCGAGTGGGACAATTTTTTAAAATCGACGGAGAAAGATTTTCTATAACCGAGCTAGAA
>JAMLID010000054.1 GCA_023954355.1 Oligoflexia bacterium | reverse complement strand
TTTCCCTTTGCAGGCAGGGATACACTCGTGCTTTTTTGCTTGCTTTCTTATAGGAGGTAATAAAAGGAGAATGAAAAACACCATAAACATATATCGGCCAATATATGTCTTTTCTAAATTATTTAAGTTTCGACCTGAACTCAAAAATAAGAGCCTTCATATCTTTATTTAAAATCTTATCAAATTTAATTTTAGAGCCCACCTCTTGAAATCCTATTTTCTTAAGAACACTAATAGAGGCGGTATTATTTTCGTCAGATACAGCCATAACTTTTTCATATTTAAGAGTTTTAGTTCCATAATCGACCAGTGCTCGAACAATTTCAGTGGCAAAACCTTTTCTCCAATGTTTCTTAACCAACATAAAGCCAATTTCAGGATTTTTAAATTCTGTCTCTATCAGCATAAACCAACCGATAAACTCTTTTGTGCCCTTTAGCTCAGCAGCCCAAACTCCTAGAGATGACTTTTCTTTCTTAACTAGTGCTTGAAGCCTCTCCTCAGTTTTATCTTTACTTTGCGGTATGCGATAAGGAGTATATTTGACAACATCAGCATCAGACTCTAAGCAGATCATATTATTTAAATCAGTCAGCTGAAATCTTCTCAAAACTATGCGGCTTGTTTGTAGCTCAGACATAAAGAAGATTATAGTTTACTTCTACTGATTACGAAAAGACCGATTAAGTTATATTCATAACATGATTAGATTCGCTAATAATGCCACAAACCATAGTTTGGCGGATACGGCGTGAGTTGTGGGAATTCGGGTGGTTGTGAAGGTGGTAAGACGGGAGTTAGAAAAGTTTGAAAATCTTCGAATCTTCTTTTCTAAAATCCTGTGCATTAGAGCGTTGACGAGAAGTTAATTTCATTGGATTCATGACTAAAAATTAGCATTTCGCAGGGATTCATATTAGGCATAGGTGACTTAGTTTGATTTTTTTGGAGACCCTTTATGATGGAATTATTGTTTTTAGCTTTTTTACTACCTGTAAATTCATTCGCAGCCTTACCCAATAACTTTAAGTCCGAATGTAAAACGATTGAGTATATTGTTACGAATGGAAAAGAACAAAGAAGTAACCAGGTGATTTCCGGGAAATTTTCTGAAAGAGGAACAATTTATCTTAATTTCGTCTCTAAAATTAATTCAAAAGTTATTTTTTCGTTAACGGGAATTAATTTAGATGATCAGGTTATGAATGCCTCCATTACCTTGGAAGATGGTCTAACTTCGGTGTCTAGTATTTCTTTCGAAAAACTAGGTGACTATGCATTGGTGGAGGCACATAAATGGCAAACAGATTCGGAGTCATCAAACTTCGGCGATGGTTTTTTATTTTCAATGGTATGCAGATTAGTAAAAGAAAATTAATCTTAGATCCAAAATCTCTTGTGATTAACCTGAAGCCAGAGACAAAAATCTCTGGCTTCTGTTTTTGTGATAGCCTGTGATGCCTCGATCAGGAAATCCAGTGCATTTCCACTAAGACCTCACTAAGATTTTAGTAAGATCACGAGAGTGATAATGTGTGACGTTCTGTGATGATTTACTGGTATTCAGGTATCCCAGGACGCGTATACAAGTACTTGAATCCATGGATACCAGTTAACTAGTATCCCGGGATACTGGGGTTAATTGGCGGAGAGAGAGGAATTGCTACGCTCGCCTCTTGCTCGCTCGACCTTAGGGCAGCCAATTCGCTCCATCCTGGGCGAATTGTCGAACCACTCATGCTCTCAACACTCTCACATCACCAAAAACTAAAAAGCCCCGCTAAAGCGAGGCATTTTTAGTTTGGCGGAGAGAGAGGGATTCGAACCCTCGATAGGTGTTACCCTATGCACCCTTAGCAAGGGTGTGCCTTCAGCCGCTCGGCCATCTCTCCCGCTCGTCTAAACAAAATCTATTCCTGAGAAGCTTCTAATACCAAAGATTAATGCCTTCAGTCGATTAGTCCCCTCTCCGGGTTTACAATAAAATTGGCGCGCAGGAGAGGAGTCGAACCTCCGACCTACAGATTCGTAGTCTGTTGCTCTATCCAACTGAGCTACCCGCGCTCCTGCGATTCTTGATTCGGACAATACTGTATCCAAGGCCAAAAACGCAAGTATCCCTATGGCAAACTAGAGATATTCTTGAGAGATTTTCAGCAGAAAGCTATATTGAAGGGTCTTAAAGCAAAGTTTTATATGCGGGGTGTTAAATGAATGCAACTATCTTTCGGGAATACGACATTAGAGGAATCGCCGATAAAGATCTGTCAGAAAAATTAGCTTATTCACTGGGCGCTGCTTACGCAAAATTAGCAAAAAAAAGACTCCAAAAAGACTCTCTGCTTATTTCTGTAGGCCGCGATTGCCGCTTAACAGGAGAAAAGTATTCTACTGCCTTAATGAAAGGCCTTACTTCAGAGGGATGCAAAGTTACTTACCTAGACTTAGTCACAACGCCAATGACATATTTTTCTATATATCAATGGAACCTAGATGGGGCCATTATGGTAACGGGCTCACATAACCCACCAAATTATAATGGATTTAAAATCTGTGTTGGTAAATCTACCTTATTTGGAGAAGATATTCAGGAGCTGAAAAAAATCATGACTCCTATCTATGAGTCTGCCGTAATACCAACCGAACTAAAAATAGAAAAAAAATCTATCTATGAAGAATATTCAGATTATTTTTTAAAATCGATTCAGGTAAATAGAAAACTAAAAATCGTTGTAGATGCTGGTAACGGAGCTGCCTCTGAAAGTGCCCCAAAAATTCTATCTAAACTCAACTGTGAAGTTATCCCTTTATTTTGTACTCCTGATGGTAATTTTCCTAATCATCCGGCAGACCCAACTGTAGAAGATAATCTACAAGATGTAATTAAAGAAGTTATAAAGCAAAAGGCCGATTGCGGAATCGCCTTCGATGGAGATGGCGATAGAATAGGAGTTGTAACTGGAACAGGACGAATTCTCTGGGGAGATGAGTTGATGGTTATTTTTTCTAGAGATATTTTAGAAAAAAACAAAGGTGCCACTATTATTTCAGAAGTAAAAAGTTCTTATCGCCTTTACCAAGACATAAAAGCAAAGGGCGGCAATGGAATAATGTGGAAAACCGGCCACTCACTTATTAAAGCAAAAATGAAAGAAACCGGAGCTAAATTAGCAGGTGAAATGAGTGGCCATATTTTCTTCGCAGATCGTTTTTTTGGTTTTGACGACGCTACTTACGCTGCCGCTAGATTTTTAGAAATTTTATCTAAAAATCAGCAGTCAGCAGACGACTTAGTGTCTGACTTAGAAAAAACAGTAAATACACCTGAAATACGAGTAGATTGCAGCGATGAAGAAAAGTGGAAAGTAATTGATAAACTAAAAGAAAGCTTACCAAAAAAATATGAAACCAATCTTATTGATGGTGTTAGAGTAGAGTTCGGAGATGCCTGGGGACTAGTTAGAGCTTCTAACACTCAACCTGTAATCGTAATGAGATTTGAAGCAAAATCACCAGAGAGACTAAAAGAAGTTCGCTCTATAATCGAAAATGAAGCTATTTCTGCTGGTTTGAAAATATAATATGGCGAATAATTTAGAAAATTCCATAATCGTGCGAGGCGCGCGAGAACATAATTTAAAAAATATCAATATAGATATTCCTAAAAAGTCTTTGGTTGTAATCACTGGCTTATCAGGTTCGGGAAAATCTTCTCTCGCCTTTGACACTATTTTTGCTGAAGGCCAAAGACGATATGTAGAAAGCCTATCTTCTTATGCGAGACAATTTTTAGAAAAATTAAATAAGCCAGATCTAGATTCTATCGAAGGCCTCTCTCCGTCTATTTCTATTGAGCAAAGAACCACTAGCCACAACCCGAGATCTACTGTTGGTACAATGACAGAGATTTATGACTACATGAGGCTTCTATGGGCAAAAATTGCCAAACCTATAGGTGTAGACTCTACTTCAAATGACTCTCAACAAACCCCAACAGATATCGTAGATAAAATATATGAAAATCCACAAGGCAGTCGAATTCAAATATTGGCTCCTTTAGTTATAGAAAGAAAAGGGGAACATAAAAAAGAAATCGAGCTAGCAAGGAAAAATGGCTTCTCGAAAATTCGGATAAATAATAAAGTTGTCGATTTAGTAGAAGAAATACATTTAGAAAAACATAAAAAACATAGCTTAACTGTAATTATTGATCGTGTAATTCTTCGAAATAATGACCGTGCTAGAATTCAAAGATCAGTAGAGCATTCTCTAAAACTAACAAATGGAGTAGTGACTGTAGAAGTAATAACAGAAAGTGATGTAAAATCTTTTAGTTTTAGTACGGGCTATTTTGATTCTGCTACTGGCCTAAGTATTCCCAAGCCTGAGCCAAGATTATTTTCTTTTAATTCGCCTGTAGGAGCTTGCCCTAAATGTAAAGGATTAGGCTACAGTTACAATTTTGACCCAAATTTAATTGTCTCTAATCCATCAATATCAATCGCAGAAGGTGCGTTAGAGAGCTGGACTCAAAAACAAAATCCGCAAAAACCATCTCACGAATTTCAAATGATTGAGGCTTTATCAAAGCATTATAAATTTTCTCTCAACGAGCCTTTTACAAATTTGCCAGAAAAAATTAAAGACTTACTGTTTTACGGAACAGGTAAAGAAGAAATTGTTTTTCAGTTTAAAGGAAAATCTTCAAGCTTTAAATCAAAGCGGTCATTTGAAGGTATTATTGGCGATTTAGAGAAAAAGAAAAAACTCATGGGAGCAGATGCTGAAGAAGAATTTGAAGACTTTATATCGAAGTTTCCCTGTGAGTCATGTAATGGAAATAGATTAAAAAATGAATCTTTAGTTTTTAAAATAGCCGGTAAATCAATTGCAGAAGCTTCAAGGCTACCACTAAGTGAATCATATGATTTTTTTAAAAATTTAAAATTAGATAAAAAAGAAAAAGAACTTGGTGAGCTTATATTGATTGAAATACTCTCAAGAATTTCTTTCTTAATTGATGTTGGCTTAGATTATTTAGATATATCTCGCGGTGCCAACACTTTATCTGGCGGGGAAACCCAACGCGTTCGCCTAGCAACACAAATCGGAGCTTCTCTAGTTGGTGTACTTTATGTATTGGATGAACCATCTATTGGTTTACATCAAAAAGATAACGTTAAGCTTATAGAATCTTTAAAGGGCCTTAGAGATAAAGGTAATTCTGTAATTGTAGTAGAGCATGATAGAGATACTATTGAGCAAGCAGATTACGTAGTAGACATGGGACCAGGAGCAGGAAAATTGGGAGGAGAAGTCATTGCTCAAGGTACACCAAAAAGTATTATTGCTATTAAAGATAGCCCAACAGGAAGATTTTTACGGGGGCTAGATCAAGTACCATTACCAGAAAAAAAGCGACCGTATAAAGATAAACCAAAATTAGAAATAAGCGGTTGCCAAGGTAATAATTTAAAAAATGTCTCTGCGAGTTTTCCAATTGGTTGCCTAATAGGAGTCTCTGGTGTGTCTGGCTCAGGAAAAAGTACTTTGATTTTTGATACTCTAGTACCGGCCATGCGACAGAGCTTAAATCGTTTTACCGGAGCCGTCGCTCCTTTTTCTAAACTTAAGGGAATTGAGAATTTCGACAAAATCGTAAATGTAGACCAATCTCCGATTGGTCGTAGTCCAAGATCTAATCCATCAACATACTCTGGTGTATTCACACAAATTCGCCAAGTATTTGCGCAAACTATGGATGCTCAAATACGTGGCTATGGAATAGGTAGATTTTCTTTCAATGTTAAAGGTGGTAGGTGTGAAGTTTGCCAAGGCGATGGTGCTATAAGAGTACAAATGCATTTTCTACCTGATGTTTTTGTTCCTTGTACGGCATGTAACGGTCTTCGATATAATAGGGAAACTCTTTCTGTTCGTTATAAAGGTAAAAATATAGCTGATGTTCTTGCTATGTCTGTAAGCGAGGCTTTAGAGTTTTTTAAGGCAATACCTAGTGTAGAAAAATTTTTACGGGTCTTAGATGATGTCGGTCTCGGTTACGTAAATTTAGGACAATCTGCTACAACTCTTTCTGGTGGAGAAGCTCAAAGAATGAAGTTATCTCGCGAGTTGAGTAAACGCCCTACGGGTAAAACTTTATATATTCTTGATGAACCATCAACGGGTCTTCATTTTCAAGATATTATTCAATTGCTTAGTGTCTTGCATAAATTAGTGAACCAAGGAAACACTATAATTATTATTGAGCATAATTTAGATATTCTAAAGCATACGGATTATTTAATTGATTTGGGCCCTGATGGCGGAATCAGAGGAGGGGAAGTTATTGCCCAGGGATCACCGGAAGAAATTGTAAAAAAAGGCAAAGGTCATACAGCTGAATTTCTTAAACCTTATTTTAAATAAATATAACTCATAAGATTCAATAAAAAATAAAAGCTCTCAGAATATCTTTCTGAGAGCTTTTTATTGTTTTCAACTTTTCTTATTAAGCGTTGATGCCAGAAAGGAAAAGGGTGAAAATCAAAATGGTCTCTACGAATGCAACACCAAGAAGCATAGGGGTAAAGATTTGGCCAGAAGCGCCTGGATTTCTTCCGATACCTTCCACTGCAGAACCTACGATTTTACCTTGAGCAAGTGCACAAGCCATAGCAGCCACGCCTACTGCAAAGCCTTTAGCTAAAGCGTAGAATGGTTTCCCTGCTGCCGCATCATGAGCTGCTTCTTCAGCAAAAGATATAGCTGGTAATAAAAATGCAGTTCCTGCTGCTGCTAATACATATTTCACTTTGTTCATTTTTGTTCTCCTTCGGTTATACAAATTGTTAATGGTGTTCACTGTCTCTGGCCATAGAGATGTACACCATGGTCAGCATGACAAAAATAAAGGCTTGTAAAAAACAAACCAATAAACCTAAAAAGTAAATCGGTACGGGCACGATATAAGGTGCTAGGTCAGTAAAAGAAGCTAATACTGTATGATCACCTGACATATTACCCTTTAATCGCAAAGCTAGAGTAAATGGTCTAACCACATGGCTAATAATTTCTATAGGTAAAATCAACCAAGCCATATACCAAGCCGGCCCTAAGAAATGTTTTAGATAATGGATTCCACCGATTCGAAGGCCTTTATAGTTGTAATAAAGAAAAACAAAAATACCACAAGCAAGAGTCGTATTCACATTATCTGTTGGAGGGCTAAGTCCAGGAATCAATCCAGATAAATTACTCACAAAAATAAAAAGAAAAATAGCACCGATAATAGGTAAGTAATCTTTTGCATCTTTACCTAAAACCATCTGAGTAAGTTTATATAGACCTTCGGCTACTATATCTGAAAAATTCAAAAAACTAAGCTTGCTATCTGGTACCAAATAGCCTTTTCTGGCAGCTAGTGAAACTCTAGCTAATAGAGAAAAAACCATTAAAATGAGTGCTACTACTACAGCGCCTGCAATATGCACTTCTAGATTTTGAAGTCCAGGAATATAGTGATACCAGCTAAAATGCGCTCCGTGATCCATCCTTATTTCTCTTCCTTTTTGTTATCTTGCTCTATAGTTTTTTTCATCATTCGATAGATTCGAAAAATACTTAAACTAAGACCAACAATAGTTAACACAAAAGTAAACACCAATCCGGTTTGTGCTTTCTGATCTAAAAAAGAACCAAGATAGTAAGTGACTCCTACGTAAACAATTATTTCCGTAGTGATAAAACCTACGATACCTGCTCTTTTTAAGAGATCTGCATCTAGCCGTAATGACATTAGTTTAGCCCGTTGAGTATCATGTGTAGAGAATTCGCGTCAAGAATCTCCTGAGGGAATATTATCGAAAATTTTCGGCCTACCGAGCTGAAATAAGGCTCCTACTAATAAGGAAAGCAAAAACGCCCCAATACCAGCCACAAAAGGAATCTGTAACTCTTTGGGCAAGACCGAAGAAAGCCAAAAAATAAACCCCCACCAGGCAAATTTAGCGACTAAAATCATGATATAAAAGGAGAAGTTAGCTTTTTTAACTTTTGAAAATAGCGCGCTTAGAGTTTCTGTAATTAAAAATCCTAACACAAAGCAGCAAATAGAAAGGCCGTAAATAGCTGCTGCTTTTATAGAACTCGTATAAGCAAAAAACCCACTACCTACACATAAAAAAACAACCAAAACTAATAAAATGGTCTTCTTCATTTTGTACCAAATATCCATACTTATCATAAGACTATCTCTTTCTAAGAATTTTACGCCGTTTGATTCTTTGCATCTTTAGCTCTACCACTGAAGTAGATGGATAAGTTTCTACTATCGATTGAAAAACTTCATAGGCCTTATCTAGTTCATCATTTTCTTCTAAGCAACTAGCAATTCCAAAAGTAGCTAATGGTTTTATTTTTTCGTCATTACACTTTAAAACATTCTCAAAGCGAGAAAAGGAGTCTTTACATTTACCATTAGTGCTTAAATTATTGGCAATCTCTAATTCTGCCTTACAAAAATAATCCCCATTAGGAAATTTTCTTTTCAAAAGTTCATGGATTTCAATAGATTCTTGAAATTTTGTTTTTAAGTAAAGCGATCGTCCCACTTTAAATAACCATTCTTCTGCTTCTTTTTGGTTTAAATCGTAATTAATTAACTGAGAAAAACTTTCGAGAGCCTCATCATACTGATCGCTATTTTGAAAATACAAATTAGCCAGTATTTTCAGCGCTTCGCGTTTTTTCTGTTCGTCTTTCTCTTTTTCTAAATATTTCTTATATGAGTCTATAGAATCTTTAAACTGACCTAAAAAAATATTTTGTATTTCTGCTATTCTTAATTGGCTTTGAATACCAATTTTTGAATTTGGATCTTTCGAAACTAGAGTCTCAAATTCATTAATTGCTGCTTTATATTTTTTATCTGTTGCTAATTTTTCTGCTAATCTAAACTTTGTATCTGGATTATTTGCATTGCAGCTATAAAAACCCACTAAAGCTAGAATTAGCAGAAAAAAATTAACTTTCACTAGATGGTGCGCTTGGTTCTTCTTCACTTTCTTTCTCAGCTAAGTTTTGACAAGCAACTAATTTTTCGCCTTCTTTTAAGCGAACTAAACGGACACCTTGAGTGTTTCTACCCATAGTAGAAATATCTCTAATATGGATTCTCACAATTTGTCCCTTATCGCTAATCAGCATTAAATCGTCAGCATTTGATACACCATGAATAGAAATTACTTCTCCACCGTTTTTATCGGTGGTTTTCATAGTGATAATACCCTTACCACCACGAGTCTG
Organism: Oligoflexia bacterium; assembly: GCA_023954355.1. Taxonomy (GTDB): domain Bacteria; phylum Bdellovibrionota; class UBA1018; order CAIPTA01; family CAIPTA01; genus JAMLID01. Next base: position 7,263 of record JAMLID010000054.1, on the reverse strand, counting down.
TACTCTGTACTCTGAAGACTCTGTTCGCTTACCATAGCCAGCAGCTGTAACAGAAAGAATATCTCGATTTTCTTCTTTCTCTAAAACAGTCATTCCTACAACTTCATCAGAACCCGTTAGATGAATTCCTCTAACCCCTGCAGCAGTACGTCCCATGGGTCTAACATCATCCTCAGAGAAGCGAATACTCATACCTTCTTTAGAGCAAAGCAGAATATCTGCAGTGCCAGAACTAAAGGCAGCGTTCACTAAAATATCTCCTGGATTAATTTTTAAAGCGATAATACCGCCAGCACGAGGATTAGAGAAAGCATCTAAAGACGTTTTCTTAATCACGCCTTGCTTTGTTGCCATTACAATATTCCCTTTAGAATCAAAGTTTTTAACGGCAAATACAGAACAAACTTTTTCTACACTTGATAAACCCAATAGACTAGCAAGCGTTTTACCTCTTGAGGTTCTAGTACCCTCAGGAATTTGGTGAATTTTTAACCAATAAAGTTTTCCTAAATTGCTAAAAATTAACATAAAGCTCTTTGTGTCTGCAGTAAATAAGTGCGTTACAAAGTCTTCTTCATTCGTAGTCATTCCCTTTATTCCCATACCGCCGCGCTTCTGTGCTCTATAAGTTTCTGGGGGGACTCTCTTAATATAACCTTGGTTAGTGATCGTTACGATCATTTCTTCATCAGCGATAAGATCTTCTTCATTGATATCACCATCGTCAGTGATAATTTCTGTTCTTCGCTTGTCACCGAATTTTGTTTTAATTTCTTCAGACTCTTCAATGATTTTTTCTAGTTGAAGTTTATCGCTCGCTAGTAGCTCTTTTAGCGCAATAATTAATTTCTTTAATTCTCCTAACTCATTCTCTAGTTTATCTCTTTCAAGACCCGTAAGCCTTTGTAAACGCATATCAAGAATGGCTTGGGCTTGAATCTCAGAGAAAGAGAATTTTGCAATTAAACCAGAACGTGCTTCATCAGGATTCTTAGAGGCTTTGATTAGAGCGACAATCTCATCAATATTATCAATTGCTTTTAAAAGACCTTCTAAAATATGGGCTCTGGCTTCTGCTTTTTTGAGATCAAATTGGCTTCGTCGAATAATAATATTTCTTCTATGGTCGACGAAAGCTTCTAAGTATTCTTTTAAGTTCATCACTTTGGGTTGGCCATTATGAAGTGCCAACATAATCACACCAAATGTATCTGTGAGTTGCGTTAATTTATAAAGACGATTCACGATCACTTGAACGTTTTCACCTTTACGACATTCGATAACAACTCTCATTCCTTTACGGTCTGATTCATCACGAATATCACTAATACCTTCTATTTTTTTATCTCTAACTAAAGTAGCAATTTTCTCTACTAACTTTGCTTTATTTACTTGGTAGGGAATTTCAGAAATAATAATCATTTCTTTATCACGTTTTCCCTCTTCAATATCGATTTTTGCTCGCATTCGAACAATACCACGACCTGTTTTGTATGCAGAACGAATACCGTCACGACCTAAAATATAAGCTGCCGTAGGAAAGTCAGGGCCCTTAATAATTTTCATTAAATCTTCTATAGCGCAGCTCTGACCACTTAACCTTGCACGTATAACTTGCACCAATCCATCAATCACTTCTGTTAAATTATGTGGTGGAATATTGGTCGCCATACCAACAGCAATACCAGATGATCCGTTTATAAGTAGGTTAGGAATTCTCGAAGGAAGAACTGCTGGCTCTTTTGTTGAACCATCATAATTTGGTACAAAGTCTACTGTGTCTTTTTCTATATCTGCTAAAATTTCGTTAGTAATTTTAGACATTCTTACTTCAGTATACCTCATCGCAGCTGGTGAATCGCCATCGATAGAACCGAAGTTACCTTGACCATCTACCAAAGGGTATCTCATGGTAAAGTCTTGCGCTAATCGTACAATAGTATCGTAAATAGCAGTATCACCATGAGGGTGGTACTTACCCATTACATCTCCGACTACTCTTGCTGATTTTTTGTAAGGACGGTTCCAGTAGTTAGACATCTCATGCATGGTATAGAGTGCGCGTCTGTGTACATGTTTTAAACCATCTCTAACGTCGGGAAGGGCTCTTCCTACAATTACGCTCATTGCATAATCTAAGTATGCAGTTTGCATTTCTTCTTCGATTTTTATTTCTATGATATTTTCTTTATTTTCCATTTCTTTACCTATCTCTTAAACATCAAGATTTTTTACTCTAAGTGCATTTTGTTCAATAAATTCTCTTCTTGGCTCTACAGCATCTCCCATCAATACAGAGAAGATAGAATCTGCTGCTACAGCATCTTCTACAGTAACTTTTAAGAGAGATCTTGTTTTTGGATCCATTGTTGTTTCCCATAATTGCTCAGGGTTCATTTCTCCAAGACCTTTATATCTTTGAACAGATAAGCCTTTTTTCGAATACGCTACTATTTTTTCAGCAAGTTCGAAAATATCAGCAGCACTATGAAAGTCTTCTAAAGACACGTCTTCTTCTTTTACCTCTTCCGCAGATTCAGAAGTATTTGCTTTCATATCTTTAGACCACTGTATTTTATAGGGACCATCACCTATTGAAAGCATCATTTTAGCTAGTTTTACTAGAGATGCGTATTCTGGAGAATGGATAAAAGACATATCAATGGTAGTGCTACGTTTACCGTTTGATGTCATCGTAAGCATATGTGCCTTATATGCACTATGTTCTTCATCTTTTTCTATTGTATAAGTACACTCGAAAACGCCACGTTTAAGAATAAATTGTTTTATTTGCTCTAATTTTTCTTTCAGAACTGATTCGGATTTTAAAAAGTCTTCTGCAAATTCTGTTTCAACTATTAATCCGTTGATTATTTCTGGCTCTGCTCTAAAAGAATATCGTTTTACTGTTTGAATATAACTGAGTGCTGTTTTTAAAGATTGAGAAAGCTGACTAGAAGGGATCTCTTTACCTAAACAACTAACAACTGCACTATCAATAGAAGTTTTTAATAAATAACCCTGTAACTCAGTATCATTTTTTAAATACGTTTCTTTTTGGCCTTTTTTGATTTTATAAAGAGGTGGTTGAGCAATATATAAGTAACCTCTTTCAATAATTTCTGGCATCTGCCTAAAAAAGAACGTCAATAAAAGAGTTCTAATATGTGCACCGTCTACATCGGCATCCGTCATGATAATAATTTTATGATATCGTAATTTAGCAATATCAAATGACTCTTTACCAATAGATGTACCAAGAGCGGTAATTAGAGTTCGAATTTCTTCAAATCCTAAAACTTTATCAAAACGAGCTTTTTCTACGTTTAGAATTTTTCCTTTTAAGGGAAGAATCGCTTGATGTTTTCTTTCTCGACCTTGCTTAGCCGAACCACCCGCAGAGTCTCCCTCTACTAAGTAAAGTTCACAAAGTGATGGGTCTTTTTCTTGGCAGTCAGCCATTTTTCCTGGAAGACCACCTAAATCTAAAGCAGACTTTCTTCTTGTTAAATCTCTTGCTTTTCTAGCCGCAATTCTAGCTGAGGCCGCATCAATAGCTTTTAAAATAATTTTCTTTGCTACAGTTGGTCTTTGCTCAAAAAATATTCTTAATTTTTCAGTAACAATCGCTTGAGTAATACCTTCTACTTCAGAGTTTCCTAATTTCGTTTTTGTTTGGCCTTCAAATTGAGGGTGAGGAATCTTAACACTAACTACACTAGTTAAACCTTCACGAATATCATCCCCAGTTAATTGTTCAGCTAAACCTTTAAATAAATCGTTCTCTTTACCAAATTGATTTACTAATCTTGTAAGTGAAGTTCTAAAACCAGAAATATGAGTACCACCTTCATGGGTATTAATATTATTAGCGTAAGAAAGAACTGTTTCAGAATAACTATCATTCCATTGAATAGCGATTTCCACTTGGATATCGTCTTTTTCTCCTTCAATAAAAATAATTTCGTCATGAATTTTATTTTTAGTGCGATTTAAATATTCAACATAACTTTTAATTCCACCTTCGTAGAAAAATGTTTCTGATTTTCCATTTTTTTCATCTATAAAGTTAAATTTTAGCCCTTTCATTAAGAAGGCTAATTCTCGAACACGATTCGCTATTGTATCGTGATTATATTCAAGTGTTTCAAAAATTTCTGGATCTGGTTTAAATGTAACAGTAGTACCAGTACTTTCTGTTTTTCCAATCGTATTTAATGGTGATGTAGATTTACCTCTCTCGAAAGTTTGTTCGAAAACTTTTTCGTTTTGGCGAACTTCAACTTTTAATGCAATTGATAAGGCATTTACTACAGAGGCACCTACACCGTGGAGTCCGCCTGATACTTTATAAGCTCCACCTTCTTCGTTAAATTTTCCCCCAGCATGAAGTTTAGTATAAACAACCTCAACTCCTGAGATTCCTGAAGGGTGCATTCCTGTAGGAACACCTCTTCCATTATCAGAAACAGTTATGGAATCATCTGGATGAAGTTTAATCGTAACTTCATTACAAAAACCAGCTAATGCCTCATCCACTGAGTTATCAACAATTTCCCAAACAAGATGATGTAAACCTCTACTGGTTGTATCACCTATATACATCCCCGGACGTTTGCGAACCGCTTCTAATCCTTCTAATATTTTAATTTTATCCGCTGTATAATTCGTGTTCGACATCGTTTCACCAGTTTGTGTTGAGGTCATTTTTGATTCCTATCTATTTTTCTAACTCTATATGAACAAAGCTACTGTCTAATTCCCTCATTAACGTAGACGGAAGTTCTGTTGCCGTTATAAAAACTTGTGTATTTTCTGTTCTTAATAAATCCACTAAAGACTTTCTTCTTTTACTATCTAGTTCAGAAGAAACATCATCAAAAAGTAAAATCGGTAAGATTTGACTTTGCTTTTTGAATAAATTTAATTCACCTAGTCTTAGGCTTAATACACAAGTTCTTTTTTCTCCTTGAGAGCCATAAAATTTCACTTTTTTTCCATTTAAAATCAATAGAATTTCGTCTTTATGAGGGCCAAAATTGGTACTTCCTGAATATATATCTTGTTGCAATGAGTTATTTAAAAACTGATGCACCTTTTCTTCTGATAATTCATTTAACTTTATAGGAAAATCTTCTTTTCCAAAGGGTAAATAACTCAAAGAAAAATAATCTTTTGTTTGAGAAATATTTTCGTACTCATTTTTTATGAATTCAGAGATGAGATTTAAGTAATTATCTCTTTTTTTTACTATGTTTAAAATTAAAGGAGCTAATTGTTGATTCCATGGGTGCATTAAGTCATTTATTTTGTGGATAGACCATGAATACTTTGTGGAATCTTTTAGAATTTTATTTCTTTGCGTTAAAATTTTTTGAAAATCAGTACATAAATCTAAATACTCATAATCCAAATTTGAAATTGCTCTATTTAGCCACTGTTTTCTATAAGAACTATCACCTTCGATAATATAATGATCCGATGGCGTGAAAATCACGGTTGGGTTCTTCATTAATAGTGATTTAGCGCTTTTAATTGCCTTATTATTAATAGAAATCCTTTTTCCACTAGATTGTATGGAAATACTAATTTCATCGTTGTACTGGCCATTTTCAGCAGCCTTAATAAGGGCTGTGGACTCGTCTGTCTTTATAAAGTCTATGTTTTTACCTAGTCGAAAAGATTTTCCAGAACTTAATAAAGAGATTGCTTCTAAAACAGTAGTTTTTCCAGTGCCGTTTGACCCTGTGAATACAGTTATCCCTTTATCTAATTGAAATTCTCTTAAAGAATAAGACCTAAAGTTTTTAAGCTGTAAGTTTTGAAAACCCATTAAAGCCGCATTGGCATTAATACGCTCAAATATTGCTTAGAATCTGGATTTCTCAATAAACCAGGACTCATTTTATCATTCAACTCTAATAAAACAGTTTCTGACTTCATTACTAGTAGAGACTCTTGTAAATAACGCGCATTAAATCCTATAGTAAGTGGGTCTCCCTTATAATCAGTTTCTATAAGTTCTTTTGCTTCTCCTAATTCAGGATTACTAGAAGAAATTTCTAATTTATCGTCTGTTAAAGACAGTCTAATGCCTTTAGATTTTTCATTCGCTAATAAAGATACCCTTGCTACAGAAGCTATTAAATTTTCTTTATCTAAAAGAATAGATCTAGAATTATTTTTTGGAATAACTGGTTTGTAGTCAGGAAATTTACCCTCTATTAGTCTTACTGATAAAAAGGCCATTGGCGTTTTTACTAATAAATGATTCCCTTCAATTAAAAAAGCTACAGTAGGTGCTCCACCCTCAATAATTTTACGAATCTCTTGAATCCCTTTTCTTGGAATAATAATTCCTTTAGGTAAATTAAAGTCATTACCCTCAAATGGTTCATCTTCATAGTAAGACAATCTTGCTCCATCAGTGGCAACCATTACGAATTTAGAATCAGTAACCTGTTCAAAATAAACACCATTAATATGGTATCTTGTTTCATCTTGAGAAACAGCAAAGCAGGTATGATCGATCATATGTACTAACGACTCTACCTTTATACGAGAAACTGTTTTTTGTGAAAAAGAAGGTAGTGAAGGGAAATCTTCAGGTGGGAGTCCCATAATATTAAAAGTTGATTTTCCACAAGCTATCCCCACCCAGTGGTTATCTTTTGAATGGATATGAATTTCTTTATCAGGAAGCTCTTTTACTATTTCTAAAAAGTTTTTAGCTGAAATAGTACATTTACCTTCTTCTTTAACTTCTACTGGTAAAGTGGTTTCTACACTAACTTCTAAATCTGTTGCTTTAATAACTAAATTTGAACCACTAGCTGAAAGTAAAATATTACTGAGTATCTGAAGAGTGTTTCTTTTCTCTACAACGCTATGAACTTTATTAAGGCTATCCAATAGGTCTTTTTTGCTATTTACGGTAATTTTCATAATAGTCCCTCAAAAGCTATTTTATATATCATTATTTATAGTAGTAGTAGTAGTAATGTGGGTTTGTGGATAATCAACCTTTTTCCTTATTAGAAAGGGATCTTCAGTATTTTTTTAATATTTTTACGCAGCGTATTTAAAATTTATTTCAAGGATAAACTCCCTATTTTTTTAATTTTAAACTATCCATTTTTTATCCTACTCACAAATGTGAATAGTTTTTCATGAATATCTAATCAGAGTATTCAACTACTAAATAAATTCAAAAGAAAAGACGTAGAAATAGGGTAAAAAAAGGACTTATGCACAAATGTTGAT